>JACKCD010000021.1 GCA_020634215.1 Ardenticatenaceae bacterium | reverse complement strand
TTAACGTTTGGACGATGGCTTCGCCACCGGTTAGTCGAGTCATGTGAACGGTTTCCTCCTCGGAATAGGACGCTAATTATCCTGATTTTCCTGATAAAAAAGATCAATCAGGTCTATCAGCGTCCTTTTTTTAGCGTGTTGGGGAGCAGGGGCGCAGGGGGAAAATCTCCTCTGCTCCCCTGCTCCCCTGCTCCCCTGCTTCTTCATATAATAGGGGTAATTATTGCGTAAAATCGGAAATCGCCTAGCATTAGATGATCGTCTACATGCTTGGTTCACTAGGAGGAGATTGGAGATTAGAGATTTTGAATCTCTAATCTCGTTAGTGTCTTTAGTTTTTCGCCACGTCCACGTATTGCGTATTGCGTATTGCGTAACTCCCCTCTAAATACGCAATACGTAATACGCAATAAAAAATGGTGGCGAAAACTTCGTGACACTAACCAATCTCTAATCTCCAATCTCCAGCCACGCTATCTAGTTATTGCCTTTGGTCGTCCCGATTAAGCACCATATCGTGCCAGGAAGCCGGGTCTTCGCGGGGTTCAAGGTGGGTAAAGACGGCGATTCGCCCTAGCGCGGCGCGGATGTCGCGCTCAATTTCTTCCAGCAGGCTGTGGCCGCGATGCACCGTCCACGCACCTGGCACCTGGATATGGAAAGAGACAAACCGCTGCTGGCCGGATTGGCGGGTGCGGAGGGCGTGGTAGGTGACACCGTTTTGGCAATAGTGGTTAAGAACGGCCGTTATTTTCCCCACCTCCTCTGCCGGCAGTGCCGTATCCATCAGCCCCAGTGCCGCCTTGTGCAGCAGCCGCCACCCCGACACCATAATCTGAATGCCCACCAAAATAGCAATGATCGCATCCAGCGGCTGCCAGTGGGTCACGGCCACCGCCCCCACCCCCAGCAGCACCCCGGCCGATGTCCACACGTCGGTCAGCAGGTGGTGGGCATCCGCTTCCAACGCCACCGATTGGTATTGCTGGCTGGCGCGGAGCAGAATGCGAGCCACAACAAAGTTGAGGGCGCCAGCAACGGCCGATACCAGTAGCCCGATACCAAGCTGTTCCAGGGATTGGGGGTGAAGGAGGCGATTAACGGCCGTTATCACAATCGTCACCGCCGCCACCAAAATTAGCCCCCCTTCCACCCCGCTGGAAAAATATTCGGCCTTAAAATGACCATAAGCATGTTCCTCATCCGGTGGCCGTGCCGCCACCGACAGTGCCCACAACGCCACCAGCGCCGCCACCAAATTCACCCCCGATTCCAGCGCATCAGACAGCAGCCCCACCGAACCCGTTAAAAAGTAAGCTGCCGCTTTTAAGCCAATCGTCGCCAAAGCTGCCGCCACCGACAGCCAGGCAAAGCGTGTCAATTGATAGTTTGATTTACTCATCTGCGTGATCGTTCACAAACACCTTCATGGTCTAACGGGAGATCGGAGATTAGAGATTCAAAATCGCCAATCTCCGATCTCCTCACCCCGATCTTATCCTGCCGGGGCAGAAAACAACATCATCATTTTCTCATTTTTCCCCCATAGCTGTTTTTTGGCAAATAGATATAATGTCAGCAGGGAGCCGACAGGAGTCAACGAAAAAAATGGTGATTTTGCTTTTTATCGCCGGGCTTGTTTTTCTAGTCGTGGGCGCGGAGTTGCTGGTAGGGGGTGCTTCCCGCCTTGCCGCCGCCATTGGGATTTCTCCCCTTATCATCGGGCTAACCGTCGTTGCCTTTGGTACCAGTTCCCCAGAACTGGCCGTGAGCATCAAGGCAGCCTATGCTGACCAGGCTAGCATTGCTGTGGGCAATGTGGTCGGCAGCAATATTTTCAATGTTCTCTTTATTTTGGGGCTTTCAGCCATTGTCGCACCCCTTATCGTTTCCAAACAGCTCATCCGGCTGGACGTACCGCTGATGATTGGGGCATCGGTGCTGATGCTGCTGCTGGGATTAGACGGCCGTTTAGGTCGCCTCGATGGCATTCTCATGTTTGGCGGCCTGCTGGCCTACATCTGGTTTCTCATTGTCCAGGGGCGCAAAGAGGCATCCAACGAAAGTGAATATGAGCAGGCGCTGCCGGCCGGAGCGCGGCAATGGCTCCAAACCGTTGGCAAAATTGTCATTGGGCTGGGCTTGCTTGTTCTTGGATCACAATGGCTGGTGGACAGTGCCGTAGCCTTTGCCCATTATCTGGGTGTCAGCGAACTGGTCATTGGTCTAACGATTGTAGCGGCCGGCACGTCTCTGCCAGAGCTAATGACCTCGGTCGTGGCCTCGCTGCGTGGGGAGCGGGACATAGCCGTGGGCAATGTGGTGGGCAGCAACCTGTTCAACATTTTGGGGGTGATGGGGTTGGCAAGTATTGTGTCGCCAAGTGGGATTGAGATACAAACGGCCGTTCTGCGCTTCGATATCCCCATCATGATCGCCGTAGCCCTCATGTGTCTGCCCATCTTTTTCACTGGCGGCATCATCGCTCGCTGGGAAGGGGCACTGCTCTTCGGCTATCAAATCGCCTATACCCTCTATCTCATCCTGGCCGCCAGCCAGCATCAATCCCTCGCCACCTTCGGCACCATCATGCTCATCGTCATCGTCCCGCTAACGATCATCGCGCTGGGCGTAACCACGTTTCAGGCTTGGCAGCAGCGGCACCAAGCCGTTGCCTAACTGACCAAACCTCCGAGGTTTTTGAAGCCTCGGAGGTTTATCAAAAAAGCTAGGCAAATTGCCTAAATACAGCTACATTAGAGATTGTTAAATGGGCGGTTTTTTTAACGGCCGTTCATCACCCCACCACACTATTTATCAACAAAACAATCAAGTTTCGTATACAAGGAGGAAATGCTTACTGAGCAACTGCCAATAACAACATCCACAGACAGCGCAAATATTTATTTATCAAACCGAGAGGAGAAGGATATGAACTCGAAAAAAATTGTGCGTTGGTTTTTCATTGTGGGACTCATCAGCTTATTAGCTGCGTGCAGCAGCGGCGGCACTGCCGAACCGGGTGCCCCCCTGACTGAAATTGGCGAAGGGGAAGGAGCCGTCTCCATCGTCGCTTGGGCCGGGTACATTGAACGGGGCGAAACCGACCCCGCTTATGACTGGGTAACAGATTTTGAAGCCGAAACCGGCTGCAACGTCAGCGTTAAAGTCGCTGCCACCTCCGACGAAATGGTGGCTCTCATGAACGAAGGCGGCTTCGACCTCGTCACCGCTTCCGGCGATGCCAGCCTCCGCCTCATCTCTGGCGGCACGGTGCAAGAAATCAACACCGACCTCATCGAAGGGTGGTCAACCATCGAACCCAAGCTGCAAAGTGCCGCCTGGCACACCGTAGACGGCAAACATTATGGTGTCCCCTACCAGTGGGGTTCCAATGTCCTCATGTACAACACCGAAGCCTTCGCCGGTGCTGCTCCCGACAGTTGGAACGTGGTCTTTGAGGAAATGACCCTCCCCGATGGGCAATCCAACACCGGGCGTGTTCAGGCTTTCGATGGCCCCATCTACATCGCCGATGCCGCCCTTTACCTTAAATACCATCAACCCGAACTCGGCATTGAAGACCCCTATGCCCTGACACGGGAACAATTTGATGCCGCCCTTAATTTACTGCGGGAGCAGCGCAAACTGGTGGGTCGTTACTGGCACGACGCTTTCATCCAAATTGATGATTTCACCAACGAGGGTGTGGCCGCCTCCAGCTCCTGGCCGTTCCAAGTCAACATTCTCCAGTTCAGCGGTGAACCCATCGCCAGCGTCATTCCCGTTGAAGGGGCCACCGGCTGGGCCGACACCACCATGATGCACATCAACGCCGAACACCCCAACTGCGCCTACATGTGGCTCAACCATTCTATCAACACGCAATTACAGGGTGATTTGGCCGCTTGGTTTGGCTCGGTACCTTCCGTGCCGGCCGCCTGTGACGGCAACGAACTGTTGACCGCCGAAGGTTGCCAAATCAACGGCATTGACAACTTCGACCGCATCAGCTTCTGGAAAACGCCCGTAGCCGACTGTGGTGATGGCAAAGAATGTGTCCCCTACCATGAATGGGTAACAAACTACGTCGCTGTCATCGGCGGCCGTTAATGGTTGTTTAATTTATTGGCTGAACCCACACAGCTTGAGGTTAACAAAATAAACGGGTAAATATGTCATTTCGAGGTCTTCCGAGAAATCCCGTTGGCAACAGCCAAGCAAACGGGATTTCTCCTCGAAGACTCGTCGAAATGACAAGACTTCTTACTCAAATAAATTGTTAACTCCCTAGTGCGTGGGTTCAGCCGAACATAATTGTGGCAACAACTAATTCACCCGCAATTGAATTCCACAATGTAAGTCGCCTTTTTGGCGATGTAAAAGCCGTTGACCATGTTTCCCTTACGATTGACGACGGTGAGTTTTTCACGTTGCTGGGGCCATCGGGGTCGGGCAAAACAACCTGCTTGCGGATGATTGCCGGGTTTGAGCAGCCCTCAGCGGGTCAGATCAAGCTCTATGGGCAAGACGTGACCAATTTGCCGCCGTATGAACGGGATGTCAACACCGTTTTTCAGGATTATGCGCTCTTTCCCCATATGACAGTGGGGGAAAACATTGCCTATGGGCTGATGATCAAAAAGGTACCCAAGGCGGAGCGAGAGCGGCGAACGGCCGAAATGCTGGAACTGGTGCGCCTGCCAGGGCTGCAAAACCGGAAGCCGTCGCAGCTTTCCGGTGGGCAGCAGCAGCGCATCGCCCTGGCGCGGGCGCTCATCAACCGGCCACGGGTGCTGCTGCTGGATGAACCGCTAGGGGCGCTTGATCTCAAGCTGCGGCAGCAAATGCAGGTGGAGCTAAAGGGAATTCAGCACGAGGTCGGCATTACCTTTATTTTTGTGACGCATGACCAGGAAGAGGCGCTGACGATGAGTGACCGAATTGCCGTGTTTAACCAGGGCAAAATTGAGCAGGTTGGCTCCCCGGCTGCCCTTTATGAACACCCGGCAACGCGGTTTGTAGCAACGTTTGTGGGAGTATCGAATGTGATGGAGGGAGAAACGGCCGTTTCTCTCACCGGCTCCCCCCAAACATTCTCCGTGCGGCCAGAAAAAATACGGTTGGTGGCGGTAGAAACGGCCGTTTCCCCCACCCAATGCACCACCACCGGCCGCGTCGAAGAAGTCGTCTACCTCGGCATGAACACCCGCTACCTCGTCCGGCTCGACAACGGCAGCGAAATCGCCGTTGTTGCCCAAAATCTCGACACCACCTCGATGGATGTGCTGTCAGCACGGGGCAAACAGGTGCGGCTGGTCTGGCCGCGTGAATTTAATCGGCCGTTGGCAGAAAAGTAATCAGTAATCGGTAAACAGTAATCAGTAATCAGTCACAAGTCAAACCGATTACCGATTACTGACAACTGTACGCGAAGCGGTCGTAAAACGACATTACTTCTCCAAACATGACCACTTTAACCGAAATACAACCCTCCCTCTGGCGACGACTTTCCACCGCGCTCTACACACGCCCCGGCGTGGCTCTGCTGCTTAGCTACCCCTATTTTGGATGCTCATCGTCTACGTCGGCTCACTGCTGGCACTGCTGCTGCAATCCTTCTTCCACCTCAAACAACTTCACCGGGCAAATGGTGCGCGAATTGTCACTCGACAGCTACCGCGACCTGGTACCGCCTCCCATTTGGGCATTATGCTCCGCACCACCGGCATGGCCCTTCTGTCACCATTGCCGCCGCCCTGCCTTCCCCCCTCGCCTTCTACGTTGTCCGCTACGCCTCCCAGCGCGGCAAAGCCATTCTTTATCTGGCAATTTTGCTGCCGCTGTGGTCTCCACCATCATCCACGTCTACTCCTGGAAGCTGATTCTGGCAAGGAAGGGGTACTAAGCTGGTTATCGCTGGCAGGCCCTAACCGGCACTGGATTGGGTGCTGGGACTGCCCGGCATCGGTGGCTAAATCGCTATCGGTTTTTCCATCGCTGGGGCTGTTCCTCGTCTTCCTCTATATTTGGCTCCCCTACATGATTTTTTGCCCATTCAGGCGGCACTGGAGCGCGTCCCCATTCGCTGATTGATGCGTCGGGAGATTTGGGCGGACGTCCGTTTCTCCTGCGCCCATCAGCCTCCCCCTCGTCTTTCCCGGCATCGTCGCTGTCCATCTTCACCTTCTCCCTCACCCTCGGCTTCATCATCCCATCCGTCATTAGCGACTTAAGCCCTTCATCAGGCTGGCCGTCTATAACTACCAGGGTACATCAGGCAACATTCCCCGCCAACGGCGTTCACCGTGATCCCCATCGCTGTCATGGCCGTTTTATCACTGGGGAACGAAAGGTGGGAGCTTTCGATGCTCTAACCTTCAATCACCGCCCTTGGTCACTCAAGTTGGCAACCATCGCCGTGCTGCTTTTCCTGCTGCACGGCGCTATACATCGTCATGCTCACGCCTTCACCACTGATGAGAGCTGCCTTTACCTTCCCCCACCGCCAGGCCTAACGCTCAAATGGTTTGGCGTGGCCTGGAACCGCACCGACCTGTGGCGCTCACACTCTCGGTGCAGAGTAGCACTCCATTACAACCATGGCCTGATATTGGGGAACGCTGGCCGCCGCCGCCGTTTATCGCAGCCGCTTTTTTGGCCGGGAAGCGATCTCCTTCCTGCTGGTGCTGCCCATCGCCCTGCCCGGCATCGTCACCGGCATCGCCCTGCGCTCCATGATGGGGCTGCTAAATTTGTCGTTTTCGTTTTGGACCATTGTCATCGGGCACGCCACCTTTTGCGTGGTGCGTGCAACAGCGTATGGCGCGTTTTCGGCAGTTTCGGCCGTTCGCAAATTGAGGCTTCGATGGATTTAGGTGCCGATGGCTTCCAAACGTTTCGCCATGTGGTGCTGCCCAACATCGCCACGGCGCTGCTGGCCGGGGGCATGTTGGCTTTTGCCCTGTCGTTTGACGGGTCATCGTGACCACCTTTACCCGCCGGACAGCGATACCCTCCATCTGGTTTTAGCCGCTTACCCGCCCCCGCGACCGGCCGGTGACAAACGTGGTGGCGTTTTTTGGTAGTGACATTAACGACAGATTCCCCATCCTCTACACGCCCACCGGCTGACGCCAGAAAAATAAATAATCTGAAATGGAGATTGCCGCCACGCCAGATTGATGCCCAAACGGAGTACAACGTAGCGACATAAACGGCCGTTTTTACCGCAAAAACAACTCCACCACCGGCACCACCACAACCGGTTTTTCTGAACCTGGCAGCTCCAGCGTCAGCGTATTGGGCGGCATTCGCGCTGACGCAATGGTGCGCGGGGTTATTATTGTCATGTTCATTACTAACAGCAGTTCCGACGCATCATGCAGAAATTGGGCATAGGCCACTTTGCCCGCCAGCCCCGGCAGGTGCAAATCGCGGAACGGGTGAGCGGCAGATGCACATAGAGCACTTGCCGTTTTGCGTCCAGGCGGCAATCTGTGAACCACAAAATCGCTGAAGTACAACCATAAATCGCCCGACCGTGCAACCGCAGCCTCCCCATCGCCGCCAACCGTTCGCTGGCACGAGGTTCGAACTCTCCCCGGCCGTTTGGCACATTCCAACAGCACATTTCCGTCCTTCGCCACCGTAATCCACCAGCATTTGAATCAGCATCTGGCGATTTCAGTTCAAATTGTCACGGTGATACTAACCGTTGAGCGTCTGGCACAGCACACACACCCGCCTTGTCCACCTCCACCGCGCCAAACGGCTGGTGCTGTCGGCATTCCTAAAAATCACCGGGCAAATCCAGCCGGTTGTTGACTCTAAAATCCCCTGGCTGCGGTTCACGCACCATCGCTGGCGCAGCTCTTCTGAATGCCAATCGTTGCGCCTTGCCCCTTGGCCAACCCCCAATCCATGGCAAGGGGTGGCTAAAGTCAAACCAGATGACGTCCAGTTGCCATGTGGTGCAGGCAGTTCCGCGTTTGCCCGTACCAGATAGGCGCGGTAACGAAGTATGTCGCGGCCGGCTTCCTGCTGGCGAAAAGCCAGGTCGACGGATGCAGCCCGTCAACGGGATAATCGGGTGGTGCCAGTCAATGAGCGAGTGGTAGAAGCCAATTTTTAGTCGGCGGCGCGAAAGGCGACGTAAGGCGCAATGAGGTCGCGGCCATAGGGGGTGTTGGTGGCTTTTGTAGTCGGTGAGATCAGGTCCCTGGGCAAAAAGCCGTCGTGATGCTTGCTGGTAAGCACAACGCATATTTCCATCCGGCGGCCTTGGCCTGCTGCGCCCGCTTCCGGGATCGTATTAGAGGTCGGGGTTGAAGCGATCAAAATATTTTGGTACGCTTCGTTGGAGATGCGTTCGTGGTTACGTATTAGCCATTCATGCCGGGCAGGAGGGCATATAGCCCCCAGTGAATAAAGAGAGACCAAAGCGGTCGTGGGTAAACCAAGTTGTACTGACTCATGGGTTGTAGGGAGAGTAGGGGATAAACGGCCGTTCTGGCCCTCCTCTCATACTATAAAACCACGATTATCCAGATCATACGAAATTCAGAAAAGGTCAAACGATGACACCTACCATCAAAACGCACAAACGTAGTCGGGTAACGATTCCACAAGCCGTGCGAAACAGCTTTGCCGTGAACAGCGGTGACGGTAGCTTCGTCCGCAGGAGATCAAGACCAGTGCCCCCAGTGCCAGCCAGGCAAATCAGCGATCGAAGTGCGCTTGATCGCCTGTTATGTGGTAAGCTAGATGATGTAATAAACGGCCAGATTTGTTTCCAACCCAACCATCTTTGGCAAACGACCAACAGCTTTTTAAACCGCAGTCAAACAAACCAACTTCCAACTTCCGGCAAACCGCTCTTCGTTTGGCAGATTCGTCCGCCCTCCACCGCCTCCATGATCGCCCTCGTTGCCCTCTCCACCGATGCCATGCTCCCCGCCCTATCAACCATTGGGCTAGAATTAGGGGCACAGCAAGCCAATGACAACCAATCATCATCTCCCTCCTCTTTTTTTTTTTTTTTTTTTTCGGCATGGCACTGGGGCAGCTTATCTGCGGTACACTTTTCCGACAGCACCGGCCACCAGCCAGCCATGCTCACCCAGCTTTCTCATTTTATGCTTGGCTGCCTGCTCGCCATTTCCCCCCCCTTCCAAGTCATGCTAATCAGCCGTTTTGCAGGGATGGGCGTGGCTGGCTACAGTGTCACTTTTTGGCGCTAATGCCGATCAGTACGAAGGGCGTGGCATGGCGCAGGTTATGTCCTTTGTCATAGTCTTTATTCTCATTCCCCATCATTGCTCCTCCATCGGCCGAGCAATTGTTCTCTTGGTCGCTGGCGACATTTTTGTACTATATACCTGCTGCTGGCGATCATCGTCTCTCGATCTGGTTCGCCATCCGGCAGCAAAACGGCACCCGCCTGAGCGACGCGTTCCCTTTACCGTGATGCGCCTGCGCCAATGCCCCTTTGCTGAAGTGCTAACCAACCGCATGGCTTTTGACTGCACGATAACAGCTGGGTTTGTCTATGGTGCCTTTCTCATGCCTGCTCCGGCTCAGCAAATTTTTCAGCAAACTTATGGGCCGGAGAACGGTTTCCGCTCTATTTTGCGACGTTGTGGCCATTTTGGTAGCGGTGCGGCTTCTTATCCTAAACGTGGCGTTCGTCCTCCAATATGGCATGAAACCTCAGTCCTGCGCGCCCTGCTGGTCAACACCACCCTCTCCTCCTCATATTCCTCTTTGCCCTCACACAAGGTAGCTCCGCTGGCGACGCCACCATTACTTTATCATTATCTTCTTTACCATTGGCATGTTGTTTGCTTGGCCTCAATTGCTCTCGCTATGGAACCCTCGGCCACATTTGCCGAGGTGCCCAGATTACCAGCAGTCATTGGCTTCATTATCCACCTTACTCTCACGATACTCGGCACCATTGTCGGGCAAATTTTAACGGCACAATTCTCCTCTCGTTGGCGGATTTAGCATTCTCGGTCTGCTCTCTGGCATACAGCTGTCACAAGCTATGGTGGAAGCAGGCCACCAAGGCTCGCCCTGAGGTGCTCCTTGAGTTTGTTACTAATAAGTTCAGTTACGTTATGGCTTGTTTGAGAAAATTTCGTGTAGGTGTGCAACACACATAAACCAAACCTCAAGCATTTAGGTTATCCACCCACCCAAAACACTCGTTTCCTCCACAGGGGAGATGAACGCTCAATCGCTCCAATCTCCTAATCCCCAAAACGATGCCGGTTCTTTGCTCACAGCAATTAACGTCCGTTAACCACTGTCTTTGAATGATTTTACCGTAAACCAATTGCTTTGGCAGTATTTCGTGTAGAGGAGCAAATGCCGCACACTTCCCCATCCATTTGTGAAAAAACGTAAAAACAACCTCTCAGGAAGAATCACTCACCCCCTGTCCATCATTTTTCATCAAACGGCACCAAACAATTAGCGATCGAAATTAACGGCAGATTTCCTATCGCTTAACATCACCATCACAGCAGCCCGCCTCAAAACGTAGCGGAATCAACAGTACGTAACGGGCAACGCCACCAGCAGTGTATCGGTAACGCTTGCCCCGTATCGGAGAAATGTCTGTCATGCCCAACTCACTTTTAGTGAAGCTTAATCAGCCACCGCCCTCTACATCGTCACCCCTAATCCCGACCATCGCCTACCCCGCGGTGACTCGCCGCCAACCGCGAACTCCTTCGCGCCATCATGTCAGCAACAGGACTAGTCAGCGGCAATGAAACCGAACAGCCAGTCCCCGTCTCACCCGACAGCACCACCATCCCCGGCGACGCCTCTGCACCTCCTCGGCCGACGACACCACCTGGTTTTATTTGCCGGAATATGAGCTACACGCCAAAACGGCCGTTATACCGCCCTCAAATGGCGCAAGCCAGCGACGACCCCAACGGCCCCTCGGCTGGTTCACCCTCAAACTCACTCCCCAACCTGCCCCCAATTTATTGAACCGTATCGTGAAGCAAAATGGCGCGACATTCAAAACCGCTACACATAGTTCAATTTCAGCCCTGACCACCAAGGCTACTCATCGAGCAAATCGCTACCGACACCGGCTACAGCAAGCCCGCCTCCGCGCCCTAACTCACTGGGCAAGCCAGCCGCCAGCCATCCCCACCAGCCGTGGCTCGCCACCTCGGCTACCGCCTTTGCCATCGCCGCCAGCCATCCACCCTCGCTGGCGATTGGGTCAACGTAGACCCCCAATACCAGCGGCATGACCCGCCTCACCATCGTAAACGACGCGGGCTACAGTTTCCCGCGGCTATGGCAAATGCCACCCCCAAGATTGCGACTGGGGCGAAATCCCCGCTGCGCCCGTCACCGCCGGAGCCGACCAGCTTTGGGGTTCCTACAACTTTGGCTTCAAGAAAACCCACATCACCGTCCGTCCCGACGGCGACGAACTGGAAGCGACGGTGGTCAACGACTACGCCGACAACGACGGCCGTACCGACCGCACCGACTTCTACCGTCTGCGCCGCGCCGACGCACCGCAAACCAGCCCGCTGCTGTGGCAGCCGCTGGGGGCGCTAAACGAAAACGAAAACGGCGTTTGGCACTGCCGCCTCCCCATCTACCAGGTCGAAGAGTACGACCGCCTCTACCAAATCCTCACCGACCCCGCCTTTGATGCCCAACTGGAAATTCGCAGCAGCGGCACCGTCGGCTACTACACCTGGCGGCAGTTTGCTCGTTGGTCGGGGCGTTTGAGCGGTATGAACGGCCGTTCTCTCAACCTCACCACCCCATCTACCGCTGTCATCGGTAATATCAATTGGGGTAACATCGCCACCAGTGCCACAGCAGCGACCACCAGTTCTATTGCTCTCAACAGCAACCTCAGCGCAATTTTGGCAAATTTGGGGGCAATGGAAACGGCCGTTTCTCTCCCCCCAACCACCATCAACACCAGCCTCATCGCCAACCCCGCCATCCTCGACATCATCCGCAACAGCGACTACGCCATTGACTGGGGCAGCGTGCGGCGGCCAGCCTTGCCCGCTGGCATCTACACCAACCCCAACGACCCCCAGCAGCCCGCCCTCATCCGCGTCCCAGCCGAAGCCATCCAGCTTCTTGCCCCCTTCCGCTTCGACCCCACCACCCATGCCTATGTCTTCGACGCGCCGCAAAACCCTTCCCAAAACCACATCCTCCTCCCCGACGACATCTTGTTCGAGGGCGACACCATTACTTTTTACCGCGACTCCACCCTGCGCGACCAAATCTACTACGAGCCGCAGGCGTTCCAACTGGCCCGCGTGGCCGATGCCCCCTACGAACCCGACCTGATGCTCCTCTTCCAAAACGTGCTGGCCGAAGAGCAACTGCTCTACCAGGTTGAACTCACCTTCCACGTCCAGCCCCAAATTGACCAACGGCTGCTCAACATCGCCCAGGAAAAATATGGCAGCGAAGCCCGCTTCACCGCCCTCAACCCCACCAGCAGCACCCTGCTGCTCAACCTGCCGCTCGATGCCGCTAATGGCGACCCCCAACCCATCACCCAGGAGGCCGCCATCAGTTTTGACGAAGGCATCCGCCACAGCGTCACCCTCAGCGACACCGAATTTGAGCGTGTCATGCTGGGCTTCCGCAGCCCGGCCGGGCTTGGGCTGGCGGGCATGGTGCAGGCCACCCTCTTCGACGGCACCGCCGCCGACATCCCCGTTGAGCTGTCGCTAACCCAAACGCTAGGACAACTGTTTGACCGCAACTTCCTGGGGCCAGTAGACGGCCAGCCCGGCCGCTACCGCGTCCAGCTTACCAACCACATCGAAAGCCCCGTTCTCATCAGCAGCCTCTATGGGGTGCAGGTCGGCACCCGCTTCGCCTACCCGCAGCACCTCATCTTGCCTGATGGCACCACCAACAGCAGCGCCACCGTCCAGCCCGGCGAAACCGTGGTCATTGAATACCTGGTTGCCCCCAACGATGGCCCCGTTGCCGACATCACGCCACTGCTGGAAAGCACGGTGCTGGTCAACCACGCCCAGCTTTGGCCGCTGCTTATGTTTAACGAAGGGTACACCAGCCATACCTTTGACCTGTCGGTGAGCATGGATGCCGCCTTTTTCAACAGCCCGCCGCCGGACGGCATGGCTCAGTTAGCTGGGGTGCGGGTGGAGTTTGAACCGGAAACGGCCGTTATTCTCACCCCCGACCAACTCGCCACCACCGCCACCCTGCGAATGCCGCTGCTCCCCTGGCTGCTCCAGCAAGATGCACAGCAATACCGCTACCGCGTCACCAATCTGTACTTAACCACCGAAGGGGTGAAACTTGGCACGCCAACGGAATGGACAGCCCAAATGGGCAACACACCCCTCACCGTCACACCTGCCATGCCCTAACAACATAAGAACCTTGTCATTTCGACGAGTCTTCGAGGAGAAATCCCATTGGCAGATGAAGTCCATCGGGATTTCTCGGAAGACCTCGAAATGACAGGTAGACGAGCAAATGCTTCAACTACCACCAACCCTAACCGAAAACGGCCTCACCACCTTCCACGACCATCGGGACGGCGCGATTACCTACTACCTGCCCTCCCATCTCACCGTGTCCGAAACGGCAGCCGACCCAGCGCAACCCGACTTCTTCCTCCTGCGCCACCACGCCGACTACGACACCACCAGCGGCGGCCTCCTGCGCGTAGGGCTGGAAACCGCAGCAAATGAAGAAATCACGGCCTCATCCGCGTTCGTCCCCGTTCGTCCGCATCCCATTTCCCCCCCCCTCCACACCGCCCACTTCCGCCTCCGCCTCCGCAGTTGGCTGGAAGGGGACGCAGATGAAACCAGCGACTGGCAGCCACTCGCCAGCCTGAACCCGCTGGTCGCCAGCAAACCGCTCACCCCTCACGAAAGCCAGCTTTTGCAAGCCATGCTCGAAGACGGTGCCGGCGTTGTCGAAATCGAACTCAGCCTCGGCTACCGCGCCCTCACCGAACCCCTGCCCTGGCTTGCTACCGCCCAAACCACCCCGCTGTGGGAAGCCCTCCACGCCACCCTCGGCAGCGAACCCCACCCCGTCGCCGAAGTCGTCGCCGCCTTCCTCTCCCTGCCCACTGCCGTCATCAGCTGGGAATCGCTCGCTGGCGAAGCCGCCCCATCCATAGAACTGCGCGAAACTCTCCTCACCGAACTCGCCCACCACGCCCTTGAGGACTGGTTTGAAGAAGAAGAATGGGACGCTGATTTTCCTGATACAACTGATTTACCTGATCGTATTGATACAGATGTCATTCCCGCGAACGCGGGAATCCAGTTGGGTGGCGTATGGATACCCGCTTTCGCGGGTATGACAAACCCCCAAATAAAAAATCAGGTTCATCAGTTAAATCTGCGTCCTATCTCTTCCTTCTCCCCCACCTACAGCTGGGATTTGCGCCTACCGCGCCTGACGACCGTAACGCACACTCTCACCTGGTCTGCCAGCGAGCTATACCAATCGCTCACCGACCCGGCGCAGCGGCAAAAGCTGTTTCCCGTGGTGGGCGCACTCAGCCCGTTTGCCCCGGCCGCCGTCCACCTCGTCAACAGCCTCCCCTTCGACCCCGCCTTTTTGCGCCAGGTGCAGGTGGACGTGCGCTACCCCGGTCTGACGGGCGTGCCGCAGTACCGCAGCTTCACCTTTGACGGCAGGCAATCCGTCCAATCATTCACCTTCACCTATCCCGCCCTGACCACCCCGCTGGAACTGGCGGCACGGCTGACGGCGACGCTGGCACCCAAGGGCGGCGTGGGTTGGTCGGCCGTTTGGCGACGCGATTTTGTTCCTGTAACAGGATTGGTGGTGGCAATTGACCGAGAACTGGCGGGGATGGAATTTGTGCAGGTGGCGGCCGAGGGCATGGTTTTCACCCACACGCCCCAACTCAACCTGACATTGTGGCAGGAAGGGGAATTGGAACCAGTGGCAAAGGCGGCATTAACGGCCGTTTCCCCCACCACCGCCATCGCCCTACCCGGTCATGATGGCGGTACAGACGCAAAATTTCACGTCTACGTTGGGGATGGGTCTGGTAGAGACGCAAAATTTTGCGTCTCTACGACACCCGCCAAACCCGTCACCCTCACCACCTACGACCTCGAACCCAAACAGCCCGACATCATCACCATCCAGCGCGGCGCAGACAACCACGCCTTTCTCGGCATCGAACTGGCAAAACTGGATGATGACAACACCGTTTTCTACACCCTCGAACCCAACCAGCCCCGCACCTGGTCATTTTTCCGCCGCACCCTGTTCCAACCCGTCCGCTACCGCTACCGCCTCCACACCGTCCCCACCGACTCCGATGGCAACACCCTGCCGCTGGTGGTGGGGGAGTGGGTGGAGAGTGAGGAGTTGGTTCTGAATTTGTAATCAGTAATCAGTTATCAGTTATCAGTAGTCCCACCGATTACCGATTACTGATTACTGATTACCGATTACCGCAACAAGGAGAGACCATGTTAACCCTACCCGCCTTCTGCACCCACCAACAAACGGCCGTTTACCGCGACACCACCGACAAAAACCGTTTCTACCTCGACGCACCGGCACCCGACAACAGCAATACGGCCGTTCGCTGGCTGTCCACCCCCACCGCCGCCGCCTACCTGGTCAGTGACATTCGCTTTGGGGCCGATCCACAGCAGCTACAGACCGCCGGGCAGCGGCTCGGTGGCTACCTTCACCCCGTCCCCTGGAACGTCAGCCCCGTCTTCGCCTGGGGGCAGCACAATGGGCGCGTCCGCATGATCGCCCACGGCCGCACCGCTGGCTACGGCAGCCACAACGTCGTTTTGGGCGGCGAACTCCCCGCCGCTATGATGGGGCAGCCCATCGTCATCGCCGCCGAACTCACGGCACAGGCCCAGTTGACGGGCGCAGGGGTGCGCGGCCACGCCACCGCCCCCGACCTCGTAGCCGATCTCATCGGCCAAATTCCCACTGGCAGCCGCGTCAGTTGGGCCACCACCCTGGCCGATGTGCTGCTGCCCACCCTGCGCGAACTGCTGCGCCGCCAACTGCTGACCCTGCTGGTGGATGCCAGCGACGTGACCCTCAACGCCCTCAGCGAGCTGCGCGATCAAGCCCTGCTGGAATGGGCCAGCCGTCTGGCTACCGCCGCCCGCACCAGCCTGGCCGCCCCCGCCGCCGCCATCGAACAGTTCACCCCTGGCTCCATTGATTGGACGCTCACCTGGCCGCTCCACCACACCATACCCCTGCGTGCCATGCGTGTCATTCGGACGCGAGGAACGGCCGTTTCCCCGTCCACCGTACAGGAATCCTTATTGGTAAACCAGTAATCAGTAATCGGTAATCAGTAATCGGTAATCAGTAATCGGTAATCAGTAGACCCACTGATAACTGATAACTGATTACCGAAAAAACGGAGTACAAACCCTATGCTAACAGTCCCCGCCTTCCGCACCATTGCCGACACCACCCTCTTCCGCGACGACGCACTATGGTACAAATTCTACCCCATCTACGCCTACCCCAGCGTTCGTCTTGACAAAAACGGCAACCCCGTCTTCTTCATGGCAAAATACGCCTTCTCCGACCAGGATCGGGAAAGCAACCCCAAGCTGCCCCCCGGCGGCGGCTATCTCAACTTTGACATCCAGTTCGACGTTCCCGCCCCCGTGCTGGAAACCGTCCGCACCGAGCTACAGGAGTGGGTAAACCAGGAATGGACGCGGCTGCAAAACGGCACTGCCGCCGAAAAAGCGTTGCCCGGCGTTGCCAACACCACCGAACCCCCCACCGTCGAATTTGGCACCCCCACCTGGACGGCCGGCGCCGTCTCTATGGACGCACCGCAGTCGGAAATGCTCGTCAGCCACCGCGTCGCCAGCGGCGCACCCTCCCTGCTCTCTGGCAACATCGCCGTCTTCAGCATGGATCTCACCCACGAAGGGGCCACCTTTATGCAGCGCGTGCTGGTCGGCGACGACGGCCACACGGGCAGCGATCTCACCCCCGTGCAGGTCAAATACGACCTCTCCTTCTGGGCGCGGCTGCCCAAAGCCAGCATCCACATCAGCGTCAACTCGGAAAAAATCCATGAACACGTTCGCAAAATCATGGACGGCGAAGGCACCGACCACTGCACCACCTACGACTTCGCCTACACCGACATTGACACCCGCACCGCCCACATGGCCGGGCTGATTGACGTGCAAATTGACAACGGCTCTGGCTCACTCAGCGAAGACACCATTGAATCGCTGCGCGAATACGCTCTCGATATAGTCCAGCAGATGATCGAATCCAGCTTTTTTACCGACCAGCCGCCGCTGGGCGAAGGTCCCGGCACCGATGACGGGGCTTTAGCCAACACCGCCACCGGCAAAAGCACCAGCGACAAAAAGTTCTATTTGCAGCAGTACGACTCGGCCACGATGTCCATTGAACTGCACCTAGAGCAAAGCAGCGTCGTGGAATGGCCGGTGCATCCCCAGGCCACCCTTTCTACCTTCTTTCGCGGGCTAACGGGCGACCAGCTTAAGCAATACGTCCGCACCGTTGACCTCGACGATGACTTTTTCCAACACCTGGGGCTGGAAGTCCGCGCCATTGCCGACTATGGCGACGCGGCGTTGGATTTAGTGGAGGTGGATGTGCGCTACAAAGGGGTGGATGAAAACGGCGACCAGCAGGCAAAGAACCAAACCTTTACCTTCACCAGCATCGAGCCGCAGACATGGAACCCCAGCCTGATTGGCGATGCCCGCGACTACGACTACCGCTACCGCGTTAGCTTCCGCGACCACGGCTTCGGCCCGTACACCGAATGGGTGAGCAGCAGATCCCCCGACCTCAACATCTCCATTCCCACCCCCGGCCGGGTGCGGCTGGCGGTGCAGGCAGGGCATATTGACTTTGACCAACTGGTGGAAAATGTGCAGGTGACGCTGGCTTATCAAGACGTGGCCGCTGGCGTAGCGCGGCAGGAACAAACCGTTTCGCTCAACGCCACCCGCCGCGAGGCCAGCTACGAACGGCTCATCTACACCTTTCCCACCCAACCGGTGCAGTACAAACGCCGCTTTGTCATGAAGTCGGGCGAGGTGATTGAGGATGAGGCGTGGCAGACCACGGTCAACCAGCAGTTGCTCATCAACCAGCCGTTTACCGACCTGCTGCGGGTGCGGCTGCTGCCCACGGGCGACGGCTGGGAGGAGCTAACGCAGGCGGTGGTGGATTTGCGCTACCAGGATTTTGCCAACCAGTACACGGTAGAGGAAAGCTTGATCTTGAAGAGCCGCGATGAGTTCCGCACCTGGCAGGTGGTGCTGCGCGACAAGACCAACACGCGCTACAGCTATCGGGTGTCGGCGAGTTTTAAAAACGGCCGTTTTTCCCAAACCCCCTGGCTCCACAGCGAAGGCGAAGCCACCATCCCCGTCGAAATCAAAGCCCAGCCCGGCCTCAAGGTGCAGTTGTTCCCCGACCGGCTCGACTTTGCCGCTTCACCCATCACCGAAATCACCCTCAACTACGCCGCCGCCGGGGTGCAGGCCAGCGAAACCTTTGTTTTTCGCAGCAAGGAGGCACAAACATGGCGCGTCGCCACCCCCGATGCTGCCCCGGTGCAATACCGTTACCAGATTACCCACTACCCCAACAGCAATGGCCCGGTGCTGCTGCCGGAAATGATGGAGCAAGATACGGCCGTTATTTTGCCCCCCTACCGTCCCCCGGAAGCCGGCAACCTGACGGTCACGCTGATGGCGCAGTTGGTGGACTTCACGGCCACCCCCATCGTGGTGGTCGATCTGGACTATCTGGATGAGGTGAACAATGTTCATCATGTGGGGGCGGTGACATTTACGGCCGTTAACAGCCAAACCTGGGTCATCCCCGTCAAAGACACCAACCGCAAACATTTCAGCTACACCCTCACCTACTACACCGCCGACGGCCAAGAACACCGCCAGTCCACCCAGGTGCAGCCCATGCCGCGTGTCATCATTCCAAGATACCAATAAGAAATTAGAGATTGGAGATTAGAGATTGGAGACCTTCATCAATCTCCAATCTCCAATCAACCAATCGCCAAAAATTACAGGATGCTTTAAGCGAGGTAAAAAAACATGTTAAAAGTACCAGCCTACGAATATTTTCCCGAATTTGGCGTCACCGCCTACCAGGACGACTCCATGTTCTGGAAGTTCTACCTGATCCCCGACGTTCCCTCCATCCGGAAGGATGTCAACGGCAACCCCGTCTTCCTGCTCATCAAATACGCCTTTGGCGACCAGGACCGCGAAGAAAACCCCGACCTGCCACGCGGCGGCGGCTATCTTGCCTTCGACGTGGCCCTCTCCATCCCCGACGGCAACCTGGCGCAAATCAAACAGCGGCTGCAGCAGCGCGTTGATCAGGATTGGAATATCCTCAAATCGCTGGCCGAAAACGCAGGCAAAGACGTGCGCGGCTACCGCGTTTGGAGCCATCACCCCGGTAAGAGCGAAAAATCCCTCTCCGTTGATGATGTGCGCCTCGGTCTGCCCATTGACGTACCCGAAGCCCCTCCCGGCGACCAGCCGCCCAAGGTTATCATTGACTACCCCACCTGGACCGATGGCAAATTCTCCGTTTCCGCCCCGCAAAGCGAAGCCCTCGTCAGCCACCGCGTCACCGACGGCCCCCTGTCGCTGGTGGGCAACAACACCGCCGCCGTCAACATGGATCTGACCGAAGCAGGTGCCACCTTCATGGAACGCACCCTCGTCAACCCTGATGGCAGCGGCGCCACCGACCTCACCCCCATCCAGGTCGTTTACGAACTCAAATTCTGGGCGCGGATTCCCCCCGTCCGGCTGATGATCGAAGCCGACAGCCGCAGCCTCCACGCCGCCCTGAAAGAGGTTGACCACGACTACGACGGCCACGATTGCAGCGAAGACGACATGAGCCATTACGAAACCCAGCTTGGCATGGCGATTGATGCCGGGCTGATTAAAGTCCGCTTCGACACCGGCACCCTCTCGCTCGAAGACGACTTTGTGCAGCAAATCCGCGCCACGGCGATGAAGCTGGTGCAGGATATGATTAAGGACAGCTTCTTCCAAAAGAAAGAAGCCCCACCCGCCAACCCCGATGACCCAACGGCCGATTTTGTCAACAGCGAAAAAGACATCTACTACATCAAAACCGAAGTAGATTACAGCCAAGTCTCCATCAACTACGACGAAGAAATGACCTCCATCGTCGAGTGGAAAGTCAACCCGCAGGGAACCATGCAGGCGTTTTTCAGCGACCTCAGCGCCGCCGAAATGAAAAAATACGTCCGCGTGGTGGATTTGGACGACGACTTCTTCAAAACCCTCGGCCTCAACGTCACTGCCTACGCCGATTGGGACAACGAACCGATAGCCTTTGTCGAGTGCCAAGTGCAGTACAGTGGCCGTGACGAAAACAACCAACTGGTGGAAAAGGTCCAAACCTTCACTTTTACGAAGGCCAACACCACCGGCTCTTGGGATCCCAGCCTCATTGGCAGCAAGCGGGAATACCAATACCGCTGGCGCGTCGCCTTCCACGGCCGCGAACCCGACCGCTTCAGCCGCTGGTTCCGCGAAACCAGCCCGCATCTCAATCTGACCGTCGCCGACCCTGGCAAAATCGCCATCAACCTGCTGGCGGGCAACATTGACTTTGCCCACACCGTCGAGCAAGTGCAGGTGGAAATCAGCTACCGCGACCCCGGCTCTGGTGTGGATGAAGAGGCGATGACCTATGTGCTGGCCGACGGGCAGAAGCAGCAAAACTACAGCCGCTACATCTACACCGAGTGGGATCGCCCCGTCCAGTATCGCACCCGCTTCTTCCTCAAGGATGGGCAGATGATTGAGGGTGAATGGCAGGATACACTCAACCGGCAGTTGCTCATCAATGCGCCGCTTTATGACAAGCTGGACGTGCGGCTGGTGCCGGCCGGAAGCTGGGACAACGTCGTGCAATCGGTCATCAGCCTGCGCTACCAAGACCCGACCACCGGCTACAACGCCGACGAAGCGCTGCTGCTGAAAGCGGCCAACGAGTTCCGCGCCTGGGCGGTGGTGCTGCAAGACACCACCTTCCGTCACTTCCAATACCGCGTGCTGACCACCTTCAAAAACGGCACGTTCACCGAAACCCCTTGGATCAACGCCGACGGCGACCAGGCGATCCCGATTGTGGTGGAGGAAGTGCCGCACCTGCGGGTGAATTTGCTGCCCAACCTGCTCGACTTTGCCGTTACGCCGGTGGTGGAATGCACGCTGCGCTACCACGACGCGGTGGGCAACATCCATAAGGTGGAAACATTCACCTTCACCAGCGGGCAGCAGGCAAGCTGGAGCTTCCCGCTGGCGGCGGCGACGCGCAACGAGTACAGCTATGAGATTACCTACCACACCGCAGACGGCCGTTCCATCACCCTGCCACAGCAAACCAGCGACGAAACGGCGCTCATCATCCCGCGCCTGCTGGTGCCCGAAATCAACTGCACCTTTATTCCCAAACTGGTGGACTTTGGCGCGACTCCCGTGGTGGAAGTGGCCTTTGATTACGAAGACCCGGCGCACGGCATTGACTTTGCCGACACGCTCATCTTCACCGCCCCCACTGACCAGCAAATCCAGTTCCCTATCTTCGCCGACTCCCCCGATGCCTACACCCTCACCGTTGGCTACTACCTGCCCGATGGCACGGTGGTGAGCCGCGAGCCGGTGACGCTGGACAAGAAGCGGGTGATTATTCCGCGTTATGTGAATGGGGCATAGCAATTGAGAATAGAGAATGGGAAATTGAGAATTGAGAATGAATGACCCGTTCTCCATTCTCAAGTCTTAATTCCCTATTCTCAATTTTCCGAGGCTCTTATGTTATACCTCCACCCCCCCTACTATATGTACGAAGGCGTGCCGGTGATGGCCGACTACCATGACCCGCGCCAGTTTTATTACTTACCCAATCGGCCAAAGTTAGCGGTGGACGAAAACGGCCGTCCGGCGATTCGGCTGCTTATTTTCCGCGAAAATCTGGACGAAGTGCCGCCGGAAGAAGAACACGCCGCTGGTTTTTTGGTGTTCGACACCAGCTTGGCCTGGCCGGAAGCGACGCTCAACAAAGTGGCGCAAAAAATCCAGACCGACCTCTCGCTCGATATGCCCCCCCGGTTGGCTCCCCTGCCCTACCGTAGCGGCAGCGTGCGGCTGATGTTTTTGGACAAAGTGACCCAGCCGCCCCCCGCCGCAGGGGAAGAACCGGCCGAAGAGCCGGTCTCGAAATGGGTGCCCATGCTGGAAAGCAGTGGCGTGCCGTCACTCTACGGCGAAAACCGCGCCATCTTTAGCGCCATGCTCAGCAAAAAAGCGGCGGCACTGATGCTGGGGGCGTTTGAAGGGTTTATCCCGGCCGGGGTGGTTTACGACCTGGAATATGCAGGCTTGCAGCGGGCGTTTAACGTCCACGTGGAGGCCGACTGGGAACAGGTCTACCACCACATCAGCGAAAAATACGCCGTTGACCTCGTTTTTGTCTCAATCAACACCGCCGAAATCATTGATGAACTGGAAGAAAAACAGCTCATCACCTTCACCGCCTCGCTGGAAGGGGTGGATGAAGAGGGGATGGAGTCGGAGTTTAAGGCGGTGCGGAAGGAGTTGGAAGAATTTGTCTTGGAGAAGTTCTTCAAACCTGTGACCAACCCCAATCAGCTTGACACCGACGGCGGAGCGATGGAGGGACTGCAAACGGCGCGGCAAATTGTGAATCTGATTCACCATTGGCCGAGCGTGGGCTACTCGCGGCTGGAGCTAAACATGACGCAGGTGCGAACGCTGGCGGTAGATTACACCATGCTCAAGGCCGTCTCGCGCCACATCGCCCCGCAGGCTCACCTGAGCCTCTTTTTTGAGGATTATAACCTGACCCGCGACGACGTGGTGACGGTGGTGGACGGCAAGGACGCGATGTGGGAGGAGCTGGGGTTTGACATTTCGGCCAATGCGGACTTTGCCACCGACGGCATTCACGCCATCAGCACCGATGTTTACTACGGGCTGCTGCCGGAAGAAGAGCCGGAAACGTTCCCGGTTAGCTGGTCGTTTTTGTTGGATGAGACACAAAAGCGGGTGCATAAGGCGGCGTGGTATAACCCGGAGGTGGGTAACAACGTGCGCTATCGCTACACGGTGCATTTTCGGCCGGAGGCACTGCCGGGGCCAGAAACGGCCGTTTCCACTGGTTGGCGCGAACATAACGGCCGTTTACTCATCCTCTCCCCCCGCGAACTGTACCAAACCCGCCAAGTCGAAGCCCAGCTTGTGCGCGGCTTCCCGTTCGACCGCTACCCGCAGGTGCATGTCCATTTGCGCTATGTAGACACGGAAACGGGCTGGACGCACGAAGACGCGGCCTTGTTGGATGAAAGCAAGCAGCAGCTTCCCTTTGCTTTTCGCACGCGGGCTGGGGCAGGAACGGCCGTTTCCTATCGCCTCACCTACCTCGGACTCAACGGCAAACGGCTAGAGCAAGATTGGCGCACCACCCTCGACGACACCGTGTTTATCACCGACCCCGCCGACGACTACCTGACGGTACGGGTGCTGGTGGCGGGCAACCGCGCCGAAATCATGAACCTGATCGTGGATTTCAAATACATTGACGAAGCCAACAGCGTGCGCGAATTTGGCTCCCTCTTCATTGACCAGAGCAACATCAACCAACTGCACCAGTGGCGCGTGCCGCTGGCCGACCCCGCCCAGCGTCGCTATTGGTACAGCCAACTGCTGATTGATGCGGCTGGCAACGTCACCCAAACGGGCTGGATGCAGGCCGAGAAAACGACGCTGCCCGTGGGCGCGGTCTATGCCAAGCTGATGGAAGTGCAGCCGGAACTGCTGGGGCCGCCGCTGGCGGAAAATGGCGTGGAGCGGATTCGGCTGTGCCTGAAATACCACGATGCGTTTAATGGCTACCAAGCGGAGCAGGAAATGATGTTTGCCGCGCCGGGCAAGGGGGAAATTTGGCGGCTGGAGCTGCAAGATGCCGGAATGCGTGACTACAGCTATGAGCTGACCTATATCCTGGACACCGGTTTTGAGCAGCACGTCGGCCCCTTTTCCTCGCGGGATACGTTTTTGCTGCTGTCGTCGGTGCCGCCGGAACTGTAATCGGTAAACAGTAATCGGTAATCGGTAATCGGTAATCGGTAGACTGATAACTGATAACTGATTACTGATTACTGATTACTAGAGAAAAAACATGATTCTTACACAAGCACGGCACGAAACACCCACAACCGACTTCCTCTTTCAGGCAGCACTGCTGACAGGATTGGGACGGCAAGCGCGGCTGGTGGCGCAGCAGGCGGCCAACGGCCGTTTCTCCCCCCACTCTGACCGCAGTTGCATTGACGCTGGCAGCACGCTGCTGCTGGCACTGGCCGCCCCCGGCGACCGGGAACTACGGCTGGTACAGCGGTTGGCGGATGGGGAAGATGGTGGGCAGCGGTGGCTACATACGCAGATTGGGATGACGGACGACGGACGACGGACGACGGACGACGAAAGCATGAATTATGGCCTCCGTCCTTCGTCCTCGGTCCTCGGTCAATCATCTCCCATCTATCAAAGGCAGGAATTAACGGCCGTTTACCTCCGCACCCCCACCGCCGCCTGGCACGCCGCCTGCACCCTCAGCCAAATCACCGCTACCGAAGATGCTTTCCGCCGCGCCCATGCCGCCCTGGGGCCACGCGGACGTATTTTTAAGTGTCAGTCGCCAGTGGGGCAGACGACAGACCACAGACCACTGACCACTGAGGACTGTCCGTCGTCCGTCGTCCGTCGTCCGTTGTCCAAACAGACCACAGACCACAGACCACAGACCACCCCAAATCATCCGTCGTCCATCGTCCGTCGTCCGTCGTCCTGGATAACCTGGCAGCTAGACCGGCAAACCACCCCCGCCGATGCCCTGGTTGCCTACGGCCTGCCGCAGGGCTGGACGGCCGTTTCTGCCGCCCTCACCCCCCTCTTCGGCCAGTCCATTTCCCCACGCAGCCGCCCGTGGAGCATTTCGGTGGCGTTGCCGGAGCCGGACAGGGTGCGGGTTGGCACCACGGCTTGGGCGCGACAGCCAGAGGAACCGGGCAAGCACCAGCGGCTGGCGCAAACGATTGAGCAACTTGGCGGAAACGGCCGTTTTGCCGAAGCCCTCTACAAACTCGCCCTCACCACCCAACCCACCAGCCTCACCACCCGCATCGGTCGCGCCGTTGAGGTGGAACTGTGGCGGGGGGAGGTGGCGGGTATAGAAATGTATTGTTGTGTTGGAAGTTAAAAATGGTAATCAGTAACCAGTAATCGGTAATCAGTGTAGCAAACTGATTACTGATCACCGATTACCGATTACTCCCCACCCTTATCGGAGGTTTTACATGAACTGGTTACGTATTCGACCCTTATTGGCAAGCTGGCCGGGTGACACCCAGCCACCGACGTTTGAAATTATGGCGGATGAGAACGGAACGGCCGTTGTTGAACTCGCCTGGGACCCGGCCGCCCTGCTGGCCCCCGCCAGCTACGTCGCGCCCGACAATCTGCGCTACTACAGCAGCGATGTCGCCTTTAACGAGACCATCACTGACGACAACGGCAGCAGCCGCCACATCACCGTCCCCGCCCAAACCATCACTCTCAGTGGCAACCGCGCCGTGTGGACAATGCCGCAGGCACTGTGGGATGGCTACGTGCAGGAAACGTTGAAGTCCAGCAACACCCCGCCGCGTAGCCGTTTTACCCGCGTACTCTATTATCGAGTGCGCGTCACCCCGCCCGGCGGCTCCACCGCCCGCGTCTGGCCGCTCGATTCGGCCATTAGTGGCAACGTGGACGCGCCCCACCTCAACATTTTGACTATTTGCGCCTCACCAACGGCGATGGTGGTGCCGGACGAAACGGCCGTTAACGCCATGGGCGGCATCACCGGCTTCGACACCTTGTGGAGTACCCTGCTGCGCTGGTTCTGGCACAACCTGGACGAATCCTCGGCCGACAGGCAGGCGTTGGTCGCCATTTTTGGGCACCAAACCTTCCAAACCGAAATCACCAGCGCGGCGCAGCGGGGCAAATTGCTCAAGCTGTGGCTGCTAGGCGGCCCGGCGCGGCGGCAACTGCCCCGCCTGCTCAGTCGCCGCATCCAGCGCGGCAGCAACATCACCATTCCGGCCCTTGTCCAAACCGACCTGCGTGGCGGCAAGACGCTGATTGACAACTTGCTGGCCCTGCTCAACATTACCCCCCATCCCGACATTGTGGGGGCGGCCACGCCGGCCGAACTGGTAAGCGATGTCGTCACCGAAATTTTGGACCCCAACGGCCAAATCAACCAGGGGGCGGCTGGCACTTGCTCCCCCACCTCGCTGCAAACGATGCTGCTCACCCTCAACCCGTCGGAATATGTCCGCTTGCAGGTGGGGTTGTTGAGCAGCAGTGGGGCAACGACGCTGGCAAACGGAACGGCCGTTTCCATTCCCCCCGGCATCTTCCAGGTCGCCCGCTACGCCGGATCCCAAACCAACCCGTTTTTTGTCCGCACCAACGCCGAACTGGCCTTTCAATCCACCATTTTGAAATATGCCCAGGGCAGCCGCTTCCCCGCCTACAGCACCACCGCCGCTGCCAATGCCCCCAACGGCATCAACACCGTTTTTCAGCAAACCATTGCCGGTGGGCTGATGTCGGATGAGACGGATCGCGGGCTGGAAGGGATTTTCAACGCCACCTTTACCACCAACTACATCCCCAACACGACGCAGACGGCGAACCAGGCGGCGCAGCCCGGCCTACGCACCGGCTTCCTCAGCACCATTGACGCGGCGCAGCAGCCCATTCCATTGGCCATGTATTGGAGCCAGCCCTACAACTTTGGGCATGTGGTGCTGGCGGTGCGGCGAGAAAACGGCCGTGTTTTCTTCAAAAACCCCCAATACGCGGGCAGCAACCCCACAGCGGCCACGGGCAGCACCGCCACCAACCCACCCCGCCGCTACGACGACGCTTCCGCCACCCTCGAATCCATCAGCGAAGCCGATTTGCTGACCTGGATTAAGGGATATTGGAATGCGGGAACGGCCGTTGGTTAATTTTGTTACAAGTTACAAGTGGCAAGTGGCAAGTCACCTGTCGTTACACACACGACTTGCCGCCTGCAACTTGTTACTTGTTACCTCTTAGGAGACTACCACCATGTTATACCTAGACTCACCCATCGGCCCCATCAACGGGCTAATGATTTACCGGGATCACCAGGATCCCGACATGTTCTACTATGTTCCCGAACGGCCCCGTTTGGCTCTCAACGACGGCACGCCGGAGTTTGTCTTCCTTAAATATCGGCGCGACATCACCGACAACGTGGATTTTGACCCTGACAAGGATGAATCGCTGGGCGGCGGCTTTCTCGCCTTCACCGTGGATTTGGGCGTGACCGATGACCAATTGGACGACATGAAGCGGGAACTACGCCGCTTTGCCGATGGCGACGTGAAGCTGGCCCCCATTCAGTTCCGCAAAGGGTCGGTGCGCCTTTCTATTAGCAAAGATGCCGCCGATGCCGACGGTGCGGCGGCCAACGAACCGCGTGGCCTCACCTTTTTTGAAGAGGTCTATGGCACCAGCAAACCTTCCCTCTTTGGCTTTAACCGCGCCACCTTCTCGCTGATTTTGTCGCGGGAAGGGGCAACCCTGTTTGAGGCGGCACTGCGGGCGGGCATCAGCCCCGTTGGGGTTATCTACGATCTGGAATTTTTGGGGCTGCGGCCGGCGTTCAACGTCCGCATCACCGCCGACTACCGCCGCATCTACGACCATTTGGAGGTGGAGTTTGGCGCACGCGGCCAAATCCAAATGGTGTCGCTGGCGGCCGAAATCGCCGCCGCCTTCCAAAAGCTGCGCGATGAAGGCCACATCAAGGTTGAGGTGATCAACTTCACCGACGATGAGGATTTACGCAAGCAGGCGGACGATGCCTTCAAATGGTTCCAGCAGGAATTGCTCAAAGAGTTCTTCCAGTCGGCGCTGGAGCCGCCCAGCTTTATGACGCGCACCAACAATGGTGGCCTGTTGGGGCAACTGCAAAATCTGTTTGGTGGCCTCAACGCCGTCCAGTCGGCCCCGGCCACGCCGCAGCGCGGCACGCCCACGGCCACCGCACCCACTGCCGCCCCCGCCGCCACCGACCTGAGCAGCGGCGAGCGTTCGACGACGGAGATGAACCGCACGGCCGCTTCTGCGGGTGGCGGTGGCACGGCGGCGGCGGGAACGAATAACCCGGCATCGGAAATTTCCCCCATCCACATTGGCTTTTCGCTGAAGTATTATCATCAGGATGAGCTAAAGATTCGTACCTTTGATTATTCGATGCAAACGGCCGTTGCCAGCCAAGCCGCCCCGCAAGGGTTGTTCTCCACCATCACCGCCGGTCTGGACCCAGATCGGGCGATCAAGGAGGTGGATTTGGACGACGACTTCTTTACGCGGCTGGTGGCGACCGTTTCGCTGGGTGGCGATTTGGAGGTGGCGGGAATAACGGCCGTTGGCGTTAACCTCGAATACCCCGGCAACCGCGCCGCAGGCATCGAGCCAACCCATGTAGACGGCTTTGTCTTCCGCCCCACCGAACTCACGCCGCACACGTTCAACAGTTGGCTCAACGAGGCCAAAGATTTGAGCTACCGCTACCAGCTTGACATCCACTTCAAACCCGATTCCCCCTGGGTGGGCAAGGAGGCGCATGTGGTGTCGCCGTGGCGCACCAGCCGCGCCCGCCAGCTCACGCTCAACCCGCTGGACGAAATTGGGCTGCTGGATGTGGAGGTGACGCTGGGCGAAATTGACGTGGCCGACGTGAGCCAGGTGCAGGTAGAACTGCTCTATGAAGACACGGCCAACGAATTCCACCATGAGAAAACGATGATCCTGCGCCCCGGCGAGGCGAGTCGCCATTGGCGGCTGCGACTGTCCGACCCCGAATTACGCCGCTACCAATATCGGTTAACCTACTTCATGGCAAACAATTTGCGCGTGGTGCAGGAATGGCAAACATCGGACGATGAGACGCTGGTGGTCAACGAGCCGTTCCAGGGGTTGCTATCGGTGCGGCTGGTGCCGCTGTTGGATGCCGAGGAGCTGCTGGAAGCGGTGGTGGACATCACCTACCAAGAGGACGACAGCGGATACACGCGCCACGTGCAGCACGTCTTTACCCCCGACGCGCTCCGCAGCCAGACGATCCAGATTCCAACGCTGGCGGCCGAGCCAACCGGCTACAGCTACGAGACGACGGTGATTCGGCTGGATGGGTCGGTGTTTGTGGGTGAGGCGCAAACGGCCGTTGATCGCGCTCTGGTCATTTCCGACGGCGTGGGCAGCACCAACCGCATTCGCGTCAAGCTGCCATCGGCCACGCTCAACGGGCTGGCGGCACTCAAGGTGGATTTGCAAAGCATGGGTGAGGTTCCCGACCGGGATTCGGCTTTGTTTACCCCTAGCCAATTGAACGACGCGCTGGTGTCATTGGTGTCGCCCAATGGCAACGGCAGCTTTGCCTATCACTACACGGTCACGGGCTACACGGAGCTGGGGCAGCCGGTGGCGGGTCTTAGTGGTGATACAAGTGACAAGACGTTGATTGTGCAGTTGCCAACGGCATAATGACGTGGTGCGTGGTGCGTGAGCTTTTACGCACCACGCACTACGCACCACGCCCTCAAATGACAAGTTTGCTAACCGGTAATGGGCAAATTGTTTAACGGCACGGATGTGGACAGATAGCGGGCACTCATCCAGCCCACGGTGCCATCGGCCAGCCGCACGTTGGCCCAGGTAGCAGCGGCATTACGCCCCAGCAGCGTCATGAGCGTGCCGTTGGGCATGGCTTTAATGACCCCAAAACTGACATCAGGGCCACTGCGGATGTTGAGGTAGTAGACGGTGATGACCGTAGCCGTTGGCCCAGGGACCGAGCTTCCGGGCGCAGGGACGGATCCTGACCAGACGCTTAGGCTGCTAATGGGCACATTGGTGGAGAGGTAGGGAGGCAGGCCACTGACCCAGGCGGTGCTGTTGTTCCAGTTAATCATCACCCAATGGCTGTCGGCACTACGATAGCCAGCCAAAGAAACGGCTTGGCCTTTTGTGAGCTGGGTAATCACGCCATAGCTCAAACCGGGGCCAAAGCGGACGTTGAGACGGCTGCTTTGGACAACGCCGGTGTTGCCAGTTGGCACCGAAGGCACAGGAGTTGGGGTAGGTTGAGACGAACCCGTAAGCTGTGTCCATGAGAAGTTGATTTCGGCACCGCCACCGTGTTCATAATATTCCACCCGCACCGGTACGCTGGTGGCGGGCAAATCAATCTCACCGCTAAAGCTCTGCACCTGATGGTCATACCAGGCGTTGATGAGCTGCTGGTTGTTGACCCACACGCGCACGCCGTCATCGGCGGCAGCGGTGAAGCGGTAGCGGCCAGGAGCAAAGGTCATGCTGCGCGACCAGCGGACTGAGAATTGGTCGTTGGCAACCAGACCGGATGCGGGCGAGCCGTTGCCCCAGTTGAAGCTGATGTTGGCATCGTCACGCACCAAAACGGCCGTTCCTAACAAACCCGTATTGTTAAAATATTCACCCTTCCAGTTCACCACCGTCGCCGGGGCTGTGCCACTAACGGCCGTCCACGACAGCTTGGCAACGGCATCGCCGCCAGCATCGTAATACTTTACCTTGACCACATGATCGCCGGAGGCCAGAAAGAGATCGTGGGTAAGGGTGTGAACCTGGCTGTCCGTCCAGGAATCAATGATCAACACCTCGTCCACCCACACCCGCATCCCGTCGTCCATTGTGGCTGTAAAGCGATAGGTGCCGGCCGAAAAGTTGACGCTGCGCTGCCACCGCGCCGAGAAATCACTGGTGTTGACAATGCCATCGGCTGGGCTTCCCCGCCCCCAATCGTGATTAAGCTCCGATTCGGTGCGTTCCAGCACCGGATCACCCGTTAAATTGGTGTTATTCCAATATTTTGCCTGCCAGGCGGAATCTGCGGCCTGAACGGCAGCGGGCATACGACCCCAGGTTAGCAGCAGCAAACCTAGAGCAACCATGCCCATGAATATTTTGGTTCTTGCTTTGCTGGTCACTGTTATTCTCCTTACACACCCACTTGCAAAACCAGTTTTATTGTAGTCTCGGAAGCTCCCAGTGTAGAAGTGAGGACGATGTGTCCGATCCTTATACATATAATACGAAAATGTGGTCAAAAATGTTCCACGCTACGGCTACGGTTGGGCAACGATTGGGTGGTTTGTGGGAAGGGATGGGAGGGGAGAAACGGCCGTTAACAATTCCCCCATCTCAATTGGCTTCAGCCCCCACGCCAGCCGCGCCCGGTCACACTGCTCACTCGGCACCCCATTCACCCACGCCACCTGTAGCTCACGGCACGGCGACGGTCGGCTTTCATAAATGGTGCAGCACACACCCTGCCCCACCGTACCGTCCAACGCCACACAGCGTACCGGCCGGCTGTGCGTTCCTTTCATTACCACCCGCAGCGGGTCTAGCTTTTGTGTCAGTTCCATAGGAACCGTTCCCTCAACGTTCGGATCGGCCTCCCCCCAATAAAACGCAACTCTAAAATACGCACAACATGCCCCACATTGTAAACAAATGCTCTCTGCCGACATATTTTTTTGTGTTTATCGCCTCCTGGCTTAACTCGCAAAAGTTTTGTACCATGATCATAAAAGTTAAGCTGTCTAGCGTCATCGGCAAAATGTTATAGGTAATGTTTTCCATCTCCCCGACACCGCTTCACCGTTTTCTTATTTTTTCCGCCTATACTAACTAGCAAATGTGACAGCCGTTAAAAAACAAGAGGAGCTTCAAGACACAATAACCATGCGTTTGCTAGTTGTTGAAGATGAACCAGGTATTTCTGAATGGGTCCGGCAAGGGCTAACCGAATTTGGCTATGCCGTTGATGTCGCTGAAGATGGCGAGGACGGGTTGCATTTTGCCTTGTCTGCAGAATACGACGCTCTTATTTTAGACATCATGCTCCCCGGCATGGACGGGTTAGAACTGATGCAAACGTTGCGTAATATGGGGCACAAAACACCCATTCTCATGCTCACAGCGCGTGACACCATTGACGACCGGGTGAAAGGGTTAAACACCGGTGCCGATGATTATCTGGTCAAACCCTTTGCCTTCCCTGAACTGCTGGCTCGCATCAACGCCCTGCTGCGCCGCCCACCGCTGCAACAGCAGGGCAGCGTGCTGCGTGTGGCCGATTTGGAAATGGACACGGCGAAAAAATCTGTCAAACGAAGCGGCCAACTTATTGATCTGCGCCCGCGAGAATACGCCGTGCTGGAATACCTGATGCGCCATCCCGACCAAGTGCTGACACGCACCCAAATTGGCGAACACGTCTGGAATTTTGATTACTATCACGAGTCCAACGTCGTGGATGTCTACATCGGTTATCTGCGACGCAAAATTGACCAGGATGCTCCCTATCCGCTTATTCAAACGGTGCGCGGTATGGGGTATCGTCTGGCAGCCGAGGAAACAACATAAGGTTATATGAGCCGACTTAAATCATACCAGCCTCCCATCCGCCTGCGCCTTACTGCCTGGTATGTTCTCTTTCTGGGGGCTATTCTGCTGCTGTTTTCAGTCTACGTCTATTGGCAAACCCAACGCAATATGGTTGCCCAAGCTGACCATGCGCTGGAACTGGCACTGGCCCAAACGCTCATTAACGTTGACCGAGAAGGAGAGCATCTTACCTTCAAAAATTTAGCCAACAATCCAGATGCGCTGCGGAATATAGACGACAAGTTTCTCATCTATCTGGTAGCTCCTGACGGCACAGCCTGGGATCAAATTGGCAGCGACAACCACGCCCCGCAGCCCCAACAATTGCCCTCTGGCTATTATTCACAGTTGGCCGATGGAGAATCATGGCGCATTTTGAGCCGCGAAGTAACGGTGGGCAAGGTCACGGGTTATGTGCAGGTACTGCAAGAGCTGGAGGCAATTCGGCTGGCGCTGGTTAGCTTGCAGCAGCAAATCGGGCTGGCGATTCCACTGGCACTCATCCTGGCTGGCTTTGGTGGCCTGTTTCTGGCAACCCGCGCCCTGAACCCGATCAACCGGATTACGCAAACAGCGCAGTCTATCACAGCAGAGGATTTGAACCGACGGATTGCTTATCCAGGACCACGGGATGAAATCGGCCGTTTGGCGCAGACGTTTGATGGGATGCTTGACCGCCTGCAGCAGGCGTTTGACCGCGAGCGACGTTTTACGGGGGATGCCGCGCATGAATTGCGAACCCCATTGGCAGCGCTAAAGGGGCGGATTGGCGTGACGTTGAGCCAGCCGCGTGACAATGAGCAATATGTTGCCACACTGCAAAGCATGGAAGAGCAGGTTGACCGACTCAGCCGACTAAGCAACGACCTGCTGTTTATGGCGCGGCTGGATCAAGGTGTCTTGAAGGGGGAATCTGAACCGATTCCGGCAGCGGACTTGTTAGGGGCAGTGGTGGACACAATACGGCCGTTGGCTGCCGCCAAATCCATCCGCATTATTGAACAGATCAGTTCCACCAGCACCCTTGTCGGAGACATGGATTTGCTCATTCGGCTCTTTCTCAACTTGCTGGACAACGCCATCAAATACACGCCGCCGGAAGGGGAAGTGCAGATTACTGCCACGGAAGGCAGTGGGAAAATTCATGTTACCATTGCTGACACAGGGCTGGGTATTGCAGAGGATCATTTGCCCCACCTTTTTGAGCGGTTTTACCGGGTGGAAAAGAGCCGAGTGCGGCGGCTGGGGCAAAATGGTAGGGGTGGCGTGGGCTGGGGCTGGCAATCGCCCATGAGATTGCCCGCTCGCACGGTGGTTCGATTAGCGTGCAAAGCCAGATTGACCAGGGTTCTACGTTTACTGTTCATTTGTCCAGCACGGCAAACAACAAGTCGTCTAGGATGTAACAAAAAGTTCAACTTCTCCAAAGAAGTTGAACTTATCGCACAGGGAGGTATTGGAATGAAGCGTTTTCCGATTTCCGAACATCAGATCAATGAGGCAAAAATTTATCGCTGGGTCTTGCTGCTGGGGGCTTTGGCAAGTCTGATACTCGTAGGCTGCGGAGCCACAGCAACTCTACTCAATTCGGCGGGTGGCACGGCACCTGACGGCAGCCCGCTGCCGGGAACCGAGGAGTATGGGCTGAGTAGGCAAGAATTAGTGAGCAAAATTGAGGCGGTGGAGGCTGATATTGCTACCTGTATGAGCGATGCCGGGTTTGAATATGTGGCAGCCGACTATAACACGGTGCGACGGGGGATGGTGTCGGACAAGTCGCTGCCGGGCATGACGGAACGGCAATATTTTAATGAATATGGCTACGGCATTTCGACCCTCTACACGGGCAAGCCACCGCAATTAGAAGAACGAGCCACCCCTGCCCAAATTGGCCTAGGGGATCGCAATGTGGATATTTTCCGCAATTTGTCGCCGGCCGACCAGGTAGCCTATAACCAAACACTGATCGGGGAAAACAGCAACGTCACCTTTGCCGTTGCCATTGAAATTGAAGATTTGGGGCGCACCGGGGGCTGCACCCGTGCCGCCATTGAGAAATCGTTTACCGCCGAGCAGTTGACGGCCACCTATCGCAATCCCAAAGATGCGCTGATTGAGCAAGACCCGCGCATGGTGGAGGCGATTGGGAAATACAGCCAATGTATGCGTGAGGCCGGTTTTGATTACAACCACGAGAAGGATATTGAGCCAGATTTGCGGAACCGTCTGGAAGCCATCACGGGCGGGCAGCCGCTAGAGGCACTGTCGTCGGATGCAATGGCGGCGCTGGGGCAACTGCAAGAGTATGAACGGGCGCTGGCGATTGCCTCGTATCAGTGCGAGGTTAGTTATTTGGAGCCGGCCGAAGATGCCATCGAACGTGAACTGTATTCTGGACGTAAAAGCTAATTGGATATGGGCATAAACTGATGGGCAGAGATTGGGAGATTGGAGATTTTGAATCCCTAATCTCCAATCTCCAATTCCCAACAGTTTATGTTTGAAAAAGTTTATGACGCGCAAACGCATCACAACCCTCATCCTTGTTTTAGCGGTGGTCGTGCTGATCGCCATTGGCAGTTGGGTTATTGGCTCGCAAATTCAGTCCCCGGCCGAGGCAGCGGCACGAACCGCTCCCCCCACCCCATCCGCTATTTTAGTGCCGGTGGAAGAACGGGTGCTGAGTTCCCGCGTGGTGACGCGGGGCACGGCACGGTTTGGACTGCCGCAAACGGTGGCATTGGCACCCTCAGCTCTGAAGGGCGAGGCGGGGGTCATTACGACGCTGCCGCCACGCGGCACCCAGCTTGCCGAGGGGGATGTGGTGCTGACGGTTTCAGGACGGCCGGTTTTTGTCCTAACCGGGGCATTGCCAGCCTACCGTGATTTTGTGCCGGGCAGCCAGGGAAGCGACGTGGCGCAGTTGGAGGAGGCGTTGCAGCGGCTGGGGTTTGATCCGGGGGACGTTGACGGCCGTTTTGATGAGCAAACCAGCAGTGCTATTGCCAACTGGGTGACGGCTGCCGGGTTTGAGCCGTTTGGGGCAACGGCCGTTCAGCAAGCCACCATTCAGCAGTTGGAACAAGCCTTAGCTGCGGCCAAACTTGAGCAACAAACGGCCGTTACCCACACCACCCTGGCCGAACGCGCCGTAGCCGCCGCCAAAGCCCAGGCCGACAGCGACAATTTGGCGGCGGAAAAAGCGGCGAATGAAGCGGGGGCGGCAAACCAAGCGCAGGCAGAGGCCGAGGCGTTGGCGGTGCGGTTGGCGGGTGAGGTGGCGGTGGAAACGGCCGTTGCCGCCCAGCAAGCCGCCGCCGGGGAAGCTGAACTGGCGGCGCAAACGGTGGCACAGTTGAATGCCGAACTGGAACAGGCGCGGCGGGATGCCGGGGTGAAGCTGCCGCTCGACGAAATCATCTTTCTGACGACGCTGCCCGCCCGCGTGGAGCAGTTGACGCTGAACGTGGGCGAAACAGCCAGCGGGCCGCTGCTGACCGTCACCAACAACCAGTTGGCCGTAGATTCATCGCTGCCGCTGGATGAGGCGCAGTTGGTGCGGGCGGGGATGCCGGTGACAATTGATGAGCCGACGCTGGGGCTGGAAGCGACGGGGGTGGTGGAACGGGTGGCCGATTCCCCCGGCACCGACGGGGTGGATGGGTTCCACGTTTATTTTGAAACGCGGGTGGAAACGGCTTCGGCTTCGCTGGAAGGGTTCTCGCTGCGGCTGACGATTCCGGTGGAGTCTACGGGTGGGGCGGTAACGGCCGTTCCCATCAGCGCCCTCTTCCTCGCCGCCGACGGCAGTTCCCGCGTGCAGCTAGGCGACGGCAGCTTTATCACCGTTGAGCCAGGGCTTTCGGCCGATGGCTTTGTGGAAATTACTCCCGTAGACGGCACGCTCACGCCGGGGGATTTAGTGGTTGTTGGTTTTGACACGGCGGGGGAAGAGCCATGACCCATTACGTTTTGGAGCTACAGCAGGTTAACCGGCAGTTTGGCACTGAACCCATTGTTCACGGGCTGATCGGCGTAGACTTGCAGGTGGAACCGGGGGAGTGGCTGGCAATTACCGGTCCTTCTGGCGCGGGCAAATCCACCTTGCTCAACGTGCTGGGCTGTTTGGATCGCCCCAGCAGCGGGTATTACCTTTTTGACGGGATTGAAACGACGACGTTGAGCGACAATGAACGTGCCGGGCTACGCAGCAGCCGCATCGGTTTTGTCTTTCAATCTTTTCACCTGCTGCCCCACCGCTCGGTGCTGGAAAACGTGATGCTGGCCGAAGTGTACCGCAACGAATCCCACGTGGGACGCGAGGCGCGGGCGCGGGAGGCGTTGGCGCGGGTGGGGTTGAGCCATCGGGTGGATTATTTGCCAATTAAGCTGTCGGGCGGGGAGCGGCAGCGGGTGGCGATTGCCCGCGCCCTGATGGGGTCGCCCAGCTTGCTGCTGTGCGACGAGCCAACGGGCAATCTCGACTCCCAATCCACCGCCAGCATCCTGGATCTGTTTGAGGAGCTAAACCGGCAGGGTTTGACGATGGTGGTGGTGACCCATGAGGAGCAGGTAGCACAGCGCGCCGGCCGTCGGGTGCAAATTATAGACGGCCGTTTATCCGAACTCAGCCGCACCACTTCCCCCTCGCCCGCTGCTGCCCCCTCACCAGACAAGTCGGTGTCCAAATCGGGCATTAGCGTGCGCGACCTGCTCAATGAGGCGGTGGCGGGGATGTTTGCCCGGCCGGGGCGGACGGCACTCACCATTTTGGGGGTGGTCATTGGGCTGACGGCGCTGGTTGCCACGCTGGGGTTGTCGCGCACCGCCAGTAACCGGATTATCAGCCAATTTGATGAGCTGTCGGCCACGGAAATTGTGGTCACGGGCAAATCCACGCTCACGGGGGTTGACCCACGAGCCTTGCCCTGGGATGCACCGGAGCGGCTGCTGCGGCTCAATGGGGTGGTGGCGGCCGGGACGTTGAGCGAAGTGGCCCTAGGCAATTCACTGGTGAGTGCCTCGCCGGTGCGCGACCCGCGCAGCCAGACGGCGTTTAATTTGTCGGTGCAGGCGGCTTCGCCCAGTTTGTTTCGGGCGGTGCGGGCGGCGTTGAAAAACGGCCGTTATCTTGATCTCGGCCACTCCCAGCGGCAAGACCGGGTAGCCGTGCTTGGCCCCGCCGCCGCCGAAAAGCTGGGGATTGTCGAGCTGGAACAACTGCCCGCCATTTCCATTGGCGACCATCTGTACCTGGTCATTGGCGTGTTGCAAAGCGTGGCGCGGCAGCCCGACCTCATGGCCGCCGTGATCATTCCCGAAGGCACTGCCCGCCACGATTTTGGCCTGGTCGGCCCTGGCTCCGTCGTCGTGGAAACCCGCATTGGAGCCACCGGCCTCATCGCCAGCCAAATCCCGCTGGCACTGCGCCCCGATGATGATGCCGCGCTCAAAATTGATTTGGCCCCCGAACCGCGCCGCGTGCGTGATGCCGTACAAAGCGACCTCAACGTCATGTTTTTGCTGCTGGGTGGGCTGTCGCTCATCGTGGGAGCCATCGGCATTGGCAACGTCACGCTGGTGTCGGTGATTGAGCGCACGGGCGAAATTGGGCTGCGCCGCGCCATTGGGGCCACACGCGCCCACATCGCCACCCAGTTTTTGCTGGAAAGCACGTCAATGGGGATTGTGGGCGGCATTTTGGGAGCCAGCCTGGGAATTTTGATTGTGGTGGGGGTGTCGGCGTATCAGGTGTGGACACCGGTGTTAGATACGGCCGTTCCGCTGATTACGCCGTTGGTGGGGGGGATTATTGGCCTGGTATCTGGCACGTACCCAGCCCTACGTGCTTCCAGCCTGGAACCAGTTGAAGCGTTTCGTCGGGGGGCTTAACACAAAATATTGCTCCGTTTCTTAAAATTTTTCAACAAACATAAAAAGGTCGTCTTTTTTATATTGTAAGAAAAAAAGCAAGAAACTTAATATATACTCCCACTGGAGTAATATTAAGTTTGCTTGTATAATAAAGTGTATGGAGCATATTTTGCATCTTTTATCTCTGTCGCCATTCACTCTGATGATGTAGTACCAGCTCCTAGTGCCTCAAAACGTATATTATTATCTGTAAAGCGTGATTTATTGTTACGTATCCGCAGCAGTGAATCTCATAACTATCACGTCTAAGGGTATCATCCAGACATCCTCGCATCTTCCCTTACCATCCTCGTAGTACCCGCCACTGCGCCGTTTGTACCGGAACCTAATCGTAATCCAGACCATTTTCTATAAAGCGTTTGTAGCTGCTGTGATTGCCTGCATTAGCCAACAAGCTACCTACGATTTATCCAAGGGATAATGCGTTACCCCTTTACTTTGTTGTTCCTATTTGCCAGTAGTTTTTGCAGAGGAAAACAGGGGCCAGGCCATATCTCTTGAACGCATCCATTTGTCAATCACCATAAGGAGGTGCTTATGGAAAAAGTTTAGCAAACGGCCGTTTTTCACATTTGTTCGCTTACGAATTGTCACATTTAGGAGGTAATATACATGTTACGTTGGCTCGTACAAACAAGCCTAAGCCTGCGTTTCCTGGTTGTCGTTTTGGCAGCCATCTTAATGGTCGTGGGTGTCCTGCAAATACGCAGCGCCCCGGTAGACATCTACCCGGAATTTGACCCACCCATTGTAGAAGTGCAAACAGAAGCATTGGGGCTTTCTGCGGTGGAAATGGAAGCACTGCTTACCGTTCCGCTTGAAGCAGACCTGCTCAACGGCGTCGCCTGGCTCGATGAAATTTACTCTGAGACTGTGGCCGGCATGTCGTCTATTCTCCTCGTTTTTGAACCTGGAACCGACCCCATTCGGGCGCGGCAAATGGTGCAGGAACGCCTGACCCAAACCTTTGCCCTGCCAAACGTTTCCAGCCCCCCCACCATGCTCCAGCCGCTTTCCACCACCAGCCGGGCTATGATGGTTGGCATCTCATCCAATGAACTATCGCTGCTTGACCTGGGCGTACTGGCTCGCTGGACCATCAAGCCTCGGCTGATGGGTGTGCCAGGGGTTGCCAATGTCGCCGTTTGGGGACATCGTGATCGGCAGCTACAGGTATTGGTTGACCCGGTTCGCCTGGAAGAAAACAATGTTTCGCTGCTGCAAGTTATCGAATCAACGGGTGAAGCACTGTGGGTTTCACCGCTGAGCTACCTGGAATCATCATCACCAGGTACGGCCGGCTGGATTGACACCCCCAATCAGCGGTTAAGCATTCGCCACGAACTCCCCATCTCCTCGGCCGACGATTTAGCAAAGATCGCCATCGAGGGTACCGATGGGCTGGTGCTGGGCGACATAGCCGATGTGGTGGAAGACCATCAGCCACTCATTGGTGATGCAGCCCTCAACAATCAGGAAGGGTTGATGCTCGTCATCGAGAAGTTCCCTGGTGCCAACACCCTGGAAGTAACCCGTGGGGTGGAAGAGGTGCTGAACGCCATGCGGCCGGGTCTGACGGGTGTCACCATTGACGAAACCATTTTCCGGCCGGCAAACTATATTGAAGAAGCTGTCAGCAATCTCAACACGGCCCTGCTCATCGGCGGCATTTTGCTGCTCATCGTCGTTGGCCTGTTCTTCTTCAACTGGCGTGCCGTCCTTGTTAGCATCGTCACCGTCCCCCTGTCGCTCATTGCCGCCGCCTACGTCCTCTATCTGCGTGGCGTCACCTTTAACACCATGATTCTAGCCGGGTTAATGCTGGCACTAGGGGTCATCGTAGACAATGCCGTCATTGACATCCACAACATTGTCCACCGCCTGCGGCAAAAAGGTGGCACGCAACCCACCCGCGCCATTGTCTATGAGGCAGTGATGGAAACACGCGGTTCGCTGATGTTTGCCCTGTTGATGCTGCTGCTCATGGCGGCTCCCATCTTCCTGCTGCCGGGGCTGGCCGGCTCCTTCTTTGCCCCCCTTGCCGAAGCCTATGTGCTAGGAATGCTGGTTTCTCTCGCCGTTGCCATCGTCGTCACCCCCGCACTCAGCATGCTTGTGCTAGGTGACAACGCCACTGCACCCAAAGAATCACCGGTCATGGCTGCCCTGCAAGCTGTTTACAGCGGCATTGCCAACCGCATGGTTCACGCGCCTTCGCTGGGGATTATTCTGGCGGCGGTTCTCATCATCGCTGGCCTGATCGCCTTGCCCTTCCTAACCGTTTCTCTACAGCCCACCTTCAAGCAAACGGAACTGCTCATTGCTTGGGAAGCTGTGCCGGGGACATCCCGCACAGAAATGAACCGCATCACCTCTTTGGCAACCGAAGAACTGCGGTCGCTGCCAGGTGTCCGTAATGTGGGGTCACACGTTGGCCGCGCCATCACCGGCGATGCCATTGTCAGCATGAACTCTGGCGAGCTTTGGGTCAGTGTTGACCCAAGTGCCAATTATGATGAAACCGTAGCTGACATCCAGGAAGTCATCGCTGGCTACCCCGGTCTGTTCCGTCAGGTGGAAACCTACCAGCCCGAAAGAACTTCTGAAGCCCTCACTGGCAAGAGCGACGACCTCGTCGTTCGTATCTATGGTGACAACTTAGACGTTCTGGAAGAGAAGGCGGCAGAAATCGGCCAACGGCTTTCTGGCATTGCCGGTGTCACCGAAGCCCGCCCCGAAGCCATTGCTTATGAACCACAGGTTGAAATCGAAGTAGACCTGGCGGCAGCCGAACAGCATCAAATCAAGCCTGGTGATGTCCGTCGTCAAACGACAACGCTCCTCTCAGGGCTGCGCGTGGGCAACCTGTATGAAGAGCAAAAAATCTTTGATGTCATGGTATGGGGCACGCCCGAAATTCGCAGCGACCTCTCCGCCATTGGCGACATCATGATTAGCACGCCCACTGGCTCTGTGCCTCTGAGCGACCTGGCCGAAATTCGCATTGCTCCCAGCCCCATTGTCATCAAACGAGACGTGGTTTCCCGTTTCGTAGACGTTGCCATCACGGTCTCTGGTCGCAGTCTGGCTGACGTCACGACCGACGTTCAAAGCAGCCTCCAGGGTGTCTCCTTCCCGCTGGAATACCACGCAGAAGTGTTTGGGGCGACTGCTGCCGACCAAGCGGCACGTCAGCGCATCATTAGCGTCGTCGTTGTGGCTGTTCTGGGCATCTTGCTGCTCATGCAATCCGCTTTTAGCAGTTGGAAGATGGCTCTAGCAACGTTGATCACCTTGCCGGCCGCTCTGGCTGGCAGCATGTGGGCAGCCGTTTTGGACGGTGGGGTGTTGTCTATCGGGGCACTCTTTGGCCTACTCACTGTGCTAGGCATCGCCATTCGCAACGCCGTTGTCATGCTCAAACATTTCCATTACCTGGAACTGCATGAAGGCGAAACCTTTGGTGTTGATTTGGCGCTGCGTGGGGCAAAAGAACGCATGGCTCCCATTCTCACCACAGCCTTCGCGCTTGGCCTGGCGTTGTTGCCCATGATCATTGCCGGCAACAGTGCTGGTTTTGAAATTACGCATTCGATGGCAGCCGTCATCTTTGGCGGTTTGATCACGTCAACCGTTCTGAGCCTGGGCATTCTACCAGCACTCTATGCCCAATTTGGCGCCAGCCCAGAACCAGATGTTATTGAATCCGCAGGTATGCCCGTGCCCGGTATGGGAACGGATTAGATTACAGGAGGAATGAAAGATGAAATACAGTAATCGTTGGATACTTGTCCTGTTTGCCTTAGCAGCAATGGGACTACTCGCCGCCTGTGGAAGAGTAGAAGCAGAAACAGCAAAAGTCGAGCCAGCCAAAATTGAACCTACTGGCGATGAAGGATTTAACAAGGTAACGCTGACAGAAAAGGCAGCACAGCGGCTTGGAATTGCCACCGAAACAGTGGGGCAGATGGGGCAGGGCACTACGGTTCCCTACGCAGCCCTGGTTTATGGTCTTAATGGGGAAACGTGGGTCTATGTTAGCCCGTCCCCGTTGACCTATGTCCGTCAAACGGTCACAGTGGATCACATTGAAGATGGAATGGTTGTTTTAGCAGATGGCCCGGCCGTGGGTGCGGAAGTTGTTACGGTTGCCGTCGCAGAGCTGTATGGTGCCGATACTGGAGTTGGCAAATGAATGAAATGCAATGGATCGTTGCCAAAAGTCTTAAATATCGCTACTTGGTCATTTTTGTGGCCGCAGTGCTGATATTCTTTGGCATCGGTCAGATTAGCAACATGCCGGTGGACGTTTTCCCCGAGTTCGCGCCACCCCGTGTCGAGATTCAAACGCCTAGCCTGGGTCTTTCTTCCGCAGAGGTAGAAGCATTGATCACCATTCCGTTGGAAGAGGCACTGGCAGGCACACCGGGTCTTGATGTGATGCGCTCGAAGTCGGTGGAACAATTATCATCAATCAAGATTATCTTTAAGCCGGGAACCGATGAAATGGAAGCACGCCAGTTGGTGCAGGAGCGGCTCGCTTTGGCAACCCCGGACTTGCCCACCTGGGCAGCCCCACCGCAGATCATGCCGCCGCTGTCTTCAACGGCACGGACGCTCAAAATCGGGATTTCCTCGGATCAGTATTCAGTCGTTGATTTGTCAATGATTACCTATTGGAAGATTCGGCAGCGGCTGCTGCAGGTGCCTGGCGTTGCCAACGTCGCCATCTGGGGTGAACGGATTGAGCTGCTGTCGGTCAACACCGACCCGGCTAAGCTGGCCGAATATGGCGTGCCGATTGATGAGGTCTTCCAAGTCATTTCCGATGCGCTGGATGTGGGTCTTGTCCACTACTCGACTGGTTCGACAGTGGGAACGGGCGGTGTTCTGGAAACGCCGAATCAGCAGTTGCCCATTCGCAATGTTTCTCCCGTGATTACGGCTGACGCATTGGCTGATGTGGTTATCAATGACCGGGTTAAGCCAGATGGCACGCCGCTGCGGCTGGGAGACGTAGGTGAACCGGTTTCGGATACGTGGCCGATGATCGGGGATGCTGTGGTCAACGGTGGGGAAGGTCTGCTGCTGATTGTGGAAAAGTTCCCGTGGGCCAACACCGTGGAAGTGACCAACGGGGTTGAGGCGGCTATTGACATGATGCGGCCGGGGCTTCAGGGAATTAACATTGATACAACGATCTTCCGGCCGGCGACCTTTGTCGAGGTAGCACTAGACAATTTGACAGAATCGCTGTTGATTGGGGCTATTCTGGTCATTTTGGTGCTGCTGGTCTTCCTATGGGATTGGCGTATTGCTTTTATTAGTGCCACGATTATCCCGGTGACGGTGGTGATTACGCTACTGGTGCTGTCGTTGTTGGACACGACGCTTAATGTGATGGTGCTGGCAGGGCTAGTGATTGCCATTGGGGCTGTGGTGGACGACGCTATTGTGGATGTGGAAAACATTGTGCGTCGTCTGCGGCAGTTCCGGCAGGAAGGTAGCGATCTGCCAACGGCAACCATTGTGCTAGATGCTTCGGTTGAGGTGCGTAATGCCATTGTCAACGCTTCGTTGATTGAAATGAGCAGCTTGCTACCAGTTTTCTTCCTTGAAGGGTTGTCGGGGGCGTTTTTCCAGCCGTTGGCACAGGCTTATGTCGTGGCAACCTTGGTTTCGCCAATGGTGGCACTGACGGTAACACCAGCGTTGATTCTGGTGCTGCTGGACAATGCTCCCATTCGTGATCATGTATCACCGATTTTGCCGTGGATGCACCGTTTGTATGACGGATTGCTGGCGCGGACGCTGAAGACACCCCGTTTTGCTTATGGCTCAACGGCCGTTATTCTGGGCGCTGGCATCCTCCTCTCACCACTTCTGGGGCAAGAGCTGTTACCCTCGTTTAAAGAACGGGACTTCCTGATGCACTGGCTGGGCAAACCCGGCACCTCGTTGGAGGAAATGGTGCGTATCTCCCAAATCGCTTGTCAGGAACTGCAAACGATTCCAGGGGTGCGTAACTGTGGCTCCCACATTGGGCAAGCCCTGTTTATGGACGAAGTGTATGGCGTTTACTTTGGCGAAAACTGGATTAGTGTTGACCCGTCGGTAGATTACAACGAGACATTAGCGGCCGTTCAATCTATGGTAGATGGTTACCCTGGCCTGGTGCGTGACGTGCAGACCTATCTGAAGGAACGCATCCGAGAGGTTCTGACCGGTGCCAGCGAAGCCATCGTGGTTCGTATTTATGGCGACGATTTGGACGTGCTGCGTGAAAAAGCGGCAGAGATTGAACACGAAATGTCGCAAGTTGACGGCATCACCAATCTCCACGTCGAGTTCTTGGTGGATGTTCCGCAGGTACAGGTTGAAGTAGACTTGGAAAAGGCAGAGGCACATGGTATTAAACCAGGTGATGTTCGCCGGGCGGCTGCCTACCTCATTGCGGGACAGGAAGCTGGTGACGTACATACTTCCAGCCGTACTTATGATGTCAACGTGTGGACAACGCCAGAAACACGAGACAGTTTGACAGACCTGCAAGGGCTGTTGATTGACACGCCAGGTGGAGAAAAAGTGCGTTTGGATGAAGTTGCCAATATCAGCATTGTGCCCGTTCCAAATGCCATTAACCATGAAGGGCTAACTCGCCGCATCAACGTTGAAGCCAACGTCAGCGGTGGGCGCGACCTCGGTTCGGTTGTGGCTGATGTCGAGGCCGCCATCGGGCGCGTTGACTTTCCGCTGGGTTACTACCCCGAACTGCTTGGTGAGTTTGCCGAACGGCAAGCGGCCAGCCAGCGCATTTTAGGCGCTGGGGCAGTTGCGGCTCTGTTCATCTTCTTCTTGCTGCGCGTTTCTTTGGGAACGTGGCGGCTGTCGCTGATGGCGTTCCTGAGCTTGCCCATGGCAATGGTCGGTGGTGTGATTGCAGCCTACCTGACGGGCGGTATTCTGTCTCTAGGTTCGTTGATTGGCTTCCTCACCATTTTGGGTATTGCTGCCCGCAATGGGATTATGTTGATTAGCCATTATCAACACCTGGAAGAGTTTGAGGGCGAAGCCTTTGGCTTGAACCTGATCATGCGTGGAGCGCGAGAGCGAGTCGCACCCATCATGATGACGGCTCTAACCGCCGGCCTTGCCCTCGTGCCCTTGGTAATTGCTGGCGATGCTCCGGGTCATGAGATCGAGCACCCAATGGCCATTGTTATTCTGGGAGGCCTGTTGACATCAACAGTTGTAAATCTGTTCATTGTGCCTATGCTGTACTGGCGGTTTGGACATGGCAGAGTCTCTGATGATGACGGCATAGGAGGCACCCCAGCTCTCGCGTAAAATAACTGTCGTTTTGGTTAATTAAGCATATCTGTTTAGGGGTGGGTGGGGTTGCCCACCCCTAACTGATCAGGGAGACCGAGATGTTAAGAAAGCTGTTGTATTTTGTTGGAATCGTGTTATTGGTGGTTGTTTTTGCCGTAGGTTGCGGCAGCAGCAATGAGCCGGCAGCAGAAGAAGAAACGATGGCGGAAGAAGCTGCGGAACCCGCCGATGAAGAAGCGGCCGCCCCAGATGAGGAAGCGGCGGGTGAAGAAGAGATGGCGGCTGAAGAAGAAATGGCTGAGTTTGACAATTCGTTGTTAGACACGTTTGATGCGGCTAATTTTGGGGATTCGGCGGCGATTGACAACAATTGGCTGCCACTGGTGCCGGGTACCCATTGGGTTTATGAGGGCACCACGACCGAAGATGGTGAGACGTTTGCCCACCGCATTGAGTTTACGATGACGGATTTGGTGAAGGAGGTGGCGGGGGTGAAAACGGCCGTTGCCTTTATCGAAGATTATGCCGAAGACGAACTCGTTGAGGCGGAAATTGCCTTTTATGCCCAAGACAAAGAAGGCACCGTTTGGTATTTAGGGGAATACCCCGAAGAGTATGAAGGCGGTGAATTCGTGAAGGCACCAGCCTGGATTACTGGCATTGACGGTGCTAAGGCGGGCATTAAAATGTGGGCCAAGCCCGAAATGGGAACGCCCGATTACCCGCAGGGCTGGGGGCCGGCCGTTGAGTGGACAGATCGCGGGCAGATTGACCAAATGGGGCAAGAAGTTTGCGTCCCCGTTGAATGCTACAGCGATGTGATTATTGTGCGCGAATTCACCTGGGATGCGCCCACCGCTTTTCAGCTAAAATATCATGCACCCGGCGTGGGTGATGTTAAAGTAAGCTGGGAAGGGGATGACCAAACGCAAGAAGAGCTAGAACTCACTGAGTTCACCCATCTTGATGCCGACGGCATGGCTGAATTCCGGGAAAAGGCGTTGACGCTCGAAGAACATGCCTATGAACGCAGCAAGGATGTATATGGGCAGACGGAACCATCGGTACCGGCTAGTTAGGTAGCAGGTAATAAGTTGCAGGTGGCAGGTCGCGTTAGCAAACGCGACCTGCCACTTGTTACTTGCCACTTGCTCTGGTTATTTGCATATTTGTTTGTTAACGTGCGCGGCAGTGAGAGGAGCTAAACCTAGGCCATGCTGAGTGCTAATTCGCGGCGACGAAGCCAGAGCTGCAAGGCCATGATGAGTGCCAAGACAACGGGCATTCCAAAGGCCACGGGGGCAATGCCCCCAGGGTTTAGCGATGTAAATTGTTCAACTGTTAAATGAAGGCCAGGGCTGGAAAGGGGCATACTGCTTTCCTGGGAGCTTTCTGGGGCGGGAATGACGGTCATATAGGCGAGGTAATCCCCTTCCAGAATGGCGTTGATAGTCCAATCAAGAACGGCCGTTTCTCCCGGCTGCAATGGTTCAATCGCTTGCGTCCGTTCCGGCGACCAGTCTTCCGGGTCAACCGGGTCGCCATCCCCCAGGTTCACCAAATTCATCGCCACCACCATTTCCGGCGATTCCCCTTCCCCGTTGTAGTGAACAGTCGTGGTAAAATCAAAGGTGTCACCCGTTTTAGCTTCCACATAGTCGGTGCTGATCACCACTTCGAGTCCATTGGCAGGATCAGTGGAGGAGGTTTGGGCGTGGGAAACGGCCGTTTGTGCCACCGTCAGCAGCAGCGCAATCACAATCCCCATCACCGTACGGGAAGCTGGTCGCCACAGCTTGGGGCGCGCCTTGTCCCCCGTAAAATCAAGCCGGGGTGCCGCATAAAGCATAAAACCTACCACCAGCAGGGCAAAAACAACCAGCGACCAGAGATAGTAAGCCATCTCCTCCGGTGTCCGATTATTCACCAGCACCTTCTCCAAAAACTGGTTCACCGACTCAATCGGGTTCATCTGCTTGACCAACCGCCCCATAAACCCCGTCTGTGCCGTGCCGGGAAACTGTGTCGGCAGCAAAAACAGCAGCGCCACCAGTAGCCCCACAAACAAACTGGTGCGGTTTGATTTGGCCCACAGGCTCACTAACATGCCAAACCCGGTGAAGGATAAAACCAACACCGTGCCCAACAACCCGCCCCACAGCAAACTTTGCCCAAAAATAATGCTATTGGGCGACAAGATAAAAAGGTGGATGGCGGCAATCAGCAGGGCGGCCGGCCACGGCGAAGCCGCCGCAATAAACTTGCCCGCCACAATATGACTGCGCTTGGTCGGTACCAACAGCAGACCTTCCAACGTTGCCCGCTCCCGCTCCCCGCTAATGGTGTCGGCCGACAGCAGCACGCCGATAAACAGCCCCACCGTAATCGTAATCTGCACAATCATAAACGCCATTTCTTGCGGCGGCAGCAGCCGCAGTTCGCTATTAGAGGCCAGCAAAAATGACGTAATCCCCAGCAAAATACTAAACAAAATCAGCAACGTCAGGGCACGTCCGCCCATCCAAAGATCGGCTAATTCTCTCTTGGCAACAAGCCACCATCCGGGTGTGCTACGGTTTTTCATCCCTAGTTCTCCTCTGTAAGCTGAAGAAAGACATCTTGTAAACGGCCGCCTTCTACCTCAAAGTTGAGGAGCGGGATATTGGCCTGCAGCAGCGACTGCAAAACACGGCTGGTATAGACATCATAAGATTCGCCCTCACCTGTATCGGCCAAGTCTATCAGTTCTACTTCCAACCAACCCATCCGCCGTTTAGACGGTGTCACCTGAATCACACCGGGCACGTTGGCTAACATCACCTGCGCTTCCGTCAACAGCCGCGACGGAATACGCACACGCACTAGGTTGCGCTCCGCCTTGCCAATGACTTCCGAAACGGTTCCCGAAGCGACAACCTGCCCTTCACGGAGAATAACAACATCATCGCAAACTTCTTCAACTTCATTGAGCAGATGGCTGCACAACACTACCGCCGCGCCACGCTCGCGGGCAATGCGGACAATGAGTGACTGCAATTCACGCTGACCTGCTGGATCAAGCCCCAGGGTAGGTTCATCCAAAAACACCACGACCGGGTCATTGACCAGTGCCCGCGCAATGCCTAACCGCTGCCGCATCCCTCGGCTGTAGCTGCCAATGAGTGACTTGCCTCGCTTTTGTAAACCAACCTCCTCCAAAAGTGCAAGCGCTGTGGCTTTGGCCTGAACGGCCGTTTTGCCATAATGCTGGGCAAAATACGTCAAATACTCCACCCCCGTCATCTGCTTAGGGAACCCCAAACTCTCCGGCAGCACCCCAATCTTACGCCGAATTTCCTCCGGGTTTTCCGAACCCACACCACCGATAGAAAAATGGCCTGATGTTGGCTCTAAAATGGTAATCAAAATCCGAATGGCTGTGGTCTTCCCCGCCCCATTTGGCCCTAAAAACCCTAAGATACGACCTGCTTGCAGAGAAAAAGACAAATCTACCAGTGCCACATGGCTGTCATAGGATTTGCGCAGATTCTCGGCCACCAATACATTTGCTGAGGAGTCCAAAAAGGCTCCACTCCCATTTTCAGATACGACCTCATTGTATCTTGTCATACCCCACTGTTAACGCTCCTTATACCTAAAAGAGTTGTCAATCACGGCAGACGAGCCAAATCTGTTTAACCAGACCACACTCCCCTGCGATTTAAACGGGCATCATGCCAATACGGCCGGCACTGCTCCCATTTTGTTTGTAGGTCTTGATAAAATTCATACACTTGCTGCTCCCGACGCTTGCCAACTGTCAGAGCCAAGCCCTTTGGTGTGGGAACCATGACGTTGTAAAGCCCAATCGGCAAACCAGCTTCCACCAAATCAGCAACAGCCTGATAAGCAGCCTCAATTGCCACCTCATACCCATCCGGTTGGCTGGGCTGATTCGCCATAGAAACCGTAATCCCCGGTACACCCAAGCGAACTCCCTCACTAACCGCCGCCATACCACTACTGTAATGGTTGGCCTCGACCATGGGGACGGCCGACGCGACGTTGATGCCAGAAACAATCAGGTCAATTGTTTGGGGGGCAAGCAACGATAACGCCAAGGAAACACATTGCACAGGCGTGCCAGTGCAGCGCCATGCCTTGAGGCCACTGGGCAAACAACAAGCTGTTACGCGCATCGGTGAAGCAATGGCGGCCTCAGGCCGAGACCAATCTTGCTCCGATGCCCATATTGTTACGTCGCCAAATGCACATAATCTCTCCGCTAACGGAACCATGGCCGCTGAATAAATCCCCATATCACTTGTGAGTAAAATGTGCATCTTCCTCTCCAAAACGATTGATACTGCTACTTTGAGAGCGTGTAGCTGTCAATCAGCGTGCCGCCATAGGCCACGGCATAAAATGAGAAGGTTATCTCATCGGGCGTGGCTTCGATGAGCATCGCCCCATAGTCATCGCTATAGCGCACCTGGCTACCAGCAACCGGTGAGCCAAAGCCACGCAACGGCCGGCCGCCCAGCCCATTGACAAAATAGGGAATATTATCCTGCTCAATCCGCTCATAAACATGATCGTGCCCTGCGATCACCGCATCCACACCCCAGGAAGCAAACGCCCACTGCAAGCTCTCGCTGGAGCCATGCCGCGCCCCGGAAGAGTAGGGAGCATGATGTAAAAAGACCAACTGCCACGGCACCACCGAGTCGGTTAACTCCTTGCGCAACCACTGCGCCTGGGGCGACCAGCCTGTATAACCATCTGGTTCCCGTGAGTCGCTGTCAAGGGCAAAAAAGTGGACGGGGCCTTCGATAAAATCATAGTAACGTTCATTGCCACTGCTGCCGGTGTAGGTAGTGCTAGTGTTAATGGGAAAATAGTCAAGATACGGTTGGATATTGCGCGATCCCCAATCATGATTACCCAAAACAGGGAAAAAGCGGTTGGGGGGTTCACTTGGCGCATAGTTCCCCTGATAGGGATAGATAAATTGACTGTAATATTGCCCAACGTTGTCATCCAGTGTGTCAGCCGCCCCATCGGGATAATTGTTGTCGCCGACGGTAATTACAAAATCGGGGTTCCAGCTTTTTACCATATCGGCTACGGCGCGGGTAGCGGCATCATTGTCGCTATCGCCAAAGTCACCAATGGCGGCAAAACGGATAAACGGCCGTCCGCGAAACGGAACCGATGATTGGGCTGACAAATCTATGCCAACCAGTGCCTTGCCCAATGCCACCCCCTTGCGGGCGTGAAAACTCACCACATCACTTTGTCCTAACGCAATTACCAAACTAACTCCAATCAAGAGGGTAACGGCTATCTTTATCCATCCCTTACGAGAAAACATCATCAGCTACCTATGGCACAAATCACTACCATGCGTATAAAAATTATTGCTTACCAGATACTACTTCCTCTGCTTGCCACAAGAAATAGTCTACGGCAAAAAAGTAAGAAAACGATGAAACTTTGCGGGAGTTAGGCAGTTTACACTTTGTTTGTTGGGCAATGGGCAGAAACGGCCGTTTCTCCCTGCTATACTTCTTTTTGTAAGCGAAACAAACTTTCTCCTCTTTCTTTTTTCCTCCTCCTCTTCTTTTGCAGCGCCACGCTCCCAGCGTGGCGTTTTGCATTCCCCAACAGTCCGTCTATGACTTTTATCGCCCTGCCCCATGCCGTTTGTTACTACTGAAACCGGCAGAATTTTAGTACGGTTGCCCAAATAGCTTGTAACCAGGTAATAAGTAACAAGTGGCACGTCGCATTTGCCGACTAGACTTGCTACCTGCCAGTTGTTACTTGCAAACATAACCTTGGTTGGTATAGCTGCAATAAACGGCCGTTTCGCCTCTTGCAGCAATGGAGGAAATCATGTCCCAAGACCCCTATCGTCGTGTTGCGGGCTGGTACGACACCTTGTTCCAGTCCATGAATGCCGCCCTCATTTCCATTGGCCTGAAAATGTTTCCCCCAACGGAAGCCATGTCCATTCTCGATGTAGGCTGCGGCACGGGTGCCCAGTTAGCCCGCTATCAACCCGCTGGCTGCGCCCTCTACGGCATTGACACCTCACCTGCCATGCTCGCCGTGGCGCAAAAGCAGTTGGGATCTGCCGCCGACCTCCGTCTGGAATCGGCCACGGCTATGCCCTTTGACGATCAGACATTTGACCTCATCACCTCTACCCTGGTGCTGCATGAGATGGCACCCGCAACGCGGGATGAGGTGCTGGCAGAAATGCAGCGGGTGTTGAAGCCAAACGGCCGTTTGCTGCTCATTGACTTTCACCCCGGCCCCTACCGCTTTCCCAAAGGGTGGTTCACCAAGGCATTTATCACCGTTTCCGAAAGGATGGCCGGCCGAGACCATTACCGCCATTATCGTCATTTTATGGGTGCCCAAGGGTTGCCCAATCTTATTGGCAAACACAAGCTCCAGATTGACCAGCAAAAAATCGTCAGCGGCGGCAACATGGCTGTGCTGCTTGTCCAGACGCAACAGGTTTGGACAGACAAATCGGTCAATATACCCCTAGCGGCCACAGTCTGACCTTTCGTTTTCAGCCACAAGTAACAAGTAGCAGGTGGCAATTCTCGTTTATCGCCTGGACTTGCTACCTGCCACTTGTTACCTGCCAACAAAAGAATGTAGGTTGATAACCTTGGCTGGGTATATATGACATTTGTCCACTCAGGAGATGATGGATTGTAGGGGAAAAACGGCCGTTTTTCCCAACACACTAAAGTGATTCACCCCCCCCGGCCTCTTACCCCTCCACCGGCACAAACTGGCGTTCATAAAGATTCTTGTATACCCCACCCTGCCCCAGTAGCTCGTCATGCGTTCCCTGCTCCACAATTTGGCCGCCAACCACCACGCAAATGCGGTCGGCGTTGCGAATGGTGCTGAGGCGATGGGCAATGACGATGGCATTGCGGCCGACCATCAGCCGATCCAGGGCCTCCTGAATCAGCAGTTCGGTCACGGTATCTACGCTGGCGGTGGCTTCGTCCAAAATAAGGATGCGCGGTTCGGCCAGGGCGGCGCGGGCGATACAGAGCAATTGCCGCTGCCCCACTGATAAGTTAACGGCCCCCTCCAAAATTTTGCTATCGTAGCCATCGGGCATGGCGGTGATGAAGTCGTGGGCGTTGGCAAGCTTGGCGGCGGCAATAACGGCCGTTAAATCCGCCTCCCCCTTGCCAAAGCGAATATTGTCGGCAATCGTCCCCGCAAACAAAAACGGATCTTGCGGAACCATACCAAACTGCTGCCGCAGCGACCGCTGCGCCACCGTGCGAATATCCACCCCATCAATTGTCACCACCCCCTCCGTCACCTCATAAAAGCGGGGAATCAGATTGGCAATGGTCGTTTTGCCCGCCCCCGTGGGACCAACCAGGGCAATCGTCTGGCCGGGAGCCATGTCGAGGTTGACGTGGCGCAACACCCAGGGGGAATCATCGCCGCCGTAGCGGAAGGAGACATTTTGCAGTTGGATGTGACCGGTGATGGGCGGCATCGGCCCGGCATCGGGGGCGTCGGCAATGGCAATTTCGGTGTTGAGCAGCCGCAGCACCTGCTCGCCGCCCGCCATTGCTGACTGCATGGTGGTGTAAATGCGGCTGAGTTCCTGAATGGGCTGGAAAAAGCGGGTGACGTAGGAGAGAAAGGCGACCATCACCCCCAGCGTCACCTCCCCGGCGGCCACATAGCGACCGCCAAACCAGAGGACAATCGCCATTGCCAGTACGCCGAGAAATTCGATGGTGGGCAGAAAAATAAAGGAAAGGGCCATGGCGCGGTTGTGGGTTGACCAGTTTTCGCGGTTGACCGTTTCAAACCGCTCCCTTGCCACCTCTTCCTGCACAAATGCCTGAATAACGCGCATCCCGTCAATGCTTTCGGCCAGCCGCCCCACGACGGCAGCAACGCTTTGGCGGGTTTGGCGAAAGGCGGATTTGGCGCGGCGGGAGAAAATGGTGGTAGCAGCAACCATCAGCGGCAGGACGATAAAGGTCAGCAGCGCCAGCCGGGGACTCATGGAGAGCATGATGACGATGATGCCGACCAGCACCAGCAGGTCGCCAATGAGGGAGAGCAACCCCTGAGTAAGCAAATCGTTGATGGCGGCCACGTCGTTGATGACGCGGGAGACGGTGACACCGACGATGGTTTGGTCGTGGTAGCTGAGGGGGAGCTGCTGCAAATGGCGGAACATGGTTTCGCGGATGTTGGTGAGGACGCGCTGGCCGACCCAGGCGAGGAGGTATTGCTGAACGGCCGTTGCGCCATACAGCCCCACAAACGCCGCCGCCAGCCACAGCACCAGCCGCGTCAACCCGTTGGCATCACCGGGGGTGATGTAGTCGTCAATGGCGCTTTTGATCAGATACGGGATGAGCAGCGTCAGGCTGGTGGTTGCCAGCATCAGCCCCGTTGCCAGTGCCATGCGCCGCCAGTAGGGGCGGACAAAGCCCAACATGCCGGTAACAACGCTTTTGTTGAAAAAACGGCCGTTTTTGCCCGTCGCACCAAAGCTGCGAAGAGCGGTGTTGGGGCCAAGTCCAGGGGAAAGGTTGAAACTCATGTTATGTTACATTGCCCTTTCGGAATTTGAACCGCAGAGGACGCAAAGGACGCAAAGGAAAGAAGAGAAGTAACGATACAGGTGTCATTTCGAGGTCTTCCGAGAAATCCCATGTCTCTAGCCAGAGGGAGCGGGATTTCTCCTCGAAGACTCGTCGAAATGACATGTTTTGGCCGAAAACTGGTTCATGGTCGCCAGACCTGAATAACTACAAAGTTTCATCCCATTTCAGGCACGCCAGCTCTTCAGAATCACCATTGATGACATCAGGACGATGAACTAGATTGGCAAACTTGTCAATGGGTACAACAGGTATCACACGGAGCTTTTGATTACCTTTGATAACTTCTATTGGAACACCTGTATCCCAAACTTCTTGCAACAGGTTGTCAATATCGCCGTGAAGTTGGGCAACGGTTATTGTCTTCATAAATGACCTCATTTAGTAGAAGAACGAGAGAGCGAAGGGGCAGGGGTAATTGTCTCCCCTGCTCCCCTGCCCCCCTGCTCCCCCACCCTCTCCTGTGGGCGCAACTGTAGCTCATACACCTGCTGATAGCGCGGCGAGGAGTGCAGCAAGGATTCGTGGGTGCCGCTGGCGACAATACGGCCGTTTTCCAACACCAAAATCAGGTCGGCGCGGCGCACGGTGCTGAGGCGGTGGGCGATGACAAAGGTGGTGCGCCCTTCCATCAGGCGATCCAACGCCTGCTGGATCAACTGCTCCGTGCCGGTATCCACGCTGGCGGTGGCATCGTCCAGAATGAGAATGCGCGGGTTGGTGAGCAGGGCGCGGGCAATGGCCAACCGCTGCTTTTGCCCGCCAGAAAGCGTCACCCCGCGCTCACCGACGCGAGTGCCATAACCATCGGGCATGGCGGTGATAAAATCGTGGGCCTGGGCTTCTTTGGCCGCCTGCACAATGTCGGCTTCGCTGGCATCGGGGCAGCCAAAGGCGATGTTTTCGCGGATGGAGGTGGCAAACAGGGTGCTGTCCTGCATCACCAGTCCAATTTGCTGCCGCAGCGAGGCCAGGGTAAGGTCGCGGGTGTCTTGGTAGTCGAGGGTAATACGGCCGTTTGTTGGCTCATAAAAGCGCGAGAGCAGATTGATGATGGTGGATTTGCCCGACCCGGTGGGGCCAAGCAGTGCTACCACCTGCCCCGGCTGCGCCACAAAATCAATGTCGTGCAGCACTTCGCGGCCGTCTTGGTAGGCAAAGGAAACGTGGTCAAAGCGGACAAGTCCTCGGCTGGCGGCGATGGGTTGCGCGTCGGCACTGTCGGTCACGTCGGAAGGAGCATCGAGGATTTGGAAGATGCGCTCGCCGGCCGAGGCGGCAATGGCGAGAATGGGGATGATGCGCCCCATAAGCTGGATGGGGCGGATGAGTTGGGCGAGGTAGGTGGTAAAGGCAACGAGTTCACCCAGAGTAAGCTGCCCCTGAATGACCAGCCAGCCGCCGTAGCCCAGAATGAGCAGCGTGCCGCCGTTGGCGATGAGATCAAGCATGGGGCTATTGATGGCTTCGATGCGGGCGGCTTTGGCGGAAAGCTGGAACCATTTTTCGTTTTCGGTGATGAAGCGGTCGGTTTCGGCGGTTTCCTGGGCGAAGGCTTTAACGGCCGTTATTCCCCGCAAATTCTGCTCCAGCCGCGTCGTCAACACCGCCAACTGGTCTTGAATCTGGATGGAAAGGGGGCGGAAATAGCGGCCAAAGTGATAGGCACGATGGAATAGGAGGGGCAGGGTGAGGATGACGAGCAGGCCGAGGTTGCGGTTCATGAGGAGGAGAATAACGGCCGTTAACAGCAACTGCACCGTCCCCTCAATCAGCCGCAGCCCGGCCCGCCCCGTCAAAAAGCGAATCCGCTCCACATCTTGCAGCGTGCGCGAGAGAATTTGCCCCGCCTCGGTGCGGTCATGAAAGGCAAACGAGAGCGTCGTCAGCTTGTGGACAATGGCGTTACGCAGTGTATAGGCCACCCCCTGCGAAGAAATTTCGCCCCAAATGCCCTGGTAGTAAATAGCAACCCCTTTTACAGCCGTAATGCCTAGCAACCCCAGCACCCCCCACCCCAGCAGCGACAAATTGCCACCGTAAATCCCCTGGTCAATCATCCAGCGAATGATTTGGGGCATGGAGACGTTGATCAAGTTGATGATCACCATCAGCAGGTAAATGCCTGCGACGTAGCGGCGAAATTCGCCTAGATAACGAAAACAGCGCCAGAGAATTTGGCGGTCGGTTTGCGGTTTTGCGGTTGCGTGTGCCATAGGGCTAGTGTACTTGGGTAGCCGCGCTCGTGCCACCTTTCATGGCACCCGTTGACATGCCCTCTCGGTTAGCCCATTGCTTTATGATTGAGCAATCGCTGGACCGCCAACCTCCTCTCTACCTTCGTGTTCTCTGTGCCCTTTGGCCCTCTGTGTTCAGGGTTCATTGGCGACCAAGGGCAAATACTCATAAAATGTATCTGGATCGGGCGTCTCCGATGGGGTTGGGCTGGGGGTACTGGTCGGAGTGTGGGCTGGGGTACTCGTTGGGGTGTGGGTTGGAGTGTGGGTCGGGGTTAGCGTGGGGGTGCTGGTGTGGGTAGGTGTTGGCGTTGGTGTCTCCCCTGGAACTGAAAGAGCGTAGACAGAACCATTTAAACTCGCGACAAACATCTCCCCATCAATATTCTCGCCGAAGCTAGATGGTGAGCTTAACCCTAAGGTGCCGATGGAGGTATTGACCCAATTGGCACCATCCCAAGTCAACGTCCAGAAATTGCTACTACAAAAATCAGCGTAGAGATAGTAGCCTACCATGGCTGGATACATCGCCCCCCGATAAACATACCCCCCTATCACCGAACAATGCCCGCCGTCACGACCATATTCAGTGACCGGGGACACATAAGCACCCATTGATTGACACGCCGTCGTGTTGTAAGGGTGATTCCCCTCATAACAACGCCAACCATAATTTTCGCCGCCAGTGCTAAAGGCAGGTTGAAAGTCAATCTCTTCCCAGCGATTTTGCCCAACGTCACCGATAAACATATCCCCTGTGGCTCGATCAAAACTAAAGCGCCACGGATTGCGGAAGCCAATCGCCCAAATCTCATCACAGGCTCCGAAAGATCCGTCCACCAGTGGGTTATCGGGGGGCACGTTATAGCTCCCCGTGCCTAGGTTATCGCAATCAGGGGAGATTCCCGACCCAGCATCGACATCAATACGCACAATTTTACCCAATAGGGTGGTTAAGTCTTGGGCATAATTGTTTGGATCCCCCGCTCCACCTCCATCTCCCAGCGGGATGTAAAGCAACCCATCCGGGCCAAAGGCGAGATCCCCTCCATTGTGATTACTCTCCGGCTGGAGCTGTTCTAAAATGATCTTTTCGCTATTGGGATCCGCTACGTTGGGATCACCAGTGACGGTAAATCGTGAGATACGGCTACGCAAGGGGCTCGGGGCAGTATAGTTGACATAAAAGAAGCCGTTGGTTTCATAATCGGGGTGAAACACAAGGCCGAGAAGCCCTGTTTCAACTGGTGGGGATCCGGCAACAACCCGGTCAGTGATGTCGAGAAAGGGGATCGTCCGCACCATTCCGCCATCATCAACGACTTTAATCCGCCCTTGCTTTTCAACAACGAACAAGCGTATATCGCCAGTAACACCGCTATTGGCGATATCGACTGGCTCAGAAAGACCAGAAGCATACAAAGTGGCGGCAATCGTAGGGGGGATGCTCGAAGCACCCGTAGCGGGGGTTGAGGGGGTAATAACGGCCGTTACCACTCCCACGATCAATGCCAAACCAAACACCAAACCAGGTCGTGTCATCGCGATACGATTCATTTTCCACCTCATTGCAGAATTTGGGCAAACAAAGCTGGGGACAGCCACTTGGTGGACCACCCCATCAAAACACAATTCCCCCTGACCATCTTCGCCAAAACCACTTGGGTTCGCCACCAATTGACCCAACTCAGTTGCCATCCAATTGATCTCATCGGCCGTTGACCAATGCCAGAAACGGCCGTTACCAAAATCAGCAAAAATGTACAACCCGCTCAACGTCGGATAGGCCGCCCCTCGATAGCGTAGTCCTCCGTCACCGCACAGCCAGTGCTAGTCGATGCCCCATGAGCATAGGGCATGATCGGGAAGGTATAGCTCCTAGTACAAATAGTACTTGAAGAAACCTCACTCAGCAATCCCCCTCAAAACAGCGCTAAATTCTTTGGCGGTCTGTTTGCGGTTGCGTGTGCCATAGGGTTAGTGTGCTTGGGCAGCCGCCCCTGCGCCACCTTTTATCACCGCTAAAGTGAGGTAAAATGTCAGGATGGCATTTTGCTGGGGCAGGTGAGTGACTGAAAAGTTGGGTGATTTATTTATGGAACAACCATTGGAAAAACTAAAAAAGACAGGATTGACGCGGCAGGTTTTGCTGCTGGCGGGGCCGCTGGTGCTGCAAAATTTGTCGCAAACGCTGTTGGGGGTGGTAGACACCTTCTTCGTATCACAGATTGGCACCGAGGCGGTGGGGGCAGTTGGGTTGGCGGCAGTGCTGTATTTTGCCGTGCTGATGCTGTTTCGCAGCGCGGCCAACAGCACGGTGGTGTTTGTGGGTCGGGCGCACGGAGAGGGGGATGAGGGGAAGATCGGAACGGCCGTTTGGCGCAGCCTAAACATGATCGCCTGGCTGTCGCTGGCCGTTTTTGCCCTGCCGTGGCTCTTTGCTCAGGTCATGGTTTTGTTTGACCCCAACGACGGCTCGCAGGTGGCGGCACTTGGCACCACCTATTTGCAAATCCGCGCTGTGGAAATTCCGTTTATCATGTTTAGCGCCGTCGTCTGGGGCTTCCTCGTCGGGCGCGGCGATTCGCGCACGCCGATGATTTTGGCCTGGATCACGGTGCTGCTGAACATTGGGCTGGATTGGCTGCTGGTGCCGGGCAATTTGGGGTTCCCTATGCTGGGGGTGGCAGGGGCAGCCTATGCGACGGTGATGGCAAACGGGGCGAACGCGCTGCTGAGTGCGGCAATTTTGTGGAGTGGGGGGAACCGGCGGCGGTATGAAACGGCCGTTCCTCAACTCGCCCGCTGGCCGGAACTGCGCCAACTGCTGTGGGTTGGTCTGCCGCTGGGGCTGGGCGACTTCATTGAAATCGCTTCCTTCAGCCTCTTTTTTGCCCTGCTGGCGCGGCTGGGAACCGAGGTGCTGGCCGCCAACCAAATCGCCCTGCAATTTATGAGCCTCTCCTTCACCTTCGGCGTTGCCATCAACATGGCCGCCTCTAGCCTGGTCGCCCAATATTTGGGAGCCAAACGCCCCGATCTGGCCGAAAAAGCGGCTTATCGGGCGGTCGTTGTGGCGATGATTGGCATGGGGCTGATTGGCCTTAGCTACCTCATTGCACCGGAGCTGTTGATGGGCATTTTTAGCGATGACCCGCGTGTCATCGAGGCTGGTGTAACCATTCTACGGCTGGTGGCACTGTACCAGATTTTTGATGCCATTGGCATTGTGCTGGCCGGAGCACTCAACGGGGCGGGCGACACTCGCTTCACCATGTGGGGACGAATTATTCTGGCCTGGGGGCTGTTTATTCCCCTCACCTGGTTCATTCTGTTTCGGTTGGATGGGGGCGTTTGGGGGGCGTGGTTTAGTGCGCTAATTTATTTGACTACGCTGGCACTGCTCTATCTGTTCCGTTTTCGCGCCGGCCGCTGGAAGCAGATTGATTTGTCGTTATAAGGTCGAGACGCAAGATTTTGCGTCTCGACAGCAAAAGTTTACGTCCCACTATGCTATATAATCCCGTTTAAATTCGACATTGAATTTCAAACAACTACTGGCTATCAATTCTCATCGTGAACAAATAAAGGCACAAATGCTCTGGAAGAAATCCAATCGGGATTTCATCAAGTAGATAGTGCCAAAGAGCCAGATGATGCGACAGGACAGCTTCTATCTAATATGCTTGGCACAATCGCACAGTTTGAGACAGAAATTCGGGCAGAGCGACAACGAAAGCAAAAAAGAGAGGGGGCAAATTGGGCGCAACGCGGAAGCCAACTGATGCACAACATGACCAGATGCAAGCCAAGCAAGCAAATGGGGCGTTGATACGTGAATTAATGGATGCATTGAGCCTATCGAAGACCGGTGTCTATTGTTATTTCAGCGCCAAATCCTCAGATTAGGAAAGTTCGGGGGGTACATATTTCGTTCCCGGAAGCGGCGGCAACAAGTTAATGACGTTCATCTGCCCATCCTCTGCTGTTTGTCACTGCAAATAACCCCTGTTTTGCCCCATACTGATTATAGATGCAATAGATCAAAATGAACGACAGATGAAAACAAATAAACACTGATTTTCTTATCTGTTGTCATCTGTGTTTATCTGTAGTTGATTCATCGTTTGGGTTGCGGCTTGTCCGCGTTAGAGATTGGGGAGTAGAGATTGGAGAGTGTGAATCTCCAGTCTCCAATCTCCAACCCCTCATTGTTGGAGGAAACCAATGGCTCACGGCAGAATATTCATTGATGCCGAGCGGTGCAAAGGATGCGAACTGTGCCGAACAGCCTGCCCGCCCCACGTCATTTCCCTGGCCCCACAGCGCAACAGCATCGGTTACTATCCCGTTATGCTTAATGACCCCGACAACAAATGCACGGGCTGCGCCCTGTGCGCCGTTGTTTGCCCAGAGGCGTGCATCATCGTTTACCGTGATGTAGCCGTCCCTGCTTAAAAAGACAGAGGAAAGTGAAATGAGTAAACAACTCTTAAAAGGTAATGTGGCACTGGCCGAGGCCGCCATTCGGGCGGGGTGTGAGGCATATTTTGGCTACCCCATCACCCCGCAAACGGAACTGCTGGAACACATGGCGCGGCGCATGATTGAGCTAAATCGGGTCTTTTTGCAGGCCGAAAGCGAAGTGGCCGCCATCAACATGGTGTACGGCGCGGCCGTGGCGGGAACAAAGGTGATGACTTCATCCAGTAGCCCCGGCATCAGCCTAATGCAGGAAGGGTTTAGCTATATCGCCGGGTCAAATGTACCGGTGGTGGTGATTGATGTGATGCGCGGCGGCCCAGGGCTGGGCAATATCCAGCCCAGCCAAAGCGACTACAACCAGATCACAAAGTCGGCGGGACACGGGGATTTCCACCCGATTGTGCTGGCTCCGGCGACGGTGCAGGAGGCAATTGATTTGACGGTGCTGGCGTTTGATCTGGCGGAAACATATCGAACGCTGGTGATTGTGGCGGCTGATGGGGCGATTGGGCAGATGATGGAGCCGGCCGAACTGCCACCCATGCGCCCCAAGCGGGAAAAACGGCCGTTTTGGGCCCTCACCGGCGCGGCCGGCCGACCCAAAAATGTCATCACCTCGCTCTATTTGGGAGCCGATAATCTGGAAGCCCTTAACAACCAGATCCAGGACAAGCTGGCACTCATTCAGGGGCATGAAGTGCGCTACGACTGTTACCGCATGGAAGACGCGGATTCAGTACTGGTGGCGTTTGGCACGGCAGCAAGGGTGGCACAAACGGCCGTTGATCACCTGCGGCAAGAGGGCTTCCCCGTTGGCCTGCTGCGCCCCATTACCCTGTGGCCCTTCCCGGAACGGCCGTTGCGCGAACTCGCCCAGCAGGTAGATACTCTGCTCGTCGTCGAAATGAACGCCGGACAAATGTTCCACGATGTCAAAGAAGTCGTCGGCGACCAGGCCGAAGTCTACTTCACCGGCCGCACTGGCGGGGCCATCCCCACCCCCGACGAAATTGAGCGCGTCGTTCACGGGTTGTACAACTACTACCTCGACCCAGATTATTCACCTGTGGGGGTGTTAGCATGATCAGCGAAAAAGTCGTCTACGAACGCCCCGTCGCCCTCAGCGTCAACCGCACCCACTACTGCCCCGGCTGCACCCACGGCACCGCCCACCGGCTGGTGGCCGAAACCATTGACGAACTCAACATCCGCGAGCGCACCATTTTGGTCGCTTCCGTCGGCTGCTCTGTCTTTGCTTACGACTACTTCGACGTGGACGCTTGCGAAGCACCGCACGGCCGCGCCCCGGCCATGGCAACCGGCATCAAGCGCGTCAGCCCCGACAACATCGTTTTTACCTATCAGGGCGACGGTGATTTGGCTTCCATTGGCATTGGCGAAGCAATTCACGCCGCGTCACGGGGAGAAAACATCACCATCATTTTTATCAACAACGCTGTCTACGGCATGACTGGCGGCCAAATGGCCCCCACTAGCCTCATTGGGCAAAAGACCACCTCGTCACCGCTGGGGCGCGACCCCAAACTCAGCGGCACGCCACTCCATATTGCTGAACTAATGGCGGGGCTGCCGGGCGTAGCCTACAGCGTGCGCCGCAGTTTGCACGATGCCCGCCACGTCATCCAGGCCAAAAAAGCGATCCGGCTGGCGTTTGAGGCGCAAATGCAGCACCTCGGCTTTAGCTTGGTCGAATTGCTCTCCACCTGCCCCACCAACTGGGGGGTTGCCCCCGGTGAAGCGTGCGACTGGGTGCGCGAGGAGATGATTCCGGTGTACCCGTTGGGTGATTTTAAGGTGGCGGAGCCGCTGCGGGCGCGAAGCCAGCGAGGAGGCCAATGATGAGCGAAACGTCTGTGGTGATTGCCGGTTTTGGCGGCCAGGGGGTGCTGTTTGCGGGGCAACTGCTGGCGTATGCGGGGATGGAAAACGGCCGTTTTGTCACCTGGATTCCCTCTTATGGCCCGGAAATGCGCGGCGGCACGGCCCACTGCACCGTCATCATCAGCGACCGCCCCATTGGTGCCCCCACCGTCACTCGCCCCGACATTGCCATTGTGCTGAACCAGCCGTCGTTTGATAAATATGAGCCGCTGGTGAAACCGGGTGGGCTGCTGGTGGTCAACAGTTCGCTGGTTACAGCATCTTCCCTGCGCGATGATCTTGAGTTGGCGTTGGTGCCGGCCGATGCGCTGGCGGAGCAGTTTGGCACGCGGCAACTATTGAATGTGGCGGCGTTGGGAGCGATGTTGGCAAAACGGCCGTTGGTGGCCTTAACGGCCGTTGACCAAGCCCTGCGTAACCACCTCCCCGCCAGCAAAGCCCACCTCCTCGCCGCCAACCTGACTGTTTTAGAAAAAGGATATGCCCATTGCGTCCAGCTTCCGCTGGCACAGTAGGAGGAAGAAAAACATGTTCAAAAAAATATTGGTTCCTCTCGATGGTTCCCAACTGGCAGAACGTGCTCTCATGCCCGCCCTGGCACTTGCCAAAGCCCATGACGGCGAAGTTCTCATCATCCGAACGCCTGTTTATGGCAACGAATATGTCACCGCTGCTGCTGGCCTTTCCTTCACCACCGAAAAAGAACACAGCCTGAAGCGCAACACCTGCAACAACTATCTACGTGCCGTGCGCCAAACCCACGTTGACTATGACACCCCCATTCGCTACAAAATGGTTGAGGGCGACCCCGCAAGTGTGATTGTTGACCAAGTACACGAAGAAGAGATTGACCTCATCGTCATGACGACGCATGGGCGCACCGGCTTCACCCGCTGGATGTTTGGCAGCGTCACCGAGCGCGTCCTGCGTGCCGCCCCCTGCCCCATCCTTGCCCTACGCGATGAGATCACCCCCACCAAAATTCTTGTTCCACTTGACGGTTCTCACCTAGCCGAACAATCCATTGTCCCCGCCCTGGCCGTTGCCCGCTGCTTTGAAAGCGATGTCACCCTGCTGCGGGTGCAAGTGCCTTTCCTCGATCTGGACCCAGAACAACAAGATGAAGTGCTGGAAGAAAAGCATGAATGGATGTTTACCACCACCGAAGCCATGCACCGGGCGGCTATCAGCTATGTGGAAGAAGTACAGCAGAAATACACGACACCGGATCTACCGCTGCGCTATGCCGTCACCAGCAACCTGGCGGCCGATGGCATTCTGACCTTTGCCGAGAAATACGAGTTTAATTTGATTGTCATGACCACCCACGGCTTTACGGGACTGGGGCGTTGGGATTATGGCAGCACTACCAGCAAAGTGATGCGTGAGGCACATCAGGCTATGCTTATCATTCCAGCTCCCCGTGAACTGCTTAATTGAATAAATGGGAACCGGGTTTCTTTGAGAAGCCCGGTTCCTTTTTAACTTCTTTCCGGCGTTTGCGTTTCAATCAGATAACCAAAAATATCGGATTCGGTGATGATGCCCAGCAACTGGTTATCGTCATCGGTGACGGGCAGCGCCGTTAGTTTGTGCGCCAGCATCAGCCGGGCAGCCTCAGCCAGGGGTTCGTCGGGGGCAATGGTGATGGGGTCGGTTGCCAACAACTCGCCCACTGTTTTGGATTGGGAAACTAACGGCCGTAATTCACTCCCCCTATACATCGCCGCCACCTCCAACTCCGCCTGCCGAATTAGCCCCAGCGTAATCAGCCCCACAACCCACCGCGACACCCAATCATCAATCACCGGCAGGTGGCGAATATTTGCTTCCTGCATCCGTTCGTGCGCCACTAGCAACGTCTCATTGGGCGTTACCGCCAGCGGCTCAACCGTCATCCAGTTACCCACCGTTGCTTCTTTCATCGGCACACACTCCTAAAGGAGAGACTAAGAGGCTGGGAGATTCGGAGACTATAATCTCTCAGTCTCCTAGTCTCTCAATCTCCTAAACTTAAACTATGTATTAGACTGCAGCACATACATATAATTAGCGCGTTCCAGAGCGGCCGGGTCAGCCACATATTTCTGGCTCATGACACCGCGCACATCAGCCACAGACTCATGCCCGTGTTTATCCAGCCAACTACTCAACCCATCGCGCAGCGTGGTCAAATAGTTGATACCGTTTTTATACAGCGCCGAGGTCATCATCGTCACCGTTGCCCCGGCCATAAGTGCCTTGACCACATCCTGTGTTGAGTGAACACCGCCGGTGATGGCAATATCGGCCGTTATTTGTGACGACAAAATCGCCGCCCAGCGCAGCCGAAGCCGCAGTTCAGTGGAACTGCTTAGGTCAAGGCTGGGTGTCACTTGGCGAGTTTCAATGTCAAAATCTGGCTGATAGAAGCGATTGAACAAGACAAGGCCAGAAGCACCAACGGCCGTTATTTGCTGCGCCATATGTGCCATGGCACTAAAATACGGACTCACCTTCACCGCCACCGGAATCTTCTGCAAACTCCCCCGAATATCCCGCACCAAGTTCAAATACATCTGCTCCACCTGCACCCCTGAAGCGTGCGGCTTGGCTGATAAGTAGTAAATATTCAACTCCAGCGCATCTGCCCCCGCTGACTCTAAAATCCGCGCATAATGTGCCCAATCCCCACCCTCATATGCGTTGATACTAGCAATCACGGGAATATCAACCGCTTTTTTCACTTTGTAGAGGTGTGCAATATATCCGCTTAACCCTTGGTTATACCCGGCCAGATCAGGAACATGACGCAAACCTTCGGGCAACAAATCACGATGATGGGTGCCCAACCGCATCCGCTCCACCTCAATTTGTTCCTCAAACAGCGAAGGCAGCACCACAGCGGCTGCTCCGGCAGCCGCAAGCTGCTTCACGGTGTCCACATCGGCAGAAAGCGGCGAAGCCGATGCAATAAGCGGGTTTTTCAGCTTCAACCCCAGGTAAGTGGTTGCCAAATCAGCCATTCTTCATACTCCTTTCCCAATTTCATCATAGAATGTTTTGTCACATAATGGCAGTGAACATTGTCACACACAATGCTGACCATTGTCAGCACAACTCACAAGTGGCTAGTGGGTAGTTGCTAGTGGCTGGTACATAATGCCTTTGTTTACAAGCTACTAGCAACCACCCACTATAACAAGCCCATTTTTGTTGAGCGTACAAGCATTTCATCGTTAAGGTAGCATAAGTCTAGGGCATTTGCTTAATAGCGCAACGCTTCATTGGTATTACGCCACGAACTGGCTATACTTATCCTTATGACATCGCCCAAATCTCCTCTCAATATTCTCTTAGTAGACGACCATGAGGTTGTTCGTTTAGGGTTAAAAAGCCTGATTGAACGGCACGTTGGTCTGCGCGTGATCGCCGAGGCCAGCACAGAAGATGAGGCCGTGGAGCAAGCAGAGCTACACCAACCAGACGTTGTGTTAATGGATATTCGTTTGGCTTCTGGCAATGGGGTTGATGCTTGCCAGCGGATCAAGCGGGCGCACCCTGATATTAAGGTCATTATGCTTACCTCCTACGCGGAAGATGAAATGCTGTTTTCTGCCATCCGCGCCGGGGCATCGGGGTATGTACTCAAACAAGTGGGCAGCACGGATCTAGTGCGAACGATTGAGGCGGTGGCGAGGGGTGAATCTATGCTTGACCCCTCGCTGACACAGCGGGTGTTTGATGAGATGCGGCGCACGTTGCAAAAAGAGGAAGCGGCCGTTTTTGAAGAGCTAACGGCGCAGGAACGGCAGGTGCTGTCGCTGATTGCCAATGGGAAGACAAACCGCGCCATTGCCCAGGAGCTTTTTCTAAGTGAGGGGACGGTGCGGAATTATGTCAGCAGTATTCTTTCCAAGTTGGGCGTGTCTAACCGAGCAGAGGCGGCTGCCTTTGCCATCGAACATCATTTGAAAGATTATTTAGCCTAGGCGTTATGTCAAAATTTGAACATGCCTTCCGGGAATTGTTAGATTCGTTATCGCAAGCAACGCTGGCAGTGGTGCGTGCCGATGAGCTGCCTCTGGTGCTGCAGCGTATTGCTGATTCAGCGCGGGAATTGATTGGGTCGGAATATGCGGCGATTGGCACAACGAATGATGAAAGGGAGATTGATTTATTTGTGCAAAGTGGGATGGAGGAAACGGCCGTTTCCCAGCTACCCACCCACCCCACCGGCAACGGGCTGCTAGGCGTGGTGCTATGCCAAAAAGAAACCGTTCGCACCGCCCACATCGCCAACGATCCACGCGCATCTGGTTTCCCCGTCGGCCATCCTCCCATGAAAAGTTTTCTGGGTGTTCCCATTTTATTTAAAGCCAACACACTGGGAATGCTCTACCTGACCAACAAGCTGCATGAAGAGGCGTTTTCGCTGCTGGACGAGCAGCTTGCCATCATGTTGGCCGCCCATGCTGCTGCCGCCATTCACAAATCGCTGCTGCTGCAAGAAAGCCGTGAACAGGCACATCAGCTTGCCACCAAAAACCGCCAGTTGGCGGCTTTAAGCAAAGCCACGCTGGCTATCACCGGCGAACTGTCCCTGGAAAAAGTGCTACAGCAAATTGTAGATGCCGTCCGGGATTTGGCGCAGGCGGAATATGCGGCGTTGGGCGTGCCGAACAGTGCTTCTGGATACCTCGACAATTTTATTTACAGCGGGTTATCGCCTGAGGAAGCCAGCCACATTGGCAACCTGCCGCGTGGGCTAGGTTTGCTGGGGGCCATTATTTCCGAGCAGCGCACGGTTTGCGTGGACAACATTGCCGAGGATCCACGCGCCGTTGGCTGTCCGCCCGGTCATCCGCCCGTCAATTCGTTTTTAGGCGTGCCCATTATGGCGGGCAAGGAAATGCTGGGGAATTTGTACCTGGCAAACAAGGTGGGGGCTACATCGTTTACGGAAGCGGATCAGGAGATTGTGGAGTTGTTGGCAGCCCAGGCAGCCATTGCAATCCAAAATGCCCAGCTTTATGAGCAAGTGAGCCGTTTGGCAATTTTGGATGAGCGAACGCGCATTGGGATGGATCTGCACGATGGGGTTATTCAGTCCATCTATGCGGTGGGTTTGACCCTGGAATCGGCGCGGCTGTCGCTGGAGGGGGAAGGGAGTGAAGATACACGGGCACTGTTAGAAACGGCCGTTGATGGTCTGAACGATGCCATCCGCGACATCCGTAACTTTATTCTCGATCTGCGTCCGCGTCACTTTGGCGGCGATCTGGAACAAGGGCTGTCGCGGCTGGTACGCGAATTTCGCGCCAACACCATGGTGCAGGTTCACTCTTCCACCCTTCCCGAAGGCATTAGCGGGGTACCAACGGCCGTTTCCCGCGCCATTTTTTTGACCACTCAGGGGGCACTGGCAAACGTGGCTCGCCATGCCCATGCCAAAAACGTCACCCTCTCGTTGGAGCGAGACAAACACCATATTGTGCTGCTGGTTCAAGACGATGGGGTTGGTTTTGACGTGCGGGCTGCCCGGCAAGCAATCGGGCATGGCCTTTCCAATATGCGTGCCCGTGCCAAAGAGCTAAACGGAACGTTTTATATAGAATCGGCACAAGGCGCGGGAACCACCCTGCGCCTCACGCTTCCCTGGCGTTAATTTCCCCAAAATAAAAACTGCGGTAACAACAAGGTTATTACCGCAGTCGTATTCGTTTTCTCTGCCGAAAAGTAGTATGTCAGGAGCGAAACTTTGTTGGTTGAGTGACAGGTTGGCTGTTGACTTCTAGTAAAACAGATTTGTCTTCTGGGGTAGCGCGATATTGCCACTGTTTGCGATTAACGCCATAATGCAGGCTTTTCCAAATGCCGCCCGTGGTGTAGACAATCCAGCCCAGGCCAAACGGCCGTTGCCACAATACCAACCGCTTGGCGGCATGAAAAAAGTAAACCAAGTACAAAATCAACAGTCGCCCCACAGCCTCCACGTCGCCACAGCGGATGTACTTGGCATACGTTGCTCCCATCCCCTCAGCATACGCCTTCACCAGCCGCTGCCCATCTTTCCAGTCGCGGAAGCCATCGTGAATCACCACCGCCTTGGGTTCATACCAAACCTCATACCCGGCCTTGCCCGTGCGATAGGCAATGTCTTCGTCATCGGTTGGCCCCAATGGTGCGCCCGGCCCCAGCAGCTTGTCAAATCCGTTTAGCTCCAGCAAAACAGAGCGACGTGCCGCCATGCTGGCCCCAATGCCAAACTTCAGCCGGTAACGCCGGTTGTGTCCCTTGTCACCAGCCTCAAAAGTCGGCACAAACCCCTGCTCTGGGTCATGTTCCACGGGCAGTACGGGGCCAAAAAGCAATCCGGCGCGAGGACGTTCAGCAAAAACATTGACAATAACATCAAGCCAATTGGTTACGGGCAAACAGTCGTCATCAGTAAAGGCAATAATCTCACCCTGGCTGGCAGCAATACCGACGTTCAGCGCGGTTGGCTTACCTTCCTGAGGAGCAGTCAAATAGCGTAGGCGCGGGTCATGGATGCTTTCGGCAATTTGTCTGGTGGTTGAGGTTGTGCTTTGGTCAACCACAAGCAGTTCAAAAGCGTCGTAGTCACAGTTAAGCACAGCTTCAATGGTCGCCCGAATGGTATCGGGGCGGTTGCAGGTTGCTATGATGACGGATAGTAGCATGAAATTCCTCGCGTTGAATCGTTAATGTTGGCTGCGGCTTCGATGGTGCTCACTCCGAGGTGATAACGTGGTTGTGCATCTAGCCAGTAGATACAGCCGAACCTTATTTTTTTGTTGGGGCAAGGCTTGTTTGCTGCCTGCCCATTCGTCTTATTTTTACCATATCACTGTTACAATGCGTGTTACACGCTGCAAAGAAAAACGGCCGTTTTGCGCTCCCCAGGCAAAACGGCCGTTTCTCATCTAGCTCCCTTCCTATGGTCAGCTATGGTCTAGCGGGCACTGTGCTTAAACTCGCAGTTTGTGGCATCATCCCGATCCGGCCCACCGTAGCAGAAGTCATAGCCATTGCCACCGTTGAGTGAATCCTGTCCTGCACCACCACTCAGGAAGTCGTCTCCAGCGTTGCCATTCAGGATGTCGTCACCAGCACCACCAACTACTAGGTCGGTGTCACCTTCGCCGTAGAGGACGTCGTTACCTAAACGGCCGTTTACCACATCCTCACCAGCCCCACCGTGAATCTCATCCTGCCCACGGCCACCAAAGATTAGGTCAGAACCTTGCTCACCGTACAGCAGGTCAGCACCGCGCCCACCGTAGATAATATCCCGCCCACGGCCACCGTACACAGTGTCTGCTCCAGACCGGGCACAAATCATGTCCCGCCCTTCATAGCCATTAATCACATCATTGTCTGTCGTACCGACAATAACATCCCGGCCATCGGTGCCGTTCAAAACCCCAGCATACGCTTGCCCAGCGTCTGGGCCACCGACGATGAGACCCAGCTCGTTGACGTAAATGGTAGCCTCAACGCCTCGGCAGAAGGGAGCCGTATCATCTACGTAGTTAGCATCGGCATTGGTGAAGGTACAGGCAACATCGTCCCGTGCCCCCAGGTGAATCGTCACCCCACCGTCAATGGCGGTCACATCACCACCCGTGCATTCTACGTTCAGCACATACCCTTCCGGTACACCTTGAATGACATCATAATCATTCGGGTATAGGTCGCTTACGGTGCGGCTAAACCCATGCGTTTGGGTATAAACTCCCGTGTCACCAAAGTAGAAGAACTCTTCTGCCCCGTTCTCAGGTACGGTCACGGTTGTTACAGTAATAGAGCCACCAACATAGCTGTTGTCAAAGGTACAAACAATGTCTTCGTTGGCACCCAGATGAATCGTCGTGGTTGTGTCCACGATGTCTACCGAACCACCCGTGCAGCTTACATCTACCAGCCACCCCTGCGGCACGCCCTGAATCACTTCGTACTCGCCAGGATACAGGTCAACCGATTGGCGGCTGCCGCCAGCCGTCAGGGTGAAGAACCCGATGTTGCCAAAGTAGGTGAATTCTAACCCGTTGTCCAAATCGGCGTTGTTGACGATGGTGATGCTGCTGCCCACATCGGTGTTGTCAAAGGTGCATACCACGTCTTCGTTGGCGCCCAGGTGGACGATGATGTCGCCGTTGCCGATTTCGACGTTGCCGCCGCTGCAGCTGATGTCCAAGGTCCAGCCTGCCCACACGCTTTGGTAAATTTGATAGTCGCCGGGCAGCAGGTTGTCACTGACTTTGCTATCGCCGTCGTTTTGGGTGAAGCTGCCCAGCCCGCCGAAGTAGTAGAAGTCACTGGTGCCAGCCGGGTCGCTGGTGGTGACCAGCGTGATGGAGCCGCCCAGGTCGCTGTTGCTGAAGGTGCATTCGACGTCTTCGCTGCTGCCCAGGTGGACAATGACGCTGCCGTTGCCGGTTTCGGCGTTGCCGGTGCAGCTGATGTCTACGGTGCCACCGGCGGGGACGCTTTGGTAAATTTGGTAGTCGCCGGGGAGCAGCCGGTCGCTGGTATGGCTTTGGCCGTCGTCCAGGGTGAAGCTGCCAGCGTTGCCGAAGTAGAAGTAGCCGCTGCCACCTGCGGGGTCAGAGACGGTGTTGATGGTGATGCTGCTGCCGATGTCGCTGTTGCTGAAGGTGCAAACCACGTCGTCGTTGGCTGCCAGGTGGACAATGACGTTGTCGCCGCTGATGGTGGCATCGCCGCCGACGCAGCTGATGGCGAGTTCCCACGCTTGGGGAATGCTTTGGTAAATTTGGTAGTCGCCGGGGAGCAGGTCGCTGCTGACTTTGCTTTGGCCGTCGTCTAAGCTGAAGCTGCCGAGGTTGCCGAAGTAGTAGAAGCCGCTGCCGCCCGCGCTGGCGTTGAGGATGGTGATGCTGCCGCCGACGTTGATGTTGTTGAAGGTGCAGACGATGTCGTCGTTGGCTGCCAGATGCACGATGACGTTGCCATCACCGACGGTGACATCGCCGCCGGTGCAGCTGATGTCTACGGTCCAGCCGGTGGCGACGCTTTGGTAGATTTGGTAGTCGCCGGGCATGAGGTTGTCGCTGAGGCGGCTGTCGCCGTCGCTTTGGGTGAAGCTGCCGAGTCCGCCGAAGTAGAAGCGGTCGGTGGCTCCGGCGGTGTTGATGGTGATGCTGCCGCCGATGTCGGTGTTGGCGAAGGTGCAGACGATGTCGTCGCCGGCCGCCAGGTGGATGATGACGTTGCCCTCGCCGATTTCGACGTTGCCGCCGGTGCAGCTGATGTCTACGACCCATCCGGCCGGCAGGCTTTGATAGACTTGGTAGTCACCGGGTACCCGGTTTTCCTGGTGGCTTTCGCCGTCGTCGAGCAGGATGCTGCCCAAGCCGCCGAAGTAGAAGAAGTCTACGGCTCCGGCTGGGTCGCTGCTGGTCACCAGTGTGATGCTCCCTGTCTCGCTTTGTGCCGAGGCAGAATTAACAGATACAGCAAAAAAGCCAACCATTACAGCAATGATAATGCCAAATGTTGCTACGATAGAATGATATTTGTAGAACGGTTTACTTTGAGACATGATGAATTTCCCTTGCAATTCCTTTGTTATGGTTTCCTCTACGGAGCCACGCCATGATGTAGGCAGGGCAAACAGAACCACCTGTGGTTGCTGTTATTCATGATAAATTGTTGATGTTTGTGGAAAGGCTCCCGCCGTTATGTGTGCATTTCCTAATTCCACTCACCATCTTTTTAGTACTACAGTACTTATTATCCAAGAAAACATTACATGCCGCGTTAAAAGCTGCTTTTTTTAGAAATATTCAGAAGTACCACAGTACTAACGTCTATTTGGCCGGAAAAAGAGGGTGGCGTGGTACGGAGCAAATATATACGGCGTGACATCCATCAGTCGCTATCAATGACATAGGTCACTGCTAAGCATGTTCGCTAATTGCTATACTGCTACAACTATTAACCAAAATCATTGGTGGCGCACATGAACTCTTTAAACCTTTTAATTATTGAATCGCATACGGCCGTTCGTCGAGCCTTAGCCACCCGGTTGCAATCTGCCAAGGGTATTGAACAGGTTGATACGGTAGCGACGATTGCTGAGGCGTTGAGCTATATGAAATTGCGTAAGCCAGACGTTGTGTTGTTGGGGTTGCGGCACCCGTTGAATGAAGAGCTGAAGTTCGTGATTATGCAGGTGCGACAATTGGTGAATACGGGGTCTTGCGTGTTGGTTTTAGCGTCTTATGCTGATGAGTTGGAACGGGAAGCACTATTACAGGCTGGCGCACAGCAATATTTGCTGAAGACGATTGATACGCCACATCTGATCCAATCCATTGAAAAGGCAGTTGGTGCGGTGCCAAAAACGGCCGTTTCTCCCCCCTTTCCCCCCATGAACATATTGCTACCTCAGCCCAGCCTCTTCTAGGCATCACCTTCGCTTTCCGGTCGCAGTAACAAAAGCGGTATCTCTGCCCCGCGCAGCACCTTCTCGGCTACACTTCCAAACACCCAGCGGCCAATGCCGCTACGCCCATGTGTACACATCACAATGGTATCTACCAATTCTTCACGGGCAATCTCTAAAATAGTATCGGCCACATCTTGACCCTCGATCAATTTGGATGCAACGCGATACCCCTGCTGCCGTAGCCCTATTTCCTTGGCTTCTAAATAGGCCAGGGCATCAGCAAATACGCGATGGCGAATGTGATCCAAAAGTTGGTCATGGGCTTCATCGGCAAACGCACTGGCGGCATGGGGAACATTGACCACATAGACCAAGAGCAATCGGCTTTGGTATTTGTCGGCCAGGTCAACGGCCGCTTTTAAGGCAACTTCAGCAAACGGGGAACCATCGAGGGGAACCAACAAATGTGCAAACATGGCAACACTTTCTCGCATGGATATTGCGCCCAACGGCATCGCCAGGCACAATATCCTCAGGGCTAAGTTTTCTAAATCGGCATGTTGGCCTCTAACGCCGGCTGCCGTGCCAGATATTCCAGCAAATCCGTCACGCTCAAAATGCCAACCAGCTCATTATCCATAACTACCGGCAGTGCCCCAAAACGACGAGTTGCCAATATCTTGGCCGCCTCATGCAGCGGTGTTTCTGGCAAGACCGACACCACATGGCGCGTCATACAATCTTCTACCAAAAACCGCTCTAGCAACCGAATCCGCAGCGTTGAATCCTCCGACAGCAGCGGCGAATTGACCGCCAATCGAATATCGCGCTCGGTGATCATGCCAACCAGCCTGCCATATTTGTCCACCACGGGAAGCTGGCGATCATCAAAACGGTTCATCTCAGCAATGGCTGCCCCAAGCGTCGCGTCCGGGGTAATGGTGTCAGGGTTGGCAGTCATCAAATCTTTTACAGTCAACATAGTTTGCTCCTTAAACATTGGAGATTGGAGGTTAAAGATTGGAAATTGGTCAATCTCCAATCTCTAATCTCAAAAGGCCAATTTACATTTCGTTACATGAGACTGGGGGCATAAGAACCCACCACTTGAATATAGTTTGCCCGCTCAAAAGCAGCAGGCGCACCGCAGTTACGCTGGCTCAGGCTGCCGCGCAGTTGTGCAAGCGATTCGTACTCGTGTTCTTGCAGCCAGTGGGTCATTTCGGTAAGAACGGCCGTTATCCGCCCCACCCCCATCTGCAACAACGCCGATGCCATCATCACCACCGTCGCCCCGGCCGCAATCCCCTTCAACGCATCCTCACCCGTGTGAATCCCCGTTGTCAGTGCCAAATCAGCCGCAATGTGGCCGTAGAGAATGGCAATCCAGCGCAGTGGCAGCCGCATTTCGGCTGAACCACTAAGGTGCAAATTGGGCACCACCGCCAAATGATTTAAATCCAGATCAGGCTGATAAAAGCGGTTAAACAGCACCAGCCCATCCGCCCCTGCCTGTGCCAACTGGTTTGCCATATGGGCGGTAGAGCTAAAGTAAGGATTGAGCTTCATCGCCACAGGAATCGTCACATGATGCTTTACATCCCGCAGCACATCCAGGTACATCTGCTCTACCTCGGCTCCACTCACGTCAAGCCGCGTCGGCACATAGTAAACGTTGAGTTCCAGCGCATCCGCCCCCGCCTCCTGCATCAGCCGTGCATAGCGCGTCCAGCCGCCGGCCGACACCCCATTCAGGCTGGCAATAACGGGAATATCCAGTGCCCGCTTCGCCTCGCTCAGATACCCCAGGTAGGCATCTGGCCCAATGGAAGCATACATCGGTGCCTCGGGGAAGTAAGATAATGCCTCGCCGTAACTCTCGCTCCCTTCATTTAGATAGCGATCCAGCGTTTCGCTCTCGGCGTTGATCTCTTCTTCAAATAAGGAGTGTAACACCACTGCCGCCGCGCCTGCGTCTTCCATTTGCCGCAGCTTACCCAAGTTCCGCGCCAGCGGCGACGACGACGGCACGATTGGGTTTTTGAGCGTCAACCCTAGATAGGTTGTTGTTAAGTCCATTTTTATCTCCAGGTTTCAGTAATCGGTAAACAGTAATCAGTACTCAGTCCATCTCACTGATTACCGATTACTGTTTACTGTTTACTGATTACCGTTTCCCGACAAACGCTCCCACTTGGCCGCCACGTCGGCTTTTGCCAATTCGAGCATATGAACGGCCGTTTGTGGGTCACGCTGCTGCAACATCCGGTAACGCCCTTCACGGTACATATATTGTTCCAGCGGCGTGGCTGGGGGTTTGCTGTCCAGGGTTAACGGCCGTTTATCCTCATCCACTGCATCTGGATTAAAGCGATAAAGAGGCCAGTAGCCAGAAGAAACGGCCGTTTGCTGTTGAGCCAGCCCAAACTTCAAATCATAACCGTGGGCAATGCAGTGGCTGTAAGCAATCACCAGCGACGGCCCATCATACGCCTCCGCCTCCAGCAGTGCCTGTAGCGTTTGCCGGTCATTCGCCCCAAACGCCACCTGCGCCACATAGACATTGCCATAGCTCATCGCCAACTGCCCCAAATCCTTCTTCGCCAACGGCTTGCCACCGGCGGCAAACTTGGCAATTGCCCCACGCGGCGTTGCCTTCGACATCTGCCCGCCGGTGTTGGAATACACTTCGGTGTCCATCACCAGCACGTTGATGTTGCGCCCTGAAGCCAACACATGGTCTAAACCACCAAAGCCAATGTCATACGCCCAGCCGTCGCCGCCGACAATCCAAATATCCTTTTTCACAAAGACATCGGCCAAACTCAGCAGCCGCGTGATGGACGCTTGATGACCGTCAATTTTCGGGTCGGCCTGTAGCTCCGCCAGTCGTGCCTTCAACCATTCCACCCGCTCCCGCTGGGCGGCAATGTCCGCTTCGCTCTTCTGCGTGGCAATCAAAATGTCGTCGGCCAGCTCGTCACCCACCAGCGTCTTGAGCCGCTGCAGCAGGTTGCTCGCCATCTCCATCCGCTGATCCAGCGCCACCCGCATCCCTAAGCCAAACTCCGCGTTGTCCTCAAACAGAGAGTTTGCCCAGGCCGGGCCACGTCCGTCCTTATTTTTCGCCCACGGCGTGGTCGGCAAATTGCCGCCATAAATAGAGGAACAGCCCGTAGCGTTGGCAACAATAGTGCGCTCGCCAAACAACCGACTGAGCAGCCCCAGATATGGCGTTTCACCACACCCAGCACATGCGCCAGAGAACTCAAACAGCGGCGACACAAGCTGGGAATATTTGATCTGGTTGAGCGGAATTGTCGTCCGATCCATCTCCGGCAGCGCCTTGAAGAACTCCCAGTTTTCCCGCTCCTGCTCGCGCAGTGGCAACTGCGGCTCCATGTTAATCGCCTTGAACTTTGGCTGCGCCTTGTTTTTCACCGGGCACGCCTCTACACACAGCGAACAGCCGGTGCAATCTTCCGGTGCCACTTGCAGCGAATAAGCCATGTCTTTGAACTCTTTGAACCGCGCCGGAGCCGATTTGAAACTGTCGGGGGCGTTCTCAAGCTGGTCAGTGTCATATATCTTCATCCGCACTACCGCATGGGGGCAAGCCAGCACGCATTTACCACACTGAATGCAAATGTCGGGATCCCACACCGGGATTTCGGTGGCGATGTTGCGCTTTTCCCACTGCGTCGTGCCGGAGGGGTAAGTGCCGTCAATCGGCAGCGCACTAACCGGCAAATCATCCCCCACCCCCTCAATGATGCGGGCGGTGACGGACTGGATAAATTCAGGAGCAAAATCGGGCACAATGGGCGGCCGTTCAAAATCGCTGCTCGGCTCAGTGGGCACAACCACCTCGTAAAGATGGGTGAGCGCCTCGTCCACGGCGGCAAAGTTTTGCTCAACTACCCGCTCTCCCCGCTTACCATATGTCTTTTGGATGGCAGTTTTGATCGAGCCAATCGCCTCTTCGGTGGGAATAACATCGGTGAGGGCAAAGAAGCAGGTTTGCATGACGGTGTTGATGCGCCGCCCCATCCCCGTTTCCTTGGCTACGCGGTAGCCATCTACCACATAAAAGCGGAGTTGTTTATCAATGATGGCCGCTTGCAAGCTGCGCGGCAGATGATCCCATACTTCGTCAGGGCCATAGGGGCTGTTGAGTAGGAAAGTCGCGCCGGTTGCCGCCAACCGCGCCACATCGTACCGCTCCAAAAAGTTGAACTGATGACAAGCAACAAAGTTGGCCGACTGAATCAAGTAGGGTGCATGAATGGGGTGATGACCGAAGCGTAAATGGGAAACAGTCACCGCCCCCGCTTTTTTGGAGTCGTAGACAAAGTAGCCTTGAGCAAAGTTGGGCGTTTCTTCACCGATGATTTTGATGGTGTTTTTGTTGGCTCCCACGGTGCCGTCAGAACCAAGCCCATAAAAGACAGCGCGAACAGTGTCGTCGGATTCAATCTCAAAGTCTTTGTCCCACGGCAAGCTAGTGTGGGTTACATCGTCGTTGATGCCGATGGTGAAACGGCGTTTGGGCTGTGATTTGGCAAGCTCGTCGTAAATGGCTTTGACCATGCCGGGGGTAAATTCTTTGGAAGAGAGACCATAACGGCCGTTTATCACTCTCGGCAACTCCCCATCCCAATAATCCATCAGCGCCGACACCACATCTAAATAAAGTGGGTCGCCAGTTGCCCCTGGCTCCTTGGTGCGATCCAGCACGGCCACCGCTTTGACGGTGCTGGGCAAGGCGGCTACAAAACGCTCGGCAGCAAACGGCCGATAAAGCCGCACTTTGACCACGCCTACTTTTTCGTTTTGGTGTTGGTGGAGAAAAACGGCCGTTTGTTCCACCGTCTCCGCCCCCGACCCCATTAGCACCAGTACCCGCTCCGCATCCGGTGCACCGCTGTATTCAAACAGCCCATACTGCCGCCCCGTCAGCTTGCCAAACTGATCCATCGTCTGCTGCACCACCTCAGGGCAAGCCAGATAAAACGGGTTCACGCTCTCCCGCGCCTGGAAAAAAACATCGGGGTTTTGCGCCGTGCCGCGAATAAACGGATTGTCGGGGGTTAGCCCCCGCGCCCGGTGTGCGGCAATCGCCTGCTCGTCCATCAGCAGCCCCATCACCAGCTCGTCAATCAACTCCATCTTGCTGATCTCATGCGAGGTGCGGAAACCATCAAAAAAGTGCAAAAACGGCACCCGCGCCTTTAGCGTCGCCGCCGAAGCGATCAGGGCAAAATCGGCCGCTTCTTGCACTGAGTTGGAGGCTAAGAGGGCAAAACCGGTGTTTCGCGCCGCCATCACGTCGCTGTGGTCGCCAAAAATGGAGAGTGCCTGCGCCGCCAGCGACCGCGCCGCAATGTGGAACACCGTCGGCGTTAGCTCACCGGCAATTTTGTACATATTGGGAATCATCAGCAGCAGCCCCTGGGAAGCGGTGAAGGTTGTGGTTAAGGCACCCGTTTGGAGTGCGCCGTGAACGGCCCCCGCTGCCCCCCCTTCCGACTGCATTTCGACCACCTGCGGCACATCGCCCCAAATGTTGCGCTGTCCCTCGGCCGACCATTGATCCGCCCATTCGCCAATTGGAGAAGCGGGCGTGATCGGGTAAATGGCAATCACCTCATTTACCTTGTGTGCCACCCGCGCTACCGCCTCGTTGGCGTCAATTGTCATAATTTGCTTGGGCATAGTTTTATCCTTTGGTTGATAGGGATTAGAGATTAGAGATTGGGGATTGGTCGCTTTGCTTGTGCCAATCCCCAATCTCTAATTCCCAATCTCCAATCTCTTACGGTGCTAACCGCGCAATCTCCCAGGAATCATCCGGCTGTAACGTATAGCGAAAACGGTCATGCAGCCGATTTTCACGCCCCTGCCAAAACTCAAAGCGGTGGGGAACCACGCGATAGCCGCCCCAAAAGGCAGGCAAGGGTATCTCGCCCTCCTGGAATTTGCGCCGAATCTCATCAAATTTCATTTCCAAAAGCTGACGGGAACCGATGATATGGCTTTGCTGTGAACTCCATGCGCCCAACTGACTGCCGCGTGGCCGCGTCAAAAAATATTTGAGCGATTCGGCCGTAGATATTTTTTCCACCAGCCCGTTGATACGAAGCTGACGCTCTAGCGGTAGCCAGGTGAAAAGCAACGCGACCTGTGGGTTTTGCGCCATATCGAGTGCTTTGGGGCTTTCGTAACTGGTGAAAAAGACAAAGCCGCTGCTGTCAAAATATTTGAGTAGCATGGTGCGGATGGTGGGTTCGCCAGTGGGGGAAACGGTTGCCAGGCTCATGGCGTTGGGTTCAACCAGTTGGGCACTGCACGCCTGCTGGAACCATTTTTCAAATTGTTGAAATGGGTCTGGTTGCAAATCTTCGCGCTGCAACCCTGCCCTAGTGTATTCTTTACGTAAGCTGCTGCTTATCTCCATCGTCGTCTTCCGTCGCCTTTGGGAGTTATTTGCTGCAAGCTTACCGCAGCGGCATGGGGGTGTCGGGTGGCAAAGGTCATTGTTATTAGGTGACATTCTTCGGCAAAAACGGCCGTTTTTCCTCATGACATTCCGCTCTCCCAATGCTGCCCTTTGTCACTACACTTTAATTAGGGGGTAGCGCATACTACAGGCAAACAACAAAAGACGGAGGACGGATGATCGAAGACAGAAGCAATGAAAGTGGGCTTTTGTTCTCCGCTCCTTCCGAGGAGGTTGCCATGTTTAAGAAAATTTTGCTCCCGCTGGACGGCTCTGAATTGGCTGAGCGGGCTATTGAGCCAGCTTTGATGCTGGCAAAACAAGTAAACGGAAAGGTTATTCTGCTTCAGGCTCCTGTGATGGATTTGGTAGTTTCCCACCCTGTCGCTGGGGGGTATGGGGTACTGCTGCCCGAACAATCATCTGAACAAGCGTTCGAGGAAGCCAACGACTACCTTGACCACGTCCAAAGCAGAAACCGCCATCCAGAAGTGACGCTGGTGAAGCTGGTGTTGGAAGGTGATCCCGCCAGCCTGATTGTTGACACAGCGGTTTCGGAAAAAGCGGACTTGATTGTCATGAGTACCCACGGTCGCTCCGGGCTAGACCGGTTTATCATGGGCAGCGTGACGGAAAAGGTGTTGCAAAAGGCACCGTGCCCAGTTTTGGCACTCCGCACCGGCGATCCCATTCGCAATATTCTGATCACGCTGGATGGCTCGGCGATGGCAGAAACGGCCGTTCAGCCCGGTCTCGATTTGGCGCGTGGGCTGGGGGCACACACCACCATTTTGCGCGTTGACAACCAGGAATCGTACCTTGACCAGCGGGAATTAGACGAAATTAACCGGCTGGAGCCAGGGTTAGCCGAACAGGTGATGGAAGGATTTTACAGCCGCATTCCTGATTACGTCAGGCGGATTGTGGAAGAATATGAACAGGACGAGGGTGAAATTGACACGGCCATTGCCGAGGGCGACCCCGCCGACTATATTTTGCGCGTTGCCGCCGACAAAAACGCCGATGTCCTGGTGATGGCAACCCACGGCCGCACCGGGCTACGCCGCTGGCTCTATGGCTCCATCACTCACAAAATAATGCGTGCTGCCAACCGCTCCATGCTCATTGTTCGACCACCAGCAGCGGCGTATGAGGTGTAATTTTCCAAAAAGAATAGGACGCAGATTCACCTGATTTTCCTGATTGATATAGATTTCCCGACTGACACATGAACAAAAAGTTCAACATCAAAGTTCAACTCCTCCACCAAAGAAGTTGAACCTCTCATTCTACAAATCAAATCAGGAAAATCAGGCCAATCAGCGTCCCATCTAGTCCCCATACACCGCCTCGCGCAACCCGCGAATATACCCCAGCGCATACAGCCGCCCAAACGACGAATACCCCGCATTCTCATTGCTGTCCCCCGCCACCGTTGGCACATGGTCGGGGCGCAGCACCCCGTCAAAGCCAATGTCGCGGTACGCCCGCATACACGCCACCATGTCGGTTTGCCCGGCATCGTGCCATGTTTCCTCAAACCGTTCCGGCGTGCCGCGTACGTCGCGGAAGTGGACAAAAAAGATTTTGTCGCCAAAATGCCGAATCACCCCCGGCAAATCATCCGTCATCAGCGTAAAGTTCCCCTGGCACAGCGTCACCCCATTCATCGGGCTGGGAACCATATCGAGTAATCGCTGGAAATTTTCCACACTCCGCATAATTCGCCCCACCCCGCGCAGCGGCGACAGCGGCGGGTCGTCGGGGTGCATAGCCAGTTTGACCCCGCTGCGCTCGGCCACCGGCAGCACCCGCCGCAAAAAGTAGGCCAAATTTTCCCACAACGCCTCCTCGCTAATCGGCTCCAATTCCGTAGGCGGGGCATCGCGCAGCAGGGCATGGTCAAAGCTGGTGACAACGGAGCCGCCGCGTGAGGGGGTCGTGGTGTTGGTTCGCAGCCAGTTAAAATCAGTCATCCATTCATAACACCAAACGGGAATGCCCAGCCGCCCCATGTTTTCCAGCAGCGTGCAAACGGTGTCAATCTCGGCATCGCGCCCCGGCAACCCCCGTTTCGCCAAATTCAGCGGCGGCCGCGCCTCGATGACGGCCAGCGTAAACCCAGCCTCCTCATACTGCTGCTTCATGCGTAACAACGGCCGATAATCCCACGGTGCCTCATCCCCATTGGCCGGGTCGTCAAACGGCAGCCCACCCACCGCCCAATCCGCCCCACCCTGCTTTGCCAACGTCCACAGCGGCGAGGGCGTGGGCGGCAAAAATTCACCAATTTTGATCATAGCAAGCCTCTATTTCTATGGGACGCGGACGAACACGGACTAATCTTCATCCGCGTTTGTCCGTGTTCGTCTGTGTTTGTCCGTGTCCCATTACTCAAACGAAAACCAAGCGTCTGTTTCCTGCGGTTCCCAATATTCGGTTGTCACTGTTTCCAGCTTAAAGAACTGGTAGGGATCAACTGCTTTGTAGGCGGCATATGGCCCCGACCACTCTTTGCGCCGTTCTTTGTAGGCGTGGTGACCTTCGCGGCTGTGGAATTCAAAGAGCATGATGTAGGTGCCGGTGGGGTTGCCGTCGCGGTCGGTTTGGCGAAAGTAGCGGGCCGATTTCCATTCGGCAAACAGTTCGGCGTGGTGCTGCCGCACAAAGGCAAACCATTGGCGGATCATCTCGTCGTGGGCGACTTCGTTGCCTTCTTTGATTTGCCAGGTCTCAAATTCAATAAAGCTCATCATTCCTCCATAACAGATGGGCGCAGATTAGCCTGATTAACCTGATTTTTTTGCTACTCAAATAACCCAAGTCTGCAAACCCAACTCGTGTTATGATAGCAAGATTTGGCAAAAGCGAAATGCGTGGAGGCAGCAATGAGTGAGCGGCAATATGTGGGCAGTGGAACGACGTGGGAGAAGTTGGCGGGGTATGCGCGGGCGGTGCGGGTGGGGGATAGGATTTTGGTGTCGGGAACAACGGCGACGGGGCCGGCCGGAGAGGTGATGGGCGTGGGTGATCCGGCGGCGCAAACGCACTATATTTTGGATAAGATAGAAACGGCCGTTTCCCAACTTGGTGGCACCCTCAACGACATCGTTCGCACCCGCATCTACCTCAGCAACATCAACGACTGGGAACCTGTTGCCCGCGCCCACGGCGAACGCTTTGGCAACATCCTGCCCGCCAACACCCTGGTGGAAGCCAAACTGGTGGGGGAGGGTTATTTGGTGGAGATTGAGGCAGAAGCGGTAATCAGTTATCAGTAATCGGTTATCAGTAGACGGGGAATGGTATGCGTTTTAGTGTTCGGTTTAATAATGATTTGCCGGTGCGTGACTATGTGCAGCTGGCGCAGGCGGCGGAGGCGGCTGGGTTTGACCAGTTTTGGTTGAGCAACGATCTTTTTTTGCGGAGTGCGCCCGTGATTTTGGCGGCACTTGCCACCGCCACCAGCCGCATTGAGCTTGGCACCTGCATTCTCAACCCCTACACCATTCACCCCAGCGAGATAGCGATGCTGGCGGCGACGATGGATGAACTGTCGGGCAACCGCTTTAATTTGGGGCTGGCGGCGGGGGCGGGTGATTTTTTGCACTGGGTGGGGGTTGAGCAAGAACGGCCGTTAACCGCCATCCGTGAAACCATCGTTGCCATTCGGCGGCTGTTGGCGGGGGAAAGGGGTGTTGAGGTGGAAAACGGCCGTTTTCTCCCCTGGACCAACGAAGCGTACCTCCGCTTCCCTGCCCCGCGCCAAACCCCCATTTATGTCGGCGCAATGGGGCCGAAAATGTTGGAACTGGCCGGGGAACTGGCCGACGGCGTGCTGCCCTTGCTCTTCCCGCCCGAACATTTCAGCACCGTCAAACCCCTCATCGAGCAAGGCTATACGAAGCGCAGCACCGCCCTCCCCCCACTGGACTTTGCCGCCTGCATCTGGGTATCGCTCTCGGAGAACGGGGACGCGGCACGGCGGGAATTGGCGCACAAAGTGGCCTACTATGGTCATGCCCTCAGTCCCCTCATTTTGCAGCAGCTTGGGCTGAGTAAAAGCGACTTTACCGCGATTGAGCACGCCATCATGGTGGAAAACGACCCCGACAAGGCGATTGGCATGGTGACAGACCAAATGCTGCGGATTGGCGTGGTCGGCACACCCCGCGACCTGCTGCCTCGGCTGGAGGGGCTGGTGGCGGCCGGGGCGCAGCACCTCAGCTTTGGCCCGCCGCTGGGGCCGGATCCGCTGGCGGCGATTGAGCTATTGGGGAAGGAGGTGCTGCCGTGTTTTCGTGTTTGACGACGGACGACGGATGACGGATTGAATGGTGGGGAAAAACGGCCGTTTCCCCCCACCACCTCACTTTCTCCAGTTAGGCTTAACGGCCGGTTTCTACAAACAACAACAGAATCAATAAGGATTAACGATGTCGCACTAGGGAGTGTATTGAGCGATATTAGGAGAGTAGAAAGTGATGAAAATTACCAAGCTTCAAGGCGTAGATCATCAATGGCCTCAAAATGCTTATCACGGGTAACAAGAATGAGGTGATACTGCCTTGCCAATGCCGCAATCCAAATATCATTCTCTGGGATAGGCCTCCCCTTTTCTTTTAACTCGTTTTTGATTTGACCATACCAGCGGGCAGTCTCTTGGTCACAGCTAAGAATGGTGTTTGTGCTTGCTAATCTATCAACACGAGTAATATTTGCCTGTCGTTTGCCTGACTTCTGCGCTCCATAATAAAGTTCGCCCACAACGATACTGGCAATAAACACTTCTAGCGCTTTGCTGGCCTGCACCAGCACACCTTGGTCACCACCAAACAGGGCAATGATAATGTTTGAATCAAGTAAGTACCTTTTACCATTCACGGAGATCAACCTGTTCGCAATCCTCGGCAATAGCTAAACCCATGAGTTCTAAGTCATCGTGTGAAATGGTTCCGACAAATTCCAAGAGAGCCTTGCCCGAATTCCCAACGATTTTGGTTTTTCCAAGGCGTTGAGTAAATGATAGAACTTCTTGCTGCAAATTGTCTGGCATGGTTCGCAGGTGTTCAACAACCTGATGAATAATTTTCTCAGTCATCGTTACCTCCCTATGATCTTATACATACAAGCATGACAATTATACATGAGTTTACGTTTGGTAGTTGAGGAGAAACGGCCGTTATCATACCTAATTCCCTTGCACAAATGGGTAGTGGACAAGAGGAGAAAACGGCCGTTTCCCCCCACAACCTCACTTTCATCAACCGGGCTTAACGGCCGTTTCTCCCACCACCTCACTTTCCCTAACCGTGATTAACGGCCGTTTTCGCCCCTTGTTATGTGTCTGTCAATTTTGCTAAAAGTGGCACTGGATATTGTTGAATCTTATGATCCGTAGTGGCTAGGAGCAACCCGTGCTCAATGGTTTGGCAAATCAGCAAACGATCAAAGGGATCACGATGAAGCGTAGGCAGCTTAACAAGTTGGGCAATGCTCGCCTCGTCAATAACCAGGTTTTCAATTTGGTGTCGTTGACGCTGTTGGGGAATGTAAGATTCAGGGGATTGGGGTAACGGTAATTTGCCTAATTAATATTTGATCACGATCTCCCAAAACGAAGCAACACTCAAATAGACCGAGTTGTCAGCATCACGAATGATGTCTAACATGAAACTTGGCAGACGATTATCCCCACTGATGTACCAGAGGAAGATTTGTGTATCCAGCAGAATTTTCATTCGCCTTCAAATGCGTTCAAAATATCTTCAGGTAGGGCTTCATCAAAATCGGTTGGCACGACAAACTCGCCAGCACACAAGCCATACGGGCGTGGCTCTTTGTCGCGTGGCGCATCCAAAATAGTAACCAATGCCTGTCGAGGGCTGTTTAGCTGAATTGGTTTCAGGAGTTTCACAACACCATCTCTATCAATAATTGCTTCTACTGTTTGCATGTTCTTACTCTTGTAACAAAGACTGAACGTTCATGATACCCATCTCACAACGGCCGTTTCGACTATATCTAGAGTTAGCCGCAAAACGATTGCCATCAGTATAACATAAATATGACTACTGGATGGAGAAAACGGCCGTTTTCCCACAACAAACACAGATACGGTCAAACACGAATGGCTTAACGGCCGTTTCCGACGACGGACGACGGATGACGGACGACGGAATGAGTGGGGGACAACGGCCGTTTCTCCCCACCACCTCACCTTTCCTAACTGGGCTGAACGGCCGTTTTCCCCATTCAACACCTTCTATACAGTGTACTAAAAATAAGCACAATGTTGAAAAACCTACAATTTGTCGTTACAATAGTGTATGCAAGAAGCATTTGAGGGGGACGAAGAGAAACGCTTTGCCAATGTTCATCGTCACGGCATCGACTTTACAGACGCTATCACGATCTTTGCGGGTGATATTGTCGCGGTCGAAGACACCCGATTTGACTATGGTGAAGTCCGTTTTATGACGTTAGGCGTGCTGAAAGGACGTGTGATCACAGTTGTTCATACCGAACGTCAAGATCGCACTCGGATCATTTCGGCACGAAAAGCAACAAAATATGAACAAATCACCTACTTCCAATTCCTCTCTAACTGATTGGGATCGTTTAGATGCCATGACTGATGCGGACATTGACTTGTCTGAGGCCCCTGAGATCACGCCGGAGATGTTTGCTAAAGCTATTGTTACGACTGGACTTGAACCCAAACCTAATAAACAACAGCTAACCATTCGCATCGATAGCGATGTGCTGGTCTGGTTTCGCGGACAAGGGCGTGGGTATCAAACTACGATCAATACGCTCTTGCGAGCTTATATGGAAGCCCATCAGCAAGCATAAAAAAACGGCCGTTTCTCCTCACCATCTCACTTTCATCAACCGTGATTAACGGCCGTTTCCGACGACGGACGACGAAATGAATGGGGGATAACGGCCGTTTCTCCCCACCATCTCACTTTCTGCAACTGGGCTGAACGGCCGTTTCTCCCCACCATCTCACTTTCTGCAACTGGGCTTAACGGCCGTTTCCGACAACAGACGACGAAATGAATGGGGGACAACGGCCGTTTCTCCCCATCACTTCACTTTCACCAACCATGCTTAACGGCCGTTTCTCCTCACCATCTCACCTTCTCCAACCGCGCTTAACGGCCGTTTCCGACGACGGACGACGGATGACGGACGACGGAATGAATGGGGGACGACGGCCGTTTCTCCCCCACCACCTCACATTCTCCAACCGTGATTAACGGCCGTTTCTCCTCACCATCTCACCTTCTCCAACCGCGCTTAACGGCCGTTTCCGACAACAGACGACGAAATGAATGGGGGACAACGGCCGTTTCTCCCCACCACCTCACTTTCTCCAACCAACTTTAACGGCCGTTTCCCCCCCTACCTCACCTTCTGCAACTGGGCTTAATGGCCGTTTCTCCCTACCGCCTCACTTTCATCAACCATGCTTAACGGCCGTTTCTGACGATGGACGACGGACGACCGACGGCGGCATGAATGATGGAAAACGGCCGTTTCCCCCACCACCTCACCTTCCCCAACCGTGATTAACGGCCGTTTCCCCCACCTACCGCAAGCCAACAGGGTTTAACGAGCGTTTTCCATATTGTCCATAAAGAAAAATAAGGGAAGTAGTAACGATCAACCACTTGAGCGAACCCAGCTCAAGAAAAAGGTCTCACCGTATGTGTCAGATAAACTTTGATCGAAGTCCATGAATCCATGTTGCCTCAAATCACTCTCTATCAAATCTATTATTTTTTTCCTACGAGCATAGTCTTTTGGAAGAGTTATTTCCAAAGAGGTTGCATAAGAACCTCCCGTAGACTCAATCCTCCATTTCTCTCCAAAGATCATACGGACATCAACTTTTTTCGCACCTAGATCATACAATTTGGTAACAAAATCGATTGCATCACTTCTTTTCTCAAATCGCTCTACTGCTAAAGGAGTTTCGCTGCGGTTGGCCCTGAGCCACGCCAAGGCTTCGGTATCGCCAAATGTTCCTGAATTGAATAAGTCAATGTCTCTACTATCTATTGAAGGAGGGTGCTTGGCCAATGGTTTAGTTTCAGATGGAATAACAGGTATTTGCCTATACAGCTCTTGTGGTTCATCTAAAAGTAAGTGAAATACATTTTTATAAGCAATTTCTTGAGGGTTTGGTTTCCGTAAGATTGGTTGCATGATTACCCGCAATATAGCAAGCTCATCAAGAGTAATCTCCTGTATATTCTGCACAAATTGTAAATAGAACCTGTCATCTCCAAGTTCCTCAAGTAAGAACAGTGGGTTTGGGAAAATATTTTCATATCCTCCTATTTTCTCAAGGTGTGAGCGCATCATGAAGTTTCCCCAATAGTAACCACGACTATATTCTCTCAAGTCCGGGGCAATTTTAGTATATTCATGGTGCCCAGTTAGATACTCATGGGGACTAAGCTCAGGATTTAGAAAAGATTCATAAGTGATATAGCCTGTACAACCATTCAGCTTTCTAAAGTTGTCTTTTCCCACCTGTACAAACCATGTTTGTAATTGTATGCTCGCAAAGCGATTAAACACTTTATCATCGATCAAACACGTCAAATAATTTGGGTGATCTTCCTCCTTCCTACGAGAAAACTCAATAACTGCAAGATATGGCCCAGAGGGATTGTCTATATTCTCAAGCATGAGCTTTATATAGGCTAATTGGCAAGTATCCCTTGCAATAGCTTCCCAAGAGAAATCTTGCAGATAAGCTATTTCTTCGTGTTTTTTGTGTATCATTCGCCAAGAAACAATCCATGGAAACAAGAATCCTACATCAAGATGCTGCTGTAGCTCTTCAAAAGTACTTACTATGCAATGAATTGCCTCAGCATCGCTGATTGGCGTGTAGGTATCGATAAGACAATTTAAATAACGTGGATTCCTCATTGGCTAGACACCTTTTTAATAAATTCTATTTGACTAATGAGCCTATGCCTCCCCCACCCATGCCAGCTGGAACCGGTACCGGCGGTGGATAACTAGCAGGTAGTTGGCTTACTCCCCAAGCCCCAAGACCATAAAGAAGCCATTTTGTAATAGAAACTGGTTCGATGTTCACACCTACTGAAACCTGCGTTCTGTTTTTATGCGGCCAATAAAAAATCAATCCCGGATAACTTCTTCCATCACGCCCTGATGACGCATATAGTAGGTTTTGGGTTGGGTCAATTGGATCAATAGTTGTGGTTACTTGTACAAAACTACCTTTTCTACCGTTCGGATAGTTTTCAACATAACGATCAAGTTGAGCTTGAGCATTCTCAATGTTATATGAAATAGGCTTTACTTCCCAAATCTCTCCTGTTATCGGGTTTAGCAAATCTGCCGACCCTGTTCCTCCGTTTGGGCCAGACTTTGGAATGGGGACTTCAAGCAAAGTCCCAGTGTGAGTTCTTGCAAAATGTAGCTGAACCCAAACATGTCTAACCGAATATTGTTGCAAGTCTCCAACCTTGTTCCATGCATTTTGTAAAAGCCGATCAAATCTACGTAATTCTTCAAGACTTAATGTCCCTAAAGCTCCATATGAGAGACCAGTACTTCCATATTTGTCATAAAGTTCGTCAGCTTTTTGCCAACATTCATAATCATAATAGTCATCTCGGGAATCTTCGACACAATGCCCAGAAGGATCTGTATACTTGACAGGATTGTTATATCCGTAACTGTAGCGATTAAACGCCTGCGGATTCATCGGGTCAGGGACAATGGTATCGGCACTGGCAAAACGGCCAGTGCCGGATCACTTATATTAACCACCCATCAATACTCGACATGGAGAACATGCCTCCCAATGAGTAGAATGGTTTCTGTTCGCTAAACCAACTCTATTCATTTAGGAGGTACACTATGTTCGAGGAAATTAACCGCTTTGTCAACTGGATGCGCCGCCGCAATCCAGAAGCCCACACCTGGCGAGACTACCGCTGTGACCTACAGCAATTTGCCGCCAGCGTGGGCGAAAAACCACCGGAACGAGTCACTATCGGCGAGATAGATGAGTTTGTCAGCCAGCAAGCGGCTCTAGGCTACACGGCTGCCACCATCAATCGCCGCCTGGCCGCCATTCAGTCGCTCTATGCTTTCCTGACCGATGACAACTCCGACCTCGTTTGCCCCGTTTTACCCCATCGCCACACCCTGCGGCAGCGGAAACGGCTGCCGCGCCCCGTCGCCAGCGCAGATTTACAAGCCTTTTTCGCGGCTATCGCCGATGTCCGTGACCGAGCCATGTTTTTGCTCATGCTGCGCTGCGGCCTGCGCCTGAGTGAAGTAGCCCGGCTGCAGCGGCGGGATTTATATTTGGATGAAACCCCACCCCGTTTGCTGCTCTTGGGAAAGAATAACAAGGAGCGCATCGTGTATCTGTCAGACCAAGTGATGCTGTCTCTGCGAGCCTATCTGGCCGTGCGACCAGTTGTTGCCAGTGACTTTGTCTTTCTCAGCTACCAACAGGAAGGGTTGTCTACAACTGCCATCCATAAGCGGCTGCTGCTATACTGCCAACAAGCGGGGGTCAAGCTAACCGCCCACCAACTGCGCCACACGTTTGCCAATGATTTGGTATCGGCGGCGGTTCCCGTCACCACCATCCAAAAACTGCTGGGTCACGCCTGGCTAACGACGACCCAAACGTATGTGGCGGCCAATGACCGGCAGGTGCAGCAGGATTTCTATGCGGCCACGGCCATTTTGGAGGGATGGCAATGAAACCACTGCCCACCTCAGCCATCGTATTCTATGAGGGGGTGCTGAAAAACGGCCGTAAATCCCGCCTTCCCCCTGACCAACCCCAACCAGCCCCACCCAGTTGCTGGCCGCCGGAAAACCGCGCCCTGCTAGAACAGTATTATGCCTGGCTCATCGCCGACGGTGCCGGCCGCAGCTGCATCACCACCTACTACCTGCCCATGGCCGGCCACGTCCTCGGCTTTTTCACCCAACCTCACCCCCAGCTCAACCTCGCCACCGACCTGGAGCCAGCCATGACCTTTGTCCGCGCCAAACGGTTTGGCCGCAGCTGGGAACACTGTTGCCAGCTTGGCCTCAACCGCTTCCGCCGCTTCCTACAGCAGCAGCGAAACTTTCCCGACTGGCAGCCATCCAGCCCACCGTCGCTAGACCGCTACCAGACCGGTCTCCCCTCTTGGCTCATCGAGCAGCTCACCCACCTGCAGCAGCAGCAGCAAGCCAACTGGCGAGCCGCTCGCCAAAAAGAGGCCATCACCCAGTTTTGGAGCAAACACAGCCGTCTCTGGCGCTGGCTCTACAGCCACCATTCCCCCCAAACCCCCAGCGACATCAGCCGCAACCAGCTGTTTGCCTACATAGACACCCGGCTCAGCCAAAAAGCCAACCCCAAAACCATCAACCAAGAGCTGCGCTGCTTCCAGGCCACCCTCCGCTTCCTGCAAGGACGGGGCTACCCCATCCCCCACTCCCTGCTGCGGCTGCCCGGCCTCCAAGAACCCAGCACCCTTCCCCGTTTCCTCACCGACGAACAAGTGGGACAGCTGCAAGCAGATGTTGAGAGCCGGGTAGAGCAAGCCAGCGACCCCGTTGCCCAGCGCAACGCCCTCTTAGACCGCGCCCTCTTCTACCTGCTCTGGCAGGGCGGCTTACGCCTCGGTGAAGTCGAAGAACTCCGGCTGGCCGACCTCAACCTCAAAGCACGCCAACTCCTCATCCGCCAAGGCAAAGGGCTAAAAGACCGCGTCGTCTACCTCACCGACACCGCCCTGGCTGCCCTCAATGGCTATCTGGCCGTGCGAGGTGAAGCAGCCAGCGACCATCTCTGCCTCTTTCGCCACCGCCCCCTGAGCAAAGATTTTGTCCGCGAACGGCTGCGAGCCGCCAGACAGCGCACGGGCATTAACGTCACACCCCACCAGCTGCGCCACACCTACGCCACCCAACTGCTCAACGCTGGTTGCCCCATCACCACCATCCAGCAGCTGCTCGGCCACCACAACCTCAACACCACCCTCATCTACGCCCGCGTCCACGACCACACCGTGGCCGACGACTACGCCCGCGCCATGTCCCTCATCGAAGCCAAACAACTCCCAGCCAGCGACATCCCCCAACCAGCCCTTAGCGACACCCCCCAGCCCAAGCTCCTCGCCCTCCTCGACGGCCTGCACCCGCTCAACGCGCAGCAGCAAGCTATCGTCGCCACCCTGCGGCAGGAGTTGTTGGCCTTGGCGGCCTAAACACGGTTGGCAAAGGGGGCAATCTATATTGGAAAAGAGGGCGGCGGGGCAACCCTGCCGCCTCTCCTTTCCGGGGGGGATTTTTAGTTTACTCTAACTGTAAGAGTGGGACAAATGCTGCCAAAGCTAAACTATCTTTGCCTCTTATGGAAACAAAAATCATTCCAATTGCCAACTACCGTCTTTCCATCTTTCTAGAGCTTGTTGCGCTTCAAAGCCCAAAATTCCTGGCTCCTTAGAAATCCTAGTTAATATAGCAATGGATTGTTCAGTCGCATATTTGAGTGAAAAAACAGCTGCAGACTTTGCAATCACAGGATTTTGATGGTTAAGAAGAGTTAGCAATTCCTCCCTGGCTTCATTATTAGCTTCAATAACTTGCTGGAAGGCTTTCACCTGCCGTTTAACCCATTTGTTATTTTCTCGCCAGTTGCCTGTTAATCTTGCTGCAAAACTTTTTTCTGTTGCCTCAGCAAATTTCTCGACAATCTTCTTATAATCCTGTTTGTTCCTCATGATATGCCATTTCCTAATTGGTCGATGATGTATTGCTGTCCACCAAATTTTATAAGAGTATCAATACCAAATTGCCATTGATACTCAAAAGATTGTAACTCTAGCCATTCGCGCACTCGTAAAGTTGTTGAACCCGTGATATCTGGCACTATTGAATTGTAGTACCCAGTGACCTGCCTATGAATTTCTCCAGCTCTGTCAGGTAGCCTAATTAGATTATTTGTATTATGAATGCGGTCTGCGCCAAATCTAGCAAGATTTCTGGCGTTTTGACCCACAATATGATGCCAGGATTCCCCTTCTCCGGCAGCACCTTGGGCATTTTTGAAGGCTTGGAATGATTTGTAGCCCTGCCCAACTCCATTGCGAATAGCGTTAACCCCGTTTTGAACTGCCTGTCCTAAAAGCGAAGCTTCATTTGTGCAATCTCCATCTGCACAGGCGGTTGTGCCAATTCCCAAGGCCGTTTCAGCTGCTGCTGCACACGGTGCAACTGTGCTGCAACCCAGCAAGCCTACTCCGGCAGATCCTGTTGCACCCGCAAACGCCCAGCCACCTAGGTAGGCTCCTGCTTGTGCCTTTTCTGTGGGTGTCGCTTCTGGATGCTGAACGATGGACAGAGCCATGTCAATATTGGCACAGTTAACGCCTCCACCATAGGTAGTACCGCCAATGGTAACATTCCAATCACGAATGCCACTGGCAAAACCCCAGCAATGCCCATTCTCATCCACAAATTTGACGGGGTTATTTCTGGCATAGCTGTAGCGATTTAGGCTTTGCGGGTCTTCACGATTTGGTACAATCGTGTCCGGCGACAGAAAACGGTTAATATAAGGCACGTAGTAACGCGCATTCATATACACCAGCCCCAGGTCATCGTTATGTTTATGGCCGGTAAAGCCTCGGTCACTCACCGCCGGGTTCGTCTGCGGCTTCGCCCCGCGATACCCGCCAAACGGCAAGAAACGCGCCACCGAATCCGGCACCAGGGTGCCTTGCAAGGTCGGTCTATCCTGCCCATAGCTCAACGCCGTCGCGCTACCCAAATGGTCGCCGTGGACATAGAATAGCCCTGTAAAGGCGGGGTTGTCAATCAACTGCCCATTCTCATCCTCCGCCACCACCCGCGTCGCCACCACCTGGCCGCCAAAGCGATAGCTAATGCGCCGCACCACCTTGGCTGTGTTGGCCACGCTGTTCAGCACCGTCACCGTCCCCGTCGCCGTGTCGCTGCCCACGGTGTTGCTCACCGTCAACGTCACCGTATACGTCCCGGCGGCACTGTAGGTGTGGCTGGGGTGCTGCACCGTCGCCGTCCCCCCGTCGCCAAAATCCCACCCCCAACTCGTCGGCTGCCCCGTAGACAGGTCGGTCAACGTCACCGTCAACGGCACCGTCCCGCTAATCGGCGTCGTGCTAAAGTTCGCCACTGGCGCTCCCAGCGTCACGGTAATGTAATCCACCACCGTCTTGCTCATCGTGCCGCCATCGCTATTAACCGTCAGCGTCACCGTGTAGCTCCCCGGCTCGGTGGACACCAGAGGTGTAGACATGCGTCGGGTTTTGCTCCGTACTCACCGCCCCGTCGCCAAACTGCCCCTAGCGCAGCGACCCAGGCCGTCGGGCTGCCCGTCGAGGTATCGCTAAACACCACCGTCAGCGGGGCTACCCCGCCTGTGGGGTTGCCCACAAAGTCGGCGGCCGCCGGGGGAACCACCGTCACCGTTACCAGCGCCGTGTCGCTTGCCCCGCCTTCACTCAGGCTGTAGGTAAACGTCACCACCCCCCCAGACCCCAGCTGGGGCGTATAGGTAACCGTGTTGTCGCCGTTGACAACGGCCGTTCCGCTGCTCGGCGCGATCTCAATCGTCACTGTGGGGCTGCTGCCATAGCTATCATTAGCCAGCACTGCCACTACAAAATCTGGTTTGCCCATTCACCCAAACAAAACTATCCTTATTGGCAATGATGCTAAAACGAGACAGCCTGATTTTATACAAAAACCAGCCCGGCCGCGTGACCGAGCTGGGCAAAAAGCTAACCATTGAGGCGGGTGGTCAAACGGTGAGCGTGCGCCCCAAGGATGTGGTGCTGCTGCACCCAGGGCCGGTCCGCAGCTTGGGCGAATTGAGCAGCGTGCCGCCGGGGGAAATAACGGCCGCTTGGGAACTGCTGGCCGGAGAAACCACCACCCTACCCGACCTGGCCGAACTCGCCTTTGAGCAGTTCACTCCGGCCACCGCTTGGGCCATTTGGCAGCAGGTAGAGGATGGGGTGCTGTTTAGCGGTACGCCAGAGGCAATTGTCTGCCATTTGCCAGAGCAGGTGGCGGAAATTCGGGCGACGCGGGCAGCCAAGGCAGCCGAGGAGGCGGAATGGGAGGGGCTACTAAAGCGGGTTCAGCGGCGGCAGTTGGGGGCGGAAGACGGCCGTTTTCTCCAAGATGTCGTCGCCGTTGCCAAAGGGCAGCACGATAAAAGCCGCCTGCTCAAAGCCCTCAACTTTTCCGAAACGCCGGAAAAAGCCCACCGGCTGCTGCTTGACCTCGGCTACTGGGATGAGTTTGTCAACCCCTACCCTGCCCGCTTTGGCGTGCCAGCCCAATCCTCCACTGTGCCGCTGCCGCCGCTGCTGGAAGAAGAACGACGCGATCTCACCCATCTGGTGTCGCTGGCAATTGACGACGCGGGCAACAAGGACCCGGATGATGCGGTGAGTTGGGAGGAAGGTGTGGGGGAAAACGGCCGTTTGTGGGTCCACATCGCCGACGTTGCCGCCCTCGTTCCCCCCGACAGCCTGGCCGACCTCGAAGCCCGCGCTCGTGGTGCTAACTTATATTTGCCCGAAGGCACCATCACCATGCTCCCCGCTGCCGCCACGCAGCAGCTTGGCCTCGGCCTCAGCGAAACCTCCCCTGCCCTCTCCTTTGGCCTTACCCTCGGCAACGACGGCACGATTGACGACGTAGAAATCACCCCTAGCTGGGTGCGCGTTACCCGCCTTTCCTACGAGGAAGCGGAAACGCAGCTTGACCAGGAACCGTTTCGCCAGCTTCTCCATGCGGCGCGACTATACGAAGCAAAACGGCAGCAAAATGGGGCGGTGCAAATTGATCTGCCGGAA
>JACKCD010000020.1 GCA_020634215.1 Ardenticatenaceae bacterium | reverse complement strand
GGGGGCGAGACGGGTGAGGGCAGCGGCGGTGAGTTCCCAAACGGGGCCGTAAGGAGAGGTGGCGTCGGCCCATTCTCCGGCCAGCGGTAGATAGGGGTCGTTGGTAAAGGCGGCAGGTGGCTGGCTGTAAGGGGAGGTGGCATAAACGGCCGTTATCCGCCCGCGAATAAAATAGCGATAGACATCATTGGCGTTGATGGGGTAGGTGAAGAGGAGGGGCAGGGCAAAAACGGCCGTTGTCAGCAAAATAAACGGCAGCGAAACCGTTTTTTGTTGGTTGTTAAAGAATTTCACGCAAAGGCGCAAAGGCGCAAAGAAAAATGGCTTATCTTTGCGTCTTTGTGCCTTTGCGTGATCGTTTCTATCTGATTGACCCGTTTGTATCGTTTGATACGCCAGCCCGTACAGCCCATAGAGCAAGAGTAGCAGCAGCCCATACCCAAGCCCTGCCCCCAGCGATGGCGTAAAGACGCGAATATCGGCCAGCGGGGTTTGGTTATAGCGGGGAATGAGGGGGAAGAGACGTAGGAGGAGGAGGTAGCCGAGGAGAGAGAGGATGAAGAGGGTGGGGAGTAGGGAGTGGGGAGTGAACGCTCTTATACCCCACCCCCTACTCCCTACTCCCCACGATTCCTGGCGGTTACTCATTTACCAGCAGCAACGGCCGTTTTTTCCCTGCGACCGTGTTTATCAAGGGGGACAACGAGGGTAACGGCCGTTCCCTGATTTGGCTGAGCTTCGATAGAGAGCGAGCCATCCACCCGTTCGGCGCGTTCACGCATGTTGACCAGTCCCAAACTGCCGCGATAACCATAGTTGTTGGTCACGGCCTGGGTATCAAACCCTACGCCGTTGTCCTGCACCCGCGCCACGAACAGGTTGTCCTCTTGCCACAGCCGCACTTCAACGGCCGTTGCTTGGGCATGTTTATGGATGTTGCCCAACGCCTCTTCAATGATGGAAAAGACAACGCCCTGTGCCGTTTCGCTGAGCAAATTGCCATGTTCCCCACCCACCAGCCGCATCTCAATGCCGTCGCTTTCTTTGAGTCGGTTCATGACGGTAAGAACGGCCGGGCCAAGCCCCTGGGTTTCAATCAGCAGCGGCCGTAATGTAAACAACATGCCGCGAATTTCTTTAGAGGTTTGTTTGGCAAGCTGCTCCACTTTTTCCAATTCGTCCAGGCTTTTGTCGGGGTCTTTGAGCAGCAGGGCGCGGATAAAGTTGATGCGCATGGCGATGGCGGCAATGCTTTGTGTAGGCCCATCATGCAGATCACGCGCCAGCTCTTTGCGGGCTTCTTCATCGGCTTCGATAAGGCGCAGCTTTTCTTCTTCCAGGCTTTGGAAAAGCTGGGCGTTTTGCAGGGCGATGACAGCTTGGTCGGCCACGGCGTTGAACAGGTCAAAATGCTCTTCGTTGAACTGCACGGCCATGTGTGAGCCGATGACCATGATGCCAAACATTTGGAAACCGGCGCGGAGGGGGATACAAACGGCCGTTAAACAACCCTTAAACGCCGCAAACGTCTTTAGCTCCGCATCATTGCCCGGATTATCCGTCACCATAATTTCTGCTTGGCTGAGTGCTGCCCCCACAACCCCCCGTTTGCCACTGATATTCTGCTCATAATCCTTGGCTAAAAACCGCTTGGCCGCCACAGGAATAAGCTGGTTGCCATCGAATAAAAAGACGGCTCCTACCAAAGCGTGGCGCGGGATGCCCATTTCCTCTAGCGCCAAGCTTGATACATCCAGTGCTTGCTCCACTACCTTTTCAAAGCTGAGCGTGGCACGCAGTGTCGAGGCCATATCGCGCAGCGATTTGGCTCGATTGTTGGCCGCCCGCAGCCGAACTAACTCGTCGCCTACCGTGTTGGTGATGGTCTTGCCTACCAACAGCTTGAATCGGTCAACAAAATAAAGTGCCAGTGCGCCAGCCAAAACCTGGACGAAGCTAGCTAAAATAAATTCCGTAAACCACTCATTGGTGGGCTGCCCCAGCAAAAAACTAAAAAAGAAATAGAAAAGCCCAATTTGAACCAATAAAACGACGGCAAAAAAAAGGACGGTAAGCCAATTTAAGCGGCTGAATAATTTGCCGAGGGCAGCAATGATTCCTTCAGTCATATACGATGAACTACAACTCTGTGAAAATCTGTTTTCAGCGTGGCATCCTGTGTTTCAAAGAAAATTAGTTGCTCACCCACGCTTAGCTCTGAAGCCTAATAGTATCATGAACTTGGGCGTGAACACAATAGCCGTGAGTACCGCAATCGTGCAACACCTCTCCTGTTGGGTATAATAAACAGCGCGGTCTGATGTGGCTGCAAAGAAAAGGTGAAAAAAATGAAGTTGAAGGTTGTGAAACCATGAAAGCATTTGTAACGGGTGGGACGGGATTTATCGGCCGGCATTTAATTGCCAAGCTGGTTGCACGGGGCTATGAGGTTGTGGCACTGGTGCGTTCCGAGGCGGGAGCCGTGCTGTTGACAGATTTGGGAGCGCAGGTGGTGCGGGGTGACATTTTGGACGTGGCCTCGATGCGGGCGGGCATGGAAGGTAGCGATGTGGTCTTTCATCTGGCAGCCTGGTATAAGCTCGGTGGAAATGACTGGATGGATGCCGAGGCGATTAATGTGGGGGGAACACGCAAAGTACTGCGGCTGGCGGTTGAATTAGGCATACCCAAAATTGTGTATACCAGTACCGTAGCCGTGTTTGGCGACACGCATGGGCGGCTGGTGGATGAAAGCTACCGCCAAAATGGGCCGTTTTTGACCGAGTATGACCGCACCAAGTGGCTGGCGCATTACAAAGTGGCACTGCCGCTGATTGAGAAGGGGGCACCGATTGTCATTGTCATGCCGGGTGGGGTATATGGGCCTGGCGACACGAGCGTTATTGCGGAGACGATGCGGTTGTTTTATCAGGGGCTTCCGGCGGTGCCGGGAGCGGACACGGTTTTTACCTATGCCCATGTGGATGATGTGGCGGAGGGGCATATTTTGGCGGCGGAGAAGGGTGAGACAGGGGAGAGCTATATTTTGGCCGGGCCGGCCATCCCGCTGGGGGAGATGGTAGATTTTTGGGGGTATTTGCTGGAGCGAAAGCCACCGCTGCTGCGTATCCCATCACGGATGGTGCGGCCGTTTGCGCCGCTGATGGGTGGGCTGCAGCCGGCACTGGGGTTGCCGTCGGCGTTTAGCCGTGAGGCAACGGCATCATTAGGCGTGACGTATATGGCGCGGTCGGACAAGGCGCGGGCGCAGCTTGGCTGGACGACGCGGCCATTGCAGACGGGAATGTTGGAGACGTTTGCCTGGATTGCAGAAACGGAGGGGAGAGGGGGAAAAACGGCCGTTTCCCGCGAACAAAAAGTCGCTTTGGCGGCATTAGGAGTGGCCGCAGTTTTGTTTGGTTGGTGGCTTAGCCAGCAGCAACAGGATTAGGAGCCATCCCTTGCGTTTAAATGTTTGGTTTGGATATTAGAGAAAAGCAGGCTATCAACCGTGAGATGCACCACGCAAATGGCGGCGTTGGGCATTCGCACGGCGCGGATGAACTGGTGGGCGTGTTGTTGACTGGTACTGGTGGCACTGGTGGTGTTGGTAAGGGCTGCCCATAGCAACAGGCGGGCGAAGATGCCGTGGGTAAAAATGGCAATAAACTTGGCTTCATGCTGGCGCAGTCTGGCTAAGGTGTCGTGAATGCGAGCCAGGCAGTCGCGGAATGATTCGCCATCACCTCCTTCTTGCTCATTCGGGTTGGCGCGTTGCCAATAGCTTTGGGCAAAGGGCGCACGTTGGTCGCCTGTGGTGCCATCATACCGCTTGGGGGACAGGTAGGTGAACTCGTGTACCGGCCAGGTTTCATAGGGAATGGGGTCGAATTGGGCGAGGGTGGGAACGGCCGTTTGTTCCGCTCGTAGATAGGAAGAAGTGACAATGAGGTCTGGTTTACGGCCGTTAAATGCCCCTGGAATCAGCAGCGCCTGCTGTTCGCCCTTAGGCGTTAGCGGTGACAAAGCCGGGTGGCTTGTCACCAAATTAGCGTTGGAAATACTTTCCCCATGCCGAATAAACCAGACCTCAGACATCGCTACAGCCCACGCTCGCCGCGAATATACGGCACACCCAGCGCTGCCGGTGCCCCCAAACGCTCTCGAATTGCCGCCCGTGACCCCCAAACTAGGGCTGCAATCGTCAGGATGAACGGAGCCATTTGCAAGAAAAAGCTAAAATTTGGGTTGATATAAAGTGGGTTCGTCAAGCCAAACAGCGTTGCTGGCCCTTGCAGATCCAGAATGGTGCGACGTAGTGCCCCAAACAGATAGCCGCCAAACGCCGCCCGCAGCGGATCCCACTGGGCAAAAATAACCAGCCCCACTGCAATCCACCCTTGCCCCGATGTGGTTAGCTCGCTAAACCAGCCCGGCGACACAGACAGACTGATGGTTGCCCCAGCCAACCCCGCTAAACAGCCGCCCACAAACACGTAGAAGTAGCGCAGCGCATAGACGTTAAGCCCCATTGTGTCCGCCGCTTCCGGCTTCTCTCCCACCGCTCGCAAATGCATTCCGGGGCGGGTTTTGTAGATGTAGTACCATGTTAGCGGGGCAAACAGATAGCCCACATAAACCAGTAAGCTGTGGTTGGCAAAAAAGACAGGGCCAATAAAGGGGATGAGTGCCAGCCCTGGAATATCAAACGAGGGGACGAGGGGTGGGTTTTGCCCCGTTAGCCCTTGCCCCAGCACCAGTGCCAGCCCTGTACCCAAAAAGGTGAGCGAAAGCCCGCTTACCACCTGGTCGGCTTGAAAGTGAATGGTGACAAGGCCATGTGCCAGACTGAGAATGCCGCCCGCCAAAATGGCAACGAGTAAGCCAAGCATGGGGCTGCCGGTGCTAAGCGAGGTGCTAAAACCGGCCATCGCTCCCATGAGCATCATCCCCTCGACGCCAAGGTTGAGGATGCCAGCCCGTTCGGCAAAAACTTCGCCAATGGCGGCAAAAAGCAAAATGGTGCCAGTGGCGAGACCGGCGTGCAAAATGATGATTGGATTCATGTGATTTGTCCTAGTCGCTTACGCTGTTTGCCGTGTGAGCCGAACTTTATAGCGCAGCAGCACGTCGCTGCTGATGATCATAAACAGGATAAACCCCTGGAGCATGAGGGCTAACCCTGACGGCTGGATTTCGCGGCCGGCGACGATGAGTGCTCCAAACAGGATGGAGACAAGAATGACCGTGAATGGGTTGAGCTTTGCCAACCAGGCGACGATGATGCCAGTGAACCCGTAGCCAGGTGAGATGCGCTCTTGTAGCCGGTGGACAACGCCGGTGACTTCGGACATGCCTGCTAATCCGGCCAACGCCCCAGAGACCATCATAACCAGCACGATGTTGCGAGCAATGTTGATGCCAGCGTATTTGGCGGCGTTGGGGTTGTCGCCGATCAGCTTGATCTCATACCCCCAACTGCTGCGCTCTAAAATCCACCACATAATACCGGCGGCGATAATGCCAAAGACAACGCCTAGGTGAAGGGTGATACCGGAAAACATTTTGTACTCGCGGGCGTAGTCGGCCAGGCGGGGGAGCCAGGCACTTTTGTCAAAGGTGGGGGTCATTTGGAACCCAGCATCGCTCCAGCGGTCAAAAATCCAAAAGTTGTTCCAGGAAATGGCGATGTAGTTGAGCATGAGGGTGGTGATGATTTCGTTGACCTGGAAGCGGGCTTTGAGGAAGCCAGGAATAAATCCCCAAACCGCGCCACCGATCATGCCCATGATGATCATGGCACCGATGATGACGACTTTGGGGCTTTCAGGGGGAACCAGGGGGACGAGAACAACGAGGCTGGCAGCAAAGGCACCCAAGTAGAACTGTCCCTCGGCACCAATGTTCCACAGCTTCATGCGAAAGGCGATGGCGCAGGCGAGGCCAACCATGATCAAGGGGGTGGCTTTGACCAGCGTGTCAGAGAAGACGGCCCAACTGCCAAAGGTGGCTTCGTAGAAGAAGCTGGCAACGCGCAGTGGTTCGCCGCCGATGAGTTTGAGGATGATGCCGCTGATGAGGAAGGCGATGAGGACGGCACCGATGGTGATGGCGGGGGGGAACCATTTGGGGTAATCCTCGACCCGTTTTTCCAGGGAGATGGTGTAGGGTAGTTGGAAGCGTTTGGATGGGGCTATGGTTGTCATAAATTTAGAGCGTATTACGTATTGCGTATGGTGCGGAACACGCAATGCGTTTTACGGAAATAGGCGTAAAAAACAGGACAATGGCCATTAGAGGGTTTCCAGTTTGCTGCCGATCATCATTTGGCCGATTTGGTCTATGTTGGCGTTTTTGGCGTCAACGGTGCCCATGATTTGACCGTCGAAGATGACGGCGATGCGGTCGCTGAGGGAGAGGAGTTCTTCTAGTTCTTCGGAGATGAGGAGAACGGCCGTTCCTGATGCCCGCTGTTCCAATAGCAACGTTTGAATGGCCTCAATGGCCCCCACATCCAGCCCACGTGTCGGCTGCACGGCCACCATTAGGCGGGGGTTTGTGGAAATCTCTCGCGCCAAAATGACCTTTTGCAAATTGCCACCCGATAGCTTACGTGCCATTGTATCTACGCTGGGAGCCAAAATATCATACATTTTTTTTAGCTTTTGGGCGCGGGTGCGGGCTTTGGTGAAGTTGATGCTCCAGCCATTGCCAATTGGCTCGCTGCTATAATCTTTCATGATGGTGTTTTCAGTGATGCTCATGTTGGGGGCAGAGCCAACTTTGGTGCGGTCTTCTGGTACGTGGGCGACACCCTGGGCAATGGCTTTGCTAGGTGGTTGGTTGGCAACTTCTTCGCCGTTGACCAAAATGCTGCCTTCACAGGGGCGTAAACCGGTAATGACCTGGGCCAACTCGCTTTGGCCGTTGCCAGCCACACCGGCAATGCCCAAGATTTCACCGCTGTGGAGTTCAAGCGACAGATTACGCAGGGCTGGCACACCTTTGTTGTTTTGGGCGGAGACGTTTTTCATGGAGAGGACGACGCTGCCCGGTGCTTGTTCTTCTTTCGCAACGCTGAAGACTACATCTCGCCCAACCATAAGACGAGCCAAGTCAGCCTGGGTTAACCCTTTGGCGCTGATGCCTTCGGCGGTGCAGAGGCCCTTACGTAGGACGGTGACGCGGTCGGCAACGGCCGTTACTTCGTGCAATTTGTGGCTGATGAAGATGATAGATTTGCCCTGTGCCACCATGGAGCGCATGGTGTTGATGAGTTCATCAATTTCTTTGGGGGCAAGAACGGCCGTTGGCTCATCCATAATCAAAATATCCGCCCCCCGATACAGCACCTTCAAAATTTCCACCCGCTGCTGTTCCCCCACCGAAAGCTGCCAAATTTTGGCCGTAGGATCCACTTGCAGCCCAAACTGTGCCTGCAGCTCCCGCACCTTTTGGTCATAGTGAGGCAAATTCATGATAAATCGGGGTTCATCTAGCCCTAACAAGATGTTTTCGGTGACTGTTTGCGTGGGCACCAGCATAAAATGTTGATGGATCATGCCGACACCATGAGCAATGGCATCTTTGGGGGAGTTAAAGCTAACCGGCCGGCCGTGAATCTTGATAACCCCGGCCGCTTGTTTATACAATCCGGCCAGCACGTTCATCAGCGTGCTTTTTCCAGCCCCATTTTCCCCCAAGAGCGCATGGATTTCCCCCCGTTTCAGCGTTAGATTAACACGATCATTCGCCAGCACGCCCGGAAAGCGTACCACGATTTCTTCCATTTCTACGGCGTATGGGGTCTCTGTCATTTTCAGTGATCAGTAACCAGTAATCAGTAATCAGTTTTGGTCACTGATTACTGATTACCGATTACTGCTTACTAATTAATTATTCAAGCGAAGGTAGTTCGGCAGTGATGTTTTGGTTCCACCAATACATGCAGGTCTTGCATTCGCTGCCAAACTGGGAGAACCCGTCGAGGTCAAGCTGTTCCAGGCTGACGCCATCCTCCAGTACCACATTGCCCTGGTTATCGGTGATGGGGCCTTTGAACACGTCAAAGCGGGTGAATTCGCCAGCTAGCATGGAGGCTAACGTATCTTGGATGAGCTGCAGGTCTTCGGCCGGCAGGCTGGCTGCGCCGGGCTGCATTGTTTCGCCATCCATAAAGCCATAGAGACCCATTGCCCCAGCGTCGGCATCGAAATATTCCCAACCGCCGACCCAAGTGCCGTCGCGGGATTCTTCAATGATGCGAGAGTAAACGGGGCCCCAGTTCCAGTACATGGAGGTGAGGCAGGCATCAATCTTGCAGTTGCCAGAGTAGTCGTAGGTGATACCCCATTTGCCATCGGGAGCCGCTTCGGCAGGGGCAGGGGTGTCGGCACCGGTCATAACAACCTGAGCACCACCATCAAAGAGGGAAGCAGCGGCTTCTTTTTCCACGATGGGGTCGTGCCAGGTGAAGATCCAGCGTACGTCTATGGTGCAGTCGGGACAGGTTTGTTGGACACCAAGGGAGAAGGCGTTGCCCAGACGCAGTTCTTCGGGGATGGGGAAGGTGGCGATGTAGCCGAGCTTGGGGTTGCCATCGGTTTTAGCGCGGGAGCCAGCCAGCATACCGGCCAGGTATTTCATGTCTTCCATGGCACCAAAGAGGTTGCCAAAGTTGGCTTCATTGGATTTGAAGCCGCTGATGTGGATGATGTCTACATCCGGGAATTCGTCGGCGACGATTTCGGATGCATCCATATAGCCAAAGGAGGTGGTGAAGATGACATCGAACCCTTTACGAGCGAGGGAACGGATAACCTGTTCGGCATCGGCACCTTCGGCGACGGTTTCAACATAGGCAGTGTGGACATTTTCGACATTGGCTTCGACATATTGACGGCCGACATCGTGGGCTTGTGTCCAACCACCGTCATCGTGGGGGCCAACATAGACAAAGGCGACGTTGTATTTGCCTTCTTCAATGGCGGGGATCTGGTAGCTACCTTCTTGGGTAGACGCTTCTTCAGCGGCTGGTTCTTCGGCGGCTGGTTCTTCAGCGGCTGGTGCTTCCACAGCGGGTTCTTCAGCGGCCGGTTCTTCGGTAGCGTTGCCACCGCAAGCGGCCAGGATTAAAACGAGGATCAAGGCAAGTAGCCAAGATAGTTTGGAAAAAGTTTTTGCTCTCATTTGAATTTCTTCTCCTAAAAAGTTTTGCGTTTTTGTAAGTTACAAAGCTACATTGTGTATGATTAATTTTGCTTATTGTCGAATTGCCTCACCTCCTTTGGGTGATTTAGACAACGGCCGTTTTTCCCTCTCTCAACTAAACGTATGAGCCATTATCTCTTTTTCTTTTTGATAAAAAACGGCCGTTTTTTGATCATTTGCCTGCTGTGCCAGCAAAATTGCGTCGTCCAGGTCACGAAGTGCCTCATCTAACCGCGTTTCGCGGCGGTACGCCTGGCTACGTAAATGCAGCAGCCGCGCCTGCTGTGGTTCAGCTTCGCTCGTTTTGCCCAGTGCCAGAAGTGCCATCGTTAGCTGTTCTCGCGCCGGCTGACCCTTGCCCTGGTCTAGATAAAACCGTGCCACAATTTCATGTGCTAATGCCTGCTGCCGAGGTTGTGTGAGACCCAGGTTAAGAGCCTGTTGGGCACTCTCAAACGCTTTTTGGGACAGTTCGCGCTGCCCCTCACTGTGGAGCAGGGCTTGCTGCAAATGCCCAACGGCCGAATGCGGATTGTCTTGCAAAAATTGTTGTAGAGCGCGGCGGGCGCGTTTGGGGGCGTGGCCGCTACGAAGATAGTTGATATAGGCCAAACGGCCGTTTTCGTTTTGCGTATTGAGGCTGCTGGCGAGCTGGCTAAACTGCATTTGCGCTTCAACTGTTTCAAAGCTGGGCGTTTCAAACCAGCCAATGCGGTCGGCGTAGAGGAACAGCAGGAGGAGGGTGGCGTGGAAAACGGCCGTTAAGCCACTTAAAACGGGCGTAGCACTAAAGTTATAGATGGTGAGCCAGTCGCCAACCGGTAGGAAGAGGGTAAAGAGCGGGTAATAGATAAGACCAAAATGCACTTGGAAGCGAAAAGCACGCAGGGCAAAAAAGCGGACGCTGCTGCTTTTGTTGTGGCGCAATGCCAGCCAGAGGATAGTGCCAAACAGCAGGTTGCCCAGGGTGCCAGCTAAACTGATGAACCAATCTTGGGCGGCGGAAAAACGGCCGTTGGGAACAACATAGCCCCAAAACACCCGGTACCCAAATTCGACAACCTGTCCACCAAAGAGCCAGATGGACAGGGCGTGACACATTTCATGAATAAATACGCCTGGGGGAACGCCGATAAAGAAAGAGGCTTGTTCGGCAAGGCTTTGTTGATAGCGTGAAAGGGGTTCTTTAGACAGCAACGGCCGTTCGCGTACAAGACGCACGGCAAGCTGCAACGCTCGGTAAACGTAGAAGAGCGTAAAAAGGTTAAAAAGGTTGAAGAGGCTGAATGGCCTCGTCAGATCAAACATGTTTTCCCTAGAAGAGGTTAAGTGTGGTACCTAACCTCTTCTGCCCAAAAAGACAGCAATGGTTGCATTCCTAAACGGCTTCGATCCAAGTTCCAGTTTCGTAACGTAGGGCTCGGGCAATATTTGTGGGATTCGTAATCAGGGCAGATTTTCCTGTTTTTTGCAGAAATGTCAAGACGGCCTCTACTTTGGGCTTCATGCTGCCGGGAGCAAAGTGTCCTTCCTTAAGATAGTTGGTGAGGTTAACGGCCGTTATCCGAGCCAAATTTTCTTGCTGTGGCGTGTTAAAATTGATCGCCACTTGCTCCACGCCCGTGGAAATAAGGAACAAATCAGCCCACAGGCTGCTTGCCAGCACTGCACTAGCGCGATCCTTATCAATCACGGCATAAACGCCACCTAGTTCACGCAATTCCCCGTGCTGATTGTGGACGACAGGAATGCCGCCACCCCCTACCGCAATCACAATAGCACCACTATTGAGCAACTGCAAAATAGCATCTTCTTCAATGATTCGCAGTGGCTCAGGGGAAGCAACCACACGCCGCCAACCGCGCCCAGCATCTTCCATCACTTGCCACCCCTGCTTTTCAAAAATCTGAGCCTCGGCCTGGCTCATAAAGCTGCCAATGGGTTTCGTGGGATTTTGAAAAGCGGTATCATCTTTGTCTACCAGCACTTGGGTGACAAGGGTAACAATGGGTTTGCGAATGCCTCGGCTAAATAATTCATTCCGCAGCGCCTGCTGAAGCATATAGCCAATTGCCCCTTGGGTATCAGCCACAATGAGATCGAGCGGGGTGGTGTGGACTTCGTGAGCTGCTAACTCATTGCGGCGTAGAATGTAGCCCACCTGAGGGCCGTTGCCGTGGGTGATAACCAGCCGCCAGCCTTGTTCAACCATATCGGCTAAGTGGCGGCACGTTTCACGAACGGCATCCCATTGGTGGGGTATATCGGGGTTTTTAGGATCGGTGATAAGCGAGTTGCCACCAATGGCTACTAATGCAAGACGGGACATAAATGCCTCCATGGTTCAGGGTTTTGTAGGATGGTCGGATGATACAGCAGCCGCGCATTGTAAGCAATATTCGCTTCACATGCCTTTGATCTTATGTTAAAATAACGTTCTTTGGAGATTGCCATGAGGCAAAAGCGGCGCAACTCGTTTGTAGTTGTGTTTTCGAGCGAAGTTCTCTGGGATAGTTCTGTGACGAGTAAACGACAATTTTTACGACAGCTTCCTTTGTTTGCGGCTTTGGATGAGTATGAACTGGATGAGGTAGCGCGGATCAGCCGGGAATATAAGTTTGAACCGGGTGCGGTGGTGGCATACCAACGGGATGTAGCCGATAGTTTGCATATCGTGAAAAACGGCCGTTTAATTGCCCGTGCTGTTGATAAACGGGGCGATGTTACCGAAACCAGTATTACCCATTATCTACCTAATGACTTTTTCTATGAAGAATGGCTTTTTGTGGAAGATGCCTATCCGGCCACAGTGCAAGCACCGCTAACCGAAGGCGGTAGCGTCATTATCATCAAGAAAGATGATTTTCTGAGCCTATTAGAGCGAATGCCCTCCATCCTTGAACGGTTTGAACCTGGTTATGAAACCGTTTTGATTGACGGGGAAGAAGTCGAGACAGGTTTATCGGAACTGGGGTGGACTTTAGCACGAAAAACCCGTATACATGCTGATAAACGCAGTGCTGCTATTAGCCTGCTGCCAGATGAGTTGGTGGAATATCAAGCGCGGCGTAGTTGGAAATATTTGCTCTTGGGTGAGTTGGGCTGGTTGTTCGGGTTTATTGTTGTCCCCACCATTGCCTACCTGTTGTTGCGTGCAGAAGCGCAGGCAGCGGTTGCCCGGAATGGTGATGTTGGCGTTTGGAACACATTGACTATTGTTGTGCCAGGTGTCATCATGCTCATCTTCTTGGCGGTCATGGCTTTTCGCCTCCTAGATTGGGCACTTGATTATTTTGTTATTACCAACAAGCATTTGGCACACCGTGAATTTGACTTAGTCAAATTTCAGATTCGCATTAACAAAATCCCGATCCATCAGATTCAAAACTTTGAAATTGACCGACCCAACCTGATCGCTAACATTCTGGGTATTGGCACGGCGCGGATTAAGACCGCATCGGCAGTGGGGCAGGTGTTGTTTGACAACATTGACAACCCGGATGATGTTCTGAAAGTCTTGCAGCGGTTAAATCAGCGCACGCGCAATTTGGATGAGGCGCGAGAGCAGATGAACATGCGCCAGACGATTGAGAAGCATTTTAAGGTTGATCCGCCTTATGAGTTGGTTAAAGATGAAGACAGTGACTTGCCACCGCCGGTGAAGGTGGAGCCTAGCTTTTGGCAGCGACTGCGCCGCAGTTTTCAATCGCGGGTAGAGGGAGAAGGCAAGGATGGAATTGTGATTACGTATCGCAAGCATGCCTTTGTTTTAGTTAAGGAGATCGTTTGGCCGGTATTGGTTGCCTTGTTGCTGGTTGTGATCGCTTTTTTGCTGGCGCGGTTTTCTACTGTGGGGGCGGGGCAACTGCTGCTGGTGTTTGGGCTGTTTCTGGCGGTAGATTTGGGCTGGCTGGTGTGGCAGGTTGAGGATTGGCGCAATGATACGTTTCAGGTGACAGACAAATTTGTGATTGATATTGATAGACGGCCGTTTGGCTTTGGCGAAAGCCGTAAGCAGGCCGGGATTGATAATGTGCAGAATGTGAATGCGGATCGGCCGGGGTTGATGCCGACGCTGTTTAATTACGGAGATGTGGTTGTGGAGACGGCCGGCGCAAACGCCAACATTGTTTTTGAAGATGTTGCTAACCCCAGCCAGGTGCAAAGCGACATTTTCCGCCGTATGGACCAGGCACGAGTGCGTCGCCGCCAGCGCGAAAGCGAAAGTCGCCGCAAAGAATATTCTGTTTTAATGGATGTGTATAAACAAGCAACGGAGCAAGAGCGGATTCCACGTCGAACGCCACCAGCCATGAACGCTGAGCTTGAAAGCAACTAATCAATCTTAGCATGGCAGGAGGCCGTTTGCCTTAAGATTGTTCCAGCAACAACTAGAAGAAGATGGCTATTTTAGAGATTGTAAAATTACCCAACGCTGTACTGCGACAGAAGACACGTCCAGTTACAAAGTTTGATACCGGTTTGCAAAAGTTGATTGACGACATGATTGAAACAATGCGCGAAGCTCCCGGTGTGGGGCTGGCTGCGCCACAAGTTGGTGAACCGCTTAACATGGCGGTTATTGAAACGTTGCCGGAAACAGACGATAGCGGCAACGAGGTTGAAGGCAGCCGCGATTTGTATGTCATTATAAACCCCAAAATCGTTTGGCGGTCGGGCGAGGTGGTGGATGGGATTGAGGGATGCCTGTCTATTCCCGGTTACGTAGGCGAAGTAACCCGACATGAATCCATTCGGGTGCGTGCCCAAGACCGCTTTGGTCGCAAAATGAAGCTGGATTTAGAGGGGTGGGATGCGCGGATTTTCCAGCATGAGATCGATCATCTGAATGGGGAACTCTATATTGATAAGCTGACAGCTCCAGAGAATTTCTGGACGGAAGAGGAATATGACCGGCGAGGGCGGTAAAGATAGTGCCGTTTGTTTATGCTAAGGCGGATGCTATAATTTTTTCATGATGGCTTTAACCAAGGACGAAGTACAAAAAATTGCTCATCTGGCACGGTTGGCACTGACAGATGAGGAAGTGGCGGAGTATCAGCATCAGATCTCTGATATTTTGGATTATGTGGCGATGCTGAGTGAGCTGGATTTGGCTGACCTGCCGCCGACAGCCCATGCCGTGGGTCACCTTGTGGCGCAGCAAAACGTGATGCGGGCAGACATAGTTGCCCCTTCACTGCCAATGGACGAAGTGTTGCACAACGCACCCCAACACGCCCAAAATCAGTTTCAAATTCAAACTGTGCTGGATGATTCCTAAAGGAATGGATTAAAACGATGACTTTAGCTCTTGAAAAAGCGTTTAATAGGGTTGCTAACCTCCCAGAAGTGGAACAAGATGCTTTTGCTGCTTGGATCATGGCTGAATTGGAAGCAGAAGCACGTTGGGATAGACTGTTTGAAGATTCGCAAGATTTATTAGCTACACTAGCTAATCAAGCTTTACTAGAATATGATGAGGGGAAAACCGAACCACTTGATCCTGATGCTTTATGAAGTCGCATACAACGGAGCAATTTAGAAAGCTGTTAGGCTTGCTGCCAATGCAAACTAGACAGCAAGCGCGTGAGGCTTATCGCTTATTTCGCCAAAACCCTTCTCATCCTAGCTTGCGTTTCAAAAAAATTCATGCTACGCAGCCAATTTACTCAGCCAGAGTGAATAAAGATTGTCGTGTTGTTGGGGTGATGAAAGGCGATGTGATTGTCTGGTTCTGGATTGGCCCTCACCATGAATACGATAAGTTGCTGAAACAATTTTAGGGTTAGGCAGTTGATAAAGTGGGGGTACAAGAGGCAATGACAGGGCCGAGCGTCCTGTTTTTTTTTGTAAACGCAATGGATTTAACAACACTTACTTTAACTGAATTACGTGATGCGCTGTGGGCTGGGCAAGTGACTAGCGTGGTGGCGACTGAGGCGATGCTGGATCGCATTGTGGCGGTGGATAACGAGGTCAAAAGTTATCTGACTGTGACTGATGATCTGGCACTGGAACAGGCAGCGGCGGCGGACAAGCGGCTGGCGGCAGGAGAGCGTACGCCCTTGTTGGGTGTGCCTGTGGCTGTTAAAGATATGTTTTGCACGCGGGGGGTGGCGACAACGGCCGGCAGCAAGATTTTGGAAGGATTTGTGCCGCCGTATAACGCCTTTGTGGTGGACAAACTGGCAGAGGCGGGGGCAGTACTGCTGGGCAAAACCAACACCGATGAATTTGCGATGGGGTCTTCAACGGAAACGTCGGCCTATTTTGCCACTCATAACCCGTGGGATTTGGAGCGGGTGCCGGGGGGGAGCAGCGGCGGCAGCGCGGCGGCAGTGGCCGGCCGCATGGCGTATGCGGCATTTGGCACAGACACCGGCGGTAGCGTGCGGCAACCGGCTTCGTTTTGCAACATTGTGGGGCTGCGCCCTACCTATGGGCGGATGTCGCGCTGGGGAGTGGTGGCCTATGCGTCGTCGCTGGACCAGGTGGGGGTGTTTGGCCGAACGGTGGCGGATGTGACGGCGATGTTTCAGGCAACGGCCGGTTTTGACCCCCGCGACTCCACTTCCCTTAACGTTCCCGTGCCAAACTATGAGGCGGCGTTGACCGGTGACATTCGCGGGCTGCGGGTGGGGGTTCCGAAAGAGTATTTTATTGAAGGGTTGGACGGGGAGGTGGAAACGGCCGTTCGTGCCGCCATCAACCAACTAGCCGACCTCGGTGCAGATATTCGGGAAATCAGTTTGCCCCATTCCCGCTACGCCCTGCCCATTTATTACCTCATCGCCACCGCCGAAGCCAGCACCAATCTGGCGCGATACGACGGCGTGCGCTACGGGCCGCGTGTGGCCGGAGCCGATGTCATTGATTCGGTGCAAAAGACGCGGGCGCTGTTTGGCGCGGAAACCAAAAAGCGGATTATGTTGGGAACTTACGCGCTGAGTACCGGCTATTATGATGAATATTATGGCAAGGCGTTGCAGGGGCGCACGCTGATCATCAATGATTTTAACAAGGCGTTTGCCGATGTGGACGTGATTGCCGGGCCGGTTAGCCCAACAACGGCGTTTAAGCTGGGCGAAAAGGTCAACGATTCGCTGGCTCTCTTTTTAGCCGATATTTTCACCCTGCCGCTGAACCTGAGTGCAAGCTGTGGCTTGTCGGTTCCGTGCGGGTTTGATGGGCGAGGGCTACCGATTGGCTTGCAGTTGATTGGCAACACGCTGCAAGAGGCGACGATTTTGAATGCAGCCTTTGCCTATGAACAGGCGACGGAGTGGCATTTGCGGCAACCGGTGATTGGTGGTTAAGATAAAGGGGCGTATGCAATACGCCCCTACATGCTTATGAAGGCGATTTTACAGTTTACGGGGTATGAGGTGGATTTACGGCCGTTTATCACCGACCGACATCCGGCGCTGCTTCCCCTTGCCAACAGCACCTTGCTGGATCATACGCTGGCCGAATTGACCGAGGCGGGGGTGAAGGAACTGGTGCTGGTTGGCAGCAATTTGGGGCTGGTGGTGGCGTGGCTGGCGGCGGAATGGCCGGGGCTGCGGGTGGTGGTGGCGAGTTCGATGGCGGCCGGGGCGGGGGAAACGGCCGTTTTTTTCCTCACCGCCCACACCGCGTTTGACATTCGCTGGGCTTCGTTTGCCGCTTCCAAAGCCGATTTTATTCACTGGCCGTCGGAAAGAACGGGTACGGCCGGGGTGTACTGGTTTCGCAGTGGCAAACAGGCGGCCAGGGTGGTGGGTGAAACGGCCGTTTGGCAAAATTTACCCCAATTGGCTGCCGTTGCTGGGTTGCGTGTGGAACAGCTAACGCCCGATTTTTGCGCCCCGGTTGACTCGATTGCAACGTGGCTCCACGCCAACGAACGGCTATTGGGGCTGGGGTTTGCCAGCGAGGATGCGATTGAGCGGGGGTATGGGGAGGAGTTTACGGTGCTGCCGCCGGTGTTTGTGGCAGAAACGGCCGTTGTGGAAAAAGCTGTCATCGGCCCCTTTGTCGCCATCGGCTCCGATGCCGTTGTCCGTGAATCGGTGCTGACTAACTGCATCGTTGATGCGAATGCCCAAGTGGAAAATGCGGTGCTGGATCGCTCGATTGTGGGGCGGGGTGGGGTGATAAACGGCCGTAAACGAACTGTCCTGTTGAATGATGGGGAGGAGATTGGCGATTAGAGATTGTGGATTAACCTTCTTTAATCTCCAATCTCCAATCTCTAATCACCTCTTGAGGAAACCATGCGTAACTTTATTTCCGACCGTGTAGCCCAAACCCCGCCTTCGGGGATTCGTAAATTTTTTGACATTGCTGCCTCCATGAAAGACGTGATTTCGCTGGGGATTGGCGAGCCAGATTTTGTCACGCCTGCCCCTATTTTAGAGGCCGGGGTCGCTTCGCTGCGGCGCGGCGAAACTGCCTATACCTCCAACAGCGGCACGCTGGAACTGCGCCAAGCGGTGAGCCAGCACCTCAAGCGGCTCTATGGGGTGGAATATCACCCAGAAGATGAAGTCATTATTACGGTAGGGGTGAGTGAGGCCCTTTACCTCATCATGACCGCGATCCTGGACCCCGGCGACGAGGTAATTATTCCCGAACCCTGTTTTGTGGCTTATACATCCGAGGTGGGACTGGCGGGGGGCGTACCGGTGACGGTTCCTACCTATATGCTGGATGATTTTCAGGTAACGGCAGCGGCGATTGAAAAGGCAATTACGCCAAAAACCAAGGCTCTGTTTATTGGCTATCCCAATAACCCGACGGGGGCGGTGATGGATCGGGAGCGGATGTTGGAAATAACGGCCGTTGCTGAAAAACACGACCTGCTCATCATCTCCGACGAAATTTACGACCAGCTTGTTTATGGCTTTGACCATGTGTGCGTACCAACCCTGCCCGGTTTGCGAGATCGCACCGTGCTGCTGGGCGGCTTTAGCAAAAATTACGCCATGACCGGCTGGCGCATCGGCTACGCCTGCGCCAACCCCGACATTTTGGCCGCCATGCGGAAGGTGCATCAATACACCATCATGTCCGCCCCCACCATGGGGCAGGCGGCGGCCGTAGCCGCCCTCACCCACCCCGATTCCCCCCGCTTTGTCGAAGAAATGCGGCAAGAGTATGATCGGCGGCGGCGGCTTATTGTAGATGGCTTTAACACACTGGGGCTGGACTGCTTTGAGCCACGCGGTGCCTTCTACGCCTTTCCCTCCATCCGGCGCAGCGGCATGAGCGGCGACGAATTTGCCATGAAGCTGCTGGAAGAAGAAGAGGTGGCAATGGTGCCAGGCGATGCTTTTGGCCCCAGTGGGGCAGGATACCTCCGCGCTTCTTACGCCACTGCCTACGAAAAAATTGAAGAAGCCCTTAATCGCCTAGAAAGCTTTATGCGGCGGCATGGGTAAAAGTTATGGTATACTGTGATCACTGATTTGGTGATGACAATTTTCTGAGGATGGCAGAATGATGACAGCTTATCAACAAACAATTGGAGACATTTTGAAGTCGCTAGGGTATGCAGATCCGATGATGGCTGCTAGACAACAGGCACGCATGATTTTACTTGGTCGCCTGGCACGGTACCAGGCAGCCATCCAGCAAATGGAAAGTAAATGGGGTGTATCGTTAATCGAGATGAGTCGCCGCTATGAGCAGGAAACCGCAGAAAATTTTGCGATTGACGATGATTACCTGGAGTGGAAGTGGTTTGCTGATGCGGCTGCCGTTGTGGAATCCCAGTTAGCGGCCTTAGCCTAGCGATTTTATATGCTATATGTTTTTGAACAAAACAAAGCAATCGTTGCTTCTTGGAAAGTATTGCGTTATGAACAAGAAGGCGATGCCTATTTGCTGCAATTAACGGCCGTTTTGCATGATGACAGCCGTTTGGAGCTACGGGATTATCTATTCATAGATGGACAGCGTAAATATGCCTATCAATGGATGGATGCTAACGGTGGGTTACGGCGACGTTGGGATAATGCACCGCACTGGCCTGACATAGCAACACAACCTCATCATGTACATTTACCTAATAGTGAATATCCTGAGCCGTCCACTGTAACAAACTTGGAAGATTTAATGGCATTTCTGCAAGAATGGTTTCGTACTCAGAAATCAGCAAAATGATTTATAAGATATTATGAGTAAATATGAAGCGGTTATTGGTTTGGAGATTCATGCCGAGCTGATGACAAACTCGAAGATGTTTTGTGGCTGCCGGGTGGTGGATAGTGTGGAAGCGCCGCCAAATACGGCCGTTTGTCCTGTGTGCCTAGGTATGCCGGGGATGCTTCCGGTGGTTAACGCGCAGGCGGTGGAATATGCGCTACGGGTGGCACTGGCACTGAACTGCACCATTAATTTGCACAATGTGTTTGCGCGGAAGAATTATTTCTACCCTGATTTGCCTAAGAGCTATCAGATTAGCCAGTATGAACGGCCGTTAGGCATCAAAGGCTGGCTTGATATTGAGTTAGAAAACGGCGAAACCAAGCGCATTGGCATTCGGCGGGTGCATATGGAAGAAGACACCGGCAAGCTCACCCACTTGGATGGGGGCGGTTCGCTGGTGGATTACAACCGGTCGAGCGTGCCGCTGCTGGAGATTGTGTCGGAGCCGGACATCCGTTCGGGCGAGGAAGCGCGGGCGTATGCGACGCGGATTCGGCAGATTTTGCGCTATTTGGGGGTCAATTCGGGTGACATGGAAAAAGGGGTGTTTCGCGTTGAGCCAAACATCAGCATCCGGCCGGTTGGCACAGCGGCGTTTGGTACGCGCACCGAGCTAAAAAACCTCAACAGCTTCCGCGTGCTGGCCGATGGTACTGATTATGAGCTGGTGCGGCAGGCGGCGGTGCTGGATGCCGGCCGACAAGTGGTGCAAGAAACACGTGGCTGGCATGAGGGGCGGCGAGAGACGTTTAGCCAACGCATCAAAGAAGAGGCGGAGGACTACCGCTATTTGCCCGACCCCGATTTGCCGCCGCTGCATTTGGATGCGACTTGGGTGGAAGAAGTACGGGCGGCACTGCCGGAACTGCCGCAGGCGAAACTGGCACGGTATCGGGCGGATTTTGGCTTGTCGGCGTATGATGCGGCGGTGCTAACGGAGGATCGGACGGTGGCGGAGTGGTTTGAAACGGCCGTTTCCATCCCCCCACACCTCAACCCCAAAACTATCGCCAACTGGGTCATCAATGAACTGTTTCGGCTGATGAACGAAAGCAAGCAAAGCATTGACGACATTCGCGTTTCCCCGGCCGGGCTGGTGGAGCTAATTGGACTGGTGGAAAAGCAGACGATTAACAACAACACCGGCAAAGAGGTGTTGGCGGAGATGTTTGCCAGCGGGCAGAGCGGAACGGCCGTTGTGGAAGCCAAAGGACTCGCCCAAATTTCCGACGAAGCCGCCCTTGCCGCCACCATTAAGCAGATTTTAGCCGACAATGCTGCCATGGTTGAGCGATATATGAACGGCGAAGCCAAACTGCGCGGCTTCTTTATGGGGCAGGTGATGCAGGCCACCCAGGGTAAAGCTAACCCCAAACTCGTTAACCAACTGTTGGGGCAGGCGTTAAACCAAGCCGAAAAATGAGCCAATGACCCCACACAGGTGGGGTCTTTTTTTGCCGATTAGTCACGTTTTCTTAACGTGAACACCCCTGTTTCATGCTATCATTGGCCTATTTCCAATGATGGATTGATTCGTCAACCCTTCAAGGTGCCGGGTACCTTCGAGGGTTTGCTACCAGGAAAGCAGGTAATGGAAACCCCAACACGTCTTGATCGTCTGCAAAGTGCCATGCGCGTCAGCCAGATTGTTTTGGTGCTGGTTTTATTAGCACTCATGCCTCTTTTTGTTTTGACATGGGCAACCCGCGTGTGGCAGCTTTATACCTTAACCGCGCTGGTTGTTGGGCTGGCTCTTGCAACGGCCGTTACCATGTACCTGGTGCAACACAGCCACCATACGCGAGGGGTGGCCGTGTTGCTTGGGGCAATCATGGTCGTCATTTTGACCATGCCGCTGTTGTTTGAGGGTATTGGGGTTTTGATGGGGCCGTTTACCATTTTTGTTGTATGGCAGATTGCCAATGCCACCTTGATGCCAGCACGAGCCGGACAGGCAATGGTCGTGGGTTTGCTGGGCGGCATTGTGGCCGTGCTTTTGGATCTGTTAGATTTGAACACACAGCTATTCTTGCCTAGTCTGACGGCATGGTTTGGGGTTCTGTCCTTTGTCATCATTCTGGCTTTTGGGGTTTTGATCCTGCGTAATTATCGTGATTATTCGGTGCGGACAAAGTTGCTGAGTGTGGCACTGTTTATTATTCTGTTGATTGTTAGCACGACGACGATGATAGCGGGGGAAGCGGTTAAACGGACGCTGACGGAGGAAGTAGGACATGATTTGCAGACGCTGTCGCACTCGCGGGCATTTGCGGTGAGTGAACTGCTGGGGCAGCAGGTGAGCGTGTTGCAAGCACTAGCGTTAGATCAGGTGTTGCAAACGGCGGCGATGGAGGCGACGGTGGGGGATGAAACGGCCGTTCTTAACACCATGGCAAACCTCGATGCCCAATGGCAAACCGCCGCAGACGACGATCCGCTTGTGCGCGACAAGTTAGAGAATGACGCGGCGGCAACATTATTGCGCTTCCAGGCACAATTCCCCATTCACCGCGAACTGTTTATTACCGATCGCTATGGCGGGTTGGTGGCTGCCACCAGCCGTACAACTGATTATTATCAAGGTGATGAAGTTTGGTGGCAGGCTGCGTTTGCTAATGGGGCGGGACGAGTTTACATTAGCGAACCAGAATTAGACCAAAGCAGCGACACGTTTGGTTTGTTGATGGCAATTCCAATTTATAACAACCAGGGCAACGGTGAGATGGTGGGGATTTTACGAACCACCTACTCGTTTACCGAACTGGTTGAGTTGCTCAACATTGGGCTGCAAGTTGATGACTCAGTTGAGATGGTGCTGCTGATTGGAAACCAGGAATTGCCGTTGGTGCAAGACACGCGGGCGTTGCAGCAAACGCAGTTGGATATGGCGCTCTTAACGCGGCTGAAAGAGGCTGACGGGACATTGGTTGAGCCGCTGGATGGAGAACTACAGTTTTTGAGCGCGACGAGGGTGAAGACACTATATCATGTAGCTGCTGTGGATCAATTGGATTGGTGGGTGTTGCTGCAGCAGCCACAGGCGGAAGCGTTGTGGCCGTTGGGGGTGCAGCAGCGGCTGAGTACTTTGTTGGGGGTGTTGCTGGCGGTGGTTGGCGGGCTGATTGCGGCGTATGCAGGAAATGTGTTGTCGCAACCGATTGCGGTGCTGACAGAAACGGCCGTTCGTGTGCGTAACGGTGATTTTGAAGCCCGTGCACACGTGGATAGCAACGACGAGACAGGGATTTTGGCGGAAACATTTAACGCCATGACGGTGCAGCTACAGGCTACGCTGCAAAATCTTGATTTTCGCGTGCGTGAGCGGACGCGGGCACTGGAAGTGGCGGCGCAAATTGGGCGGCGTATCTCTACCATTTTGGATGAGGAGGAGATGATAACGGCCGTTGTTGAACAAACCCAAAAGGCGTTTAACTACTACCACGTGCATATTTATCTGCTTGATAAAAGTACAAACCAACTGACCATAGCAAGTGGTACTGGGCAACCGGGCATTTCCATGCGCCGGTATGGGCATCATATTAACCTGGGCGAAGGATTGGTGGGGCGTGCCGCAGCGACCAACATCACTATTTTGGCACCGGATGTGACCCGTGAACCGCGTTGGCTGCCCAACAAATGGTTGCCAGAAACGCGGGCGGAGCTGGCGGTGCCTATTGCCACCGAAAAAGAGGTGCTGGGCGTGCTAGATGTGCAGCGCACAACTATTGGCAGTCTGACTGAGGCTGATGCCAATGTGTTGCAGCTCGTTGCCAACCAGGTGGCGATTGCGCTGCAAAATGCGCGGCAATATGTGCTGACGCAGCATCGGGCAGAGCGTCAGGTGCTTATCAACCAAATTGGGCAGCAAATTCAAAATACAAACTCGATTGATGAGGCACTACAGGTGGCGGTGCGGGAACTTGGCCGGGCACTGGCAACTGATTACACCCAGGTGCATTTAACTGATGAACTGCCAACAAACGGATTGCCTGATTAGCTTGTTAACGGCCGTAAATTGGCATTTGCTTGGGCATTGATCGTGCTGTCTCCTGCAAAATGTCAAGTTACGGCAGCGTCTAGGATTGCTAATGGATGTCGAGTTGGGTGAGGGCGTAGTTGGCGGCGAAGCGGATGGCGGCAACGATTTTGGGTGAGTTGAACAATGTTTTACCGATCCACAGGCGTTCGATGGCTGGGTCGTTTTGGCGAGCGTGTAGAAAGCGGGCGGCTTGGCGCAACGGCCGTTTATCTTTCAACAACCCATCACGAAAAGCGGCCGTTAAACCAATCAGGGCGTGCCCCGTTTCCTCAACCGTTGTATTTTGGCCGCATCCCCAACCCCCGTCCGCCTGCTGCTGCGCCAGCAGAAAGTCCAGGCTCTTTTGCGCCAAACCATGATCCCATTCAAGCAGCGTTTCCAGCGCATGGCCAGCCACATACATTGGTGAATAATGCCATTTGTCGGCAAACCCATCATCATGGCATAAGTGGGGGCGCAGCCATTCCAAAACAGCGTGACCAATTTCCTGGACGGCCGGCTGGCTTGCTGCATTGTGGCGCAAAGCCGAAAGCGCATGGAGATTGACAGTGACAGAAGCCGTTAACTCATCTCGATAGGTGCGGAAGTGGGTTTCATTCCAAAAAGCAAGCAGAGGATCAATAGACGGCCGTGTTTCTCCCCAGCACAGTACATCATACCCAACGCTGGTGTCGTCGCCATCGGCCACGCCAAAGGCGGAACTCCCGGCAAACCCAATGGGAGGCAGCATCCAATAGCGGCTTAGTCCACTGATGGCTTTTCGGACGCTGGGGTGGCTAACCGGGAATTGTACCCGCTTTAATTGATCGAGAATCCAGAGTAGCTCGTAATGTTCAATAGGCCAGGAGAAAGCAGCCCCCCCATGCCCAATGGCAAGCATTCGTTTGATAAAGGCAGCGGCACGGGGTGAATCTTTGCCGTGCAGACGTTGTGCCCGCAGAAAAGCGGCCGTGGCAGCGGTTGAGGTGGCAATGGAGCCGTGGTGAGTAAGAAAACCCTCGTCAAGCTGGGCAAGACGCTCTTCCGGCAATATTTCCATGCTAAACCACCAGGCACGGGGCTTGGTGGGTTCAATGTCCAGGCTACCAAGCAAAAACATTTTGCGCTGCCCGATGTCGAGGATTTTGTACCAGGATTCGGTAGGTAGATCGAGGTCGTATGGCTCTAAAAAACGAACCAGACGCGGCAGCAGAAGCTCATACCCTACCAACTCGAGTGGGTCTTTTGCCAGGTCGTGGGTGTATTTGTGAAGAGCAGCGATGCCCTGGCTGATGCGCTGTTGATCTTTGGGGCAATTAACGGCCGTTTGTTGCCAACAGCTAAAGGCTGCAATGGCTGCCAAAGTACACAACGTGCGTTCGTGCGGGTGATAAATAATGGGTGCCCCCCAGCCCCCATCCGATAGTTGCGTGGCGCGTAAAAAATCTAAAGCCTGAGGCCATTGTGGTTTGTTTGGCTCATTAAAATCTGGAACCAATGCAACCCAAGCCGTGTTATAACTGTCAACACTTACACACCCCGCCAACCCCGCAAATAGTTGTTCAACGTCCATCTATGGTATATGTAGAATCAGCTTGTTGCCTGTTTGCAAGCTAACCCAACCAAGGTTTAAGCTCAGATTTTTTGATAACCCAAACTTTACCTATTTTGTTTTATAATGGTTTATACACAAAAGCCATACGCAGGCACGAACGGTCACAAATAAATGATGGTACCTTGGTCATAATTGTAGTGTGCTGCGTTGAAAATGTTTTTTATTTGACCAAAACTTTCCTTCACAGATGAGAGGGCTAAACGAGTAATAGACAATGGTGCAAGGATGCAGTTGTTGGGTATGATCGTTACGACATCTTCACAAGCCCTCATTCTTTTTTATGTTACCATATCTTTGTTTTTCTGTCTTTAAAGAGGTCGTTTTATAGGAAGAAGGTCATCGTTTGATAACCAAAGAAAATTGGCTATTGGGATAAGGTTATGCTGGCTTTTTTAAATCGGATTTTTTCTGTACCAGAGTTTGAAAGCACGAATCAATCTCGTATTGCGAACTTGCTGCTCATTAGCGTGTGGGTTTTGTTGGGAACGGCCGTTATTCTTTCCCTGCTCCTCCTGCTGCTCGATAGCACAACCCCAATCGCAGAACGTCTTGTCATTGTGCTTGGCCCCAGCTTGCTGGTTGTATTCGCAGGCGTGATCATCCTCTGGTTACTTCGGCTTAGGCATTTGCAAATAGCCGGGGTTGTTCTCTCATCCATCTTGTTTATTGCCATCATATTCGCCATCTACAATTCTGGCCTGGGCGTTTCGTCACCCAGTGTGGCCGGGTTTGTTGTGGTCATCATTTTAGCCGCTTCTCTGTCTGAAGGGAGATTTCCCGTTTTAATTTTTACGCTATTGAGCATTTTGGTCTCCCTGGCCTTCCTCATCGGACAACAGCAGGGTATCCTGACGATCACGACAAGTACATTGCCACCCATTGTCAGCTGGATCGTCTTTTTCTTTGTCTTTATCCTGTCGGGAGCTTTGTTAAGCGTGGCTTTGCGGCGTTTAAATGCGGCCTTAGACCGGGCACAACAAAGTGAACAATCGCTGCGAGAAATGGCTAATGTACTGGAAATCCGCGTTGCCGAGCGTACAAAAGCATTGGAAATCAGTGCCGAAATTAGCCGTCGCCTCTCAACAATTTTGGATCAGGAGCAGTTGGTAGCTGAAGTGGTGCGTGAGGTGCAGCGGGCTTTTGGTTATTACCACACCCATATCTACTTACTGGATGAGAAAAAACAAAATTTGGTCTTAGCTGGTGGCACGGGAGAAGCCGGCCGCATGTTATTAACGGCCGGCCACAAAATGTCCACTTCACGCGGGCTGGTTGGCGAAGCCGCACAGTCACGGCAAACCGTGTTGGCACCCGATGTGCGTCAACGGCCGGAATGGGTGTCCAATCGGCTGTTGCCAGAAACGGCCGCCGAAATTGCTGTGCCAATCCTGCTGGGGCATGAATTAAAAGGGGTATTGGATGTGCAGCACAATGTGATCAACGGATTAACTGAAAGTGACCGTATTCTCCTGGAATCAATTACAAATCAGGTCGCCGTCGCCTTAGAAAATGCCCGGCTTTATGCCGATGCCCAAGGGCGTGGGCAGCGGGAAGCGTTGGTGAACGCCATTGGGCAAAAAATCCAGCGGGCAGGCAGCGTTGACGCTGTTTTGCAAATAGCCATACAGGAGTTGGGGCAAGCCTTAGATTCACAAACTGCCAAAATACAGATTGGCCGTATTGAATCCTGATGAGTACAGCCTAACCAAGGATTAAATGTGGGGATTGGCATGTTGAAAAGTTTGCAAGGTTTTTGGAGCGCACCAACTTTTGCTGATGAGGAAAGCACGCGCCTGGCGCGGCTGATTCACCTCTTTACCCTGGTAACAGGGAGTGGCTCGCTCCTAGGTTTTTTGACTTTGTTTTTGGTTCAAACAGACAGCCCTAATCTGGTGTGGCTGATTGGCACCTTTTTGCTGCTGGTTGTTGTGGCGCGGGTCGGGTTGCATACGGGGCGGGTTCAGGAGGCGGGGTGGGTTTTAACGCTGGCGGTTTGGGCGGTTATTACCTGGTCTGTTTGGCTGGCACCGTCTCTGGAAACCCCTGCGTTTAATGCTTACTTTTTCGTGGTGATTTTGGCAAGCCTGTTGGTCGGCCGGCGGGCTGCCATTGGGGTGGCACTTGTTTCCAGCCTTGTGGTGTTTATGTTGGCAAACCGGCTTGGTTTTTTAGCCACGCCAACGGGGGCATCGTGGATTGTATGGACGGTGGTTTTGCTGCTGGTAACGGCCGTTATTCTCTATTTCGCCATGGGAGATCTCCATCAAGCCCTTGCCATCATTCGTGAGCGTAATGACCAGCTTGCCAATGTGCGTATAGCACTGGAAGCCCGTGTCAAAGAACGAACCGGTGAGCTTGGCCTGGCCGCTGACATTGGCCGAACCATCACGCAAATCCGCGATCTGGACCTCTTGCTAGCCGAATCAGTGCGTCTTATTCGAGAATATTTCAACCTCTACCACGTCCAAATTTACCTGGTAGATAAAAGTGCCCGCACACTAGAGCTTAAAGTTGGCACGGGCGAGATTGGTGCCGAACTGCGGCGACAAGGTCACCGCCTCCCAATAGGATCTGGCTCCATTAACGGCACCTGCGCTGCCGACAAAAGAGCCGTAGTTGTAGAAGACACCCGCAACAGCGTCATTTTTCGTCCAAACCCGCTGCTACCTGATACACGTTCCCAAATGTCCGTCCCCCTCCTCATTGGTGTTCAGCTTCTTGGCGTGCTCAACCTGCAAAGCAAGCACGTGAACGAGCTAAACCCAGACAACGCCAACGTGTTTGAAGTTTTGGCCGGGCAGCTTGCTGTTGCCATGCAAAATGCCCAACTGTTTACTGAATCAGCCGAAGCGCGGCGCAGCTTAGAACTGCAAGCCCAACACTCTATTTATGAGGGGTGGCGAGGTTATTTGAATGCCGTTGATCGGCGCGAACATACTGGCTATGCCTATATTGGCACACAGCTTGAACCGCTGGAGGCTGCAATTCAGCCAGGGCAAGGGGCAGAGCTAACGTTGCCGTTAACATTATCGGGTCAGAAAATAGGGTTGGTGCAACTGGAGCGAATGCTTGAACAGCCGTGGACGGCTGGGGAGATTGAGCTAATCCAAGCGGTGTCAAACCAAGTTGCCAACCGGGTGGAAAACATTCGTCTCTTAGCAAATGCTGAATATTTCCGTATTCAGGCCGAAGAAGCGAATAAACGGTTGATTCATGAAGCATGGCAAGATTATTTGCAGCAGGCACCCACGCAGGGTTATCTCTACGATCAGGCAGAAGTGGTTGCTTATGATGCTGCGCTAAAACCTGTAGACCCCCATACTACAACTTCGATTAGTTATCCAGTTTCTGTTCAGGGTGCGATTATTGGCTATTTGGAGGCAGCCTCAGGTCGGTTTGGGCAGGATAAGGTTGAGGATGAGGTTGCTTCTGATTTAGTACGGGTGGTGGCCGATCAGTTGAGTATCCACATTGAGAATTTGCGCTTAACGCAGCAGGCTGAGGTCTCTTTGGCTGATAGCCGGGCGCGGGCGGAAGAGCTGGCTTTTGTGAACCGGGTTGTGACAGCGATTTCTGGCTCGTTAGAGATGGAGAAGAGCCTGCAAATTGTGCTCGATGAGTTGGCCGATATGCTAGACGTTCCGCAGGCACGGGTAGCGTTGCTTATGCCGGATCGGCAGACATTGCGGGTTGTGCGCGAACATTATAATCCGCAGCGGTCGCCGAGCGCGATGGGGGCTGAGATACCGATTGCTGACAGCCCGGCAACGGAGATTGCGCTGCGTGAGCGGCGTACTGTAATTGTGCCCAATCCCCAAACTAGCCCTATGACTCGTTCTGTCCATGCGCTGATGCGTCAGCAAAAGATTGAAATGCTGGTGATTATTCCGCTGATTGCCCAAAATGAGGTGCTGGGTACGGTTGGGATTGATCTGCTGGATAAAGAGCGGGTGTTTACGGAGGCTGAAGTGCGGTTGGCGGAAACGGTGGTGTTTCAGGCAGCGGCGGCGCTGCAAAATGCCCAGCTTTTTCAGCAGACGCAGGCGGCACTGGCTGAAACTGAAGTGCTGTATGCTGGTACGGATCGGATTATTAAGGCAGATACGATTGAGGATGTGCTGCTGGCTTTGTTAGAGGCTTCGGCGTTGCAAATAGTGGATCGGGCGGGTTTGGCCTTTTTTGATGCGCCGGTGGTGGAAGGCGAGATGCCGGTGGCGTTTGAGACGGCGGCGACGTGGGAACGGCCGTTATCCGGTATCTTGCGCGATGGCTTGCGACCATCTGGTATTCGCTATCTGATGAGTGAATACCCAGCGGCGCAGCTACTGAATGACCGCCACGGGGTTGTCCTGGTACCCAACATTGCCACTGACGAACGCTTTGATGATCGTTCCCGTATGCTTTTCTCAGACCAGTACGGCATGTGCGGAATGATCAATTTGCCGCTGGTGGCTGGTGATGCCTGGATTGGTTTGTTTACTGGGCTAACCCGCCAGCCTTTGGAGATCACGGGGCAAACGCTGCGACAAATTGTGAGCTTGATTGACCAGGCGGCCATTGTGTTGCAGAATAAAACGCTGTTTGCCGATACGCAGCAGGCACTGCGCCAAACCGAGCAGCAGGCGTTTCGTTTGGCGACGCTGAACGAGTTGGGTCGGTTTTTGAGTACGGCCGAAACGCAGGCGGAGGCATTGGAAGGGGTGGCACAATTTGTGTTGCAATTGTTTGGGCAAGGGCGGCTAAGCGTTTTGCTGTTGAATGAGGGCAAAGATGCGTTTCGTGTGGTGCAATTGCCGCGTGACTTGGTGGAACAGGGTGTGCTAACATGGGTGCCGCTGCAAGAAACGGCCGTTGCCGATGTCATTGCCCAAAACCAGGTGCTGATGATTCATGATACAAGCCACAGCCGCTACAGCGAAGTGCAGCCCCTAAGCCATGAGGGGATACGCTCGCTGCTGTCGGTGCCCATGAGTACCCCCAGCGGGGCAATGGGGGTGCTGAATTTGGGGCATCCGAAACCACAGGCGTTTGATGAACAAGACCAAAATCTGTTGTCACAGATTGCTTCGTTGCTGGCAGCAGCCTTGGAAAACCGGCAGTGGCTGGCCCAAGCGCGGAAGCAGGTGGCGCGGGAGCGGGTTTTGAACAATATTAACCAAAAAATTCAGGGAACCACGACGATGGATTCGGCATTGCAAACAGCAATTCAGGAATTGGGGAAGGCACTGAAGGCGCGTTATACGCAAATTGAGTTGACCGTGGAGTCGCCGCCAAATGGGTTTAATGGACAGGAGTGAGCCGAGAATGCCCAACGAAGTAAATGAGATCGGTGAAGGGATGATGCCTCCATTAGAGGCACTGCGGCTGCTGGATTTGTCGCTCGATTTGGTCTGCGTGGTGGGGAAAAACGGCCGTTTTCAATGGGTCAACGCCACCTTCACCCGTACCCTGGGGTGGACACAGAATGCCTTGCGGCAAATGTCATTTCTGGAGCTGATTCACCCGCAGGATAAAGACCGCTTTTTAGCCAATGTTGCCAACCTGTTCCGGCAAAAACCGGTGGCCGATTTGGAGTGCCGCCTGCGTTTGGCCGATGCCAACTATCGGTGGTTTGCCTGGCGCATTGAGGGGTTTTCTAACGGGGGGATGCAGGCGGTGTTGCGGGATGTGACCGAGGTGCGGCAGCAAACGGCCGTTCAAGACAAGCGGTATATGCAGACCCTATACCAAATCACTAACCAGCCCCAGACAACATCCAATAACATTGCCATTCCCCACGCCCTAGCCGAAGCTGCACGGGTGCTAGAATTGGGCACTGGAATGGTGAGCCGCGTTGTTGACCAGGAATACACTGTTCAATATGTTACGGCCGGCTCAGATATTCAACCAGGTCAGCAATCTCGCTTGGGCGACACCTTTTGCGATTTAACGATGACGAGTGAGGATGTGATTGCCATCCATCACGCGCAAAAATCGTCGCACAACCGCCACCCATGCTACCTGCTGCGCCGAATTGAGGCGTATATTGGGGTGGTGCTGCGAGTCAATGGCGAGACATATGGTGCTTTGAATTTTTCCAGCTCTCAGCCACGTCGCCCTTTTACCGTCGTAGACAAAAGCTTTGTCGAGGTGTTGGCACGCTGGGTGGAGTCGCGGTTGGAGCAAGTGCAGCATTCGCAGCAGATGGCAGCGGCCAGTGCCATTCAAAATGCCGTTGTGGAACATGCTGGTTATGCCATTGTGGCGACTGATGCCAATGGCTTAATCCAGCTTTTTAACCCGTCGGCGGAAGCCATGTTGGGTTATTCGGCATCTGAGATGGTGGGGCGGCAGCCGCTGACGGTGCTGCATACCCCGTCGGAACTGGCGCAAAGGGCGCAACTTTTTTCGCAGGAGATGGGCGTGGTGTTGCAGCCGGGTTTGGATGTACTGGTGGCGCGGGCGCGGCGGGGGCTACCCAATTTGTTTAAGTGGACGTATGTGGGGAAAAACGGCCGTTTTATTCCCGTCTACCTCAACATCACCCCCCTGCGCGATGATCAGGACAACATTACCGGCTATTTATGCATTGCCAGCGATGCTGCCGAACAGCAGCAGGTGCAGCAGTTTCAGCAGTTGCAAATGCAGCTTGCCAGCTTTAGTGCCGCCGTGGGGCAAGCACTCACGCGCTCGGTATCGCTCCAGGCCATGCTGCAAGCCAGTGCTGAAGCGATGGTGCAGCATTTGGAAACGGCCGTTGCCCGCATCTGGACGCTCAGCGAGCAAGGCGATTCGCTCCAGCTACAGGCCAGCGCTGGGTTGGATACAAATCTAGACGGCGAACAAAAAAGCACCATCACCATTGGGCAGGGCGAAATCGGCCACATTGCCCAAACAAAACAACCCCATTTTACCAACGATGCGGCTCACGATGCCCTATTCAGCGATACCGATTGGGTAGCCGATGAACCACTGCAGGCATTTGCCGGTTATCCCCTGCTCATAGACGGCGAACTGGTGGGTGTTATCGGCCTGTTTGCCCGCCACGCTCTGTCTGAAGCTGTGATCCACGCGCTGGCTGGTGCGGCTCAAAGCATTGCCCTCTCCATTCATCGTGACCAAGTTGAGCAAGCGCTGCGCCGCACCCGTGACGAACTGGAATTGGAAGTTGCCAAACGCACCGCCGAGCTATCGGAAAAGAATATTTTGCTACGGGCGCAGGTCAGCGAGCGTGATGAGACCAACATCATTCTGCGTAAACGAGCGGCCGAGTTAGAGATTGTTACCCGTGTAAGCACGGCCGCTTCGTCCATTGCTGACACCGACCGCCTGATGCAGGAAGTGGTCAACCTGATCAAGGTTAGTTTTGACCTGTACCACGCCCACTTTTACGTGCTAAACGATGTTGGCGATGCCCTGGCACTGTCCATTGGTGCCGGAGAGGTGGGGCGTATGCTGTTAGAAAAAGGGCATACCATTCCCCTAACACAGCCCAACTCGCTGGTAGTGCGGGCGGCATTGACTCGGCGCGGGGTCATCGAAAACGATCTGTATGCTGCGCCGGGGTATTTGGCAAACCCCCTTCTGCCCGAATCCCGCTCGTCTATGGCGATTCCCATGATTGTTGGTGATGAGGTATTGGGGGTGCTAAACGTGCAGTCTGATGTGGTCAACCACTTTACCGATGAGGATGTACGTATTCAAACCACGCTGGCTTCACAAATTGCGCTGGCTTTGCAGCACACGCGCTCACTGGCGCGGGCGCAAACGGCCATCGAACGACTTAATAACCTGACCCGTCGGTTGTCGTGGGAAGGATGGGCCGATTATTTGGCCGAACAAGAGCAACCCCATTTAGGCTATGGCTATGATTTGGTGCAAACGCGCACCATGCACAATGGGCTGCCACTGGGGGCGGGGCAGCAGGTGGTGAAGCAGCGTTTGCGTGTTCAGGGCAATGAAATTGGCGAGCTACTTTTGACGGATCCACAAGAGTTTGCCGAAGATGTGGATGACATTGTCCACGAGGTAGCAGAGCAACTAACAGCACACATTGAAACATTGCGGCTGTCGGAACAGATGCGGGGGGCACTAGCGCGAACTGAGGCACTGTATGCCAGCAGTGACCAGATTGTGCGTTCAAGTAGCTCGGCTGAGGTTTTGAGTGCCTTGGTGGCTTCGGTGGGGGTAGATCAGTTTGTCAGTGCCAGCCTGCTGTTTTTTGACCGGCCGTGGGGGCACAGCCGGCCGGACTATATGCGAGCGGCGGCGGTTTGGACACACCCGGCCGCCGCATTGACCATGGTGCCGGAAGGGTCAGTGTTCTCTTTTTCTCGTTTTCCCTCGTTAAAACAACTGCAGCGCAATGAGCCGACGCTGCTGATTGATGTATTGGAGGACAGCCAGGCGGGTAGTGATTTGCGTACCCTGTTGGCTGAGCAGTTGGGGGTGCGGGGTGTTGCCTTTTTTCCACTGGCGGCCGGGCAGGAATGGTTTGGCATTTTTGCTGGCCTGACGCTGGATGCGTTGAGTCTGGGTGAGGAAAAAGTGCGGCAGTTGCGAAGCCTGACAGATCAGGCGGCGGCGGTGGTGCAAAACTTGCGGCTCTATGAGCAAACGCAGGCGGCACTGGCGCAAACGGAGGCACTGTACCAGATTAGCACCTATTTGAACGCGGCGACCGATTTGAACGATATTGCGCGGGCGGTGTCGGTGCCTAGTATGGCAACGGGGATGACGTGGACGGGGATTTGGCTGTTGGAGCGGGATGAGGAAGAACGGCCGTTTTCCCTTGAACTGGCCGGTAGCTGGAGCAGCCGCAAGCATGTTCCCGTGCCAATCGGCACCACCATGTGCGTTTCCGAAATGGATTTCCCCGAATTGCTCTCTGGTGTTGTCAACCCAACCCCCATTTTCTTGTCAGATTTACAGCATGAAAGGGTAGAACTATTGCCTGAAGCATATGGGCTGGTTCAGCAGCAAGGTTTCCAGTCAGGTATTATTCTACCTATGCGCTACGGTGACAACGTGCTGGGGTTGGCTACTGTTGCCTGGGATGTGGCTCATCAATTTGAAGAAGCAGATAAAAGCCTTTATCGGCTGCTAACATCCCAACTGGGGGTGGCTGTCCATAGCCAGCTTTTGCTGCGCGACAGCCGCCATCGCTCTGAACAGCTTGAAAAGCTGGCACGCATCGAAGCTGGGCTTTCGGCCGCCAATACCGAAGACGACATTGTGGCGGCAGTTGTTGGCCCTCTGGCACTGGTAGAAGGCACCCAGGTGGCTTTGAGCTATTTGGATGTGAATGCACGTGATAACACCATTTGGGAAAGGCTGGTTAGCGTGTGGCGTGACGACACGTTCTTGCCGACACAGGTGTCTGTCGCCCCGCTACAGTCGCTGTCAGAGAATGCACTGGCTCCATTGTGGTTGAGGCAGACTGACGAAATGTTCTTTTTGCCTAACGTGGCTACCGATCATCGGCTGACTGAGGCGATGCGCGGCCACGCGGAGCGGGAAGGATGGCAAGCGATGGCACTTTTGCCGCTGCGAAGCGGTGGCCGCTGGCAGGGTCTACTGCGCTTTTTGTGGACTGCCCCGCATCACCTGACGGCCGATGAACAATTTCTGTTGTCGCGGTTATTAGAGCCGGTGGCAGCCACAGTGGCGAGCCGGCGGGCGTTTCTGGCACAGTTGGCGGCGCGGCAGGAGATGTCAGAACTGTATGAGGCCAGCCGCCGGTTGAATGAGGCGGCTGATTTGCAGGAATTGCTGGAATCGGTGGTGTCGTCGGTGTCAATTGCTGACATTAGCCGGGCTAATTTATGGTTGTTCTTGCCCGGCGAGACGGCTGGAAATGGGACGCAACTGCTGGCGGCGTGGTCAGGTGATCCAGAGCGGCCGGCCTTACCGGTCGGTACATTATTCTCAGATGGCGAAGATGGTTTTGTGGCTTTTATGCACCACACGGACAGCCGTTTTATTACGAATGTGGCAGAGGATTTTGGCATCCCGGAACGGATGCGTGCCTTCAGTGCGGAGCGGCAGGTTGTGAGTCTGGTGATTTTGCCCTTGGTTGTGCAAGGGGAACGGCGCGGGGTGATTGTGCTGTCAGCGCAACAGCCGCATGTGTATTCCGAGCGGGAACAGCGGATTTGCCGTTCGCTGATGCCCCAGATTGCGATTGTGTTGGAAAACAAGCGTTTGCTGGAGGCGGCGCAGGCGCGGGCGGAGCGTGAACGGTTGCTGCGCGAGGTGACGGAGAAGGTGCGGCGGTCGCTGAATGTGGAAACGGTGATGAAAACGGCCGTTGAAGAGGTAGGGCGTGTCTTGGGTCGCCGTGCCGTTATTTATTTGGACGATAGCCAGCAGGATTAAGCCTCTATGGAGACAGACAACAGCGTTTATCAATTTATTATTGACAATGTCAGCAGCTTGATCTCACGCCATACATTGGACGGAACCTATCTGTTTGCCTCGTCGGCCAGCCGGCCGCTGTTGGGGTATGAGCCAGAAGAGTTGGTGGGGCGGTCGGCGTATGATTTTTTTCACACCGATGATGTGGGGCGTATTCGCCAGGCACATGAGGAAACGCTGGGGCAGCTTGGCGTGGCGCGGGTAGTGTACCGTATTCGTCACAAGCTGGGTCATTTTGTCTGGTTTGAAACGATTAGCCGCGTCATTATGGATGAAGCCACGGGGGTGCCAGTGGAGATTGTGGCAACCTCGAACGATATTACCCTGTTTAAACAGACGGAAGATGCGCTGGCGCGAACCGTTTCGCTGCATCAGGCGACGCTGGAATCAACGGCGGACGGGATTTTAGTGGTGGATGAAAACGGCCGTATTGTCAACTATAACCACAAATTCCAGAAAATGTGGCGTATTCCAGGGGACATCCTGGCAAGCTACGAAGATGAGAAAGCGTTGGCCTACGTGGTGGGGCAGCTACGCAACCCAGATACCTTTGTGCAGAAAGTGCGTGAGCTGTATGCTAAGCCCGAAGCGGAAAGCTATGATCGGCTATGGTTTAAGGATGGCCGTGTCTTTGACCGTTATTCGCAGCCGCAGCGGGTGGGCAAGCGGGTGGTGGGGCGGGTGTGGAGCTTCCGCAATGTGACAGAGCAAGTACATGTTCAGGAACAGGCTCGGAGTAGTGCCCAACGGTTTCAGCGGCTGATTAACCAGGCTGCCGATGGTATCTTCTTGCTGGATCAGATGGGGCGGGTGGTGGATGTAAATGAAAGGGCGTGTCTGAATCTGGGATATTCGCACAAGGAGCTTTTACGACTGACGGTTTTTGATTTTAATGTGGATTTGACCCATGAAATGTTTGCCGCCCTGGTGAAAAATTTGTCGCTAGACAAGGCGACAATTGTTGAGCGACTGCATCGGCGGCGGGATGGCTCTTTGTTCCCGGTGGAAATTAGCATGGGGCTGATGGAAACAGGGGAAATTTTGTCGGTGGCGCGGGACATCACACAGCGGCGAAAGACGGCACAAGCACTGCGGGAGAGTGAGGAACGTTTTCGCAGTTTGGCAAATGCGACGACGGAGGGGGTTGTGATTCATGAAAACGGCCGTATTGTGGAGCTAAACCAGGCGATGGCGCAGATGTTGGGTTACGAAGTGGAGGAACTCATTGGGCGCAATATCGTAGATACGGTGCCGCCGGAGGGCAAGCAACTGGTTGCCCAAAATCTTGAGCAGGCGGCAGCCGAGCCATATGAAACGGTGTTTTGGCATAAGGATGGCTCTGAATTGATGGTGGAGGTTTGCGGTAAGGCGATTCCTTATTTGGGCCGGCCGATGCGGGTGGTGACGGTGCGAAATGTAACCCAGCAGAAGGCGTTGGAGGAAGATGCGCGGCTGTCGTTGTGGCGGCGCAGCCGGGAGGTGCGGCTGACAACGCAGATCGCCCAGGAAATTGCCGGGATTTCAGATTTGCGCGAGCTGTATCAGCGGGTGGTGACGCTGGTGCATGAGCAGTTTGGTTATTACCACACGCAGTTATTTCGCTATGATGTGCATCGCCACATGGTGAGCCTGGTGGTGGGGTATGGTGAGGCTGGGGAGCGGATGCTGGCGTTTCAGCATTCGCTGCCGGTGGGGGTGGGGTTGGTCGGAACGGCCGTTTCTCGCGGTCAATCCATGCTGCGGTCTGATGTCACCAATGATCCTGACTGGCGGTCAAACCCGGTGCTGCCGCTGACCAAGGGGGAGTTGGCCGTGCCCATTAAGCTGCGCGATGAGGTGCTGGGGGTGCTGGATGTGCAGAGTGATGTCGCGGGGGCACTGAACGACAACGACAAGATTTTGCTGGAAGGGCTGTGTGGGCAAATTGCCGTTGCCATTGAGTCGGCACGGCTGGGACAAGAGATGGAGGTGCAGTTGCGGGAAACGGCCGTTTTGCAGCGACAAATGGTGCAAGAAGGGTGGGCCCGTTGGCGGCCAGCCGAAACTGGTGCCCGTGGGTTCGTCTTTGATGCCCGTGAAAACCAGATTCGGCCGGCGATAGACAACGGCCGGCCAAACGATACGGGCATCCTACCGACCCAATCAGTTAATAAACCTTTGGCTATTCGCGGCACGGCTATCGGCCAGCTAACCATTGACCATGACCCCGGCAACCCGCTTGCCCCCGAAGAAGAAGCCTTTCTCGAAAGCATTTCGGAGCAGGTTGCCGAGGCACTAGAGTCGGCGCGGCTGTTTGAGCAAACCCAAAGTGCCCTGGCCGTGCAGGAACGGCTGGCTCAAGAGCTTCGTACCGTGTCCGAAGTAAGCACCGTGGCGGCAACCATTCGTGAATCCTACAGCCTGCTGCAATCTGTGGTTGATTTGACCAAGGTCAGCTTTGACCTCTATCACGTCCACATTTTCCTGTTGAGCGCCGATGAGCAATATTTGCTGCTGGCCGCTGGTGCAGATGACGTAGGACGGCTGATGCGCGAAGAAGACAGCCGCGTAAGCATATCTAGCCGCTCCATTATTGCCAAAGCAGCCCGAACCCGTGAACCTGTCATTGTGGCCGATGCTGCTACCGACGAAGATTTTTTGCTGGAACCCTTGCTGCCAGAGACACGCTCTGAGCTGGCCGTACCGATGATCGTAGGTACCAAGCTGCTGGGGGTGCTGGATGTACAGTCAGACCAACCACATCGCTTTACCGATGAGGATGTGCTGATTAACCGTACGCTTGCCTCACAGGTGGCGGTGGCACTGCAAAATGCCTATTTGTATGATGAACAGGTGCAGGCCGCCGAGCGATTGCGCGAGGTTGACCGCCTGAAAACAGAATTTTTAGCCAGCATGAGCCATGAGCTGCGAACCCCTCTAAATTCCATCATCGGTTTTGCCGATGTGCTGCTGGAAGGGGTGGACGGTGAACTCAATCAACTGATGCAGGAGGATGTCAAGCTTATTCGAGACAGCGGTGAGCATTTGCGGACGCTTATTGACGATATTTTGGATATGTCGAAAATTGAAGCGGGTAAGATGGAGCTGCGTTATGAGCGCATTGATATGTACCAGATGGCACATGACATCATCTCCACGGCGACGCCATTAGCCAAGGAAAAGGGACTGCGGCTGAATTTATTTATCCACGACGATGACATTGTGGTGGAGGCAGATCGGACGCGGCTGCGGCAGATTTTGTGGAATATTGTGGGCAATGGCATCAAATTTACCAAGCAGGGTCAGGTGACGCTGACTATTGAAAAACAGAACGGCAATTTGCTGGTGGCGGTGACCGATACCGGCATTGGCATTCGCCCGGAAGATATAGGCATTGTGTTTGAGCAGTTCCGGCAGGTGGATGGTAAGCTAAACCGTGAGGCAGGTGGCACAGGCTTAGGTATGCCCATTAGCAAAAATTTGGTTGAACTGCACGGTGGTCGTATTTGGTTGGAAAGTCGTTTGGGCGAAGGCAGTAAATTTTACTTTACCGTTCCGTTGCAGCGGCAAGATGTAAAAAAGCCGTAGATAAAGAAGGGTAGAGGTTACAAATTCGGCGTGAAATTGTTAGAATAGGCGGGAAAATTCACGTTGAAGGCAAAAAAAGGTCGTATGGGACGTAAAAAGATTTTGTGCATTGAAGACAATAAAACAAACATGCTGCTGGTGTCACGCATTGTAGGTGCCGAGGGGCATGAGTTGTTGCAGGCAGAGGATGGCAAGATTGCCCTTCGGCTGCTTCAGGATGAGCAAGTACAGCCAGATGTGATTTTGCTCGACATTAATATCCCCGGTATCAATGGGCTGGATTTGGCGAAGCTAATTAAGGCGGATGAACGGCTGGCACCGATTCCCCTGCTGGCGACGACGGCTAATGTGCTGATTGGCGACCGGGAGCGGTGTATTGCGGCTGGTTGTGATGATTATTTGCCGAAGCCGCTGGACATTCGCAAGCTGCGCCAGATGCTGCGGGAATATTTGCAGAATGGGCTGGCTGAAAAAGAAGGATAGGACGCGGACGAACACGGACGAACGCGGAGAAGGTAACTGATGATCGTTAACTGGTAACTGATGACGCTTGCATTGGCTGACCAATTAGTACAATTGGTTGGCCTTGTGCCTGGGTGAGGATGATCATGCGGTGGTGGGGGCCGCGCAGCCGAAGCTGTTTTTTTAGCGTGTCTGGTTCAAGGGGCGAGCCGCGTTTTTTGATGGTGACATTGCCAATTTGGTGCTGCCGCAGGTAGTGGCGAAGCTGTTTTAGCTGAAAGGGGAAGGTGGCTTCGATGGTGTAGCAGCGGGCAAAGGGGGTGGGCTGGGGGGAAACGGCCGTTAAATAAGCAATCTCCGCATCAATCATGGTAGCCCCTAACTGCGCCGCCAGCTCTTGCACCAGATGGGCGCGAATGACGGCTGGGTCAGGTTCATACAGCACCCCCTGCGGCGGCGTGATGGGAATGTCGAGGGGGATAGGGCTGTTGGTAAGTGTCTGACCGCTGGGGAGCAGGGTGGCGCGGCGTTGAACGGCCGTTCGCAGCTCCCCAAACCACAGCATTGCCTCTTTCAGTTCCCCATTGACCGAAATAAATTCCACCTCGGCAGCGGCTGGCAACTCGTTGTAATGGACACCGGGGCTGATTTTAACGGCCGTTGCCGCCACCTTCTGCCGCCACACATCCACCAAACTCAGCGGGGGCATGTAGTCGTGGACAGAGTAAATACGCCGCCCCGTTTCATCCCGCCGCGCCGGGTCAAAAAAAAGGGCATCTGCGGCCAGCGGGGGGAGCGTGGTCAGGTCGGCACACAGCGGTTGGAACTGACCGCCATAAACCGCCACGTTTTGCCGCGCCATCGTCAGCCGCACCTCATCTTGCTCCACGCCAATGACTGGGGCGATTTGGGCCAGTGCCAGCGCATCGCCACCAATACCGCAGCCGAGGTCGGCAATGGTGCGGGGGGCAAGCTGGGCAAAGCGTTGGGCGCGGTAGGCGGCAATCTCTTCGCCTGATGCTTGCTCCAACGCTTCGCGCAGGAAATACATCTCGCTGGCGCGGCTGAATTTAACGGCCGCTTTTTGCCGCAGCAGCACCGTTTCCAGCACGGCGTGGGCGTGGTTGGGTGGCAACTGTTCCCGTAACTGTTGGGCAATGTGCAGATGGTTGTGTGGCGTAATTGGCTCATCAAGCTGCTGGAGCCACGTTTGCCCGGCGGGGGAAAGAAGAAAGTGCAGGTCGGAGGGGTGCATGGGTTTATTTGGGGGCGGACGACGGACGAGGGATGACGGACGACGGGTTTTCTCTTCGTCCTCCGTCTTTCGTCCTCCGTCCGCGTTTTGCCAAAAACGCGGCCAAATCCTTCAGCATCATCATGGCGCAATGGGTTCCAGCGGTAGCCATTCAGGGAAGTAGTCTTCTTCTTCGGGTGGTTCGGGCGGGGGGGAAACGGCCGTTTGTCGGCCACAATACGCTTGGTAAGGGCAGTGCAGGCAAAGGGCGAGGTCATCGGTGCGCGGCCAGTTGCTGGCGGCATCCATTTGGGCGGCAATGGCTTGCAGGTCGGCCCAGTTTTGCGTGTGCTGGGCGGTGGTGTAGCGGAGGGTGCGCGGCGCGTCGGGTTCGCTGACGTACCAATAGGTGATGGCAATGTGGTCGGGCGCAAGCGGGGCAGCGGTGTCAAGAATGGCGCGGCTGCTTTCGGCCAGCATGGCGAGGTAGAGCCGGGTTTGCCAGTCGTGGCGTAGGCTGTTTTCGGGGCGGGGTCGGCCGGTTTTCCAGTCGAACAGGTGGGCAAAGGGGGTGGATTGGCTACTTTCGCTTACAATGAGGAGGTCGAAACGGCCGTTTAGCAAATAGCTTCCTTTGTCAGTATGCAGCAGCGGGGTGGTGAGGGTGAGTTCGGGGAGAAAACGGCCGTTGGGCAGTGTGGGTTCAAATTGCCGAAAGGCCAGCCACCAACTGCGGAGGCGGGGATTTGTCATGGCTTCCGCCGCCACGTCCAGCCCTAAAAAGTGGCGCTCCAACAGTTGGTGAAACGTTTCCCCCAGCGACAAATTAGCCTCTACTTTTTCTTCCAACGGCTGCTGCGGCCACGGCAGCCGCTGCTGAAAACGCAGGTGGAACTGGCGCTGGCAGGCCAGGAAGCTGGTGAGCTGGGTGCGGCTGAGGGTGGTGGACATAGGTGATGCAGATTGTGATTTGGAGATTGGAGATTGGAGATTGATGACTGTCATCAATCTCCAATCTCCAATCTCTAATCTCCACGATAGAAAAATTCGGCAACGGCTGGGTGAGTAAAGCCGGGCTGAAAGAGCGCTTGCCATTCCCAACTGTCGTCAAAACCGCCGCCAGCACGGTTTGCCAGCAGCCAATAGCTGAAAGCGAGAAAATATGGTTCGGCCGTTGCCATGTAGCCATATTGATAGCGAATAAGTTCCGTTTCCTGCGCCCGGTTGTCGGGGTTGTAGGAACCGGCCTCGGTGCTAATGATGGGCAGGGAACGGCCGAGGTGGCTTTGGATGATGGCATCGTATTGACGGAAAAGCAGGAAGCCGTCGGGGTCGTCAAACGGCCGTAGCCCATGATAATTATGCACCGCCAGCCACGCATGGTTTAGCAGGCCGTCGTCGCCGTTAAACGCCAATGCCCGCAGCGTTCGATCCAGAAAATCAACATGATTATACTCCCCACCGGGGCTAAGCGCACCGATTCCCGGCAGCCCGCCGTTGGCAACCACCTCCCGCGCCACCCGCGCCCACTCAGCGGCATAGAGGTTGGGGTTGGCAAAACTTTGCGTGTTTTCCACGTTGGTGTTGGGTTCGTTGTAAATCTGGTAATAATAAACCCCCTTGGCGCGATAATAGCGCACCAGCCCGCCAATGTCGCCGTCATAGGGCTGCAGCGTCGGTTGAAACAGCCGCATGACGGGCATGATGCCGTGGGTTACAAGCTGCTCCACCAGATAATCATTGTCGCCCACGCGCACGCCGTCGTTGAGAAAGACGACCCATTTGATGTGCATTTTCACCGCTTCGGCCACAAATTGGTCTATGACACCCGGCTCCTGCTTGATGGTGGGAATCCAGTGGATGCCCCAGCCGTTGTTGGCTGCTGGCACGGGGAAGGCCTGATAGGGCATGATTTCGCTGGGGCGGTAGCGGTCAAAGGGTTTGATGACGTAGTTAGGGCCGGTGGTGGTGGGTGGGGTGCTGGTGGCGGTGGGGCGGAGTGTGGCGGTGGGGGGAACGGCCGTTTGTGTGGGTATCTCTCCCGGTTTGGCTTTGCCTGTGGGCATGGCATTTACCAGACCAGCATCGAGCGTGGGCAGGGTGGTGGCGGCAGAGGGGGTGAAGGTGGGGGGGAGGGAGGAGGAGGAAGAAACGGCCGTTTGTGCCGCACCAGCTACCGGGGCGACGGTGGGAATAACGGCCATCGTTTGCGGTTGGCAACCAGTAAACAATAAAACAACCAGTACAAGAAAGCGCATCTGCGCTTGGCAGCATCGTCTCATTTATTTAATTTCAAACGTCTCGACTTCCTCAAGTATGAACGGCAAATTTGGTTTTTGGAAACTTAACCCCGGCGCAGGAATTCGATTTCGCTTAATATTTGGCGGGACATGTTTGTGATGAGGGTGCGTTGAGGCAAGTGTCGGATCATTTGGATGTGGAAAATCGTCATACCAATACAATTTTTCGTTGCCTTGGTACACCTCGTATCCATAAGATGCGATGAAGTGTTCATCAAAATCAAGCTCCTCACGCATTCGCAGCTTGAGTCCATTTGCAAAAAATACTTCGCCTTCAGCAACGCCAGTATAAGGACTGACTGACCAGACAGTAACCGTAGATCGAATAACCCCTGGTCGGTTAAGCAGGTGTGCTACCAAACGACTATAGTCAGAGAGGGAGCTTAAGATATCTTTCACGCTTTAATAAGCAGGTTGGTACCGTAGCCACTCGGAAACTTGTTGTTTGGCAAGCTGAATATCATATTTTTGCTTTCGCCGTTGCCAAGTCTCATAAATCCCTTTCCAGCGACTAAAATCAGAGCGTGTTTCATCAAATTCATCATATTGCCCTAATTCCCCACTCATCAGTGCGTGATAGAAATCCTGGCTTAGAATGCCATATTTTTCTTCATAGAGCGTTAGACGACGCTCTATCATTTTCATTTCAATAACCAGTTCATTGAGATTCATACGATTTCCCTGACCAGTAAACTATTTGTTATTGTTTACATTGTACTGATTAAGAGGGCTTTGTCACCATTCCTTATGAATTATTTACCGATACAAATCCTTCTCTTTAGGGCGCACGAGGTCGGTGGCCTGGCCGGCCGGAGCGTGAAATTGAAGGCCGCGCACGAGGATGACGGGGTGGCTTCGGCGGCTTTACCCCATGAGTAGCCCGGCGGCAGCGGCATTCCTTATCGGCCACGCCGACATCGGTGTGTTCCAGAATACAGCCGTAGAGGTGTCGGCTTCTGGCCCCCTGCCTGTTCCATTGGTGGCGGCACCCCGGCTGCCGATAGCTACGCCCACGGTGCCCATATGCGAAACGGCTTACCAGCCGTCACTGATGATGATGCCCACGTTTACGCCGAGGCGGGCGGCAATGGCTTGGCGCAGTTGGGCGGCCGATTATCGGGGTCAATAAGCAGCAGCAAAAACGTACTCTTTTTCCAGCCGTTTGCGCCACGTTGGAGCGGTCAATACCGGCGTTGGCGCTGGTGAAACCGAGCCGATGGCGCACAACAGCAGCCAGGCGGCGCGCGCGGGAAACTTCGTCGCTTTCCGTAAAATCAGCCCACAATGCGGGTCTTTGTCCACTTGCCCGGCCAGTTGTTGGGCACGCTGGCTGACCACGACTTTGGCTAGTCAAAAGCCGCCTCTCGGCTTTGGAGACGATCTTATAAATAACCAGCACGTCGCCGTCTTGCAAAATAAGTTCCGCCGCAGCAAAGCGTCAATGATAAGGGTGGCAAGGGGGTCGCCGGGCTGGATGGGGCGGAACGGCCGTTATGTTAAGGCTGTTGAGTCATATAAAGATATTGAGACTGGAGATTGGAGATTCACCAATTCCAATCTCCCCAAATACCCGTAATACGAATCCTCATTGATTTGCTCAAGATGTTGATGGCAATCAGCAATCGAAGTCATCCCTTCAACAACAACGGCGTTGGCTAAGGCACCAGCATTTACCCCACGCATTCCGGCCGCTTCCGCTTCGTTTCCATCGCCACCTTTTGTCGTCTCCCTTTCGCCGCACACCAGCACATCGCAATCCATCTGGTGATTCAGGTCAAGCAAGTGGTGGGCACTGATGTTTTGAAGGTTGCGACCACGCGGGCGGTATCGCTGGGCTGTTCTGGTAAGCTCTCAGCAAAGGCTTGCTGCTGCGCAGGGAGACGCGGTTTTTCTCTTTCTCAAAGGCAACAACGGTAATCAGCAGTTTACCATCCACCTCTTTCATGCCGTTGCGCGTGCCGTGCTGGGCGCTGTAGGAACAGAAAGCACAACCACATCGGTTGTTTGAGCAGCGGTAGGGGTTATCAGTGTCAAGCACGTTGGCGTTGGGCAAGCGACCAGCACATGTCTTCGGCTGCTGCCGCCCCTTTGTCGGTAATTGCGCGAGCGATACGATGATCATGTCCAGCTGCTGCCCAGCGAAAGCCGAGGCCAAACCCTTTCATTTCCTGTTCCACCTAAAATTGCACCACACGTTTTCCCTTGTAAAATGGGACGCCGACGTCTGAGCTTCCTGATAAAGAACGAGAGCAGGTTGTTTAGGTAAATTTGCATCCTATGTCAAAGGTCATCTTTTTCCTGATTCTAACCTGCCTGTGTTTGCTCTGTAAACAGGAAAACAGGGTTGGTTTTTGTGCCTGGGAGAGAGTTGGGGCATAATAAACTGGCTCATGTGGGGAGGCTGCATTTTAAGTAATGAATGAAGAAGAGAAGGTACGATGGATGCTACTGGCTTAACGGCCGTTGTTCTTCCGGGCTTTGTTTTGGCAATTGTCATGCCCTGGGCAAGCTGATTATTAAGAAACAGATTGCGGTGGCCGCACTCACTTTTTCTAGCTGTCTATACAGCCTGTTTCTTGCCCTTGTGGCTGGCGGGCAACCTGTTGTTACTGCCATTAGTTGGGCAAATTTCAATTAGGGATTAACCTCGGTTTCTATCTTGACGGTTTGTCGCTGCTCATGGTGCTGATCATTAGCGGCATTGGGACGCTCATTTTTATCTATGCTGGGGGTTATTTGCAGGGAGACCCGCGCATCGGCCGTTTTTATGTCATGATTCTCATCTTTATGGCCGCAATGTTGGGGGTGGTGTTGGCCGACAGCCTGCTGCTGTTGTTTGTTTTTTGGGAGCTAACCTCCATTAGTTCATTTTTGCTGATAGGCTTTAACCATGAAAGCGAACAATCGCGGCGGTCGGCGCAGCAAGCCCTGCTGGTGACGGGCAGCGGCGGGCTGGCACTGCTGGCGGGGTTAATTTTGCTGGCAACAGCGGGGGGAAGCTGGCAGATTTCGGTGCTGCTGCATCAACAAACGGCCGTTACCACCTCCCCCCTCTACTTGCCCGCCCTTATCCTCATCTTGCTGGGTGCCTTCACCAAATCGGCGCAGTTCCCCTTTCACTTTTGGCTGCCCAACGCCATGGCCGCTCCTACACCTGTCAGTGCCTATTTGCATTCGGCCACCATGGTCAAGGCTGGGGTTTATTTGCTGGCGCGGCTGCACCCGGTGCTGGGCGGCACGGGGGAATGGTTCTATGGATTGGTCATTGTGGGGGGCATAACGGCCGTTCTTGGCGGCTACCTTTCCTGGTGGCAAACCGACCTCAAACGCATCATGGCCTACTCCACCGTCAGTGCTCTGGGGGTACTGGTGCTGTTGCTGGGCATCGGCACCAAAATCGCCGTGGAAGCCGCCATGCTCTTCTTGCTCGTCCACTCCCTTTATAAAGGCGGGCTGTTTATGGCCGCTGGAGCGATTGACCACGAAACTGGCACCCGCAATGTGCGGCGGCTGGCTGGGCTGGCGCGGCAAATGCCGTTTGTCTTTGTCGGCATCACCCTGGCTTCGCTTTCGATGGCTGGTATTCCGCCGCTGCTGGGGTTTATTGGTAAGGAGTTGATTTACGAGGCCACACTGGAACCAGAAACGGCCGTTTGGCAGTTGCTGCTAACGGCTCTGGCGCTGCTGACCAATATTTTTCTGGTGGCGGCCAGCGGTGTCATTGTCATTAAGCCGTTTTTAGGGCAGCCCAATGAAGACACCGTGCAGCCGCACCATCCAGCCGGGCTGAGCCTGTGGCTGGGGCCGCTGCTGCTGGGTCTACTGTCGTTGGGGTTGGGGCTGTTTTCCAACTCAACGCTGGTGGCAAAGTGGCTGCTACAGCCAGCCGCAACGGCCGTTTACGGCCACGACTTGGTGCTAAAGCTAGGGCTTTGGCACGGGCTAACCCCCATGCTGCTGCTGAGCGGGGTAACAATTGCCGCCGGGGCAGGGGTGTGGTGGTTGCATGAACGGTGGCGGCAGGGCGTGATGGCTGTTGACGCTGCCCTGGCACCCCGCTTGGGGCCAGAAGCGCTCTATGATCGCGGTTTTGATGGGCTGCTCCGGTTGGCCGATTGGCTAACGGTGCGGGTGCAGGATGGCTTTTTGCGTCATTACCTGCTGTGGATTGTGGGAACGACCGTTGTGCTGGTGGGGACGGCGTTGCTGCGGGGAAAAACGGCCGTTATGCCCTCCCAAGATCTCATCCCTGGGCCAAACGAGATTTTGCTCACCCTGGTCATCCTTGGTGCCGCCTGGATGGTGGTGCAGGCGGATTCCCGGCTGGCGGCGGTGGCTGGTCTCGGTGTCATTGGCTACAGTATGGCACTCATCTTTATTCTCTACGGTGCCCCCGACCTCGCCATGACCCAATTTTCGGTGGAAACCCTCACCGTCATTCTCTTTGTGCTGGTACTCTACAAGTTGCCCACCTTTGAAACCAAGGATAGTACGCCTACCCGGTTACGCAATGTGGTGGTGTCGCTGCTGGTGGGGGCGATGATGACTGGGCTGGTGCTGGCCGCTAACGCCATCCCCGCCAGCACCCACGTTACCGATTTCTACAGCGAAAATAGTTATGTCCTTGCCAAAGGCCACAACATTGTCAACGTCATTTTGGTGGATTTTCGCGGGCTGGACACGATGGTGGAGATTACGGTGCTGTCGGTGGCGGCGGTGGGGGTGTATGCGCTTATCCATACCCGAAAACAGCAGCAGGAAACGGCCGTTGAGGAGCGGAGAAGTGAATCATAATCCGCGTTCGTCCGCGTCCCATTCTGGAGAAAACAATATGGCTCGATCCACCATTCTTGTGACCGCCACCCGCATTTTGCTGCCGCTCATGCTGCTCTTTGCCTTCTACATCTTTGTGCGCGGCCATAACGACCCCGGTGGCGGGTTTATCGGTGGTCTGATTGTGGCAACAGCCTTTTCGCTCTATGGCATTGCCCACGGCATGGGGGCAGCGCGGAAGCTGCTGCGGCTGCATTCACGCACGCTGATTGGCATTGGGCTGCTGTGCGTGATCACCAGTGGCTTTTTGGCTCCGTTGGTGGTGGGTGACTTGCCTTTTTTGACGGCACTATGGGGAACGGCCGTTTGGCCCGCCATCGGCAAACTCAGTACCCCCCTTCTCTTCGACACGGGGGTTTTCCTCGGCGTGGTTGGGGTCACATCCATGATCATTTTTACGTTGGCTGAAGAAGGCTAGGAGGAGATTGGAGATTGGAGATTGGAGATTAACCATAATCTCCAATCTCCAATCTCCAATCCCTAATCTTAATGGAAATATTACTCGCAATTATAATCGGTGTGCTTTACGCCGCCGCCATCTACATGATGATGAGCCGCAGCATTGTTAAGCTGATCATTGGACTGGCTCTATTGGGTCATGCGTCTAACTTGCTCATTTTTAATATGGGGCCACTGGTGCGCGGCCGGCCACCGCTCATTCATGAAGGAGCCGAAGTCCCCATCCCCCCCTTTGCCGATCCGCTGCCACAGGCACTCATTTTAACCGCCATTGTCATTGGGCTGGGAGCCATTGCCTTTGCCATTGTTCTGGTACGCAGCGTTTACCAGCAGGTTGGTACCGACGATATTGACGAATTGAGAACGACCGAGCGATAAACAATGACCATACCAACTAAAATGCTTATTCTGCTGCCGATTTTGCTGTCATTTTTAGCAGCCATCATCAATATTTTGGCCTGGAACCACAGACGCTGGCAGCGAATTGTGACGCTGGTGGCAACAACACTCAATTTGCTGGTGGCACTGCGAATCTTTATGGTGGTGTATGGGCAAGGGCCACAGGCGGTTCAGGCCAGTAACTGGCCCGCACCCTTTGGTATCACCATCGTGGCCGATTTGTTCAGTGCCATTATGGTGGTGATTACGGCGTTGATGGGGTTGACGGTGGCGATTTATGCCTTGGCCGACATCACGCCGCAGCGAGAGGCGTTGGGCTACCATCCGCTTTACCACACGCTGCTGATGGGGATTTATGGCTCTTTTTTAACGGGTGACATTTTCAATCTCTACGTCTGGTTTGAGGTCATGCTCATTTCTTCCTTTGTCTTGATTGGGCTGGGGGGCGACCGAGGGCAATTGGAAGGGTCATTTAAATATGTGACCATCAACCTCATTTCATCGGCCATTTTTTTGGCGGCGGCGGGGTTGACCTACGGGGTAACGGGGACGCTCAACATGGCAGATTTGCGTGGGGCATTGGCGCAGGTGCCAGGGGGCTTTGCCACCACGCTGGGGATGATGTTTTTGCTGGCGTTTGGCATCAAGGCAGGGTTGTTTCCGCTCTACGGCTGGTTGCCGGCTGCGTACCACACTCCGCCAGCGGCGATTTCGGCCATTTTTGCCGGAATGCTGACCAAGGTGGGGGTGTATGCGCTCATTCGAGTGTTTACGCTGCTGTTTGTGCAGGAGGTGGCCTACACCCATTCGCTGATTTTGATGGCGGCGGCGGGGCTGACGATGGTGATTGGGGTATTTGGGGCAGCCACGCGCAGTGAGTTTCGCCGCATTTTGTCGTTCCACATCATCAGCCAAATTGGGTATATGATCATGGGGCTGGCGATTTTTTCGCCGCTGGCGTTGGCGGGGGCGATTTTTTACATCATCCACCACATTATTGTGAAGACGAATCTGTTTTTGGTAAGTGGGGTGGTGAACTGGATGCAGGGGTCGTATGACTTGAAAAAGCTGGGGGGCTTGTACAAAACCAATCCAGGGCTGGGGGTGCTGTTTTTGATTCCGGCGCTATCGTTGGCAGGCATTCCGCCGCTGTCGGGGTTTTGGGCAAAGTTTGTGCTGGTGCGGGCAGGGCTGGAAGCGGGTGATTATGCCATTGTGGCGGCGGCGCTGTTTGTGAGCGTGCTGACGCTGTATTCGATGATGAAGATTTGGCAGTTTGTGTTTTGGCAAAAGGCACCGGAGGGTGTGGTTGAGCGGGGGCATGGTGAGGGGGAAAACGGCCGTTTTTTCCGCCTTCTGCCCATCATCATCCTCGCCACCTGCACCATCATCATTGGCCTGTACGCGGGGTTCTTTTTTGACGTGGCCCAGCAAGCCGCCAACCAACTGCTTGACCCAACACAGTACCTCAATGTGGTGCTGCAAAGATAAGGAATTGAGAATGGGGAATTGAGAATTGAGAACTAAGAACGGACTCTCATTCTTAATTCTCAATTCCCCATTTGTAACTATTATGGTTTTGCTCAATGTGTTTATGGCACTGGCCTGGGTGGCCCTGACCGGGGAGTTTACGCCGGGCAACTTTTTGACTGGACTGGTGCTGGCCTATCTGGTGCTGGTGCTGACCGAGGTCACAACGGGACGGCAAACGGGGTATGTGCAGCGAGTGTGGCTGCTGCTGAAGTTTATCGCCTTTTTTCTGAAGGAACTGGTAGTTTCAACGCTTCGGGTGGCGCGGTGGGTGCTAACGCCGCGCCTGACCATGCGCCCGGCAGTGGTGGCGGTGCCACTAACGATTACGACTGATGCCCAGATTACGCTGCTGGGCAATATGATTACGCTAACGCCGGGGACACTGACGCTGGATGTGGCGGGGGATCAAAGCTGTATTTATGTCCACGTATTTAATGTGGATGATATTGAGGCATTTCGGGAAGAAATTAAGCAGGGGTTTGAGCGACGAATTTTGGAGGTGTGGGCGGCATGGAATTGGTAACGTGGCTGATGGGGGCGTTGACGCTGCTGACGGTGACGATTGGGCTGTCGTTTGTGCGGGTGTGGCGGGGGCCGACGCTGCCGGACAGGGTGGTGGCACTGGATATTTTGACGACGGTGGGGATTGGGATAACGGCCGTTTATGCTGTCATCACCGAACAAGACGTGTGGCTCGATGTGGCAACCGTGCTGGCACTCATCTCCTTTCTCGGCACCATTGCCTTTGCCTACTATATTGATTTGAGGCGGTAATCAGTAATCAGTGTTCAGTAATCAGGAATCAGTTCTGTCACTGATTACCGATTACCGATTACTGGCTACCGATTACTGATTACAGAAATGCACATAATCAGCATCATACTCATCTTCATCGGCGTGTTCTTCATTGTTCTGGCTGGCATTGGGCTGGTGCGGATGCCGGATATGTATTTGCGGATGTCGGCTTCAACCAAGGCTTCGACGCTGGGGTTGGGGTTTATTGTGCTAGGAACGGCCGTTTATTTCAACGAACTTTCTGTCACCAGCCGCGCCCTTGCCATTATCTTCTTCATGTTCCTCACCGCCCCCGTCTCGGCTCACATGATTGGCCGCGCTGGCTATAGCGACGGCGTGCCGCTGTGGGAGCGCACTCAGCTAGACGAACTGCGGGGTAAATATAATGTGGGCGATACGGAGTTGGCCGGGCCACCGCGCTCCACGGAGGTGGATCGGGTGCCGGGGGAGGGGTGAAAGGGAGCGGAAACGGCCGTTTTTCGAGTACAAAATATTGGGTAGCGTGCTATTCTTCAGCAATTAGTGCCACTTCCAAAACCTCGGTGGCAAAGCTGTGGCCGGAGCCAACAATGGTGACGCTTTCAATGGTGCGCGGCGGCAAAAAGCCTTGCCGTGCCAGCTCTTGAGCAATGTCCACATCGTAGACATAAAGCTGCCCCAGCGTCGTTTGCAAATGGCTGCTTTGAATCACGGCGCATGAGGTGCAAGCACCGGGGGCATTGTTGTCATCAACGGTGCCAAACCCATAAAAGCCTTGCTGCCAGATGCGGCTCACCCCCTCTTCATCAGTGTAGTTTAGCCGTACAAATAGCGGGCATTCGCTGCCCTTAAAACCACACACGCTTAGCTCTTGTTGCAAAATGCGGAAGGTCAGCAACAGCCGCACAGAGGAAAAATCGGCCACATCTTTGTTGATAGATTGTTGAATGCGGACATCGGCATGGCCGACCCCCGTGCGGGCGAAAGACAGCACTGCCTCGCCGTCGCGGGTGCTGACCTGTGTTTCGCCAGTCGGCTGATCTTTTAGCTCCAAGCTCCAGGCAAACGCGGCCCAGTTGTCCAACCCGTCGCTAAAATCACCGTTTTCAATTAGGTTCTGCTCCGGGGTTAGTGGCCCGCTGGGAGGAGCATCGTTGATGACCACGGCTCGCTGCTGTGGCTGTAGGTCAAGTATTTGCTCTTGCCCTTGTATTTGGGCGGCTCCTGACTGTACGGTGAGTTGGGTTTCGCGGTCGTTGGCTTCAATCGAGTAGATGCCGGGGGTGTTGATTTGCACAGTGCTTTGGGGGGTGGTGATGCTGAAGGTTAACGGCCGTTGTTGAAACTCAGGCAAGGTAAGACGTAAACGGCCGTTTTGCAAATTTAATGCCACCGCCTGCCCCGCATCACTCACGCCAAACCGGGGCGTAGATGCCTCTTCTAGCCACACCGATGTGCTGGTATAAATTTGCAGCCGTACCAGCAGCCGCGAATCATCCGGCGGCGAAATAAACAAGCTAGCCGTCCCCCCATCATCCGTTTGAATCCGCGTGCTTGGTTCAATTGGCAGATCTGCCTCACCCGCCAGCACCACCCGTCGCAGCACGTTGTTGCTCACACGTACCGACCCCTGGTTGGCCTGCACTGTGGCGGGTAAAAGCTGTTTGGCATTTTGAATAAAGGCACTAACGCTGACAGGCACCGCCACCGTTAACGTCAAACAAAACACAAAGCTCCCGATCAAAATGCCCCACGCCAGCCGTTCTCGCTGTGGAAAAGGGGAAGATTTACTCACTACGCCCACAACTGCTTCACCTGAAACGTTTTAAACTCATGCGTTGGTTCAAGCCACTGCACTTCAACGCGGCTGACCTGGGCAGAGGGCGATCCTTGGTGCAAGAAGTCAAGCAGTTGCCGCAAAGCTGCTGCTGAACCTTCAGCTACCACAAAGACGGTGCCATTGCGTCGGTTGGCAACCCAACCCACTATCTCCAGTTTTTGCGCCGTTTGTAGCGTGTAGTAACGGAAATAAACGCCTTGCACCAAGCCGTGGACAGTTGCCTCTAATCGCCTCATTGCCTGCGATTATATCAGCTTTTAGGAATCGGGATAATGCTGTTTCACCGTTTCGCTGCCGGCCGGAACACCCCTGCTAAGTCTCAACCGCAGCCAAACTGCCCACAGCAGCAGCGGGATTAAGGTCAACCCCGCCATTGCAAACAAAGTGCCTGTAATGCCCAGCGGCGAATCGAGCGCACCACCCACGCCACCGGCCGCCGCCGCGCTCATAAGGGTGAAAATGGCAAATTCGCTCGAAAACACCCGTCCCCGCATTTCATTAGGCAGCAATTGCAGTAGAAGCTGGGTAGAGAACACCCAAGTGATGCCACCACCAATACCGCGCAAGATGGTACCCAGCAAAACCCAATAAAAGCTAACGAGGGGAGCCGAGACGGCGAGACCAACGGCAGCTAGTCCATAGCCAAGCAGAAGGGCACGTCGCATTTTGCCCTCATCATCGCCTGTAAAGCGGCGGATCAGAATAGGGCCAAGTCCGGTGCCAATACCGGCTGCCGCAAACATGGCTCCCAAACTATAATTACCGCCTTGCCCCCAGACAAAAATTTCTTCGGCAATTTTGACCTGAATCACCTGATAGCCGCTGGAAACAAACAGGGCGTTTGCCGATTTGTGCAGCGCGATAAACAGAATATCGGCGTGGCTCCACAGGTAACGCAGACCGTCTATGTATTGTGTTAGGGCGGCCCGCAAGGTTTTATCAGCTTGCTGCAACGCTTCTGGCACCTGGTAGGCAATGCGGGAGATGAAGATGGCGGAAAGCATAAAGGTGATGGAGTCAATGATAAAGGCGGGCTGGTTGCCCCACATGCCAGCGACCAATCCGCCCAGGGCTGCGCCAAATGCCAGCATGACCGACCAGGTGGCGGAACTGAGGGCGTTGGCGGTTCCTAATTCACGCGGTGAAACGATGTCGGGTAGGATGGCATTGCGGGCGGGTTGGAAGAAACCGCTAATGGCAAGTTGGAGAGCGGTTAGCGTGTACAGGAGCCAAAGGTGCTGTGGTTCGCGCACTAATAAGAAGCCCAAAACAACAACCGCACGCAAAATATCGGCAACAAAAAGAATTCGTTTGCGGTTGTAGCGGTCGGCAATCACGCCTGCTAGGGGGCTAACCAAAAAGGGGGCAAGCATACGCACTACAAACAGACCGCCAATTGCTAGACCTGAACTGGAAAGTTGGCCGATGAGTGACGCGGAGGCGATTAGATTGAACCAATCGCCCAAAAAGCTGATGATTTGGCCGAACCATAGGTTGCGAAAATTGCTGTTCTGACGGATTAGTTGTCGGTATCCAACTCTATTGTGACTCATGCTACCTCGCTACTTGCAGATTAGGCACTTACGCACCAGCATCGACAATTTTTTGTCGATAATTTTGTAAACACGGATGGGAAAACACAGATGATTCTACTTTCTATCCGTGTTCCTCCCATCTGTGTTTACACCTTTTTTACCGGCGTAGTCCGGCAAAAGACGTAGTACCTTAACGATGAAATCCTTGTACACAAAACAACAAGTGACACAGAGTTACACCGAGATAAGAAAGAGTTTCACAGAGGAAGCGAGACAAACAACGTCTTTTTTCTCTGTGCTTCTCTGTGTCTTCTCTGTGAACCTCTGTGTAACGTTTTTAGTTCTGGCTTGTCCAGGTTAGGTATATATCTAATGTGAAGTGTATCTGGTTTTGGCGGAAAAAAAAGTGTGGGTTGAAACCGAAATATTGATCGTTAGGTTGCGCTGTTAGGGTGTGGGCTGGGTGAGCCAACATGTAGTGGATTTATACCTGTAACGTTACTTTCTGTACTAGGAGATTGGCTCATGCCTACTGTAATCGCTGGCGATTGGATGTCGCGCAAACAACCTTTTTGGCTGTTCCTAACGGCCGTTTTTCTTCTCTCTTCCCTTCTTTTACTCAACCGACCCGCCCTACCTGTTAGTTGGCCGACGGCTTTGACGGCTGAACAGGCGGCGGCAACGGCCGTTAACCAGATTGAACCCATAGGCGACGGCTTGCGGTTGACCCACCCGCGCCATATAGCAGACTTTGATGGCGACGGCTTGACCTTTACCCCTCGGTCTGGCGGTCCCGTTTGGCGCTGGCAGTTGGCCTATGTGGGGACGGAAAGTGGGGAAATAACGGCCGTTTCTGCCACGACCCCCCAAACCAAAGCCCTCAACACCATCACCTATGATCGGGGTGTCGTTATCGAGCAATATGTGGCACGCAGTGGCAGCATAAAGCAGCAGTTTGTGCTGCCGCAAAGATTGCCGCTGGCGGGCAGCGATCTGGTTATTCGCGGCGCGGTGGAAAGCGGCGGGCAGTTTGAAACCACGGCGGCGGGCTGGGCGTGGCGGAACATCTCTGGGGTGGTGAGCTTGGGTGACGTGACGGTGCTGGATGCGCGTGGGGAGCAGCTTCCGGCGGAGATGCGGGTAACGGCCGTTTCTACCGAGATTGTCGTAAACGGCCGTTGGCTTGAAACCGCCGCCTATCCCGTCCTCATTGACCCCGAAATTGGCAGCAACGACTTCCAAATCAGCAAAATGGGAGCCGACTACGAGTTTGATGCCGAATTTCCGGCCGTTGCCTACAACACCACCAACAAGGAATTCTTTGTTGTCTGGGAAGGCGACACCGAAACGCAGGTTCTAAGCAGTGGTGAGACCGAAATTTTTGGGCGACGGCTCGATGGCATTACCGGTGCTCCCATTGGCGGTATGGTTCGCATCAGCAATGTTGGCCCCGACGGTGCCAGCAGCAATGATGCCGGTCAAGCCGATGTGGTCTACAACAGCATTAGCAACGAATACTTTGTCGTTTGGTCTGGCGACGGCAACAACGGCGAATTTGAAATTTCCGGTCAGCGCGTAGCCGCCAATGGGCAGCAAATTGGCGACGATATTCTGCTCAGTGACATGGGGCCAGATGCTGACGTGAACTTTGATGCCGAAGCCCCGGCCGTCGCCTTTAACAGCAAAAACAATGAATACCTCGTCGTTTGGATGGGGGACGACATTGTGGATGGTGAGGAGGAAATCTACGGTCAGCGCGTAGCCGCCAATGGTAGCGAAATTGGCGGCGATGTTCGCCTGAGCGACATGGGGCCAGACGGCGACCTGGAATATGGTGCCGCTGAGCCAGACGTTGCCTTTAACAGTACTAACGGTGAATATCTGGTCGTATGGCGTGGTGATGACAATGCCGTACCCCATGTGGCTGGTGAAAACGAAATCTTTGCCCAGCGCGTGAGCGGCACGACCGGGGCTGAAGTGGGAGCTAACGACTTTGCCATTAGCGACATGGGTACCGAAGGCTCTTCGTCATACGATGCTTTTCTGCCGCGCATTGCCTACAACGCACAAAATAACGAATTTTTTGTGGTGTGGGTGGCTGATGACAAAAACGGAACGCAGGTTAACGATGAAGTTGAGATGTTTGGGCAGCGTATTAATGGTGCAACCGGGTTAGAGGTTGGCACCAACGATATGCGCTTGAGCAACATGGGGCCCGATGGCAATGTCAACTTTGAAGCTTTCGCTCCCGATGTGGCTTACGATGCTGGCAACAATGAGTATCTGGTTGTTTGGTATGGCAATACGCAGGCGGCGGGTCTCAATGACGCTGAATTAGAGGTGTATGGTCAGCGTGTCAATGCCGCCAACGGGTTCGAAATTGGTGGCGATTTCCGGCTCAGCGATATGGGGCAGGATGGCGATATCGCCTATGCCGCCCTCTCGCCGGCCGTTGCCTATGGCGGCGGGCAATATCTCACCGTATGGTACGGCGATGAGTTTGGCGAAGGCTATTTGGACGATGAGTTTGAAATTTTTGGGCAGATGGTTGATGCCGAAACAGGTGCTGAAATAGGGGTCAACGACCGCCGCCTGACGCGAATGGGGCCGGCCGGGTACCCTGATGCCGCCGCCTTTACCCCCGATGTCGCCTTCAACAGTAAAAACAACGAATTTTTTGTGGTGTGGGCCGGCAGCGACAACAGCGGCGACTTGCGGATTGGCGAGGATGAGATTTTTGGGCAGCGCATCAATGCCACTAATGGCGCATTGCTTGGCGGCCTCATCCGGCTCAGCGATATGGGGCCAAATGGGGCCAAAAGCTATGATGCCGAAACCCCGGCCATTGCCTACAACCCTACCAATAACCAATACTTTGTGGTCTGGGCAGGCGACGACGATAATAATTTCCTGGCCGATGAAGAGTTTGAAATTTACGGCCAGCGTGTAAATGCCCAAAATGGGCTGGAACTGGGAAGTGATATTCGCCTGAGCGACATGGGGCCAGACAGCAGCCCTGAATATGATGCGCTGCTGCCCGACGTGGCGTATAACAGCGTCAACAACGAATATCTGGTAGTGTGGGTTGGTGATGATGACACGGCACCGCTGGTCAACGAGGAATTCGAGATTTTTGGGCAGCGGGTAACGGCCACGGGCACTCAAATTGGCACCGATTTCCGGCTGAGCGACATGGGGCCAAATGGTGACATCGCCTTTAAGGCTGACGAACCAGCCGTTTCCTACAGCAGCGTTGCCAATGAATATTTTGTGGTCTGGGCTGGCGATGACGATGTTGTGCCGCTGGTAGACGGTGAAAACGAAATTTTTGGACAGCGGGTGAGTGGCACCACAGGGCAAGAAGTGGGCAACAACGACATGCGATTGAGCGACATGGGGCCAGATGGTTCTGGTAGCTATGACGCTGAGGCACCAGATGTGGCTTATAACAGCAATGCTAATGAATACCTGGTTGTTTGGTCAAGTGAAGACGACCAGGACAATATGGTGAAAGGCGAAATCGAAATTTTTGGGCAGCGGCTTAACGCCAGCACCGGTCAGCCCGTTGGCACCAATGATTTTCGCATTAGCCATATGGCACAGGATGGCAATGTACTGTATGGTGGTTTCGCTCCAAAAATTGCGTATAGCAACAAGGTGAAAGAATATTTTGTCGTTTGGCACGGGGACAATAACATCGCTGGTTTGGTTGATGAGGAGTTTGAGATTTATGGGCAGCGACTAGACAGCAGCGGAGCAGCGGTTGAGGCACGGGTTCAGTTGAGCGACATGGGTACTAATGGTGATGTGGCGCATATAGCGCTTGATCCGGCCGTGGTCTTTGCCAGCACAACAGGCGAGTTCCTGGTGGTGTGGTCGGGTGACGACGACACGGGCGAGGAGGCGTTTAATGGGTTTGAGATTTTTGGGCAGCGTTTTGGTGCCAGCCGCTCGGTGTTCTTACCGTTGGTAATGAAAAAGTAGTGGTATGCGGCGAAGCGTTCTGACAGGATAAACAGGATTTTGCAGGATCTACCTGAAAGTCTTGTGTAAAATAATGCCTGATAAAAGGGGGAAAACGGCCGTTTTCCCCCTTTTTTGTTGTCTCGTGCTATCATTCGTTTAGGAGAGTGCGTGCTTATGAACTTTGAACTATCCCCCGCCCAACAGCAGCTTGTTGCCGATACCCGTGCCTTTGCTTTGGCCGAAGTGGCTCCCTACGCCGCCCAATGGGATGCGGATGAGCATATTCCCCGCCAGCAAATCCAAAAATATGCCGACCACGGCTGGTTTGGCATGACTTTGCCGCCGCAATATGGCGGGCGAGGTCTGACGGCGCTGGATGCGGTGCTGGTGATTGAAGAAGTGGCAAAGCATTGTGGTGTCAGTGCGCGGCTGATTGTTGACCACAACTTTGGTGCAGTGGGGACGATTTTGAATTTTGGCACGGAGGAACAGCGGGAGCGGGTGTTAACGGCCGTTTGTCGCGGCCACAAACTGATGAGCATTGGCATGACCGAACCCGAAGCTGGTTCCGCCCTCACCGATTTAATCACCTCAGCCCGCGAAGACGGCGATTATTATCGGCTCAATGGCGAAAAACGATGGATCACCGGCGCGGGTGAGCGCGAATACACCCTAGTTTATGCCCGTTTTGACGGCGTGGCTGGGGCAAACGGCATTGGCGCGATTTTGGTGGAAGAAGGAACTCCTGGTTACATTTATGGCCCGCGTATTCCCTCGCTGGGGGTGCGCGGTGTGCGCGAAGGAGTGCTGCGTTTTGAGCAGGCGCGGGTGCCCAAGGCCAATTTGGTCGTGCCACCGGGGTCGGCCTTTGGCAACCTGATGTCGGCTTACAACGGGCAGCGGGTGGGGGCATCGGCGGTGGCGTTGGGGCTGGCGCAGGGGGCGTTTGATTATGCCCTGGCTTATGCTGACCAGCGGCAGCAGTTTGGCAAACGCATCACCGATTTTCAAAATACGCAGTTTAAGCTGGCTGATATGCTGATTAATTTGGAGGCGGCGCGGCTGCTGATTTACCGGGCGGCGGCGGGTGCCAAGGCGACGATTACGGAGCGACAGGCATCGAGCGTAGCCAAGGTGTTTGCCTCGGAGATGGCAATTCGTGTAACGAGTGCCGCCATTCAACTGCTGGGTGCCGAGGGATATGGCCGTCATCATCCAGTGGAGCGTATGTTCCGTGATGCGCGAGCGTTTACGCTGGCGGGTGGCTCGGCCGAAATTCAGCGGCTGGGGATTGCGGTGGGGGTGTTAAAACGGCCGTTGCCGCAAACATAGACTGTGCCAGACACTTTGCAAAGTGCCCGGTACGTGAAGCATCCTACTGATGCAAGAGTTGAACATGAGTAGTCGCACAGTGGCCGAGGTATATAGGGAAACGGCCGTTCCTGAGGAAGCATTTGACGCATTGATTAATCGCAGCTTACAGCCGCGCCCTGCAACCATGCTGTATGACAAAATGGGGACGTTGGGGCTGGCTCCAGGGTCGCTGGTGCTGGACGCGGGCTGCCGCGATGCGAAGCATACCTGCGAGCTGGTGGCACGGTTTGGCTACCGGGCTGTCGGAGTGGATCTGGTGGAGCCAAATGTGGTTAATGCTCAGCGGGTGATTGCGGAACGGGGGATGGTGGGTCGGGTAACGGCCGTTCAGGGGGATATTCAGGATTTGCCGCTGCCGAGTGGGGTATTTACGGCCGTTTGGTGCCGCGATGTGCTGGTTCACCCGCCCAAACTGCACCAAACCCTGGCCGAATTTGCCCGCGTGTTGCAGCCTGGCGGCCGGCTGCTCATTTACGTCACCCTTGCCACCGACAAGCTGGAGCCACTGGAAGCGCAGTGGCTCTTTGAAACACTGGTGATCACGCCGCAAAATATGTCCCACGCATATCTGGAGGCTGGCCTGCACCAGGCCGGGTTTGTCATTGATCAGATTGACCAGGTAGACAGTGAGTGGCGTGAGCATTGGGAAGAGGATGGCACTTGCCTGACAAGCCAGCAGCTTTTACGGCTGGCGCGGCTGCGCCGTAATCGTGATGCACTTATTGCCCAAGTGGGTGAGCTTGATTACTTAGTCGAGTTAGCCGATTGCCACTGGGGTGTTTACCAGATGTTGGGTAAACTTTGCCCGACAGTTTATGTAGCCACAAAATGCGTGTAGCCGAGCCTTTGCAATATGATGCATCATCCTCGGCTACAAGACACCAAAGGAAGAACGATGAGTCATTGGGAAACTTATTTAAACGAAAACCAGGATCGCTTTGTCACAGAACTGATTGATTTTGTCCGCATTCCCAGCATTTCCAGCTTGCCGGAACATGCGTCTGATGTACAGCAGGCGGGGGAGTGGGTAGCAGCACGATTAGAAACGGCCGGTTTGGAAAACATTGAAATTATGCCCACCGCCGGGCATCCCGTTGTCTATGCCGACTGGCTCCATGCCCCTGGCAAACCCACTGTGCTAATTTACGGCCATTTTGACGTGCAGCCGGTTGACCCCCTCCACTTGTGGGCGCGTGACCCGTTTGACCCGGTGGTCGAAAACGGCCGTATTACCGCACGCGGTGCTTCCGACGACAAAGGCAACATGTTTGTGCCCATTGTGGCAATGGAAGCCCTGCTTCGCAGTCGCGGCAGCCTGCCCGTGAACATCAAATGCCTCTTTGAAGGGCAGGAAGAGATTGGCAGCCCCCATTTGCCGCCGTTTATTGTCGCCAACAAGGACAAATTTAGCTGCGATTATATTGTTAGCTCCGATGGCAGCCAGTGGAGCGAAAGCCAGCCGTGTATCTGGCTTAGCACCAAAGGGCTGTCGGCGCTGCAAATTGACGTAAAGGGAGCCAGAGGGGATTTGCATTCTGGGGTTTATGGGGGGGCAGTTGCCAACCCGCTCCACGCCCTCGCCTACATTTTGTCCTCCATGCGGAGCGCCGACGGCAAAATTTTGGTGGAGGGCTTTTTTGCCGACGTGGTGCCACTTTCGGATGATGACCGCACCAAGATTGCCGAAATTCCCTATGACGAAGCCCAATTTATGGCCGACTTGCAGGTTTCTGCCCTGTATGGCGAGCCAGGCTACACTACCTATGAGCGCAGTTGGGCGCGGCCGACGCTGGAAATCAATGGGGTGTGGGGTGGTTTTCAGGGGGATGGGGTGAAGACGGTGCTGCCCAACGAGGCGCACGCCAAAATTACCTGCCGTTTGGTGGCAAACCAGGGGCCGGACAAAATTGCCGATCTGATTCGGGCGCATGTGGAAAAGGTAGTGCCACCAGGGGTAACAGTGACGGTGACGCAGCTTGCCAGCAAAGCTGACCCCTATTTGATGGCAAGCGACCACCCGGCTAACCAGGCGGCGCATGAGGTGTTGGAGGAACTTTACGGCTGTTCTCCCTTCTACGTTCGCACTGGTGGCAGCGTGCCCATCTATCGGCTGCTGCTGGATAATCTGGGGGTCTACCCGCTCACCTTTGCCTTTGGGCTGGAAGATGAGAATTTGCACGCCCCCAACGAATTTTACCGCCTCAGCAGCTTTCGGCGTGGGCAGCACGGATATTGTATGCTGCTAGAGCGGCTGGGGCAGGGGTAGCGATTAGGCAGGGGGAGCCATTTGTTTTGTCACAAGGGCGGCAAATGATTGCTGTAGGGATGGGTTGTCAATCTGGTTGCTGATACAGGTAGTGATGTCTACTGCCTCTTGCCGTTGCTGCGCTGCTGTGGTCTGCGCTTCCAAGAGCGATAGCCGCGCTAGTGCTTGCCACAAGATTCGCTTTGAGCCAAGATGGCGGGCTGCGGCGGTGGCATCTTGCAGGGCTTCGTGGCCGATGCGGGTTTGATCCATTGCCAGCAAGGTTTCCCCTTGCAGCAGCAGCAGTTCGGGTATAAAGGCGTGGAGACCATATTTTTGTAGGCATTCCAGCCGTTCATCAATAAGCTGGGCGGCTTTGGCGTAGTCGCCTTGGGCAAAGGCAAGCTGACAGGCGACAAAAGGGACAAGGGGCGGCCAGAGGATGTCTATGTTGTTGAGTGGGGTGGTGATGGCGGAAACGGCCGTTTCTGCCCCCATCACATCCCCAGCCAGCAAGTACACCCGCGCCAGTGCCGCCAGCGCATAGGGGCGTGTATGCGGAGCCACTTCCTCGGCTCGCGCCACCGCCAATTTTGCCACTTCCAATCCCTTAGCCGTGGCACCCAACCCGCCGTAAACCAGTGCCTGGTCGGCGCGAATGCTGACCTGGGCAAAGCTAAAGCCCGACTCTTCTCCCCAGCAAATGCCATCGTCCATCAGCCGCAGTGCCTGGCTGGGCTGTCCCAGTTCCCAATACGCATTGCCCACATACCAGCGGCTGTACGATTGCCCCCAGATGTTGTGGATGGAACTGCTAACCGCATACGCTTCATCGGCAAAGGCGATAGACTGCGCGTAGTCACCAGTATAAGCCGCTACAAAACAACCCGTTGACAGGCTGTCGGCCAGCATGGGCAGGTTGTTGATTTGCCGCCATAATCCAATGGCTTGCGTCAGACATTCCTGCGATTGCACCGATAGCCCCAGCGACCGATAGACGTGGGACAAATCGTTCAGCGCAAACGCTTGTTGCTCCGGTAGTTCAAACGGCTGCAAGAGTGCCAGTGCCCGCTCACCACACTGCTGTGCCTCAGCCATCCTGTCGCTGTAGCGGTACAAATTGAGCAGGTTCCAGTTAATTTTGGCTTCGGCCACAGCATCGCCCAATGTTTGCGCCAGCGTTAGCCCGCGTTGGGAAAGTTGTTCGCCAATTTCAGGGTTAAAGAAGGGGGTTCCGGTACAGCGAATTTGCCCCTGGCTTACCAGTGCCATCAGTTCCATAGGCAGGTCTTGTAGCTGCTGCGCCGTTGTTTCCATCGCCTCATAGAGAGCCATTGCTTTCTCAACCTGGGCATTTAGCTCTAGCGCACGCCCCAAATGGGTGTAAAGGTCGCTGATTTTTGTCAGGCGGTCGGAGGTTGGGTTGGCTTGGGCAAGCTGTAGCATGAGCGAGAGAGCCTGGTTGTAGTAGGTAATGGCTTCAGCATTCGCATAGGCATTAGCAGCAACATCACCCGCACGCCGCCAATAGCCGACCGCTTGGGCAGTGTCGCCAGCCTGCTGCCAATGGTGTGCTAGGATGGCAGCGGTTTGGTTTAGGTTGGGATGGATGTGGGCGATGGTTTGGGCAACTTGTTGGTGCATGGTTTGCTGCTGGGTGGCTGGGATGTCGAGCAGCAGCCCTTCACGCAGCTTGTCGTGGGCAAAGCGCCAAGATCCTTGGTGAAAATCAAAAACGGCCGTTTCGCCACACGCCAGGAGCCACGCTTCCAAATCATGCTGTGGGAACAGATGCGCCAACACTGCTTCATCAATTTGCCGCCCAATGATGGCCGCCATTTCCAACAGCGGCCGTGCTGTGGCTGGCAACTGCCCTAACCGCCGCTGCACCACGGCCTGAATTCCCTGTGGGAAGAGATGTTGGGGCAGTGGCTGGCTGCCGATGGCGGTCAGTCGGCCGGCTTCTTCGGCCAGTGTACGGACTGTTTCTACTAAAAAGAAGGCGTTGCCTTCTGTCTCGTGCTGCAAAAAGGTGGCAATTTCCGGACGATTGGCTAAATCGCCGAGCATGGCGTGGGTGAGTTGGGAAACGGCCGTTGGCGACAAACGCGGCAGCGGCAACAGGTGAACCCCTGGCACCTCCTCTGGCAAATGCGGGGCTTCATCAGCACGGTAACTGCCCACAATAAGCAGCGGCATGGTTGCCAGCAGCGGCTGTAAATGGCGCAGCACAAACAGTGCTTCGTTGGCCCACTGCAAATCTTCCAGCAGCAGCAGCAGCGGCTGGGTCTGCTGCTGAAACAGGGTGCCGATGGCTTCAAGCAGCCGCTGCTGCCCGGCATCCCCGCTCAGTGCTGGTGGCGGGGGAATGGAACGACCCAGCAGCATCTCGATATCCGGGACAATTGCCTTCAATACGCTGGCGGTATACTCATTAGGTTCTGCCAGCAGCAGCAAATTACGCAGAATGGGCTGCCAAATTTGGTAGGAAGATCTGCCTTGCTCGTCGCTGGCCTGGCCTTGCAGTACAACCATGCCGTCAATTAGGGCACGAATACGCAGCTCGGTTAGCAGCCGCGATTTGCCAACGCCGCTTTCGCCGCCAACCAGCCACAGGCTGCCTTGCTCACCCGTGGCAACACGCAGTGCTTCGCGCAGCGTGGTCAACTCGCGCTCGCGCCCAACGAAGGAGGCGGCTTGTAGATAGCTTTCCCGAATGGCTTGGGTTTCGGCCGGCAGCGGTTGCCCGATGGCGGTGCTAAGGGCTGCCATTGCACTAGCTGCCTGTTGATGCCGCTCTTCGGGCTGCTTGGCAAGCAGGGTACTAACAACTTCGGCCAGGGCGAGGGGCAAAGGGGACAGGTCGGGTGCGGCTTCCAGAATTTGGCCGATTAGATCGGGGTGGTTGCGGTCGAAGGGGTAATGTCCGACCAGGAGTTCATAGGCCAGAACGCCGATGGCATAGAGGTCTGAGGCTTCGCTGGGCGGGTTTTCAAGCAGCACTTCAGGGGCAACATAGTACCAGCTTCCGGCGGAGCTGCTGGCTTGACCTTTGATCATTGCCAGCCCAAAATCAAGCAGCCGGATGCTGCCATCAACGACGAGGACGTTTTCGGGTTTGAGGTCACGGTGCAGGATGCCGCGCCGGTGCAGGTAAGACACGGCTTCGAGCATTTGCTGGATGAGCCGAATGCGTTCGGCGAATGTTCGGCTGTCGCCTGCTTGCAAAATGGTTTGGGCGTTTGCCAGATAGGGCATGGTGAAGTAGGGCTGGCGGTTAGCATCAAAACCGTAGTCGAGAACGGTGATGATGTGGGGGTGGCGCAGGGAGGCGACGGTTTGGAATTCGTGTGCCAGCAGCAGTCGAATATTGATGAAGCTGTCTGCTGGGGAACTGCTGGACAACAGTTGGTGGTCAGAGGACAGTTTGACCTGCTTGAGAGCGACGCTGGTACCCGTTAGCCGGTCGGTGGCACGGTGAACAATGCCCATGCCACCTTGGCCTATCTTTTCGTGGAGGAGGTAACGGCCGTTAATCATCCCATTCATTCTACCACCCTCTCTCGATACAGACGGATAATCTCTCGGTACTCGGCGACATTTTCCAGCAAACTCTGCCGAATCGCCTTGTCTTTAATTGCATTTGCCATCGCCTGCACAAAGTGATATGCCTGAGACAAGATACCCTTGGCTCGTATATCTCCCAAGTTATCCAACGTTAAATAAAGATGAAGATAAACCCGTCCTGGCTGTTCCGTAAGTTCCAGTTGAGGATCGTGTGCGAGATAGCGTAAGACAGCACTCAAATAGGGTTCTGGGTTTTGACCCAGAACCACTGCCACATAAGCTAAGTCAGCCTGGCTTTGCACAGCAAGATAGGGTCGTATAGCTTGAACAATCAGAAATGCCTCCTGATAATAAGATTGTGCCCATTTGAAATCACCTTGACATTGCCGCAAATACCCTAAATAGTTAAGATGATCCCAACTCCTGACGGGCATTTCTATTTCTTGAGCAATGGCAAGTCCTTCATCAAAACAGGCCTGCGCTTGTTTATCGTCACCTTGGCAGAGCAGCGCATAACCTAAAGTACCAAGCGTCATGCTCCACCATGACTTTTTAAGACCCAGTTCGCGTAGCAAAGTAAGCCCGCGCCTTAATGAGCCAATGGCTTCTTCATAGGCTCCATACTGAGCCATCGCATTGCCCAAATTGTACGATGTATAAGTAAGCCCTATCTTATAGCCAATCTCATGATATATATTGAAACTATCTTCGCAATACTGCCGAGCAAGATCATAGAACCTTTGCATGACGGCGAGGTTGCCCAAATTACTGAGGGCTTCAGCTTCACCTTGCCTGTCTCCAATTTCTCTTCGGATAAGCAAATTTGCAGCAAACTGTGTGTTTGCCTCTGTATACAGTTGCTGAAGACCTGCCCATATACCCAAAATATTCAGGATTTTACTTTCTTCCCAGCGATCACCAAGCCAGCGAGCAATTGTGAGACCAGCCTCGCAATTGCGACGTGATTGTTCAAAAGCATCCATTTCAGCTTCCAAATAGCCTAATTCTCTTAAGGCTGATGCCTCAAGTCGTGGATCGCCGACTTGGCGACAGACAGTGAGACCCTGCTCCAAAACAGATTGAGCTGCCTCATTTTGCCCTTGCCAATGTAATGCTTTGCCCCAAATGAGATAACCGGCTACGGTACGGCTATCCACACCCAGGTTGTTAGATAATGAGATGGCTTCCTGGGCTATCTCCTTGGCTTGTTCAAGCTGGCTGGCCTCAAAGGCAAAATTTGCTTGCCGTAAGAGGACATCAATTTGACGGCTTGGGTCTGCCAGACGGGCTGCCAGTTGGGCAAGCTGTTCAAGATCGGCCGCTTGTGCCTCACGTCTGGCTAACAAGTTATAGATTTGTTCGCGGGCCAGATGTGCTTCATATTGTCCCTTTAAATCAGCAGATGGCGTGAGCGTTAAGGTGCGGGTGAAGTAGTTGAGGGCTTCCTCGTTAGCGTATTGGGTGGCAGCGTGGCTGCCCGCTAAAAAGGTGTAGTGTCGCTCTTGGATTGTCTGCCCTGCTTGTCCCCATTGGTAGGCAAGTTGAGCGGCATGGTTCGCATCATCACCATAAAGTTTTTCTAGGCCAAGCGCAATTTGCCTGTGATACTGCCGTAGCGTTGTTGGCTGCGTTTGTGCTAGTAAACCCTCGCGCAGCTTGTCATGGCTAAACTGCCATTGGTTGCCCTGCACTTCCAAAACGGCCGTTTCTGCACAAACAGACAGCCACCAACTATCCACATCCAGGTCTGGAGCCAGGTTGCGGAGCAAAGCCAAATCCAGTCGCCGCCCGGCAACGGCTGCTTGCAGCAAAAGCGGCTGGGCAACTTTCGGCACCCGCTGCAAACGACGATTGATAATGGTTTGAATCCCTTCTGGCATCAGGCTTTGGGGCAGTTGGGCACGGCCAATAGCGGCCAACTGCCCCGCCTCTTCAGCCAAGGCGCGCACAATTTCCACCAAAAAAAAGGTGTTGCCTTCTGTTTCTCGTTGCAAAAGTGCCAGCAGGTTCGCTTGATGCCCTGCCTTGCCCAGCATGGCAACAGTTAGCTCAGCAACGCTTTTGTCATTCAAGCGGGGTAAAGTAAGCAGTTTCATTGTGGGCAACAGTTGCGGCAATTCAGGCCGTTCATCATCACGATAGGTGCCAATGACAAACCACGCCTGTTTGGCTACAAGGCGCGTCAGATAGGGTAAGGGGAGGAGGCTTTCCTCTGCCCACTGTAGATCTTCCAGCAGCAGCAGGATTGGCTGTGTTTGCTGGCGAAAGAGCCGGGCTATCGTGGTAAAGAGCCGCACCTGCGCTGCTCCTTCTTCGATAGCAGGGGCTGGTTGCACCTCCTGACCAAGAAGCCGCTCGATGTCTGGCACAAGCGGCAGCAGAACGCTTGCTGTTAGCGAGTCTACGGTGGGCGAGGTGATCAAGAGGTGGCGTAATGCTTCCCGCCAAATGTGGTAAGTCAGGCCACCACCATCACGCACGGCTTGGCCGCGCAGGACTAGGAAGCCGTCAACTAGAGCCAGCGTTTCTAGCTCACGTAATAATCGGGTTTTCCCGACACCACTCTCGCCACCAATGAGCCAGGCCGCGCCCTGCCCTTGTTTGACCAGGGCCAGGGTGGCTGTCAATTGCGCCATTTCCGCTTCACGGCCGACAAAGGTGGCAGCCTGGAGGTAGCTTTCGCGGATAACGGCCGTTTCTTCTGGCATGGCACGCCCCATAGCTGTGTTGAGAGCCAGGATAACCTGGGTGGCTGTTTGGGGTCGGTCAGCGGGGGCTTTGGCAAGCAGAGCGCGAATAACGGCCGTTAATGCTTCCCCCACACTTAAATTTCCCCACTGTGGCTCACCGTTCAAAATCTCCCCTATGGCATCGTCCGCATGTAGATCAAACGGATGCTGATTGGCAAAGAGTTGATAGGCCAGCACCCCAACCGTGTACAGATCGCTGGCCTCCGTGGCGGGCTGCCCCAGCAGCACCTCAGGAGCCATGTAAAGCCAACTGCCAACCGATTCGGTGGCCTGCTCTTTGGCAACGGCTAGCCCAAAGTCCAGCACGCGCACTGTGCTGTCAACTACCAGCACATTGTCGGGCTTGAGGTCGCGGTGCAAAATGCCGCGCCGGTGCAAATAGGCCAGGGCTTCGAGCATTTGAAGGAGGAGGTTGACTTTTTCGGGGAGAGAGCGGCCGTTTGCCGCCGCCAAAATCGTTTGTCCCTCTTCTAAATACGACATGGTGAAAAAAGGCTGCTGGTCTTTATCAAAGCCATAATCCAGCACGCTGATGATGTTGGGATGACGCAGCCCAGCCAGCGTTTGGAATTCATGCGCCAGTGCCAGCCGCACCTCACGGTTGGTTTGTGAGGCGGGGCGGGAATGAAACATGGTTTGCTCAGTGGGTAATAAGACCTGTTTGAGGGCCACAATTTCGCCCGTCAGCCGGTCGGTGGCGCGGTGGACAATGCCCATGCCGCCCTGGCCTAGTTTGTTGTGGAGGAGGTAACGGCCGTTAATCACTTAATTTCCCTCGCCCATCAGCTTCATCATTTCATACATCTGCCTGAACGTCCGATGCTCCAGAACATTACTCAGAAAAGAGTCACGCATTTGTGTATCTATAATTTGTGCCGCCTGCTGCTGCAAACTGGCATGGGCTTTGTAGACTATTGCTTTTGCTTTGTCCCAATCAAGCCCTTCTAAGACGTAATAGATATTCAGCGCCGCCGCCATTGGATTCCAATAGCCGGTCAAATGATGTTGCAGAATATAGTCCGCAACTGGTAATGCTTGGGTCTGCGCTATCTCCCGCCGCCCTAAATGCCATGAACAAAGCGCGATGCCTGCTTGACACCCCATAACAAATGGCGTGTTATTAAGCGATTGCCATATTGCATGACCATACGTATAAAGCTCTAAAGCCTCAGCCCATAATTCCTGGGCTTGTGCAACACGACCCCGTTCAACCCAAATTGAAGCTTTCAGTTGAGGGTACTCCATCTCCTTAGCAACCACCACCCCTTGCTGGCAATATGCCTCCGCTTGGTCAAGATTTCCCTGCCCTAGCAAAGCTATGCCCAAGCCAGACAGGCTGCCCGCTTCCGAAATCTTGTCACCCGTTGCCTGGGCAATCTCTAGGCTGCGGTGATACAATTCAATCGCTTGTTCATACAAACCAACTTGGGTAAACACCAACCCTAAGTTGCTTAACCCGCCTGATTCCATAAAGCGATCCCCTACCTCCCGGTTAATTTGAATGCTTTCCTTAAAAGCGGCTACGGCCTGAGAGTATTGTCCCAGTTCATAAGCCACTACCCCCAAATTATTGCGTATACGCCCTTCCATCAAGCGGTCGCCCACATTCTGCATTATGTGAAGGCTGTCTTGGTAATATTGGTATGCTTCCGTAAACTTGCCTACCTCATAGCCCAACAAACCCAGACTGTTCAATGTCCTGGCTTGGGCAACGATGTCCTTGCGAGCCAAGGCCAGAGCTAAACCCTCTTCATAATATTGCTGGGCTTGTGGATAGTTGCCTGAAATAAGGCTTTGCAGCCCTAAGCGTGTCAAAATATCGTTTTCAGCTTGTTGGTCTTGCAGTTGGCGGCTGAGTGAGAGGGCGATATTCAGATGGTCGGCGGCGGCTTTGTTGTTGCCTGTGTCACGCAAGGTGAGGCCGTAATAATTGTGGGCGGCCATAAGATGGGGTAAATCTTGGGCGGCTTCGGCTTCTTGAATCAGTTTTTGCTCAAGCTCTACCGCTTGGGCAAAGTCGCTGGTGCCATAGGCATAGATGATGTGGCGCAACAGGAGTTGGCGCAACAAGAGTTGGCGCAACAGGAGTTGGCTCTGTAGGTCAGGCTGGTTAACGGCCGTTACCAACCCATCTAAAGCCGCCAAATCTGCCGCCTGGTCGGCACGCTGCCCAATTCGTTCGTAAACCAACTCTCTGGCAAACAAAAGTTCCACCTGTTGAGCAGCCGAAGTAGACAGCTCTAGAGCCAGGGTATAAAAATGAATTGCCTCTTGATTGGCAAATTGCTGTGCTGCTTCCTTCCCCGCCTGAAAAGCATAGTAGGCTTGGGTTTCGCGCACCCCGGCTTGCCCCCAGTGATAAGCCAAGCGGGCAGATGGTCTGGTCTCAGGCGGGTAAACGGCTTCTAGCGTCTGGGCAATGTGGTGATGGGCATCCACGAGCTGCCCAGGTGACAAAAGCATCATAATGCCGTCCCGAATTTTGTCGTGGTTAAACTGCCAACGGCCGTTTTGCACATCTAGAATAGCCGCCTCATGACAGCGAAGAATCCATGATTCGAGCAAATCTATACCCGCCCCATGAGCCAATGCAGCTACCAGCTGCATATCCAAAACGCGCCCAGCCACACTCACTAGTTGCAATAAAGCATGATCCGCTGCTGGCAGCCGGTTGAGCCGCTGCTGCACCAAGCTTTGAATCCCCTTCGGCCACAGTTTTTGCGGAAACGGCCGTTGTCCAATATCCGCCAGCCGCCCAACATCTTGCGCCAAAGCGCGGATAATCTCGATGGCAAAAAAGGCGTTGCCCTCCGTTTCTTGCTGCAATAAGGTGAGTACTTCTGGCTTGTTGCCAGCGTCACCCAACATCGCCAAACTCAGCTGCTGCATAGCGGCGGGTGGCAACCGCTGCAAGGTCATCACGGTCATTTGCGGCAACAGCGTCGGCAGGTTTGGCCGCTCATCGTCACGATAAGTGCCGACAATCACCAACTTTTGCTCGTTCACAACCTGGGTGAGAACGGCGAGTGGTTCTAGGCTTTCTTCTGCCCAGTGCATATCTTCTAAAAGGAGCAGAACTGGCTGGTTTTGCTGTTGAAATAAACGTGTAATGGTTTGATAGAGCCGTTGTTGTGCCGCCGACCCGGTTAATTCAGCAATCGGGGGAATTTGCTGCTGGGTCAACTGGGTAATGTCCGGCACCAGGGGAGCAAGAACGCCTACGCTCACAGCTTCTAACGAAGCTGTTGTTAACAAGAGATAGCGCAGCGGTTCTTTCCACAGTTGATAAGGCAGCCCCCCATCATCTGCTACGCTCTGTCCGGTTAGCACCAAAAAGCCGTTGACCAGAGCGTAGGTACGCAATTCATTGATGAGCCGTGATTTGCCCACGCCGCTTTCACCACCAATAAGCCAGGAAGAGCCATAGCCTGTTTTTGCTTGCTCTAAGGCGGCTGTCAATTGGGCCATTTCAGCTTCACGGCCAACTAATTGGGCGGCTTGGAGGTAGCTTTCACGAATAACGGCCGTTTCCGTTGGCCTAGCTCGACCCAGGGCAGCATTGAGGGCAGCAATAGTTTGATCGGCCGTTTGCAGGCGTTTGCCCGGCGTTTTGGCAAGCAAGGTGCGAATAACAGCCTGCACTGAACCGATTGAAGAAGCTGTTAATTCCCCCTCTGCCCCAAACGTTTCCCAGGCTGGCTCCCTCTCTAAAATCTCGCCAATCGTATCCTCGGCATAGATATTAAAGGGATGGGTGCCAGCCAGCAGCCGATAGGCCAGCACGCCAACGGTGTAGAGGTCGCTGGCTTCTGTGGCTGGCTGCCCCAGCAGCACCTCTGGAGCCATGTAGAGCCAACTGCCAACTGATTCGGTGGCCTGCTCCTTGGCCGCCGCCAGCCCAAAGTCCAGCACCCGCACTGTGTCGCCCACCACCAGCACGTTGTCGGGTTTCAAATCGCGGTGCAAAATGCCGCGCCGGTGCAGGTAGGCCAGGGCTTCGAGCATTTGGAGAAGGAGGGCGACTTTTTCGGGGACAGAACGGCCGTTTGCCGCCGCCAAAATCGTCTGAGCATTCTCCAAATACGACATCGTAAAAAACGGCTGCCCGTTTTCATCAAAGCCATAATCCAGCACGCTGATGATGTTGGGGTGGCGCAGCCCGGCCAGCGTTTGAAACTCGTGCGCCAACGCCAGCCGCAATTCGCGGTTGGTTTGTGAGGCGGGGCGGGAGTTGAACAGCAGTTGCTCAACGGGCAAAAAGACCTGCTTGAGGGCTACAATTTCGCCCGCCAGCCGGTCGGTGGCGCGGTGGACGATGCCCATGCCGCCCTGGCCTAGTTTGTTGTGGAGTGCGTAACGGCCGTTAATCATTTGCATCTTACAACCTACAAAGGTATCGGGATATTCATTGATTCAAACACATTCCTTTTGCAATCGCACAACAGGCTCGGGAGTAGCATGATAATAGCGATAATAAACCTTATCCCTAAAGAAACATCTGTCCTTCCCCACTATCTCTATCAGCAGATACATAATAACCCGCTCCACCGCAAAAGGATAATACACACCTTCGTCATCTCTTAACATCCAATTCTCAATTCGTTGGAAAGGATAATTCTTCAAACTCTTTAAATGTGAAGAAACCCAACGATGCTGCCGTTGAAAATCAGACTCCATTGAGGCACAGAAACCACCAAACGTCAATCCCTTTTTCAAATTGACAAATTCGTGCTGGCTCCACACCACATCATACACCCGATGATCCTCCATCATCACACGAATTGCTTCGTTTGTCAGCAGTTCATCATCACCATCCAGCCCAAAAATCACTGATTCGGGATTCTTGCAAAACTTCCTAATTTATTACCCTGAACCTGCATCTATGCCATTGTACAGACAGACCACCCATTTGGCATAATCTGAGCACGTCGCCAACTACACCAGAGCGAAACGGTGCAGATTGGCCTTTGCCCAAACAAACGGCCGTATCTCCGCACCCTTTCGCTCGTTCCCACACGCCAGAAGGTGGGCAAGGGTATTGTTTACCGCTACAATGTTTTGCGAAACCAACAAGAGAAAGGCACACAACACATGAGCAACCGCGAAAACATGATCACCCTGGCTCGCCAACTGGCCGCCGACTTTGCCACACGAGCCGATGAAGCCGACCGCATCGGCAAACTCCCCGTTGAAGACATCAACGCCCTCAAACAGTCGGGCTACCTCGGCATCAGCGTCCCCGCCGAATTTGGCGGCGCGGGGCTGTCGCTCCACGACTGCCTGGCCGCCCATTTGGAGCTTTCACAGGGCAGCACCTCCACCGCCATGGTGGTGGGGATGCAAATGCACGTCTTCGGCCACCAGCGGGAAACGCGCAGTTGGCGCGAAGAAACCTACGCCCAATTTTGCCGCGAGGCGGCGCAAGGAGCCATTTTCAACGCCATCGCCAGCGAACCGGCGATGGGCAGCCCGTCGCGTGGCGGCTTGCCCGCCTCAACCGCCAGCCGCCATCCCGACGGCGGCTGGCTGGTCAACGGTCACAAAACGTGGTCAACCGGCGGCATCCACCTCACCCACATGCTTGTCCGCGTGGCTGTGGAAGGGGAAGTGGGGGACGTGCTGGTGCGGCAAGAGATGCCGGGCGTGCGCTGGGAAGAAACGTGGAGCGATTCACTCAGCCTACGCGCCAGCGACAGCCACGATGTCTTTTTTGAAAATGTCCACATCCCCGATGAGTACCTGATTGGGCGTGGGGAAAGCAAACCGGCGGCCAACGTCTGGTTCCCGCTGGTCATGTCCACCATCTACCTGGGAGCGGCCATGGCGGCTCGTCACCACGTCATCCGCTACGCCCTGGAACGGGTGCCGACGGCACTGGGCAAACCCATCGCCATGCTGCCCAAAATCCAGCGGCAAATTGGGGAGATTGACATCGCCCTACAGGCGGCGCGGGCGCTGCTGTTTGAGGTGGCGGCGGAGTGGACAGAGCGGGATGAGGATCGGCCGCAGATGGTGGCGCGGATTGCGGCGGCAAAAACGGTGGTGACGGAAACGGCCAACAAGGTGACGGATCAGGCACTGCAAATTGCTGGGGGAACCTCCATCACCAAGGCTCTGCCGCTGGAACGGTTTTTCCGCGATGTGCGGGCGGGAGCAATGCAGCCCCCGGCGGGGGACACGGCACTGGAATTGGTGGGGCGGGCGGCAATTGCGGCGGTGGAGAGGCGGGCGGCGTAGGGAGTGGGGAGTGGGGAGTGGGGAGTGATGAAGGTTCATACACCCTACTCCCCACACCCTACTTTTCTTCTGCGATGCCAGCAGCGATGTTGACACAGAATTCTATGGTAGGCATGTTTTTCATCAGCTTGCGATTATTGGTCTGCGTAATGGGTGTCTTGTTGGTTGGGTTTACGCTCAATTCAGCCATCAAAACGTTTATTTTGCCACGTGGGGTTAACGTTTGGCTCACGCGGCTTGTCTTTCAGGCTGTCGGCACTTTTTTTATGCTGCGTGGTCGCCGCGCCGGCTATGAACAGCGCGACCAAATCATGGCGATGTTTGCGCCGCTGACGCTGTTTGTGCTGCCGGTGGTACTGCTGGTCTTGGTGTTGGTAGGGTATATGGGCATCTTTTGGGGGCTGGAGCCGCAGCCATTAACGGCCGTTTTCACCCTCAGCGGCTCCTCACTCCTCACCTTGGGCTATGCTTCACATGACGGCTGGCTGTTCAAGGCGGTTGAGTTTTCCGAGGCGATGATTGGGCTGATCTTGGTGGCGCTGCTGATTGCCTATTTGCCCACGATGTATGCCGCCTTTGCCAAACGAGAAACGGCCGTTGCTATGTGGGAAACCCGCGCCGGGTCGCCTCCCTCCGTGGCTGAAATGATCGCCCGCTCCCACCGCACCAACGAACTCCACCGGCTGCGCGATGTGTGGTTGGGGTGGCAAACGTGGTTTGCTGAGTTGGAAGAAAGCCATACTTCTCTGGCTCCGCTCGCCTTTTTCCGCTCCCCTCGTCCCGACCGCTCTTGGGTGGTAGCGGCTGGCAACGCACTCGACTCTGCCGCCTTTATTCTCTCCACCGTAGACACCGAATACACGCCACAGGCCGCCTTCTGCATTCGCTCCGGCTTTATCACCCTGCGCCACATCGCCGGTTTCTTTGGCATCCCCTACAACGACAACCCCGCCCCCACCGACCCCATCAGCATCAGCCGCGAGGAGTATGATGCGCTGTGCGCCACGCTGGAAGCGCAGGGCGTGCCGCTCTACGCTGACCGCAACCGCACCTGGGCCGATTTCGCCGGGTGGCGCGTCAACTATGATTCTGTTCTACTCGCTCTCGCTCATTTGACAATGGCTCCCTATGCTGAATGGGTTTCGGATCGGTCGGTGGTAAGAAAATAGGACGCAGATTGACCTGATCTTCCTGATAATCAGGCAAATCTGCGTCCGATTGATTGTCACTTAGATCCGTCACCAGTTCGATTTCAAACAGCTTGGGCCACCATTTGCCGGTGACAAATAAACGGCCGTTTTCCTCATCCCAGGCAATCCCATTCAGCACATCCACCCGCTGCTGCCGGTCGGCCGCACTCAGGAGACCGGTCAGATCAACCCAGCCCACCACCGCGCCCGTAGCCGGGTCAATACGGGCAATCCTGTCCGTCTGCCAAATGTTGGCCCACACCTCTCCATTGATATATTCCAGCTCATTCAGCCGCACGACCGGCCCATTATCGTCAAACACCGCCACCCGCCCCGTTTCTGCCAGCGTCTCCGGGTTCCAAAAATAGAGCGTATCACTGCCATCGCTCATAATCAGCTTCGTGCCGTCGTGGGTAATCCCCCACCCCTCGGTGGGGTAGCGAAAGCGGGCAAGCTCGGCAAAGCTGGTAGCATCATAAACAAACCCGGTTTGCGACTGCCATGTAAGCTGAATGATCTTGTCTTGCCACAGCGCAATTCCTTCGCCAAAAAATTCCTGCGCCAAATCATGCTGCTGCACCACTTCCCCCGTTGGCAAAACCACGCGCCGCAGTGATGAGGCACCACGCTGCCCCGTTCCTTCCAGCAAAATATCGTCGCCGATGTAGATTAGTCCTTGCGTAAAGGCGGCTGAGTCGTGGGGATATTCGTTCAGGATGCGATAGCCGTAAACGGGAACTGCTGACGCGGGCAATGGGGTAGCGGCCGGCTGAATTTGCACCTGAAAGGTTGGCTGGCTGGGGTAGGCTGTGGGCAGTTCCGGCGCGGGGTAGGCGGTTGCTTGGGAGGCAGCAGCAACGACAAGGGGGGTAGCAGTAGGTAATAGGGATGTAATTGTGGGGGAAGAAACGGCCGTTTCTTCCCCCGACGCGCTATCTTTTGCTCCCACCTGTTGGCAACCCAGCAAAAAACTCAACAGCAAGCAACCAAATAAATACCCGATTCTTGTTCGCATGGGCTGAATTGTGGAGAACTTACGACACTCTGTCAACCATTTACCGCTCACGGGTGTATTTCAGTTTGGGGGCAAACTTAACAAGTTTGACCTAATCTTTAACTGCGTAGATGGGAAATCCAGTGTCATTTCGAGGTCCTCCGAGAAATCCCGTTCTCATAGCCGCCATTTGAGCAGGATTTCTCCTCGAAGACATGAGCCTGCCCTGAGGCTGCCGAAGGGTCGAAATGACAATTCTTGGCTGAGAAATTGGCTTGCGGAGAGGTGAGTTTATCAATGCCCCAAAACTGAAATGCTCCCCCGCTCACCGAGCAGGGCAATCGCAGTTTAGCAGAAAGCATTAACGGCCGTTTGCCCCTTGCGGTACAATAGATACGTCTAAGCCGATAGCCAAAACAATTCAGCAGGATTTGCACGCAACTTCATCCTGTAAATCCTATCAAAAAACGAGGTGTTGCATGAACTATAGAATTGAAAAAGACACAATGGGCGAAATTCAGGTACCTGACGATAAATATTGGGGTGCCCAAACCCAGCGCAGCCTGGAAAACTTCCGCATTGGTGGGCAGCGGATGCCGATTGAAATTGTGCGGGCGTTTGCCATTTTGAAGAAGGCGGCAGCATTGACCAACGTGGAGCTGGCAAACTTTTCCACAGAAAAAGCCAACGCCATTGCCGAGGCGTGTGACGAAATTTTGGCGGGCAAGCTCGATGACCAGTTTCCGCTGGTGGTGTGGCAAACGGGGTCGGGCACGCAAAGTAACATGAACCTCAATGAAGTGATTGCCAACCGTGCTACCGAAATTTTGGGTGCAGACTTTCGCCACGAAAAGCTGGTGAAAGCCAATGATGATGTCAACAAAAGCCAAAGCTCCAACGACACTTTTCCCACAGCGATGCACATTGCCACCTACAGCAAAATTGTGGATGAAACGCTGCCCAAGGTGCAGCTTTTGCACGACACGTTGGCGGCCAAGTCAACAGCGTTTATGCAGATTGTCAAAACGGGGCGCACCCATTTGATGGATGCCACGCCGCTGACGCTGGGACAGGAGTTTGGCGGTTATGCGACGCAGTTGGCAAAGAGCATGGCGGCGGTGCGGGATAGTTTGCAGCGGGTGCGGGAGTTGGCGTTGGGAGGAACGGCCGTTGGCACTGGCCTCAACACCCCTCCTGGCTACGACAAAGCCGTTGCCACCCAAATCGCCGAATTATCCGGCCATCCCTTCATCACTGCCGACAACAAATTTGAAGCTCTCAGTGCCCATGACTCAATGGTGGAAATTAGCGGCAGCTTGAAGCGGTTGGCAGTAAGCTTGATGCACATCGGCAACAATATTCGCCTGTTGGCAAGCGGGCCACGCACCGGCATTGGTGAAATTATTTTGCCGGAAAATGAGCCGGGTAGCTCGATTATGCCGGGTAAGGTCAACCCGACGCAGTGTGAAGCCTTGACGATGGTCTGTGCCCAGGTGATTGGCAACGATACGGCCGTTTCTGTGGCAGGTACGCATGGTCACTTCCAGCTCAATGTTTTCAAGCCGGTCATGGCCTACAACGTGCTGCTCAGTGCCCAACTGCTGGGTGATGCCTGCCAAAGCTTCAACGACAACTGCGCCGTTGGCATTGAGCCAAATTTGGGGCGGATTGACGAACTGGTCAACAAAAGCCTGATGCTGGTGACTGCGCTCAATACGCGGATTGGCTATTACAAGGCGGCTGAAATTGCCCAAAAGGCGCACCGTGAGGGAACAACGCTGAAGGAAGCCACGCTGGCCTTGGGCTATTTGTCGGCTGAGGAGTTTGACGAAGTGGTGGTGCCGCGCAAGATGGTGGGCAACCTGTAAGAAAATGGAGAATTGGGAACTAAAAATTGGGAATGGTGAATGCGTCATTCCCAATTCTCAATTCTCCATTTCCAATTCCCCATTCGTTTGCGGCAGGATGAGGGTAAATTGGGAGCCGACACCGGCCTGGCTTTGCACGGTAATACGACCGCCCATCATTTGCGCCAGGCTTTGGCTGATGGCGAGGCCGAGGCCGGTGCCTTCAAATTTGCGGGTAAATGAGGAGTCGGCTTGTTGAAAAGGTTGAAACAACTCATCTAGCTGGCCGGGTGTCATGCCGATGCCGGTGTCGCTGATGGCAAAGGTGAAATGGGGGGGAGAAACGGCCGTTTCTTCCTCCACCACCAGCGTCACCACCCCATCTTCGGTAAATTTGGCCGCATTATTCAGCAAATTCAGCAAAATTTGCCGCAACTTGGTCAAATCGGCCATGATCACAGGTGTCGTGGCCTTGTTCTCCACCACAAGCTGGTTTTCCTGCAACGTCATTAGCGGTGTGATGGTGGTCACAACCTCCTGCACCAGCTTGGCTAAATCAACCGCTTCCCAATCCAACTCCATCTTGCCCGCTTCAATCTTGGACAAATCTAGCACATTGCTAATCAACGCCAAAAGCTGATTCGCCGCAATCCCAATATTTTCCAAACGCGGGACAATTCTGATATAACCAGCCGCCAAAGACTCCTCATGAATCAGCTCTGTATATCCGATGATAGCCGAAAGTGGCGTGCGTAACTCATGGCTCATGTTGGCTAAAAAGCTGCTTTTGGCGCGGTTTGCCGCCTCTGCCTTGTTCTTTGCCACGGTCAACTCCGCTTGACGCTGCCGCAGTTCTTGCTCCGTTTGCACCCGCCGCTCCAGCTCACGCTGAAAACGCAGGTTAATCTCCCGTAGCCCCCCCACCAAAATACCAATCATCGAAATGAGCAAATACGCCAGCAGCACAAACTGCTCCGGCCGCCGCACAGCAATGCCCAGCAGCAGTAGCAGCAACACGCGGGCAAAGGGAATGATAAAACTAGCGAAAACGGCCGCTCTCCAGCCAAACAACGATGACGCAACAAAAAAAGGCACCAATAGCAAAAAACTGGCGGCATCAATTTGTTCATACGTTGGTGTGGAGCCACGCAAACGGTAAGCCAGGAAACTAATTAGTACATAGGCGGCGAATAAACCAACTACATAGGGTATCTGGTTCAAAAATGGCAGATTGATCATGCCCGCTAATGTTGGTCTATCCAAACGTTTCAAAATCTGTTTACCCTAAAGACAAGGTCTGGTTTGCAAACAATAACGATAACAAAGGTAGATTACACTTCAAATAACAGCGACCCTATGTTAGCTCTTGCTTGCGTCGCTCAATGTGGCTTTGCACGGCTTCATCAATGGCCGGATCAAGCGCGGGTTGCTCGTACTCACGCAAAAGCTGCTTCACCTTACGGCTTGCCCGCTCATAGGAATCTACGCCACCGTTTGCCAGCCACGCTTCGCCCGAATCATAATCAAACAGCCCAGCGCGGTAAAAAGCAGTGCGAAAATGGCGCATGGTGTGGCTGGTACCAAGGTGATGGCCGCCCGGCGGTACTTCGTGCAAAATGGCTTCCATCGCCCACTCATCATCATCCCAGTTCAAGCCACGCATGTAGGTATGGTACATCCCCAGCAGTTCGCAGTCCAGCACGAATTTTTCATAACCGGCCGTTAATCCCGCCTCCAGCCAGCCAGCCGCATGTAGCACAAAGTTCGGCTGCACAAACAGCGACGGCAGCATCGCCATCACACTCTCATACGCTCCCTGAGCATCAATCAGCTTCGAGCTGGCATACGCCCCCGCCGCCCGAAACGGCAGCCCATAATGCCGCGCCAGTTGCCCACTAAGATACAGCGCAAGCTGGCTTTCCGGTGCCCCAAACACCGGTGCCCCGCTTTGCAAATCAATAATCGCCTGAAACGAGCCGTAGACACACGGCGTGCCGGGGCGCACCATCTGGGCAAACACAATCCCCGCCAACGCCTCCGCATTTAGCTGCGCCACCGTCCCCAAAATCGAAACCGGCCCCATCGCCCCCGACAAAATAAACGGGGTGACGTTGATAATCTGGTTCTGGCTGGCATAGGCAATAAGCAGGCTCAACATCCGGTCATCAAGGCGGCGCGGGCTGCTGACGTTGACAATGCAGTGGAGATAATGCTTTTGCGCCATTGCCTCCTTGCCAAAAACAATGTTGGCAAGGTCGATGCTGTCTTGCCCGGTGGCACCCGTATGGTAGACCCCCATCATTGGTTTGTCGCTGTAAAGAAAATGGGCACGCATCAGCTCCAAGTGACGGTATTCGATGGGGATGTCGCCGGAAACGACGATTTCGGCACCGCTGCTGTGCATATAGGGCGACATTTGCGTTAGCTTGAGAAAGTTAATCAGGTCTTGGTGGGTGCTGCTGCGGCGACCCCGGTCACGGTCAATGACATAGGGGGGGCCAACAACAGGGGCAAAACAGACGTGGTTGCCACCAATGATTACATCCCGTTCCGGGTTGCGGGCCGACCAGGTAAATTGGGCAGGGGCTTTGGCTAAATATTCCTGCACCATGTGGCGGTCGAAATAGGCCACTTCATCCACCACCTTCACCCCGTGGGTGCGAAGGATTTCTAAAGCGGGTTCGTAGTAAAAGGCAATGCCGGCCTCTTCCAGAATTTGCATGGATTTGTCGTGGATAAGCTGGAGTTGTTCGGCCGTGGCAATTTCGTAGGGGGGTAAATTCCACAGCGGCTGCGTGATGCGGGCAACCTGTTCATCAGCATGGCCTTCATCCTGGCGCGGCCGTTTTCTTGTGCGTATGCGTCCCATGTTGTCTCCAATTTGGTTAAAAGATAGGGTGAGTATAGCGATGGGTAAAAGAGGGGAAAAGGGATTGTAATCATGGCATTCTTGAGTATTTCCGTTACAACTAATACCATAAGAAAGCAAGGTATACAGGTGTCATTTCAAGGTCCTCCGAGAAATCCAATTCTTATTGGCAAAGGGAAACTGGATTTCTCCTCGAAGACTCGTCGAAATGACACGTTTTGGCCGAAAACTGAGTCATTAACGACAAACCTGTATTAAGCAAGGAAAGATTGGAAATGGAAATTGAGAATGGTTAATGGTGTATTCTCGATTTTCCATTCCTCATTCTCAATTCTGGAGGGTGTTATGAATTTGATGCAGTTGTGTAATTTGGATCAAGCGGTGTCGCGCTCGATTAGCCCAGAGAATTTTACAGGGGCAAAGGGACAGGGGGGAATGGCAACCGAGGGAACGGGGGCGGTTCACGCGCTGGGGCTGGGGCAAGGGTGGAAGGTGTCGCCCTCGGTGCGAATTGCGGCCGGGAGTACGTTTGAGCTGGCGGATATTGAAGGGCCAGGAACGATTGAGCAGATATGGATGACCCCGACCGGCATTTGGCGTTTTTGCATTTTGCGAATTTATTGGGATGACCAGGAACATCCGGCGGTGGAATGCCCGGTGGGTGACTTTTTTGCCTGCGGTTGGGGAAACTTTGCCCCAGTGTCGTCGCTGGCGGTGTGTGTCAACCCCGGCAGTGCCTTTAACTGCTACTGGCCGATGCCGTTTCGCCGCCGCTGCCGCATCACCTTTGAGAATATGGGGGATGAGGCGATGACGCTATATTACCAGATTAACTACGCGCTGGGGGCTGTGCCAGATAATGCCGCCTATTTCCACGCCCAATTTCGTCGCACAAATCCACTGCCATACAAGGATGTGTACACGATTTTGGACGGGGTGCAGGGTGAAGGACGGTATGTAGGGACATACATGGCGTGGGGGGTGAACAACAGCGGCTGGTGGGGTGAAGGGGAGATTAAATTTTTTATGGATGGGGATGAAGAATTTCCTACGATTTGCGGCACGGGAACGGAGGATTATTTTTGCGGCTCCTATAATTTCGAGAACAAGGAGACAAAGCAGTATCAGGAGTTTTCCACGCCCTATGCAGGAATGCCGCAGGTGTTGCGACCGGATGGGGTGTATCAGTCGCAAACGCGGTTTGGGCTGTATCGCTGGCACATTACTGACCCGATTCGGTTTAAGCAGGATTTGCGGGTGACGATTCAGGCGCTGGGGTGGCGGCAAGATCGGCGGTATTTGCCGCTGCAAGATGATATTGCGTCGGTGGCGTATTGGTACCAAACGCTGCCATCGCAGCCATTGACACCGCTGCCGGAGCGAGATGTGTTGGAGATTGTGTAGGGATTAGAGATGGGAGATTAGGAGATTGGAGATTGGTGAAGGTCCATAATCTCCAATCTCTAATCGCCAATCTCCCTTTACTGAGGGAGGGTCGGCTTTAACATAAAGTAACAAAACTTGTCAAAATGGTTGCTCCCATTCAGACTGGGAAATATCTACAAACCAACCTGAACAGGAGCAACCTAATGATAACGTCTAATCATGCACTTGAACAATCAATCATCGACCAATTGATGAGCTACGACCCAGTTATCCAGGCGTATCGCGCCTTTTTTCGCCTTACTCGATTGGAACCAGATACCCGAACGAGATGACGCCCAACCCTGGCCCGGTTCACGCCCCCATCCAGAAAAGGCGTATGTGAAAGCGTTGCTGGTCAAGAAATGCGAGAAATTCGACTATATCACTGACCTGCGCCGCTTTCTGCTCAAACATCCGTTGCTGGTATTGGAACTGGGCTTTCATCCGGTGCCAGATAATGCCCAACCCTATGGCTTCGATGTCGAGAAAACTGTTCCGTGTGACCGTTGGCTCAGACACAAACAGCAAATGATGGATAATACCCTCCTCCAAGCTCTGTTCAGAGCAACCGTCCACGACCTCCAGGCTGAAATTCCAGGGTTGGGAGATACGCCGGTTATCGACACGAAGCATATTTACGCATGGGTTAAAGAAAACAACCCACGGGAGTATGTCACCAACCGCTATGACCCGGAGAAGCAGCCAAGCGGCGACCCGGATTGCCGCCTAGGTGTCAAACGCAGCCAGAACCAGGATGATGAAAGTGAGAAACAGACCAAGGTCAAGAAGGAATACCTTTGGGGATATGGTACAGGTATCATGGCCGCGACTCATCCACAATATGGCGATGTTGTTTTGGCTGAGTATACCTTGCCTTTTAACGAAGCAGATTCCACGTATTTTGCCCCTTTGTATGCCCGTTTGGTCGAAACAATCGGTTTTCGCCCTCGTTTCTTTGCCGCTGATGCCGCTTTCGATGCTTGGCATATCTACCAGCCCTTTGCCGAAGAAGGTGGCTTGGCTGCTATTCCACTCAATTTGCGTGGGCATCCGCAACCGAAGTTGGGGGCAAGCGGGTTCCATCTATGCTCACAGGGTTTAGAGATGGTTCCTTCCTATGAATACAACCATTCCAATGGGTATCGGGCACAGCTTTTGCGTTGTCCCAAGTTGTTTCCCACCAAGACGGCTGAGATTTGTACCCATGAGCAATTTGCTAAAGGGATTGGCTGTATCAAGCACATCAATATTGAAGCGGGTGGTTGGATGCGTGTTCAGATTAATCGTCAATCGGAAACGTACAAGCAGCTTTACAAACAACGCACGGCTGCTGAACGTATCAACAGCCAAGCTAAAGAGTACGGCATTGAGCGACCCAAAGTGCGTACTGGTCATTCAGTTGTTAATTTGAACACGCTGACTTACATTGTGATCAACGCTCGTGCTCTGCAACGTGTTCGTAATAGCAAATCTCAAGCACGAGACCCATAAGTTGTCGTTATGTTAACGCCGACCCTCCTGAGGGGAAATGAAACATGTAATTTCTCGTATTATGCTGGCGTTTAAGCTGCCGGCGTTTCGCTGGCTGTGGCTTGGCTCGAATTTTGGCTTTATGAGCATGATGGCGAGCGATTTGACGCTGGGGTGGCTGGTGCTGGAGCTAACTGATTCGCCATTTTGGGTGGGGGTGGTGGCCGCCGGCCGAGGGGTAGCCCAAGTCTTGTTTAGTTTGTTTGCCGGGGTGGTACTGGATCGGTACGATAAACGGCGGGTGCTGCTGCTGGTGCAGGTGGGCAACATGCTGCTGCCGCTGGGGTTGGGGCTGCTGCTGTTGAGCGGGAGGGTAATGCTGTGGCATTTGCTGCTGGCCGGTGTGGTACAGGGGGGATTAACGGCCGTTCGTGCCCCCGCCTTCAACACCATGACCTACCAACTCGTTGGTGCCCAGCGCATCCTCAACGCCAGTGCCGCACTAGGGCTGGGATTCAACCTGGCTTTGGTAGTGGGTTCAGCCGTTACCGGCGTGCTGGTAGAGCAGTATGGTGAAGCGAGTGGGCTGTTTTTTGCCGCTATCGCTGGAACGGCCGGTATTGTCTCTATTTTGCTGGTGGGCGGCTCATTCACCGCCGCCACCCGCAGCGAGCCGCTGCTGCAAGCCGCCGTCGCTGGTGTACGCTACGCATCGGGCAACCAGGAACTGCTGCGCCTGCTGCTGTTGAGCCTGTTTATCGAAACGTTTGGCTTTTCCCACCACGTCATGCTGCCCGTAATTGCCCGCGACGTGTTGGGGCTGGGGGCAGCGGGGCTGGGAGCACTGTCGTCGGCGCGGGGCATCGGGGCGATGTTAAGCAACTTGGGCATAGCAGCCTTGGGGGATTATGAGCACAAAGGGTATTTGCTGGTTTCAACCGTAGTCGGCGCAGGGTTTTTCCTGATGCTGTTTGGGCTATCCCGCTGGTATGAGCTATCGCTGCTGTTGGTTTTTGCAGCGGGGGCGGCGCTGGCGGCTTATGATGCCACGATGAAGGCATTGGTGCTGCTGCAAGCTGAAGATGATTGGCGGGGACGGGTGCAAAGCTTGTATACGCTGACGTTTGGCTTTGTTTCGATTGGCGGCTTTGTGGCGGGGACAGTGGCAACGGCCGTTTCTGTCTCCTTTGCCCTGGTGATGAATGGGGGCATTATTTTGGCGTTTGTGGGGAAAAACGGCCGTTCTTTACGCCAACTCGGTACCCCCATCACCGCCACCCCACAGGCCGCCGATTAGCCCGCGTTGGCGGTAAGGAGAATTTTGATGACCAAAATCGTTTCCGTGGGCGAAATTTGCCTTGATATTTACCTCAACCAGAACAAAACCTTTGTCGGTGGCAGGTCGTTGAACTTTGCGGTGCAGGCCAAACGGTGCGGTGCTGCCGTGTCGGCACTGATTAGCCGAGTAGGGCAGGATGAAGCAGGACAGCGAACGCTGGCGCTGCTGGCGCGGGAAGGGGTTGACCATGCTCACGTGCGCGTGATGGCCGGGTCAACTTCCACCTGTGACATCGAGCTGCTGCCCAACGCCGACCGCCTCTTCCCGCTCGATGGGTTTCACCTCAATGTGCTGGCGGGGATGCGCCTCAACGAAAATGAGTTGGCCTATGCCCTGAGTCACGATGTGGTCATGACCATTTTTGACACCAACTACCCGTCACCCATCTTTTACCAACTGATGGCCGCCAACTTTGCCGGGCTGCGGGTCACCGATTTTGATGCCTGGGAGCCGTTTGCCGCCAACCCGGAGCCATTATTTGCCGCTATGCGGCTGGCAGATGTGGCGTTTCTCAGCGGCGATGAGGCCACAGTTGAGGCGCTACGGCCGTTTTCGGCCAGCTATGGGGGGCTGGTGGTGGTGACGCTGGGCGCAAATGGGAGTGTGGGGTTGCAAAACGGCCGTTTTACCCATTACCCCGCCATCCCCGTTGCCAACCCGATAGATGCCACCGGCTGCGGCGATGCTTACCAGGCGGCATTTATGGTGGAATACGCCCGCAGCGGCAGCATTGAGCAGGCACTACACCGCGGGACAGAGCAAGCAACGGCCGTTTTACAGCATTTGGGCGCAATCCCCGGGGCTGATCAGTAGAGAATATCGGAAATAAGAATTTCTCACGCGAAGACGCAAAGGTGCCAAGCTTTTTTCCTTTGCGCCTTTGCGCCTTTGCGTGACATAAAGTTAATTCCGATAATGTCTAGTAATAAAATGGGACGCGGACGAACACGGACAAACGCGGATAAGTCTGTGGAATCTGCGAAATCTTTGAATTGATTTTCATTCGTGGTGATGTGTTCTCACCGATGGGAACTTACTTACAGCAGTTGGTTAGCAAAGGCTGGCAGTGCCGCCGCGCCACCCGTATGCCAAAACAGCACTTTTTGCTGCCGCGTAAACGCCCCCCAGCGAATCAAATCAATCAGCCCCGCCATGGCCCGCCCCGTGTAAACCGGGTCAAGCAAAATCCCCTCAAACTGCGCCGTCATCTGCACCGCTTCCCGCTCCGCCTCCCCCACAACGGCATACCCCTCGCCCACATAATCATCATTTACGTCAATCAGGTCAGAGACCGACAGTGTGCCCAGCCCCAAATGGGTGGCCGTTGCCGTTGCCAGTGCCGCCACGTGGGTTTGCAGCTCGTCGGCCGGCCGATCAATGCTAATCCCCAAAATGTTAGCGCGGTGCCCATAAATCTTCTTCCCCAACACCATCCCCGCCTGCGTGCCACCGCTGCTGCTGGCTACGACAATAAAATCAATATGCAGCCGCTGCGCCTCAAGCTGCTCCAACAGTTCGGCCATTGCCAGCACGTAACCCGTCGCCCCAATGACGTTGGAGCCACCCACAGGGATCGGGTATGGTTTGCGCCCCATCGTGTGCAGTTCCGACAGCACATCTTTCATCGTGTCAGCACGACTTTTGCCGCCCGTCCAATACAAATGCGCCCCCAGCAGCAGATCGAGCAGCACATTGCCCGTTTTTTGACGCGGCGCTTTGCCACTCAACACCAGGCTACAGCCCAGGCCACAGCGGGCAGCAGCGGCAGCCGTTTGGCGGCAATGGTTGCTTTGGGCAGCCCCGGCCGTAACCAAATGGTCACAACCTTGCGCCAACGCATCTGCCAACAGAAATTCGAGCTTGCGAGCCTTGTTGCCACCCGTCGCCAGCCCCGTTTGGTCGTCCCGTTTGATGTATAGCTCTGGCCCACCTAAATGCCTGCTCAACCGATCCATCTTATCAATGGGGGTCGGCAAGTAGGCCAGGGGAATTCGGTTTGGGTAATTGGGTTTCATACAGCGGCGATTATAACGCCAGATGGACGGGATGGGTATAAAGTGGGGTTGGTGCGTGGAACCTGCTTCCACGCACCACGTTTTTTAACCCGCGCTCTGCATCGCCGCGTAAACACGGTTAGGGGTAAACGGAATGCGCCGCAGACGCACGCCAATGGCATCGTAAACGGCGTTGGCAATGGCCGGAGCCACCCCGTCTTTAGGAATTTCGGCAATGGCTTTCGCCCCAAACGGGCCGGTCGGCTCATTGGTCTGCACCAAAATCGCCTTCAGCCACGGCATTTCGTCGGCGCGGTAAATGTGGTAGGGGCCAATGGCATCGTTGACCAGGTTGCCGTTTTCGTCATAGGCCATTTCTTCGCAGTGGCCGTACCCCAACGCCTGCGTCATCCCCCCTTCCACCTGTCCGCTGGCGGTGATGGGGTTAATCGGCACCCCGGCATCCACCGCCATCACCAGCTTGGTCACGGTCACTTGCCCCGTTTCGGTGTCCACCTCGACCTCGGCAAACTGCCCGGCAAACGGTGGCGGCGAATCCATGCTGACGTAGCTGGCGGTTGCCATGATTTGCCGCTGCTGGTCTTGGTGCAGCGAGTGCAGGGCGATGGCTTCGAGGCTGACCGAACGGCCGTTTGGCGCAATCGCATGTCTGTTTTCCAGCCGAATATCGTCCCACCGCTGTAGCCCCAGCATCAACGCCGCCCGCTCCCGAATTTGGTCGGCTACCTGTTGGCACGCACGCTGAACGGCCGTTCCCGAAATATACGTCGTCGAACTGGCATACGCCCCCGTGTCAAACGGGGTCATATCGGTGTCGCTCGAATAGATGATAATGTCGGTCAGCGCCACCCCCAGCACCTCCGCCGCAATCTGCGCCAGCGCCGTGTCCGAACCCGTCCCCAGGTCAGTCGCCCCTACCAGCACATTAAACGACCCATCATCATTGATTTTGACGCTCGCGCCGCCCATGTCCAGCCCCGGAATCGCCGTGCCGTGCATACACATCGCTGCCCCTAGCCCACGCCGCAGGTGGGGCTGGCCAGGCACCGTGTGCCAGTTTGGCTCCAATTTGCGCTCCCATTCAATCGCCTTCATCCCCTGCTCAAAACATTCGTTCAAGCCACACGACTGAATGATCGGCACAACCGTCACCGTCTCTTTCTCCCCTTCCCCCAGCAGCGGTGCAATTGGCATTTCATCACCCGCCTGCACCCAATTTTTGCGCCGCAATGCAATCGGATCCATCCCCAGCGCGTGGGCAATTTCGTCCATGTGGCTTTCTAGCGAGAACAATGCCTGTGGCCCGCCGTAGCCGCGATACGCCCCCGGCACCGGCAGGTTAGTATAGACCACATGGCAATCAAATTTGCGATGGGTGCAGTTGTAGCTGCTGAGACCGCGCAGACCGGTCACGGTTTGCACCGTCAGCCCGTGTGTGCCATACGCCCCGGTGTTGGCAACCACCGTCATCCTCATGCTGTGGAGCGTGCCGTCGGCCATGACACCTGTTTTCCAGGTGATGGTTTGTGGGTGGCGGGTGCGGCTGCTGCGAAACTCTTCGGAGCGATTGAGTTCCAGGCGCACCGGCCGGCCGGTTTTCATGGTCAAATGACCGACAATATCCTCAATCAGCACCTCTTGCTTCACGCCAAAACCACCGCCAATGCGCGGCTTGATGACGCGAATGCGGCGCACCGGTAGCCCCAGCAGCGGCGCAATCATGCGGCGGGCGTGGAACGGCACCTGAGTGGAGGTTCGCACCACCAGCCGCTCGTCGCTGTCCCACCAGCTAATGGCAATGTGGGGTTCAATCGGCACCTGCTGCACCTGATGGACGTAGTAGCTGTGTTCAAAAACGTGGTCGGCTTCGGCATAGCCCTGCTCCACGCTGCCTACTTCGGCATGGATGTGGTGCACAACGTTGCGGCCGGCATCGTGGATGTCCTCAGTGTCGTCCTCGTCGTGGATGACGGGCGCACCGGGTTTCATCGCCTCGACTTCATCAAAAACAGCGGGCAAAACGTCGTAATCTACCCGAATGAGCTTGAGCGCGGCTTCGGCAATTTCGGGGGTGTCGGCAGCTACGGCCGCGACGCGGTCGCCCACATAGCGCACCTTGTTGTCAAAGCTCACCTGGTCGTGCGGCGGTGGGTTGGGGTAGCTTTGGCCGCCGGAAGCATATTTGACGCGCTCGATGTTTTTGTAATGGATGACGGCGCGAACACCGGCCATTGCCAGGGCATCGCTGTCGTCAATGTCGCGGATGCGAGCGTGGGCGTGGGGGCTGGTCAGCAGCCGGGCGTGGAGCATCCCGCGCAAATCTATGTCGTCTACAAAGGCGGGGTTGCCTTTGGCGAGTTTGACGGCATCTACTTTGGTTTCGGGTTTACCCACAACGGCCGTTTCCGGGATATTGCTCTTCAACAAAATATCGGTCTGCGGCTTTGTCTGTATCTGCACGCCCCCCCCGTTGCCACCACCCGCCAGTTCCGGCGTGGGCGGCTCGTCATCGCTAGGGGGCATTTCGACAAAGTAGCTGGCATCCACCATGTCAGGCCCTTCGTAGGGGTCAACCTCTTCGCCGCGCAGATAAGCGGCGGCACGTAAAACCGCTTCCACCGGCTTGACATACCCCGTCTCACGGCACAGCACGCCGGAAAGTGCCTCGCGCACCTCGCCCTCCGTGGGGCGCAGGGTGCGCTCCAACAGGGCCTTGGTTGCCAAAATCATGGCCGGGGTGGAGTAGCCCGACTGGATGGCTCCGGTTTCAATAAATGCTTTTTGGATGGGATGCAGTTCCCCCACCCGCTGGCTAAGCGATTCGACGGTTTCAATGTGGTGCCCCACAGCTTGACCGACCAGCATCGTTTCGCTGCTAACCAGCTTACCATCTACCAGCACGGCACCCGCGCCGGTTTCGCCGCTGTCGCTGCCATAGCGCACGCTAAAATATCCCGCGCCACGTAGTGCCTTGAGCAAGGTGTCGGTGGGGTGCGCGTCGAGGGTTTGTAAACGGCCGTTAATGTTCAGTGAGATTTCCATTTCACCTCCAAGGGGTCTGAAGTGAGCAGATTATTTGCCAAATCACAGGTTGTGTCAAGTAGGGGAACTAGATGCTTTCCATCACTGCGACCAGCCGTTCCAAGCTGTATGGTTTTTGCAGGAACCCTTTGACTCCCAATTTGCCCAAACTTTGTGCTGCTTCCGCCTCGCTGTAGCCCGAAGACAAGATCACGCGCACCGAGGCATCTATTTTTTGCAGTTCCGACAGCGTTTCCCGCCCGCTCAGACCGGGCATGGAGAGATCTAGCAGCACCAAACTGATGGCGTGGTGATGAGCCTGGTACAGTTCAATGCCGCTGCGACCATCAACGGCCGTTAATACCCGCCACCCCACCGTCTCCAAAATATCCCCCGCCGACTCCCGCACCCCCTCCTCATCATCAATAACCAAGACCGTGCCTTGTTTCATCCCCGTTGTGGAGGGCAGAACAGGTTGCCGCCCATTCGTTGCCAGGCTTACGCTGGCCGGGAAATACAGTTTAAACGTGGTGCCGCTTCCCAACGTGCTGAACACTTGTAGCCCACCTTTGTGGCTACGCACAATGCCCAGTGCCGCCGCCAGCCCCAGCCCCCGCCCGGTTGCCTTGGTGGTAAAAAACGGGTCAAAAATTTTTGCCAGCGTTTGCTCATCCATCCCAATGCCATCATCATGAATGGTTAGCGCCACATACTGGTGTGTGGGCAGCAAGCCATCGGTATAGGAGACGGCAACGCGGTGCGGGGATGAAATTGGCTCGTAGCTGGTTTGGATGTGGATGCGCCCATTACGGCCGTTCATGGCTTCGGCGGCGTTGATGATCAAATTCATCACCACCTGCTGAATTTGCCCTGGGTCACCCTCTACCAGCGGCAAAGTTGGCGTCAATTGCAGCACCACCTGTACGTTTTTGGGGATGGCAACCTCAAACAAATGCAGGTTGTCCTCAATGACCTGATTCAAATTAATGGGCTGAATATCAAACTGACCGCGCCCGGAATAGGCCAAAAGCTGCTGCGTCAGGTTGGCCGCTCGGTCTGCTGCCTTAACAATGCGGTCTACGTGTTTGCGTGCCGGGTCGGTGACCGCAATTTTGGTTTGTAGCAGCGACGACTGTGCCAACATCGCCGTTAGCAGGTTGTTAAAATCATGGGCAATGCCGCCCGACATGATGCCCAGGCTTTCTAGCTTTTGCGTTTGCCGCAGTGCTTCTTCGGCTTCCTGCCGGGCAGTCACATCGCGGAAGTTGATAACCATGGCTCCCACGCTTGGGTCGGCAAACATATTGGTGGCAATCGCCTCCACCCAGCGCCAGGAACCGTCTTGGTGCCGCACGCGCACCGTGTAGGCCGCTGCTTCGATTTGGGTGGGGTGGCGCAGCTTATCTACAATGGAGCCAGGCTCTTTATCTGCCGGATGAACAAGGTCGCCAATGGCGTGCCCCACATATTCTTCAACGGTGTAGCCAAGCAGCCGGGTGGTGACAGGGCTGGTGTAGGTAATGGTGCCGTCTTTGTTTACCAATGCCACGGTGTCATAGCCGTTTTCGATGAGGGCGCGGAAGCGGCGTTCGCTGTTACGCAATGTTTGCTCGGCCTGCTTGCGGTCGGAAATGTCGTGGACAATGCTTTGAATGTGGGAGGGGTCGCCGTTTTCATCATAAACGAGCGAAACGTTGATTTCGACGGGCACCAGTTGCCCATCTTTGCAGATGAGCCAGCGTTCGTAGGCGGGTATCGGCCGGCCGTCAAGCAAAGCCTGGCGCTGATTTTGCGAATCGTCCATGTCGCCTGGGGCAATGATACGGTCAACTGGCATGTTGACCAACTCGTCAAGGGTGTAGCCCAAGAGGTCGGCCGCCTGCTGATTAACATCCAGAAAGACAAAGTTGAAATCAAACAGGAAAACAGCGTTGGTAGTGTGGGAAAACAGCGATTGGTAGCGTTGCTGTGTTTTACGCAAGCTCTCTTCGGCTTGCCGCTGCTCGGTAATGTCAAGATAAGTGCCCAAAATGCCGATCACCTGGCCGGTATCGTCGTGGAGGGGAGCCATGTAGGTGTCGAGCCAGGCGTGTTTGCCGTTAGGGAGCTTGTAATGGTTGACGGCGTGGGAGGTGGTGTCGGTTTCCATTAAACGGCCGTCTATCTCATGAAAATAAGCGGCTCGGTCACGCCACGGCAGCGCCTCATCACGCTTGCCCATGATCTCACGCGGATGCGCCACCCCTATATCGGCGGCGAAATACTGGTTGCACCCTTGATAGGTATGATGGCGGTCTTTCCAAAAAACCCGTACCGGCACAGTGTCCAGCACCCGCTGTAGCATTCGCCGTGAATCACGCAGTGCCTGTTCCACCGCCTGCCGGTTGTTCAGCTCTTTGCCAAGCTGCCGGTTGGCAAACCAGGTGACCCCAACGCCAATGACAATGGCGATAAATGCCAGTTGGAGTCCTTGTTGACGAACGGCCGTTATCTGCTCCTGCATCTCCGTCGTGGCAAGTTCCAGGCTAATGGCTCCCACTATCTGCCCATTGTCTCGTAGCGGACAGCCGGCCAGCAGCGAATCAGCCTGCCAGACATAAACAATGCTGTTCGTGGCGATAATTTTGGGCCCCAACGCCCGCAGTGCCGGACTAGAGGTGACTTCCGTCACCGCGCCCGTTTCATCATAAAAACGAACGGCCTGCACCTTGGCGTTGTGGCGCAAATTCTCTGTCAGCAAATCCAAGCGCGAATCGTCATTGGTGCGGTACATTTCGGAGGCAGCCAGGGAGTGACCAGACAGCATCAGTGCCGCCTGCTTTTCGACTTCTTTTCGATAGCTGCTAATGGCCCGCTGCGTGTTGAGCGTTGTTAACAACACAATCAGCCCGATGACGGTCAGGCTTATTAGCAGCATGAAACGAGTGGTGGGAGACCACTTTTGCCAACTCATCACGCTAACCTGCCGTTTGGTACCAAGGTCATAGGGCTATTGTACTGCCTCAACGTTAAAAAACGGGTTTCAATTTTCCAAAAGTCGCTCCTCATAAATGCGGCGCACGGTAGCTTCAATGTCGGGTTCACGCACGGCCAAATCCTGGATGCGGAAACGTTGGGACAAACGGCCGATTAATTCCGACGCGCCTATTTCCTCACGGGTAAACTGGTAGGTGACACGGCCGTTTTCCCGCGCCACCACCGTGGCCCCTGCCACTGAAACATCGCTGTAGGGTTCGGCCAAGTCCACCACCAGTTCGCGCCGGCCGCCAAAGCGAGTTTGCAGCGCGTCGAGCGAGCCGTCGTAGAGCAGCTTGCCCCGGTCAATGATGAGAACCCGGTCGCACAGCTTTTGCACATCGCTGAGGTCGTGGGTGGTGAGCAGCACCGTGGTGCCGCGCTCGCGGTTGACGTGGCGGATAAATTGGCGGATGCGCTCTTTGGCTACCACATCGAGGCCGATGGTGGGTTCATCGAGAAAAAGGAGATCGGGGTCGTGGAGGAGGGCGGCACAGAGATCGGCACGCATCCGCTGCCCCAGCGAGAGGGAGCGGACGGGGGTGTTGAGGAAGGGTTTGAGTTCGAGCATGGTTTCAAAGTCGGCGAGGTTTTGGCGAAAACGGCCGTTTGGCACGTGATAAATATGCTGTAGCAATTCCAGTGATTCGATGACGGGCAGATCCCACCAGAGGGTGGTGCGCTGGCCGAAGACGGCTCCGATGCGGGCGACGTAGGCTTGTCGGTCGCGCCAGGGTAAACGGCCGTTAACCGCCAACTCCCCCCCCGACGGCACCAGCAGCCCAGTCAGCATTTTAATCGTGGTGGATTTACCCGCCCCGTTTGGCCCCAAGTACCCCACCAACTCTCCCCGCGCCACCTCAAAGCTAATGTCATCCACTGCTTTCACCACCTCATACTCCCGTGAGAACAGCGTCCGCACGCTGCCCCACGCCCCGCGATATTGTTTGTTCAGCTTAAAATGTTTTTGCAAATTTTGTACCGTAATCATAGTTCCTCGGAATTTTTTGACAGGATTTACAGGATTAACAGGATGATGGTGCTTGAAATCCTGTCAATCCTGTTAATCCTGTCCATACTTCTTAATTCCCCGTGCTTTGGTAGAAGCGGATGCCGAAGTGCCAGAAGGCGAGCGAGGCCAGCAGCGCCAGGATGCCCACCAGCGGCGCGACAAAGGGGGCGATGGCAGGGAAGTTGAATGGGTCGGGTTTGTTCAAAAAATAGAGTGCCGGGTAATAGTTGAGAAAGATGGCTGGCACAACGTAGGTGAAGAGGCGGCGCAGCCACGTTTGGTAGATGTGCATGGGGTGGGCAATGAGGTAGCCGCCGCCATAGGTGAAGATGTTCATCACCTCAATGGACTCGACCGTCCAAAAGGTGATGGTGGCTCCGGCGATGAATAGCCCGCCAAAGAAGCAAACCATGCCGAAGACGACGAAGGGGAGGTAGAGCAGTTTGGCGGGTGTCCAGGTGACGGTGATGAGCGTTTGGGCGTAGAGAAAGACGGCCAGTCCCATCCCTATTTTGCCCAGCCGCCGCAAGACAAATTTGGAGCCAAAAACCTGCATGGTGAGGTTGAGGGGGCGCAGCAAAAGCTGGTCGAAGCTGCCGCGCCGGATTTCTTGCCCAAAGTAGCTGGGGTCGAAGCCGCTAAACACCATGTCCATGATGCCGAAGGACAGCTCTTCCAGCCCGTAGAGAAAGGCGACTTCGCCCAGCGTCCAGCCGCCGAGCGTCTCGAACCGCTGGAAGACGAGGGCGAGCGAGGCGAATTCGAGGAAGATGGTGCTGCTCATGGCAACAACGTCGAAGAAGAAGGCGAGGCGATATTGCAGTTGGCTGCGTAGCTGCACGCCGAGCAGCCGCCAGTAGATGGTGAGTGCATGGTTCATGTTACCCTCCTTGAATGACGAGGCGACGAACGGCCGTTTGCAGCACCCATTGCCCAACCAGCAGCAGCCCAATTGCCCACAGCAGTTGGTTGAGCAGAGCCAGGTAAACGGCCGTTCCCGTCAGCGTCCCCAAATAAATTTCAATGGTCGTGTTGAACATGGCCGGAAACGGGGTGAATTGCAGCCACCCTTGCAGCCAGTCGGGGAAAAAGCGGATGGGCATGAGCTGGCCGCAGAAAAAGGTGGCGGACAAAAAAGCAAAACGACCCATACCCCGCGCATCAGGTGACCAAAAGGAGGCGAGGTTGACCAAGAAGCGGAAGCCAAAGCTGACGAGCCAGCCGAGGATGAGGGTGCAGAGGACGTGGAGCCAAGAAACGGCCGTTTGGGGATAAACCAAATCCACCACCAGCTCAAACGCCACCATAATCAGCACCCCGCGCAGCAAAAAGTTGACCAACGCCCGCCCCACATCCTGCGCCAGCCAAAAGCGCATCAGCCCCAGCGGTTTGAGCAAATCGGAGCCGATTTCACCGGTGTAGACGCTGTTCATCAGGTCATACCAGCCAAAAATGCTGAGATAGCCGATGAGTGCCTGCGACAGTGCCGAATAGGTGATGACATCGGCCACCGTTAGCCCCGCCACTTGCGGCCGTTCGCCATACAGCGCCAGCAAAATTGCCATTCGCAGCAGCCCAAAGAAAAAGTTGGTCGCCAGCCCCGCCAGCGCCGCTGCCCGATAGGTCAGATACCGTTGAAATGACCGTTTTGTCATTTCCCAGAATACACGCATGTGGAACCTCCGTGTAAGGCGAAAAAAGCGTGGCAGGAGGGCAGGGGAGTGGAGGAGCAGGGGGGATTCTCCTCTGCCCCCCTGCTCCCCCGCCTTCTTCAACTGTTGGCAAACCAATAAAAAACGCCCTACTGTCATATATACACAGTAGGGCGTTTTGAATTCGCCTGGGGTTGCGTATGGTTGCGGCCAATTCACCGCAATTTTCCTCGCGTTTTTCGTCTCATAGGAGATGGAGTTTAGCAAAACGGCCGTTTGTTGTCAAACAAATTTTCAAGTGCATTAGGGCAATTGCATACTCTTAATTTATGCTTCATCTACTGCCTAACCAATGTCATTTCGACGAGTCCGTGAGGAGAAATCCCGTTCCCGTCGCCAAATAAGAGCGGGATTCCTCGGGGGACCTCGGAATGACATGTTTTATAGGGCGAGTATGCAATCGCCCTATCAAGTGCATTGCACGGGGCAAACGGCCGTTATTTGACCAAAATCAGGTACCCCGTGCACCGCACTGCCTAACCAAGCGAATCCGCCTGCCGCAAATATTCCCAGGTGTAAATCCCGGTGTAATGGCCGTCGCTCCAGACAAATTGCAGCGCATAGCTCCCCATCGCCTCCACTTTTTCTAGCGTCACCCCTTCGTTGAGCGTGGCGCGTACTTTGTCCAAATCGGGCGGCTGCCCCATGTGGGCATGGCCGCCCCGGCATTCAACGCATGGGCAAACGGCTCGCAGCCCGGCAAAAGGCAGGTGGCTTTGGTGGCCGTCATTCCAGCTAATGATCAGTTCGCGGCGGTTGCGGTCGGCAGTAACGGCCGTTGGTCGTAATTTCACCGCTTGCTGTTGCAAAGGTTTTGGTTGGCGTGGTATGTTTTGTTCCATTGGGTCATCATATCACGTTGCTTATAGTTAGACGAGGAGCAGATGGGTTCATGAGCAAGTTGTCCCCAACATATCAAAAAGCTCACGCAAAGGCGCAAAGCCGCAAAGACTAAACGTTTTCTTCGCGGCTTTGCGCCTTTGCGTGAAATTTCGTGACAGGTCGCTTATGCACTTCTTTAACGATGGAACTGGTTTTTTGCACACACAATGAGGATATAGACAGGGCGGTGGCGGCGGCGGTGGCGGAATTAACGGCCGTTTTTCCCCACCGCCTCCTTGCCATCTACCTCACCGGCAGCGCCATAGACGGCACGCTGGTGGCCGGGAGCGATTTGGATGTGCTGCCCATCTTTGCCGGGGAATTTGTGGCCGACGAAGCCGCCCGCTGCCGCGCCTGGGGGCGCAGCTGGCCGGGAGCGTGGCCGCTAGACGTGGAGCCAGCCTGTCTGGCGCAATTGACCCGAACGGGAGCCACCGGCCTGAAACAAAGTGCCGTGCTGCTGGCCGGCCGCGACATTCGTGACCAGGTGACATGGGAGCCGCTAGAAAATTTCCGCCGCGATGCCATACAGGGCTTTATGGCCTACGCCGCCGAACTGCGTGGCTTGTCCCCCGCGCTGCACTGGCCGCTGGCCTACCCCGACCCCGATGATGAATTTTTTGGCTACGCCCCAACCGACACGCGGCTGGTGCTAAAAACGGTGCTGCTAGGGGCGACGGTGCGGGTACTGCTGGCGACAGGCATCCGCTGTCGCTCCAAGCTGGATGCGGCGCGGCAATATGAGGCGGTGTTTGGAGGAGAAACGGCCGTTTGGCTGGCAACCCTCCACGAACGCTGTAAAATGCAGTGGCACTACCAAATCCCGGCCGACCGTGCGGCACTGCGGATATTGCTGCGGTCGGTGTTGGCGTTTGAAAATGAGGTATTACTAGAGATTGAGAGACTAGGAGAGTGAGAGACTAAAAGAGCATTAGTCTCCTAATCTCTCAGTCTCCCAGTCTCTTCTTTATAAGAATGAGCGAGAATTTAGGCACAAAAGTAAAAGAAGTATTTCAGCAACGCTTTGGCGAAGCGGCACAATTTGTGGTGCAGGCACCGGGGCGGGTCAATTTGATTGGCGAACACACCGACTACAACGACGGCTTTGTGCTGCCGATGGCGATTGACCACGCCATGTGGATGGCGCTGCGCCCCCGCGACGACCGGCAGGTGTCGGTTTATTCGCTGGATATGGAAGAAACGGCCGTTTTTTCCCTCGACAACCTCACACACAGCAACAGCGGCTGGGGCGAATACCTCAAAGGGGTGGCCTGGGCCTTGCAGGAAGCCGGTTATCCCCTGCGCGGCTGGGAAGGGGTGATGGCGGGTGACGTGCCGATTGGCTCTGGGCTGTCGTCGTCGGCGGCGCTGGAAATGGCGACGACGC
>JACKCD010000002.1 GCA_020634215.1 Ardenticatenaceae bacterium | reverse complement strand
CGTTGGCTCAACAGCGTCAACAGGTGCCCAGGTTACAACGGTGTTATCACGTACTAGCAAGTAGTTGTAAATGGCATCGGAAGGGGCAACCCACACTTCATCAGTCGCCCAAGGGCCAAAGTTGTTGTAGATGTAGGTTGCCAATGCCCCTACGTTTTCTTCATGGTTGCCGTGCGCCAACGTGTTGTACCAGATGTGGCGGTCAGCGTTGGATTTGCTGGCAACCCAGTTTACTTCGCCCAGAGCTGCAGCCAGATCCCATTCCACGCGGGAATCACGGCCAATGGAGCGGTCGGTGTTGAAAGAAACGGCCGTTTTCCCATCCGCACTATAATTCCCCACCCCAGGGTCAACCCGAATCAGAAACTCACTGCCGCTCTCATCAAACAACACCGTCGTCTCACCCGAATCCCGATGTGACAACACAAACGGGTGATAATTCACATCAAAGCAAGGCGAGGCAAACGCCGTCACTTTGTAACCCGGACGATTCGCCCCAGCCACAATCTCACTCATGCGGTCATACCCAGCCAGCATATTGCCTTCATAATCATAATCACCAAAGCAGAGGTGATCCCAACCGTGATTACCCACGCTCCAGCCATTCTCCAACAGTTGCTCCAACCCAGGGCGATCCAGAATCCACCCTTCTTCACGGGTATCGTTAATCATGCTGGCAATCATAAAGACCGTGCCAGTCCACCCTTTTTCTTCCAGCTTGGCAACCGATTCATTTAGGAAAACGTTGTCATCAAACCCATGTGACCATGCCCAATCCTTGTCACCCTTCAAAACCGCTTTTTCTACGGCCCCAGCGGCGGACGGATTGGCCGCGCCCAACAAAATTACGTCCACTTCGTTGGCATCAGTCGTAAAGGTGACAACGCCACTGCCAGCATCATAGCTACTCGGCACATACACCCCGTTGACCGTAAACACCTGCACATCCTGCACACTGCCCACCGTCACCTTCAGCGTTAGGTCGCGGAAAGAAACGTTTGGCACGTTAGAGCGATCCAGCGTGTAGCGCAGGGTGTAGCCATCGGCCGCCCGCGTGGGAATGACGGTAGGAGCCGAGGTCGGCGTAGCCGTGGGCGCAATCGTCGGACTGGGCGTTGGCGTTGCCGTATTGGTTGGTGTCGCGGTTGGCGTGTTGGTGGGGGTGTGGTAAACGGTTGGCGTAAGCGTGGGCAATTCCCCCGTCGTTTCCGAAAGGAGAACAATGTCACGCACGTGCCAGCCACCGCCCCACCAGTTGGTGCCACGCACCATCACGCTGCTGGTACCCGCGTCAACGGGCATCCAGTAAGTTTGGAATTTGGAGCTGTCTACCCGCGTTTGCGACTGCAGAGCAGCCGCTTCCCAGCGCAAACCACCGTCAAAGCTTACCTCAATGTTGTTGCCCACAGCAGCAAACCGCAGGAAGGAGTTGGCTGGTGCGGCTGCGCTAAAGCCTACAGCTTCGTCGTTGGCAGCATTGATGAAACGCCGGTCGGCCGCCAGCATGGTGAAGGGAAAGGCTGGGAAAATGGAGATATTATCCCAACGCCAGGTGTTTGGGCCACAGCTTCCGTCATTGCCACAGGGTTGATTGGGGTTGTTGGATTGGTGTCCAAACTGCACCACACCTTCTGCCCAGCCCAAGGCCGGGAAGGTGGTGTCTACCCACCAGAAGTTGTAGTTGGGCATCCCAACCTTAAGGCTGGTTTGCGTCACATGGATCTCAAAGGTTTCGGGGGTGGTGCTGGGGGTCAGAAACGCTTCATATCCCTGCCACGACTGCGCCGTGCCGGGGGCATCGGTGGACTGGAAGTTCCGCACAACGGCTGCTTTGATGCGAGACGAAGAACCCATGTCGAGGTAAACATGAATGGCATCTTTGGGTTCACCCACCAGGTCGGGCATCCAGCCGATGGCAGGGTAGACCAATTGATCATTGAAAGGGGTAATCCAAATGTCAAAAAAGTCGTTGGTTGAGCTACGTAAGGTTGAAACGTCAAACCGGATGACAGCCTCGCCATCGCTAAAGTCAACCTTGTAATTGGGCATCATCACTGCCGAACCGTAACCAGACCCATTGATGGCGGTCATAACCTGGTTGTTGCACTGAAAAACCACGTCTTCATAGTCGGTGACGGTGTGGGTGCCGGATGGGGAACAGTTTGACCCATAAGCGGCCTCCATGCTGGGCAATGTTTGCCAACTGTTGGTGTCACGGGAATGAACGGCAATATTCCAGGTGTTGGATGAGGGCCATGACTGGGGCGCTGAGGGTGCCCCATTAAAGTTTTCACTAAAGGTATAAGCTGTGGCAAAAGCCCCAGAGAAAAAGCTGCCGGATGAGGGCAGGAATGCGATCAGCATGATCACAAAAGCAACTGCGCCAATGATGAGTATTCGTTTTTTCATTTCCACCTACCATCTATTTGTCTATGGTTGAACTATGTTTGCGCTATCGGTACTACTATGTGGGCAGTGGCAGTCTCCCCCGCCAAATCCCACTTATCCTTCCTGGTGTCCCGCACCGATTCAACCTCTCTCCGTGCGGCCACATCACTGATACTAATGGCTCAACATTAAAATTTCCGTTCCAATACAATGCAGGCAATTTGCTCGGTGGTGTGGCTGTGCTTAGTGTCGAGCTTTTGGCCTTTATCAGCTATGCTGTGTAAATGAATCTGCGCCATCTATGTTTTTCATTCCATAAGGTCTCCTTTCTCAAATGATGAGGTTTTGGACGGTGACGCTGGAAATAGTCGCCCTCTAGCACCACCGTCTTTTAACTCATAGTGTCCATGTTGGTTATGCTCCCTCTTTCCAGAGATGGTTCTACGGAACGGCCGTTGCGGTTAGTGTATTCATGGACACGAAAGTCGTCTTCGCCATTGATTATGTTGTTTACAGTCAGGTTTTTCCCCGAACGCCTTGGGGATTCAGTACTTTAGTCATAGACCTGTAGTACTACTTATACATGTCTAAATATACCGACCAGGGGTTAAAGCCTGCATTACAGACCAAGCTCAAAATCATAAAGTTTCTTAAAATATGGGACTCAAGTACTAAAGCGGAGAGGTTTATTACTTTAGAATCTCAAAATCCATGAGTTCTTGACGCACTAGATCGTCTGTCTCGGCAGCCAGGGCAGAAACAACGGCCGTTTTTGCAACCTCCCCCCCAATTTGCCCCAACGCCCAGGCTGCATGACCGCGAATGATGGGTTCAGGGTCATGGAGAAGGGGGATAAGGGAAGAAACGGCCGTTTCGCTTCCCCAATTCCCCGCCGCCACGCACGCATTCCGCAGCAGCCCCCGCCGTTTGATCCGCTTAATGGGGCTGTGGGCAAAGCGTTGGTTGAAGGCGTGGTCGTCCAGGGTCAACATGTCGAGCAGGGGCGGAACGGCCGTTTCCCAATCCAGCGGCACAAAACTCGGCTCCAGCGTTGTGGGAGCAAAGCGGTTAAATGGGCAGACATCCTGGCAGACATCACAGCCGTAAATCCAGTTTTGCATAAACGGCCGTAAATCACGCGGAATCCACCCCTTTAGCTCAATCGTCAAATAGGAAATACAGCGTCGCGCATCCAGCACATACGGCTGCGGAAACGCCTGTGTGGGGCAGGCCGTCAGGCAACGATGACAGCGACCACAGCCTGGCATCGGCTGCGCCACGTCTGGCTCCAGCGGCAGCGTCGTCAGCAGTTCCCCCAAAAAAAAGTGGGAGCCAGCGCGGGGCGCAATCAGCATCGTGTTTTTGCCCGTAAACCCCAGCCCCGCTTGCTCCCCGTGGTCACGCTCCAAAATCGCTCCTGTGTCCACATAAACCCGGCTCGCCACCTCGCCCCCCGCCTCCACCGCTAGCCAATCGGCCAGGGCTTGCAAACGCGGGGTCATCACGTCGTGGTAATCCACTCCCCAAGCATAGTTGGAAATGCGCCCCCGACTGGGGTCATGGGCAAGCTCCGGCGGCAGGCGCATGGTGTGATAATCCAACCCCACGCACACCACCGACTGCACCCTTGGCAAAATGACGTTCAAATCTTGCCGCCGCGCCAGCCGGTCTCGCCGCGCCAAATACCCCATTTCGCCGTGCATCCCCGCCCCTACCCAAGCAAAATAATCCGCCAGCCGCCGCCCAGAAGCCGCCGGAATAATCCCAATGCGATTAAACCCCAGCGCCTCTGCCTGGGCTTTGAGCTTTGCCGTGATTGTTGCCACCTGTGGTATAATGCCCCGTCTCATTCATTTAGGCAACGGCGACATTTATCCGCATCCAATTTTCATCGTGGGACAAGTTTGCAAACTTGTCCTACAGTTTCCTAGGAGGAACAGTTCATGAGTGAGTTAGCAATTACCAAAGAGAGCTTGCATCGCGTTGACCTGATCACCGTGTCTGGCCGGGTTGACAGCGATAGTTACACCCAGCTAGAGGCTGCTTTGGACAATGCCCGTGACCACGTGGTGCTGAATTTAGCCAGCGTTCATTACATGAGCAGTGCCGGGGTGCGGTCGCTTGTTTCCAAGCTGCGCGATTGCAAGCAGGCTGGTGGCGACTTGCGCCTCAGCGAACCATCAAGCAGGGTGATGGAAGTGTTAACGCTTGCCGGGCTACATTCGCTCTTTGGTACGTTTGACAATGACACAACGGCCGTTGGTAGTTTTTAACAGGAAACCGTGGTTGTACGGAAGCTGCTGGGCAAGCTCTGGAATCGGCTGGTGAAACGACATGAATTAACGGTGCCCGGCCACTATGCCCAGGTGCAGCGCGTTTGCCAATTTGTAGCTGACGGTGCCCGCCGCGCCGGGTTTGGCGAAGACGAGCTTTTTCGCATTGAGTTGTGCTGTGATGAGGCAGCGACCAATATCATTGAACATGCTTATGGGGGTGAGGGGATTGGGTCTATTACAGTTAGCTACCAGGATAAGGGGGATCGGTTTGAGATTGTGCTGCGTGATAACGGCCGTTCTTTTGACCCCACCACCGTCCCCGCCCCGCCCGATCTCACCACCCTCCCCCCTGATCCGCAAGCCTTGCCTGTTGGCGGCTTCGGCCTCCATCTCATCAAACAGCTTATGGATGATGTCCAGTTCACCTTTGACGCACGCAAAGGCAATCGGCTGAGGATGGTAAAGCAAAAACCATGACCATTTGGCAGAAAGAGCTGGATAACCAAATTTGGCTTGTAGGCGTTGCCGGGCGGCTCGACCAAACGCTAACACCCGAACTGGAAAAAACGCTCAACACGCTCCTGACCGCCAACCAGTTCCGCCTCATCATTGACCTCAGCCAAACCATCTACATTAACAGCGGTGGCCTGCGCTGCCTGGTTGCTGCCTGGCGGCGCACCCACCAGCAGCAGGGAAACCTCATTTTATTTGGGCTAACGCCACGGCTGCACGAAATTTTTGCTATGGTGGGGTTTGACCAGGTGTTTACCATTGTCCCCACCCAGCAACAAGCGATACAACAATTCACAGCGAACGATTAGTGCCTTATCAGCCCCGTTTGGTAACAGGTGGCAGGTAACAAGGCACCTCTGTCAACTGCCACCTGCAATTGATTATGTCTTTCAATTGGCCGACGCTTTCCTTTTTCATTCTCATCGCCTCGCTAACGGCCGTTGCCTACATCCTCTGGCAGCGGTACCAATCGCGGCGACGGTTGATGCAGCGCGTGGCCGAATTGGAGGCACTCAGCACCGCCGGCCGCGCTATGGTCGCCGCCGAAATGGACATCACCGCCCTCTGCCAGCTCATTGCCGACGAAGTGGGGCGGATTATTGACGCGCAAACGTTTCAAATTGGGCTGTTTAACGGCCGTTCCTACGAAATCCTCTTTTGGTGCCTCAACGGTCGGCGGCAACCCACCCCCCAAACCTTTGACCTCAGCGACAGCGAAGGGCTGGTCGGCTGGGTGCAGCGCACCGGCCAACCCCTCATGATCCGCGACTTCCAGCGGGAAATAGCGCAGCTTCCCGCCCGCCCTCGCTATATCAGCAGCGACCCACCCCGCTCCGCCATCTTTATTCCCCTCATCAGCGGCGACACCGTCATCGGCACCGTCGCCGCCCAAAGCCATGCCCCCAACCGCTACAGCGACGAAGACCAGCGCCGCCTGACCATCCTTGCCAACCAGGCCGCCGCCGCCATCGCCAACGCCCGCCTCTTTGCCCAGGCACGAATGCGTGCCGCCCATCTGGAATTGGTTAGCCAGATTGCGCGGCAGGTCAACATGGTGCAGGAGCTAGATGAGCTGTTTGAACAGGTGGTCACGCTCACGGCCGCCACCTTTGGCTTGCACCCGGTCAACATCTTTACCTACGAACCGGACGCAAATCAGGCAGTCATTATGGCAAGCAGCCAGCCGGAGCTTTGCGCCACGGGTCTGCGGCTGGCGGCAGGAGAAGGGTTGGTGGGAACGGCCGTTTCCACCAACCACACCATCGTCAGCAACGACACCACCCAAGACGGCCGTTTTCTCCACCACCCGTCTGCCCTTGCCACCCCGTTCAACACCCACGCCGAAGCCTGTTTCCCCCTCATCGCCGATAATCGGCTGCTGGGTGTGCTGGATGTGCAAAGCCAAAACCGCAACGCCTTTACCGACACCACCACCCCGGTGCTTGAAGCCCTGGCCGAAGAGATTGCCAGCGCCATTTACAAAGCCGAACAGCTTGCCCGTCAGCGGGAGCAAGCGTGGGTTTCCACAGCCCAGCTTCAGGTAGCCGAAACCCTCAGCCACAGCCGCGATTTGGAGGAAATAACAACGGCCGTTTCTCGCCTCACCCCCATGCTCATCGGCATCCCCACCTGCACCATCCTCCTGCGCGACCCCGAGACCGACCGCTACACCGTCAGCGCCCATTACGAAGCCAACAGCCACCACCCCGCACCCACCCAGCCCCTCGCCATCGGCGACTGGCCGCCGCTGGATGCGGTTCATGTTGGTCAGGAAGCCATGACCACCCACAATATTCCCGCCTGGCTACAGTCAGCCATACAGCCCGCCGCACCGCTGCTGCTGCTCCCGCTGCTTGCCCCCAACCAAATGGATTTGCTTGGCGTGCTGCTGGTTACATCCCCCGCCAGCGATGACAAACAGCGCGAACAGAGCCAAGCCCGACAGCAAGAACTGTTGGAAAATATTGCCCAGCAAACGGCTCAAGCCATCGAAAATGCCCGGCTGCGGCTGGCACAGCAAGAAGAAGCCTGGGTAAACACGGCACTGCTGCAAGTGGCAGAAGCGGTCAACAGCCTGATTGACCTCAACGAAATCCTCGACACCATCGTCCGCCTCATTCCACTGCTCGTTGGCGTGGAGTCGCTGCTGATGTTGATTTGGGATGAGGAACGTGAACTGTTCACCCCCGGCCCCAGCCACGGCATTGACCCGATGAGCCTGGGGCTGCTGGAAACGCTGGAAATCAGCCACAGTGAATGGCAGCAGCTTCGTCGCCAGCCCGTTGACCAGCCGGCCGACTGGTCGGCCAATACACCTGCCCCCTTCTCGCTCATCCACCCGCCCCACTGGCTGCAAACGGCACTGGCAACCCCCCACGCCTTTGCCCTGCCGCTGCACGCGCAGGGGCGGCTGGTGGGGGTGATGGTGGCAGGATTGGGGGAAAACGGCCGTTTCTTCTCCCCCCGCCGCCTCAACATCCTCAACGGGATTGCCCAGCAGGCGGCAACGGCCGTTGTCAACAACCAACTCTACAAAGAATCAGCTGAGCGCACCCGGCTTGAGCAGGAACTCACCGTCGCCCAGGAAATCCAAACCAGCTTTCTCCCCAAAACCAACCCCGCCATTCCCGGCTGCACCATCGCCAGCCATTGGCAAGCCGCCCGCCAGGTCAGCGGCGACTTTTACGACTTTTTGCCCCTCAGCAACGGCAAATGGGGGCTGGTCATTGCCGATGTAGCCGACAAAGGGGTTCCCGCCGCCCTTTTTATGGCACTCAGCCGCACCGTCCTCCGCACCGTGGCCCTCAACCGAGAAAGCCCCGCCGAAGTGCTGATGCGCGTCAACGAAATCCTCGACAACGATGCCCAGTCCGACCTCTTTGTCACCATTTTCTACGCCATTTGGGACTCCGCCCACAATCGCCTCACCTATGCCAACGGCGGCCACAACCCGCCCCTACTCATTCGCGCCAACGGCAGCACCGAACTGCTGCACAACAGCGGCATGGCACTGGGTGTGCTGCCCACCATTCAGGTGCGCCAACACACCCTCACCCTCCACCCTGGCGACACCCTGGTTTGCTACACCGACGGCATCACCGAATCCATGAATGAGGATTTGGATGAGTTTGGTCTCAAACGGCTCCATCTAGCCGCTGACCGCGCCCGCCGCCACAACGCCGCCGCCATTATTGAAACCATCACCCAAGAGGTCAACGACCATGCCGGCGACTCACCGCAGTTTGATGACATGACGCTGATTGTGTTAAAGCGGGAGCAACAACCGTGACTGTTCGCAGCCTGTCGGAGAAGTCCAAATAGGACGCGGACAAACACGGACAAACGCGGATTTAACCTGATTTTAGCGATCAAACGTCCAAAAATCAGGCCAAATCAGGGAAATCTGCGTCCCAAAATTCTTTTTCCGACAGACTCCTAGCCAACATAAAAGGCCCCGCACCCAGAGGATGCGGGGCCAGAACAAAGGGGGAGGAGGGAGAAAACGTTAGCCGTTAGCGGGGCGTGCGCCCAACGTGATTTGGATGGTTTGCGGTTGCCCACCGCGCAGAACTTGCAGCGTGACCGTTTGGCCGACGGTGGTGTGCTGGATGATGTAGCCTAGCAGGTCGTCAAACTCGTTGACGGTTTGCCCATCAATCCCAACGATGACATCACCACCAAGCCCGGTTTGGGCATCGCCACCGCGCAGCCCGGCTTGGGCGGCAGGGCCACCAGCCGTCACGGTACTGACAATCACACCACGCTGCTCACTGTTCAGCCCCATTTGCTCCGCCGCAGCGGGAGTAATGGTGCCACCGGCAATACCCAGCCACGGGTGCTGTACCTGCTCACCACTGATGATTTGGGGCACAACGGCCTTGACCACATTCACCGGGACGGCAAAGCCAACGCCTGAAGAGGCCCGCACGGGGGATTCGATGGCGGTGTTGATGCCGATAACACGGCCGTTTAGGTCAAGCAGCGGGCCACCAGAGTTGCCGGGGTTAATGGCAGCGTCGGTCTGGATGACATCGGGGACTTGATAACGGCTGGCACTGGCACCACCAGGCAACGTGCGGCTCAGCCCAGAAACAATACCAGTCGTCATGGTGTTGTCCAAGCCAAAGGGACTGCCAATCGCAATGACAATTTGCCCTACTTTGAGGCTGTCGGAATCGCCCAGCGGGACAACGGTTAGCTCGTTGGCGGGTACGTCCACCTGGATGACGGCCACATCGGAGTCGGGGTCGGTACCGATAAGGGTGGCGGGAACAGAACGGCCGTTTGCAAAGTTGACCTGAATCGGGCCACCATCGGCCACGACGTGGTTATTGGTTACAATATGGCCTTCCTGGTCAATGACAAAGCCAGAGCCTTCGCCATTGCTAAGCTGCACATTCACCACGGCTCCATTGACCTGCTCATAAAGCGCCACAAACGCCTGCTCCTGGGCAAACAGGTCGAGCTTTGCTTGCGCTACCTGCTGGTCAGTCACCTGTACAGGAGCCGGAGCAACCTGGTCGGTGGGGGTGAGGTTGGTTGCTTCAATAACGGGTTCGGCAGGAACGGCCGTTGGCAACACCAACGCCTCGCCCGCCGTTTGCGCCACTGGCTGTGTCTGTGCCGTTTCCTCGGCCAGCCCACCACACGCCGCCAGCACCAATGCAGCTATCATCATAAAAAGAATAAATAATTGACGGACACTTTTTTGCTTCATCTGAATCTCCTAAAAGTTGGTGCATTGACAATGCTGCCGCACCATCTTTTGAACCACTGAATCTGATAGTTAAGATTGTGGAACAGAGTGGTAAAAAAAGTGTAAACTTAGCATAAGGGTTGTATAAACGGCCGTTAAGAAACAGATGAGAACCGGTAACCAGTAATCAGTGATCAGTAACCAGTGATCGCTCAACCGATTACTGATTACCGATTACCGATTATTATGAGTCAACACCTTCTCCCCACCGTCCGCCACGTCATTGCCATTGCCAGCGGCAAGGGTGGCGTGGGCAAAACCACCGTCACCGTTAATTTGGCACTGGCCTTGCAGCAGCAAGGGGCACGGGTCGCCATTTTTGATGCCGACATCTACGGCCCCAACGTGCCGCTGATGTTGGGCATTCACCAGCGCAAAAAAAGCAATGCCTTTGTCCCCGTGGTGCGTCGTGCTGCCGCCCAGCCCTACATCCAGCCGCTTGAGCGTTTTGGCCTCAAGGTAATGTCGGTGGGGTTGTTGCTGGCCGAAGGGCAGGTGATTAACCCACCAGCGGCCGCGGTGGGGCAGCTTGTGGTGCAAACGCTACGGGACGTGGTGTGGGGAGAGCTAGATTATCTGTTGATTGACCTGCCCCCGTCGGCCGGGCAACCGCAAGCCGATTTGCTGCAAGCGCGGGTGATTGAGGGAGTGGTGATTGTGACCACGCCGCAGGATTTAAGCCTGCTTGATGCTGGCCGCTCGCTGCAAATGTTTCGGGAAGCGGGGGTGCCGATTTTGGGGCTGGTTGAGAATATGAGCTACTTTATTTGCCCGAACTGTCAGGAAAAGCACGAGATTTTTCAACGCTCCAGCCGCTGGCGGCCAGAAACGTTAGCCGATACAGAAATTATTGGGCGGGTGCCATTAACGGCCGTTATTTCCACCGGCATCAACCAGGCCAGCCCGCTCATGCAGGCCGACCCCACCAGCCCGGTGGCGCAGGCGTTTCTGGAAACGGCCGTTGCGATGGCTGAAAAGGTAGCAAGGAACAAACACTAACCGATCACCACAAAATGGGCACAGGATATTTTGGGATATACCGATCCCCGGTCACAATCGTCATCTCTTCACAAATCGCTTGCGCCACCAATAAGCGATCAAAAGGGTCTTGATGCACAGCCGGTAGCTCAAGAATTTGCCGACAATAAGTTTGCTCAATGGGCAGCCAGCGAATACCATTGGCCGCCATTTCAGCCTCAAATTGCTGATGCCAATTATCAGCCAAGAGTAATTTCCCAATACCCATTTTGATGCAAATTTCCAATAGCTGGCAGCACTCAAAAATAATTGGTTTTCAAGATCAACAAAAGCAGCACGGGCAGGCTGGCTCAGTGCTCCCCCATTGATGCTCCACAGAAAAACATGCGTATCCAGCAACTATTTCATGCCATATAGTCCGCAAATTCCGGCAACGGATCGTTAAAATCATCGGCCATATAGAGGATGATCCCTTTGACATGACCAATACGACGCTGAGGAACTGCTTCAGGCAAAGCAACCAACCGCACAAGCGGCTGCTTCCCTTTCGCAATAATGATTTCTTCCCCAGCTAACGCTTGTTGAATAAGCTTCGACAACTGTAATTCCGCTTCATGAATTGTTACTTGTGTCATCGTTTCATTTTAGCCTAATTTTGCCGACTAACGCAATGCTCGCTCCAAACCACTACTTACTTCGCATTGCTTCCCGCTCCGCCCACCAGTTTGTCAACTTTCGCATTCCCGCCCCGTTGAGCTTATGACCCGTGTCATATTCGCGGTATTCAAGATAGGCACCGGCGGCACGAACGGCCGTTGCTGCCTCCTGCGCCTTCGCTAGTGGAATCCGTTCATCCTGTGTGCCCGCCAGTAGCAGCACCGGCAAATGCAGCAGCGGTGCCGTTGCCAGCAATGATGGCGACACAGTGGGCATAAACCCCACCAGCCCCGCCACCCCCCGATACCGTCCCGGCTCATCCAGCGCCAGCGCCAAACACAGTGCTGCCCCTTGGCTAAAACCCATCAAATAAATTTGGTCAGGGTCAGCCCCATATAGCTCTGGCAGTGCTTCCACCAGCCGCGTGACTTGCGCCACCGCTTCATTAAATGTTGCCAGCGTTGCCCAGCCATCGCTCACAGGCAAATGCCACGAGTAGCCCCCTTCGTCGGGGTCATCATAAATAGCGCGGGGGGCAACGAGCAACCAGTTGGCGGGCACAGCGCGGGCAAAAACCCACATCACGTCTTCGTTGCCAGCGCGTCCTTGCAGCATGACAACAGTAGGGTGCGGCTCGTCGCCTTGCGGCCGGCGCACGCGATGGACCAGCCTGGTTGCTTCGTAGGCAGTGCCAGTTGTAACGAGTTGGGGAAAACGGCCGTTATCACTCATCATTCTTTTGTAACACAGTTCGGGGAATTCTGCCCATATAAAAAAAGTGAGGTGGCCGTTAGACGGGCGCCTAACGTACCACCTCTGGGGGGGGAGCCATGAATAGTATAGCATTCCCGCTACTTTGGGTCAAATACCTTTTTGCTAAATTTTCACTTTTTTGCCCAAACTGGGTCAGGAGTTTCCTTACAAAACAACTTTCTATAGATAAATCGCATCTTGACAGACTCACGATCCAGTCTATAATTTCTACTATCCCCTCCCCCCTGGGGGGGGTAAGGAACAAAACTGTTAGGACATCTAAAGCGTATGGATGAGACAACCCGCAAACAGGTAACACGCAGATTAGCAAGTGCCGCCGGGCATATCAAAGGCATCGAGCGCATGGTAGAAGAAGACACCTATTGTATTGATGTCATCAAACAAATTCAGGCGGTGCAGGCCGCCTTAAACAAAGTCAGTGCCTTGATCCTTGACAACCATCTGCACACCTGCGTCACTACCGCCATTCGCGGCGACAACCCCGACGAGCGGGAGCAAGTGCTGCGTGAAGTTTCCAGCGTTTTTGAGATGTCGGCAAAAATTTAAACAAACACGGCAAGATTCTGCATAGCTTAGTGAATCGCGCCCAAACCATTTAGGAGAAATCATTCATGTCCAGCAAAACATTCACCGTTCCCAACATCAGTTGCGGCCACTGCACCCACACCATTGAAATGGAAGTTGGCGATTTGGCTGGTGTCACCAGCGTCCAAGCAGACCAACAAAGCAAGCAGGTCACAGTGGAATGGCAAGAACCAGCCAATTGGGAAAAAATCCACGCCCTGCTGCAAGAGATCAACTATCCTCCCGAAGGGCTAATCCAAATTATGTGAACAACTGGCGATTGGCGATTGGCGATTGGCACTAGCGAAGCGGCCAATCTCTAATCTCTAATCTCCAATCTCTTTTATAAAAAGTGCCAGCTTCGAGAAAGGTGGCACTTTTTTGTTGGAGCATTATGTCTGAACAAAAACAGTTAACGCTGCCGGTGCTGGGCATGACCTGCGCCAACTGCGTGGCTTCGGTGGAGCGCAACGCCAAAAAGGTGACGGGCGTAACCGATGCGGTGGTCAACTTTGCCAGCGAGAAGGTGACGGTGAGCTATGACCCGGCGCAAATTGATAGCAAACAGGTAACGGCCGATCTTATTACCCGCGTGCAGCGTGCCGGATACGAAATTCCTACGGCCACATTGGAACTGCCGCTATTAGGCATGACCTGCGCCAATTGCGCCAACACCATTCAGCGGCGGCTGAACAAGGTGGAGGGGGTGCTGGAAGCAACGGTCAACTACGCCAACGAGAAGGCGACGGTGCAATATGCGCCGGGCGTGGTGACGCGAGCCGAAATGGTGGCGGCGGTGCGAAAAGCGGGATACGACGTGGTGGAAGCTACGGCTGAGGAAGATGCCGAAGATGCTGAAGCAGCGGCACGGGAAGCGGAAATCAGGCACCAATGGACGCGCTTTATGGTGGGCGTTGTGTTTTCGCTGCCTTTGTTCCTCTTTAGCATGGCGCGGGATTTTAGCCTGGTGGGGCATTGGGCACATGCTACCTGGGTCAACTGGCTCTTTTTGCTGCTGGCAACGCCGGTGCAGTTCTACGTCGGCTGGGATTATTACGTCGGGGCGTACAAAAGCCTGCGGAATGGCAGTGCCAACATGGATGTGCTGGTAGCGATGGGGTCATCGGTGGCCTATGTCTACAGCATTGCCGTGCTGCTGGCAAAGACGTTTGGAAACAGCAACGCGCTGGGCGACCACGTTTATTTTGAAACGTCGGCGGTGATCATTACGCTAATTGTGCTGGGCAAGCTGCTGGAAGCGCGAGCCAAAGGGCGTACCAGCGAGGCGATCAAAAAGCTGATAGGGCTGCAAGCGAAGACAGCGCGGGTGGTGCGGAATGGCGTGGAGGTGGACATCCCAATTGCCGAGGTGAACCGGGGGGATATTGTGGTAGTGCGACCGGGGGAGAAAGTGCCGGTGGATGGGGTGGTGATTAACGGCCGTTCTACCCTCGACGAAAGCATGATCACCGGCGAATCGCTGCCCGTTGCCAAGCAAGTGGGTGATCCTGTTATTGGAGCCACCCTCAACAAACAGGGCTTAATCCAGTTTGAGGCCACCAAGGTAGGTAAGGAAACGGCGCTGGCGCAAATCATCAAGCTGGTGGAGCAAGCACAGGGGAGCAAAGCCCCCATCCAGCGTATTGTGGATCAAGTGTCGGCTTACTTTGTCCCAGCCGTTATTGGGTTGGCGGTGCTGGTATTTGTCATCTGGCTACTCAGCGGAGCCGGTTTTGTTCCGGCGTTGCTGCGGCTGATTGCCGTGCTGGTGATTGCCTGCCCCTGTGCGATGGGGCTTGCCACGCCGACCTCGATCATGGTTGGGGTGGGCAAGGGAGCCGAGCAAGGCATCCTGTTTAAAAACAGCGCGGCGTTGGAACAGGTGCAGAAATTAACGGCCGTTGTTCTCGACAAAACGGGCACGATTACGAAGGGTGAACCAACTGTTACGGATGTCGTAATCAGTAATCAGTATTCAGTAAACAGTAAACCGATTACTGATTACTCACCTACTGATTACTTGTTGCAATTAGCTGCCTCCGCCGAGCGCGGTTCGGAACACCCGTTGGGAGAAGCCATTGTGCGGTCGGCGCAGGAAAAAGGGCTGACGTTGGCAACCCCCGCCGCCTTTGAAGCAGTAGCTGGGCATGGCATTGCTGCCGAGGTAAACGGCCACGCCATTTTGCTGGGCAATTTGCGGCTGATGGAGCAGCGGCAGGTGGCACTCAACGGGCTGGCTCCCAAGGCCGAAGCACTACAAGCGGAAGCCAAAACGGCGATGTGGCTGGCGGTAGATGGGCAGGCCAGTGCCATCATCGGCGTGGCCGACACCATCAAGGAGGGGTCACGCGAGGCGGTGGCCGCGCTGCATAAGCAGGGGTTGACGGTGGTGATGATGACCGGCGACAACAGAGCCACGGCCGCGGCCATCGCCAGCGAAGTGGGCATTGGCCGCGTGTTTGCCGAGGTACTGCCGGGCGACAAGGCCAATTATGTCAAGCAACTACAGGGCGAAGGGTTCACGGTGGCAATGGTTGGGGACGGCATCAATGATGCCCCGGCGTTGGCACAGGCCAATGTGGGCATGGCGATTGGCACGGGGACGGATGTGGCGATGGAAACGGCCGATATTACCCTGATGCGCGGCGATTTACGCAGCGTGCCACAGGCAATTCGGCTGTCGAAGGCGACCATGCGGAATATTTGGCAAAATTTGGGCTGGGCATTTGGCTATAATACGGCTCTCATCCCCATTGCCGCCGGGATTTTAGCCCCGTTTGCCTGGGCACCGGAGTTTTTGCGGCAGCTTCACCCCATTTTGGCGGCAGGAGCAATGGCGTTTTCCAGCATTAGCGTGGTGAGCAATGCGCTGCGGCTGCGGCGATTTCGTTAATAGATAGTATCGGAATCAACTTTATGTCACGCAAAGACGCAAAGTCGCCAAGCATTGTCCCTTTGTGCCTTCGCGCCTTTGCGTGAGAAGTTCTTGTTTTCGATATTCATAGGGGCGCAGCGTATTTGCTGTATCCTGGCTTTTATGCCTTCAGGCTCTGCAGTGCTTGCTGTGCTTTGGTGCGAAGGTCGGAATTGCAATCATGGGCGGCGATGTGGCTTAATGCTTGCTCAATGCGTGGATCAGGGGAATGGAAGCGAAAGGTATCGAGCATTCTATGGCGCACCTTGTCGCTCTCGTCGTGAAGGGCAGCCTCAATGAGCAGGTTGATGCCGTCAACGGGGAGTGGGCAACTGTTGCACCGCTCGCAAGCCAGCCCATGTAACGCCTCGGCACGAACTTTGGGCATGGGATCGTGGCAAAGGGCAAGCAAGATGGGGAAGCTGCGTTCGTCGTCCAAATGATCGGCCAAATGGGCGGTTTCAAAACGAACGCGGGGGTTGGGATGGGTGATGCCGCTGGCAAGTTGGTCAAATAGTTCATTGCTTAAAACGGCCGTTTTCATCACACGATTAGGCATGCCCCAAAACGGAGCGACGGCTGGGTTGCGTACCAGCCACTCTTGTAATGATTCAAATCGAACAAAATAGTTCATTCCAGCCCAGGAAGAAGAGAGTGAGAGATTGGGAGATTGAGGGATTCAATCTCCCAACCTCCCATTACGTTGGCCCTAACGGCCCTTTTGCTGGGGGAATCAGCACCCCCACCGCCCATTCATACCCATCGGGGTCACGGACGTACATTTCGCGCCAGCCGTGGCCTTTGTTTTCGGCCCCGGCCACCACATCGGCACCATACGCCCGCGCCCGCTGCTCTGTTTCGTCCGGGTCAATACCAAGAAGGCGAAGCTGCAGCCCCAGCCCCCGCTGCTTGCCGGCCGACAGGTCAGCATACCAGGGGTGTTGGTCGTGGGTGTGGTCAGCGTGGAGCATCAGTTCGGCCGGCCCCACGCGCACGGCACCAAAGTCAATGTCGTAGTAGTGGACTTCGGCAGCAAAGACAGCCTGGTAGAATTTAACGGCCGTTTCCACATCCCGCACCATCAAATTCAACGACAGCGGTGGCAGCAGCGCCCCATAGCGAAATCCGGGCATCCACGGATTACCCACACGTTTTTTCTGTCCCATTTTTTACTCCCTTTTCTGACGGGCAAAGAATGCCCATTGTTGATAAAGCATCATTCTCCTGGCATCAAATTAGCCAATGATTCCTATGGGCGATCTCCATGAGCGTTAGCATAATCACCCCCTTCATTGTACCGCATTTTGTATCTCTGTATCATAGCCAAACGTAACGGCCGTTTTTTACTCCAAAACCTAGTCAACCAAGGAGACTGTAATGCTTCGTTTACGCTTCAATTCTGCCCTTCGTTTTCTGCTCATCGTCTTTGTGCTTTATCTGGCTGGTCTGCTGCTGGCTGGTTGGGGAGGAGGGAGGGAATGGCAAACGGCCGTTTACGCCAGCACCATTGAAACCATCGCCGACAACTTTGATAATGGCAGCAGTTCAACCGGCATGAGCGGCAACGATGGCACCCTGGCCTGGATTGGCGACTGGAGCGACGGAGGAGACATTTGGATTCAGACTTCCACCAACTGGTGCGCCTCTGGCTACTGCCTTCGCCTGATTGCCGATAACGCCAACCCACAAACAACCAGCGAACGTCGCGCCGACCTTTCGGCGGCGGCCACAGCTACCCTTACCTTTGATTACACGGCCTATATCGGCACTTCGGCCGGCCGCGTTTACGTGGAAATTTCCAACGACGGCAGCAATTATCTCACCCTCGACTCCCTACCCGCTCAATATGGTGCCGTCACCAAATCCTACCCCATTCCCGCCAGCTACCTAAGCTCCACATTTCGGCTGCGCTTCCGCACCGTTGGCACCAGCCCCTGGACCGATGCCTATATTGACAATGTCATCATCACCCTCAACAGTGCCAGCCCAACGGCCACCCCAACCGGACAAGGCAGCGTCAATGTCCGCATCACGCAGGGAGCCGATGACGTGGAAGAACGCGCCAGCGATGGGTTAATTTATGACGACAGCAGCGACCTAGAATTAGGCGACGACCCAGCCACGCTGGGCGAGCAAACCATTGGGCTGCGTTTTCCAAATGTCCAAATCCCACAGGGAGCCACCATTACCAACGCCTACATTGAGTTTGAAACAGACGAAAAGGGGAGCAGCACCACCAACGTCACCTTTTGGGCGCAAGCCAGCGACAACGCGCCTGGCTTTGGCACTTCGGCCTATGACGTGAGCAATCGGGCAAAAACAATCACCAGCATCACCTGGAGCAATATTCCCGCCTGGAACACCGTTAGCGAAAAGCACCAAACCCCTAATCTTGCCAGCATCGTGCAAGAAGTGGTTAATCGCGGTGGCTGGAACAGTGGCAACAGCATCGTCTTTGTCGTGGATGGCTCCTGGTACACTTGCACAGCCAGGGCCTACGATGGCAGGCGCCAGCCCGTGCTTGCTGCTGCATGCTTGGGTACGTGCAGGGGCGGCAACCACCAACCCCGACCTTGCCACCAACGTCCTACCTATACCCATTACCCAGCCCACCAACACCGCACAGCAACTTTCACGCCATTGCCTACCCACACTGCAACGGCTACAACCACACCTACTACCCTACCAACCGCCACGGCGACCGCAGGCAGCAGCACCCAAACCATTGCTGTCCGCGTTAACAGCAGCCTTGATGATGTGGAAGAGCGGCTGTCTGATGGCTATATCTATACCAACAGCAGCGACCTTGAACTGGGGGATGATTGGCAAACTGTTGGGGAGCAAATTGTCGGGCTTCGCTTTAACGGGCTGCAAATTCCGCCGGGTGCCACCATTACCAATGCCACCATTGAGTTTGAAACGGATGAAACGGGCAGCAGCAGCACCTCCGTGACTTTCACCGCCCATGCTGCCGATCATGCGCCAGCATTTAGCCTAAGCAACCATGATGTGAGCAATCGGCCGCAAACCACGGCCAGCGTGGCCTGGAATAACATCCCAGCCTGGAACACCGTCAGCGAAAAGCACCTCACGCCCAACCTCGCCAGCGTGGTGCAAGAAATTGTCAACCGCAGCGGCTGGAGCAGTGGCAACAGCATCGTCTTTATCATTGACGGTTCTGGCACCCGCACTGCCGAAGCGTATGATGGCGAATCGGCCAACGCGCCATTACTCCGCGTGGAATTTGTCACTGGGCCGGTGACACCCACCCTTACGCCGCAACCAACAAGCACTTTGCCACCGACCAACACACCACAGCCAACCAACACGCCGCAGCCAACCGCCACTGGTGCCGCTCCCACGCCCACGCCCACCCCGACAAACACGCCAACACCCCCTGCACCTAGTGGCAGCGTCCATTTTGCCATCATTGGTGATTTTGGCACCAACACCAGTTCTGAGGCAGATGTGGCAGCCATGGTTGCCAGCCACAACCCGGAATTTATTGTGACCGTTGGCGACAATCGCTACAGTGGACTTTCGTTTGACACGGCCGTAGGACGCTATTACTGCAATTACTTGAAAGACGTGACGAGCGGTACCTATTGTGCTGGCGGCAACAGCCCCACCAATGCCTTTTTCCCGGCTCCCGGCAACCATGATTATGATGAAAGCGGCGGGATTGGCCTCTATCTTGACTATTTCACCTTGCCCGGCAGCGGCATTGCCAGCAGCCATAGCTCTGGCAGCGAACTTTATTATGATGTAGTTCAGGGGCCAGTTCACTTTTTCATTGTGGACAGCGAAGCGGCCTACAACTCTTCGGCCAGCTATACGGCGCAGCAGAATTGGCTACAGACGCAGTTGGCAAGTTCAACGGCCGTTTGGAAGCTCGTCATTGTCCACCACCCGCCCTACTCTTCCGGCTATCATGGCTCACAGTCATACATGCAGTGGCCCTATGCCAGTTGGGGAGCGGATGCCGTGCTGGCTGGTCACGACCACCATTACGAGCGTATTATGCAAAACGGCATCCCGTACTTTGTCAATGGGGCAGGGGGACGCGGCCTTTATGCCGTTGGTGCCAGCGTGCCCGGTAGCCAGGTGCAGTATAATGGCGATTACGGTGCCATGATTGTAGATGCCAACAGCGACACCCTCACCTTCCGCTTCTTGACGCGCACCGGGGTACAAATTGACAGCTACACGCTGGGTGCGACCACGCCTCCAACGCCTACACCCAGCCCTACTCCCGGTGGCTCCACACTTTCGGCCGGCTGTGGCGGCTCTGCCACCAGCTACCTGGGGTATCGCTCCCTCACGTCCAGCGGCGTTGCCCGGCAATATTACCTGTCGGTACCCGCTAACTATAACCCCAACAACAGCTACAACCTTGTCTTTGGCTTTCACGGTCTGAACTATAACGGCAAAAATATGCGGACTTATTTGCGGCTGGAAACGACCGCTGAGGCAAGCAATACCATCTTTGTTTACCCCAACGCCCTATACCGCCACTGGCCGGAGTTTGGCAGCAGCTACTATGCGATTGGCTGGCTGACAGGGCAAACCAGCAGCAATGAGGATTTCATCTTTTTTGATGATACGCTGGCAGCGGTTGCTGATGATTACTGCATTGACTTGGCGCATGTTTATGTGACGGGGCAAAGCTGGGGGGGCGATATGGCGAGCAGCATTACCTGTGCCCGTGGAGATGATATTGCAGCGGCAACGGCCGTTGCTGCCAACGGCGACTTCTTTTTTACCGGCGCAAACTGGGGCTACCTGGACAAATACCCCACCATTACCTTTGCCGATTGCCAGCGCCCTGTGCCGATGATTACCTATCGTGGAGCCAACGACAGCTACCAAACGGGTAAGGCAAGCGACTGGTGGTATGGCGTAAACCAGTGCCAGACACCGGCCGGAAGCGCTACCAAGGAAAGCATTACGGTAGACGGCCGTTATGAAGACAGCGGCTGCGTGGCTCCCAACATCTACGTTCGCTACAGCAATGCCTCCTCCAGCTACTATCCGGGCAGCGACCACCAAATCCCCGACACATTTGAAGACGAAACCATGACATTCTTCTTGCAGCATTAATGGCTGGCGGCAGATAACCGGCGGTAACCAGTTACCGCCGGTTATCCGCCGTCTCTTCTTTGACGCAACGCCCACAACATCTTAAAATACCCTTATTAACTGCAACCAAATCTTTTTACCAAGGAGCAAACACCATGGATCCATTAGGTGCTGTGATCTTTGTCATTTTCTTTATCCTCGTCGTGGTCGCCATTGTCGCCCCACGCTACATTAAGGAAGAAAATAGCGGCAGTATTGATGATTAAACGGCCGTTTACCCACAACCAACCACCTCTACCAAAAAGCCTCGCCAGCCATTCCCGCTGCGAGGCTTTTTATTCCTGCGGATGAAACCCAAACGACTTCCCGTTGTTGTTCTCACCCTCCTTTTGCTAACCGCCGCCGGTTGGTGGGGCTACGCCACCTTGTGGGGCTATATTGCCCTGGCAAACGCCCCCACCGCCACCGCCGAGCCGCCGCAAGTGGTTCGCATTTACTACGACACCCTCGACGACCTGCTGCAACTGCAAGAGTATGACGTGTGGGAAATCAACAACCTGCGGGAAAAATATGTCCTAGCCGCCGTCAGCGAAGCCAGCATCCCCGGCATTGAGGCCATGGGGTTTCGCGTGATGGTGGATGAGGCAAAAACGGCCGTTTTCCGCCAAGACCTCCGCAGCCAACCATTCAACAACGGCTACCGCACCGTTGCCGAACTATACAGCGACCTCGAAGCCGCCAACGCCGCCCACCCCACCCTCACCGAACTCGTCACCTACGGCCAAAGCCACTGCCAAATCCAGGGCAATTGTGTCACCCCCAACGGCGACACCATCCCCGGCCAAGATCTCCGCGCCCTCCGCATCACCAACGAAGCCATCCTCGGCGGCAGCGTCATCTCCGGCACACAAATTATCAGCAGCACCAAACCCGTCCTCTTTGTCATGGCAAACATCCACGCCCGCGAAATCACCACCCCCGAACTTGCCATGCGGCTGGCCGACTGGCTGCTCGACGGCTACGGCACCGACCCCGATGCTACCTGGCTAGTAGATTGGCACGAAATCTGGATCGTCCCCACCGCCAACCCTGACGGCCACTGGCTGGTGGAGCTTGGCACCCAGCCTCCCTACAACGGCAGCCCGCTTAACCAACGCAAAAATGCCAACCGGGATGCCAACAACGATGGCGTACCCGACTGCAACGCCTGGCCCCCCAGCGACGGCAGCCAATTTGGCATAGATCTCAACCGCAACCACAGCTTTGGTTGGGGGCCACCCGGCTCCAGTGCCAACCCGTGCAGCCTTCTCTATCGCGGCCCCCGCCCCGCCTCCGAGGTGGAAATCAGCCAGCTTGAGGCACTCGTCGCCAGCATCATCCCTGACCAGCGCGGCCCCAAATTTACCGATGTCGCTCCCGCCAACACCCAGGGCATTTTCATTACCCTTCACAGCTACAGCCGCCTGGTGTTGTGGCCGTGGGGGTTTACCAGCACCGCCGCCCCCAACAAGGCCGGGCTGGAAGCGATTGGCGACAAGCTGGCAACTTACAACGGCTATCTGTCCTGCCAGCCCACCACCTGTCTCTATGGTGCCAATGGCACCAGCGACGATTGGGCCTATGCCCAGCTTGGCGTGCCAGCCTTTACCTTTGAAATCGGCAGTTCCTTCATGCCCCCCTATGACCAGATTGATTCGGAGCAGTGGCCTGCTAACGGCCCGGCGCTGCAATATGCCGCCAAAATTGCCCGCGCTCCTTACCAGCAGGCGTTTGGGCCGGATATAACGGCCGTTTCCACCCACACGCCCACCCTCACCCTCCACGCCACTCTCAGCGATGCCAACAACGGCGGTCAGCCCATTGCCGCCGCCGCTTACACCGTTGACACGCCATTTTGGGCAGAGGGCGCAGCCCCACAGCCGCTGCAGGCCGATGATGGGGCGTTTGATGAAGTGGTGGAAGAAACAACGGCCGTTTTTGACCCCACCACCCTCACTCCCGGCCGCCACCTCGTCTTCCTCCATGCCCAAGACAGCGCGGGCAACTGGGGCGCAGTTTCCGCTGTCTTCCTTGACGTGGGTGAAACAGCCCCAATGTATCGCCAATATTTACCGTTGATTCACAAAAATTAGAGATTAGCGATTAGAGATTGGGCAGAACACCTTCCCAATCTCCAATCCCCAATCTCCAATCTCCTCTTATGAAGTTACCAACCCTTTCCAACGACCTCATGGAAGCCATTGTCACCGGACAGCACGGCGACCCATTTAGCGTGCTTGGCCCCCACGACATGGGCAGCCAGTGGGTGGTGCGTGCCTTTTTGCCGGGGGCAGAAACGGCCGTTTTTGACCCCACCGACCGCCGCTTCAAATCTACCTACCCCATGACCCGCATCCACCCCGACGGTTTATTTGAAATCGCCGTTAGCCAAACCGCCGCCAAAAGCTATACTCTCATCACTACCTACGGCGACCAGACCATTGAGGTAGCCGACCCCTACGCCTACCCCTCCACCCTCTCCGACCTTGACATGCACCTGCTGGCCGAAGGCACCGACCTGCGGATGTATGACAAAATGGGGGCGCAGGTGATGGAGATAAACGGCCGTTCTGGAACCCGTTTTGCCGTCTGGGCACCCAACGCCCAGCGCGTCAGCGTCGTCGGCGACTTCAACCAGTGGGACGGCCGGCGGCACCCCATGCGCTTCCACGCCGGTGGCGGCATTTGGGAACTCTTCATCCCCGACCTTGGACAAGGCACCGTTTACAAATACGAAATCAAAACCCGCTACCACGACTACATGGTCAACAAAACCGACCCCGTCGGTTTTGCCGCCGAACTCCGCCCCAACACCGCCTCCATCGTCTGGGACATCAACCGCTACCAGTGGCAAGACAGCGACTGGCTCGCCAACCGCGCCGCCCACAACAGCCCCAAAGCCCCCATCTCCATCTACGAACTCCACCTCGGCTCCTGGCGGCGCAAAGAGGGCGATCAATGGCTCACCTACGCCGACCTCACCCGCGAACTCATCCCCTACGTCAAAGAAATGGGCTATACCCACATCGAACTCCTCCCCATCACCGAACACCCTTACGACGGCTCCTGGGGCTACCAAGTTACCGGCTACTTTGCCCCCACCAGCCGCTTTGGCACCCCCGACGAGTTCATGGCCTTTGTAGATGCCTGCCATCAGGCCAACATCGGTGTCATTCTCGATTGGGTCCCCGCCCACTTCCCCACCGACCAGCACGGCCTCGGCTTCTTCGATGGCACCCACCTCTACGAACACGAAGACCCCCGGCGCGGTGCCCATCCCGACTGGGGTACCTACATCTTCAACTACGGCCGTAACGAAGTCGCCCAATTCCTCATCAGCAACGCCCTCTTCTGGGTAGACAAATACCACCTCGACGGCCTCCGCGTAGATGCCGTTGCCTCCATGCTCTACCTCGACTTCTCGCGCAAACCCGGCGAATGGCTCCCCAACCGCTTTGGCGGCCGCGAAAACATCGAAGCCCTCAACTTTATTCGCCGCTTCAACCAAAAACTCCACGAAGCGTTCCCCGCAGCCATCACCATTGCCGAAGAATCCACCTCCTGGCCTGGCGTGTCCGCCCCCGTCGAAGCCAATGGCCTTGGCTTTGACTTCAAATGGAACATGGGCTGGATGCACGACACGCTGCAATACATCAAAAACGACCCTGTTTACCGCTCCTATCAGCACGGCACCCTCACCTTCTCGATGATGTATGCCTTCAGCGAAAAGTTCATGCTCCCCTTCTCCCACGATGAAGTCGTCCACCTCAAGCACAGCATGTTGGACAAAATGCCGGGCGACGTGTGGCAAAAATTCGCCAACCTACGCCTGCTCTATGGCTACCAATGGAGCCACCCCGGCAAAAAGCTGATGTTTATGGGGGGGGAATTCGGCCAGTGGCAAGAATGGAGCGAAGCACGCAGCCTCGATTGGCACCTGCTCGACACCTGGTACGAATACATGAACAAACCCCACCGCGAGCTACAAAGCTTTGTCCGTGACCTCAACCACCTGTACCAGCAGGAAAAACCGCTGTATGAAGAAGAACACGATTGGGCAGGGTTTGACTGGGTAGATTTCCAGGACGGCAACCGCAGCATTCTGGCCTATAAACGCATTGCCCCTTCCACAGGTGAAGAACTCCTGGTGGTGTGCAACTTCACCCCATTGTCACCAATGATTACCGGCTGGGCGCGTGTCTTAAGCCCGTCCCTGAACAGCTACAGCCAAATTTTGAACAGCGACGATAAAAAATACGGCGGCAGCGGCGTTGTCGCCCCCGAACCCATTGCCACCGAACCGGTGGGCTGGCACAAACAAGAACAATCTATCGTCTTCACGCTGCCCCCGCTGGGGGTGGTTTTTATCAAACGGGTTTTATAAGGAGACTAAGAGACTGGGAGACTAGAGACTAAATCTCCTAATCTCCCAGTCTCTTAGTCTCCATTCTTTAGGGAGAAACATCTCATGGCTTCATTACGTGTGTTGGAAGTGGCGGGAACGCCTTATGAAATGGGGTACGCGCATGGCCTGGCCTACCGAGACGACATTCGCGCCTTCACCGAAAGCCGCATGGCACTGTGCAGCGACCCCAACTGGACGGGGCGGGATTTGAACCGCGACGATATTGTGGCGTTGGCCGAGGCGTGTTTGGCCGAACACGAAGCGTATGCTCCGGAGCTGGTGGAAGAGATGCGCGGAACGGCCGTTGCTACTGGTCTCAGCCTAGCCGAATTAGTTGTCGTCAACGGCTTTACCGACTTTATTGATGTGGTCTACAACGTAGACAACAGTGGTTTTTCGCGCAACGGCACTAAGTTGGTTTCTGACAACTGCACCGCCTTCATTGTGCCAGACAAGGCCGCCAACGGGCAGGGGTTCTACGGCCAGACGTGGGACATGAACGCCGATGCCACCCCCTACGTCATTTTGCTGCGCGTGCGCCCCAACGATTTGCCATCGGCACTGATGTTTACCATCACCGGCTGCGTGGGGATGATTGGCATGAACGATGCCGGGATCGCCATTGGCATCAACAATTTGATGGGCAGCGATGGGCAGGTGGGGGTGACATGGCCGTTTGTGGTGCGGAAGGCGCTGGCGCAAACCAACATTGAGGACGCGCTGGACTGTATTTTGAACGCCAAGCTGGCGGGTGCCCACAACTATTTGCTGTTTGACAAAAACGGCCGTGGTTACAATGTGGAAGCGATGTCAACGGCGTACCATCTGACCGAACTTGGCCCTGAGGACATTGAGAGCATTGTCCATACCAACCATTGCCTTTACCCCAACACGTTGTCGGTGTCCCGCCCGCGCCCCGGCGATTCGCAAATGACCTCGGAAAACCGGCTGAGTGATGGGTATAAACATTTGTCCAATTTACCCGTCACGCCGGAGTCGCTGATGGAGATGACCCGCGACACCAACGCCATTTGTGTGGCACCCAAACCGCCGATGTTTGTGGAGTCATGCGGGGCGGCGATTATGCGGCCGGCTACAGGGGATTTATGGGCGGTGTGGGGCCAGCCGGCTTACAACGAATACGAGCATTTTACGGTTGCGCCAGAGTTAGCTATGGCAGATTAGAAAGCAGATGAGATTGGGGATTGGAGATTGGAGATTGATGAAGGTTCACAATCTCCAATCTCCAATCCCCAACCCTTCCTTTGCCCAGTCGCAAAAACGATGAGTTTACCCAGCCTACGTGACCTGATTGACCAACATTTTAACGCTGAAGAGCTGCGCCAGCTTTGCCTGGATGTGGGTGTTGCCTATGAAAACCTGGTGGGCGAGACACGCATTATGAAGGCGCAGAGCCTGGTGGAGCATTGTTTGCGCCACGGCTTGCTACTGCCGCTTACCAGCCGCTGCCAAACGGTGCGCCCTCGCGCTGCCTGGCCGGATGCCCAGGCACTAGAGCAAGAATGGAACAAGGTGCAGCAGGGGCTTGACGCGCAGGAAAATTTGCGCGACTTGCTGCCAGCGGCGCAGGTGGAGGCGCCGCTGGCGCTATTGCAAGCAAAGGAGCGCGACCTGCTGGCGCAGTTGGTGGGCAGCGTGGCGGAACTGGCAGCCAGCCAAAGCTATTCGTGGGAGAAGCACTATCTGCAAACGCTGCTGGGGTATTGCGAGCCGCTGGATTTGGCAGCGATTGACGAGCTGTATGGTGAGCAAAAGCCGATCCGGGTAAGCGATGTGTTTACGTCGTTGAGTGTGGGGAGAGGGGGGAAAACGGCCGTTTCCACCATCGCCAACTCAGATCGTCTCGTCATCCTCGGCTACCCCGGCGGCGGCAAAAGCACCCTGGTCAATTACCTGGCAGCGCAAATGGCACGGCGGCGGCTGGGGCAGCCCGCCGACCCGCTTGACGGCTGGAAAGGCGGCACCGCCCTGCTCCCTGTCCGCATCATCCTGCGCCACTTTGCCGCCGCCCTACCCGCCCACGTGCCGCCGGGCAAAAAAGGGGGGCTGGTATGGGATTATTTACAGCACCACCTGCTGCCGCAGTGGGGGTGCCAGGAAGCGTTTACCGAACTCAAGCGGCTGCTGACGGAGGAAGGGGGACTGATTCTCTTTGACGGGCTGGATGAGGTGGCCGAAAGCGATGCCGATACGCGGCGGTCGCTGCTCAAGGAGGCGATTGCCGACTTTGCCGCCCCGCTGGAGCAGTGCAAGGTGGTCGTCACCTGCCGCGAGTATGCCTACAAGCAAGGAGATGCATGGCACCTGCCGCAAGCCACCTTCCCCGTGGTGGATTTACAGCTTTTTGCCCCGGAGCAGGTGGAGCAGTTTACGCAAACGTGGTACCGGCTAACGGGGCCGCTCAAGGGGTGGGACGGCGACCGCTGCCAGCGGGAGGCGGAACGGCTGTATACCGCCAGCCAGCAGCAGCCCCATTTGCGAGAACTGGCGCAGTACCCGCTGCTGCTGACGCTGATGGCGCAGGTGCATGGGCGAGATGGCACGTTGCCCGAAGACCGCGCCGATCTCTATGAACGGGCGGTCAACCTGCTGCTGGCGCACTGGGAAAACCGGATTGAGCGGGAGGTGGACGGGGGGCGGCGGGTTGAACCGGGGCTAATTGCCCGGCTGGGGGTAAAAACGGAGGTGCTAAAGGGGGCCTTGGCGCGGGTGGCCTTCCAGGCGCATGAACAGCAGGGAGCGGTGCTTTCGTCCCGCTCCAAAGACAAATCCGCAGACATTTCGCGGGATTTGCTGTGGGAGGAGCTGCACGCGGCGTTGGGCAGCTATGACCGTGCCAAACAGGTGACGGATTATGTGGAATTCCGCGCTGGGCTGCTCCAGGCACGGGATCGTTTCACCTACACCTTTCCCCACCGCACCTTTCAGGAATATTTGGCGGCGTGGCACATCTGGCAAACGGTGAACCCCGGCGAACTGCTGCTGGAGCGGCTGCGGCGCGACCTGAACTGGTGGCGAGAGGTGTTTTTGCTGGCGGCGGGGCAGCAAAAGCAAACGCCGCGCAACGTGGCTGAACTGGTGGATTGGCTGCCGTCAGTTGCGGCTGGCGATACGGTGATACCAGAGCAAGTGACGCTGGCGATGCTGGCGGAGCAAGCCCTGTATGAAACGGGGTTTATGACCCACACGCGGCCAGAGCAGCCACAATATCGCTTTACGGCGGTGGTGGCGCGGGTGCAGGATTGGCTGCTGGCGGCGATGCTGGCCGAGGGGCAGGTGCCGGTAAAGGAGCGGGCGGCGGTGGGGCGCATCCTGTGTCGGCTGCGCTGGCCCGATGGGATGCTGCTGGACAACCGACCGGGAGTGGGGGTGGTGCTGCGCGACGAACAACTGCTGCCGGATATTGCCTGGGGCAAAACGGTTCCAGCGGGGACGTACCAAATCGGGGAAGGGCAACAAAGGCGACAGGTAACGATTACCAAAGCGTATCAGTTGTCGCGCTATCCGGTGACATTTGCCCAGTTTGACTGCTTTGTACAGGCGGCGGACTTTGACGACTCACGCTGGTGGGAGGGGATGCCGGAGGAAGATGCAGCGTATGGCAGTACCTACAAGCTGCGCGAACAGGCCTTTCCCTATGCCAACCATCCGCGAGAAATGATTAGCTGGTACCAAGCAATGGCCTTTTGCCGCTGGCTCAATGATAAGCTGGCGAATGGAACACAAATCAACCTGCCGCATGAAGATCAGTGGGAGGTGGCAGCACGGTATCCTGACGGCCGTTTATTTCCCTGGGGCAATGACTTTGCCGCAAACAAGGCCAATACGTATGAGGGAAGCGTAAAGCAAACAACGGCCGTTGGTCTTTACCCTGCCGGAAAGCAGCCCCATTTAGAACTTTATGATCTGAGCGGTAATGTCTGGGAATGGTGTCGCAACAAATATGATGATCCAGCCATGGAAACACCGGATCGCAGCGGCGACTGGCGTGCGCTGCGCGGCGGGTCGTGGTTCAGCAATCAGGACCTCGTGCGCTCGTCCTACCGCCTCGACGCTCGCCCGAACGACCGCAGCTACGACGGCGGTTTTCGCTTGGTGCGCTTGGTCGCCCATCTCATTGATCACTGAGCACTGTTCTTGGCGGGCGAGTGGTAACGAGTCCCGCCCAAACATCCTGCGCCAGGGGCGCAGGATCGCGCAAAATTGGTTTTGGGTCAATGCCGTCCCGTGCGTGGGGTAGGGGCGAGGCAACCGGGGGGTACGCTCGCCATACGTTGGTATTGTCTCTCGGTCGCCTCGCCCTTCTTGGCACCAAACGGCCGTTTTGCGGCCAGCACATGGGCGAGGCGGTACGGAGATGGTGCCGTTTGTTTTGGGTTACGTCAATCCGCACCGCCTCACCCCTACGGTACCATCCTGTGCATGGGTGGGGTGTAAGGGGTATCTTAATTCCCGTTTGGTTTAATCATGATTGGATTCCCGCTTTCGCGGGAATGACCTGATCATAACAAAACCTATATTTCAGGAGAATTTATGCCATCACTTTACCCACTGTTATTCAAACCGGTGTTAAAAGATTATATTTGGGGCGGGCGCAATTTGGAGCGATTGGGGCGGGAACTGCCGGCCGGGATTATTGCCGAAAGCTGGGAGATTGCGGCGCATGAGGATGGGACGACGGTGGTGGAAAACGGCCGTTTTGCCAACCTCCTCCTCACCGAACTCCACGCCCAGCTTGGCCTCGACCTCATTGGCAGCCGCTGCGCCTGGGCGCAAGAGCGCGGCAAATTCCCCCTGCTCATCAAGCTGCTCGATGCCAACCAGCAGCTTTCTGTGCAGGTACACCCCGATGACGATTACGCCCTGGCAAACGAAGGCAACGAACTAGGCAAAACCGAAATGTGGGTGGTGCTGGACGCTGCCCCCGACGCGGCGGTCATTTTTGGCGTGGCCGCAGGCACGACGCCGGAGAAGTTCCGCCAAGCCATTGCCGATGGCAACCTGGAGCCATACATGCACACGCTTCCGGTGCAAAAAGGGGATGTGGTTTGCGTCCCCGCCGGGTCGCTCCACGCCATTTTGGCCGGAGTGTTGATTGCCGAAATCCAGCAAAACTCCAACACCACCTACCGCGTCTATGACTGGAACCGGCTGCAAAACGGCAAGCCACGGGCACTGCACGTGGACAAGGCGATGGATGTGATCAACTTCAGCCAGGTAGCCCCCACGCTATGCCAGCCACCGCTGATTGCCAACGAGAACGGGGTAGCCCGCTATTTGCTCTGCCAAAACGAATACTTCGTGACGGAGCGGGTAGAGATGGCAGCGGGAAGCGTGTTTAACGGCCGTTGTGATGGCAGCACGCTGGAAATTTGGGGCGTTATCGAAGGTTCTGCTACAATCAATGGGGTAGCGTTAACGGCCGTTCGCTTCACCCTCCTCCCCGCCGCCCTGGGAACGTTTGCCGTCACCGCCGCCAGCGAACCCGTCACCCTGCTGCGAACCTACGTCGGATAATTGCCACGTTAGCGGTTGACGGACATCTTGGAAAGAAGGACGCAACCGCTTACAATGGCTATCATTCAGAAAAAGATTTGTTTATTAGGCGAATTCGCCGTTGGCAAAACCAGCCTCATTCGCCGTTATGTTGAAGACAAATTTAGCGATAAATACCTCAGCAGCATTGGCGTTAAGGTGTCGCGCAAAAATGTGGATTTGGGCGACGACACCATCAGGCTGCTGATTTGGGATTTGGCTGGTGGCGAGGATTATACGCAATCCAGCTATCTGATGGGGGCGGCTGGGGCTTTGCTGGTGTGTGATGTGACGCGGGCTGATACATTAACGGCCGTTGTTACCTACGAAAAACAGCTCAAAGCCATCAACCCCAGCGCCACCTTTGTGCTAGTCGCCAACAAAATGGACTTGCTAAACGACCCCCAGCTCGCCAACGACGCGCTCCACAACGTGCTGCCAGCCACCATCCCCCTTTACTACACCAGTGCCAAAACAGGCCAGAACGTCGAGCAAGCTTTCCTGGCTCTGGCCCAGCAGCTTCGCAACGCATAGCCTGGACAAACCAAAACCCCAAAAAGCCCAATGCAAACGGCGCAAAGGAAAATTTTTTGCCTCCTGGCGGTTTGGCGTGAGACAATAGCGGTATGAAACCCCAATCAACCACCTACTTTTTTTCTGATTTTGCTTTTGATACAGGCGAGGTGCTGCCAGAACTGCGGCTGCATGTGACCACATGGGGCACACCGCAGCGAGATGCAGATGGACAAGTGACCAATGCCATTTTGATTTTGCACGGTACGGGCGGCAGCGGCGAGGCGTTTTTGCGGGAGCAGTTTGCCGGGGTGCTGTTTGGGTCGGGGCAGCTTTTGGATGCCAACCGCTGCTACATCATTTTGCCCGATGGCATCGGCCACGGCCATTCCAGTAAGCCCAGCGATGGGCTGCGGGCGCGGTTCCCGCGCTACACGTATGATGACATGGTGCGGGCACAATACCGACTGCTGACGGAAAAGTTGGGGCTAAATCATCTGCGGCTGGTGATGGGCACCTCGATGGGGGGAATGCAAAGCTGGATGTGGGGATATTTATATCCGACCTTTATGGATGCGCTGCTGCCACTTGCCAGCACGCCGGTGCAAATCGCCGGCCGTAACCGGATGACGCGACGGATGATTATAGACGGGATTCGCCAAGATCCAGCGTGGCTGGGGGGAAATTATGAGAAACAGCCAGCTGGGTTGAAAACGGCCGTTTATGCTCTCCTCTTCATGGTCAGCAGCCCCCTTCATTGGCAAACGCTGGCTCCCACCCTGCCCGAAGCCGACACCCTTTTTGACCAGCTTGTGGCAGATTACATGAGCCGGATGGATGCCAACGACATGATTTACCAGTTTGACGCTTCGCGCACCTACAACCCGCAGCCTCACCTGGAAAAAATTGTCGCCCCACTGGTAGCCATCAACTCGGCCGACGACCAGGTAAATCCACCGGAGCTGGGGCTGGTGGAACGGGAAATTGGGCGGGTGAAAAACGGCCGTTTTGTCCTCCTCCCCATCACCCCGGCCACTCGCGGCCACGGCACCCACTCTTGGCCCGCCATCTGGCAGCACCATTTGGCCGAGCTGTTAGCTACCACGGGCTAAGGAGTATTTTTAGACAGGATTACAGGATTGATGTTTGTCCGCGTTCTATCAGAGCGAGGATTGGGATCCTCGGCTACTCATCGAGAAGGCGAAAGTTGCTGATGAGCCACGTGCCCTGGCCGGATTCGATGACGCGGGGATAGTGGTAGGTGTCGTGGTAGACAAGGTGGGTGATTTCTCCCTCGGTTAGCAGCGTTTGGGTACGGGTAATAAGGGCATCAATGGTAAAGTCGGCCGGGTCGAGCTTGCTCATGATGCAGGTGCGCTGGGGCATACAATCGTGGTCAAGAAAGGTCGCCACACCGTCGCGCACTTCGACAACCACTGTCTGCGGGTTTTTCTGCGGCTCGTTGTATTGAATATCAATCAAATAACTTTGGATGTGCTGTGCTTCCCAACCAGCCTTGGCCTCGGTTAGCTCTTGCTGGCGGGGGGACGGAGTTGGGGGAACGGGAGAAACGGCCGTTTCCCCGCCACCACACCCAGCCAGCCACAACACCAGCAATAACCCATAAACTCGTCTCATTTTCATGCCTCCCTACCGGTGAATTTGCGCCACACTGTTACGAAGCTCGACATAGATCGGGTGGAGGTGGGTAATAATTTGCGCCATTCGTTGCCCTAATTCAGCCTGATAGTCAGTGGTTAACGGCCGTTCTGGCACCACCTCATAAATCTTTGTCCACCCCTTATCCCACATCTCCGCCTCCATCTGCTCCCCTAACAAATCCTTAATCTCAAACAAATGCCGCCGAAAGCCGCGCAGCAGCAGCATATTGAGATGCTTGTCAATCGCCTCACAATGAAAACCCAGTTCCCAACCGTTGTGGCGATAGGCACGAGACATTTCATAATGGAGCCTAGGCTCACCATAATGGAATTGTAGCAGCCACTGCCACGGCTGCCGCGTCTGGATTTTTTGCAGCGCGGCTGGCAAATACGGTAACACCTGCTCCGGCATCGTTTGCATAAACTTTTTTTGACTTAAGTTGCTCATCATCTTGAAAGTGCAGACACAAGCGATGTATTTGCCCCGATACAGGCTAAACAAATGCACCTGCCTCCACACGATAGCATAAGTATAGAGCGAAAATGAGAGACGTGCAGGATGTTTATGAATGATGACTAAATTGGGCAAAAATTCACGCAATTTATGCGCTAGGTCATAGATTTTTTCTATTACAATAGGGGTCAGAATTGTGTTGTGGGAGCCATACCTGAGATATATGGTTTCCTGCAAGCGTGATGACAAAGCTAATGGTTAATTGGTATGACGTGGAGCGTCAGACGACGCAGCATCAGACAACGCAGCATCAGATGACGCAGTATCAACAAGCACACTGGGCTGTGTTGGCAGAACTGGGTGAGCAGCTAACCAGGGCGGCATCTTTGCCTGAACTTACGGCATGGGTGTTAGCCACAGGCTGCCAACTCATGAACGCCAGCGACGGTTATTTGCTGCTGATTGATGCGGCAACAGGCGCATTAGTGGTGGTTGCCCAGCAGGGCAAACGGCCGTTAACCGCCACCACACTCGCCCACCAAAGTTGCCAAACCGGCGAGGCCGTGATACATAATCAGCACTCAGGGGAATGTGCGCTGGTTGTACCATTGCAAACGGTGGGGCAAACGGTGGGAGCCATTCACGTTGAACGGGCAACCTGGTTCACGGCCGACGATCTCGACCTGCTGGTGTCGGCGGCAAATATGACCGCCGGAACCATTCAGCAGTTGCGAGTGAGTGAGGCTTTGGCACAGCTACAGCAGGCTAAAAGTGCTTACATCTCAACGGTTACACATGAGATGCGGCTGCCGTTAACGGCCGTTAAAGGGTACGTTGATCTGATGTCGAACGAATTGGTGGGACCGCTTACCCAGCAGCAGCGCGAGTTCGTAACCATCCTTCAACGCAACGTGCGCCGCATGAGCAACCTGCTGCGCGACCTGTCGCAAATCAATCGGTTGGAAAGTGGGCAACTGCGGTTGGAAAAACGGCCGTTTGCTCTGCCCGAACTGGTGGAACAAGTGGCGGCGCAATTTGCCGAACGACTAAACGGCCGTTGTCAAACCCTCACCCTCCACCTGCCCGCCAATCTCCCACCCGTCTGCGCCGACCCAGAGCGCGTCACGCAAATTCTCGCCAGCTTACTCAGCAACGCCCATAAATTTACGCCGTCGGGCGGCCACATCACCCTCACCCTTGCGTCAACCCCAGTTGTGGTGGAAGTGGTCATCGCCGACACCGGCATCGGCATTGCCGAAGCCGACCATCCCCATCTGTTTTCGCAGTTCTTCCGCGCCACCAGCGACCTGGTGCGCGAACAAAGCGGTTGGGGGCTTGGCTTGTATCTCGTGAAAAAGCTGGTTGAAGTGCAAGGCGGCACCATTAGCTGCCAGAGTTTGCCAAACCAGGGAAGCACTTTTACCTTTACGCTACCACTCGCCAACCGGTAGACGTAACATCGTACCCCTTATTCCTGACAGGCACCCCCTTTGTGGGGAAAACTATGTTTGGTTGCCTAAGGTTTACTGCCAGCCAAGCGTAGGTATAATTAACCATACCTGAGAGGAACATATCATGATGCAAAGCACCGCATTGGGCTACAAACTTTTGTTAACCTACGATGTCAACACCGACGACCTGCAAGAATATTACCAATTTGTGATGGGGCGTTATTTGCCCGCCATGCGCTCGTTGGGCATGGAAATGAGTGAAGCATGGCACACCGCCTATGGCGATGCCCCCAATCGACGCATCGGCTTTATTTGTAGCGAGCGCGACACGGTGGACGACCTAATGGAGAATGAGACGTGGCAATCGCTCAACGATCATTTGCAGCGTTATGTCACCGACTTTTCCTACAAAGTGGTGCGTTACCGGGGTGGCTTTCAAATTTAGCCATCTGCTGAACCAGGCGGGGTGAGCCAACAGCCGTCTGTTCTAACAATTGCATATTAGGTGCGTGAGGTGTGGGGAAAAACGGCCGTTTTTCCCCATCTCGCTCATTTCCGCTTGCCCAAATTAGCCCACTAATCCAAAGCAGATAAAATCAGGCAAAGGTGATATAATTTCTCCACGAATCAAACTGGCTCAATCAGTGGAGTGATTCATGTTACAAAATCTGGAAATTCAAAACTACCGCCTTTTCCAAAATCTCAAAATCGAAGATTTCGCCCGCATCAATCTTATCGTCGGTAAAAACAACGTTGGCAAAAGTAGCCTGCTGGAAGCCCTGCATCTCCTCATAAGCCAAAGATCCCCTATGGCTGCCTTAGATTTTTTAGAAAGCCGCGAGAACTTTTCTTCGAGGGCACCTTCCCCTCACCGCTCAGAGTATGAATTAGCTTCGCTTTATTTTGGGCATGGTGCTGTTAGCACACCTGCGATTTGTCTCCACGGAACGGGAGAAGCTTCAATATCTTTAGAAATCAAAAGAAACCCAGGCCACAGAAAAGCCGATTTTATTTATGGAAATGGACAGACAACGCAAATCTCCCTGAATTTGGAAAATGATGGGATAAGGATCGCAAGCGGCCATCTTAAGGCAATCTCCCACACTTTACCAAATTCAACTTATGTAACAACAAAAGGCTTCGATTACAATTTTTTGGCGGAACTGTGGGATAAAATCGAATTAACGCCTCAAGAGCAGACTGTTATCAATGTTTTGCAAATTTTGGAACCACGCCTAGAAAGGATAAGTTTCCCCAGCAGCCGCGCCACCAATTCGGGTATCAGGCTAAAACTTAAGGGTCAAGACCAACCAATGCCACTTACCAGCATGGGGGATGGTATGCACCGCATTTTAATGATTGCCTTTACCCTTGTCTTCTCAAAGAATCGGTACCTGCTCATTGACGAGATTGATACTGGTTTACACTATCGAACGATCACCGAATTGTGGCGATTAATCTTTGAAACGGCAGAAAAGTTAAATGTGCAGGTTTTTGCCACCACCCACAGCCTCGACTGCATTCGCTCTTTTGCTGAAGCGATTGCGCTGCATGAGAATAAGGACGTGGGAGCAATCTTTCGCTTACAACGACGCGGTGATGACATTCAGGCTGTTCGTTATGATGGAGAGCGTCTTATTTTGGCGGTTGAACAGGATATTGAAGTACGTTGATGAATCGCCAAACGACTACAACTGCGTATTTGCTTGTTGAGGGGAATGATGACCAGCACGTTGTTTGGGCATTGTGCAAGGAGCATAACCTGCCCGATAACTTTGTGGTGCGAACGCCAAAAGCAATGGGGGCAACGGCCGATAATGTCAACAGCCTGCTAACCGTTTTTGCTACCCAACTGCTGGCTGATGATCAAACGGCCGTTGGCCTCATCCTAGATGCTGACCAGCAAAATCGTTGGCAGCAGTTCCAGAGCCATGTGCGTCAAGCCAACTTGGGCTACCAGCTTCCCGCGCAACCTGACCCAGCCGGAACCATCATTCCCAGCCCCGACGGTTATGCCCCACGCATTGGCGTATGGATTATGCCAGACAATACCAACCCCGGTGCTTTGGAAGAATTTGTTAATCAGATGATGATCCGCAATGCTCATGGGAAAGAACCATTGGAGCCATTTGCCAATAAGATTCTGGATGAATTGGAGCAAGCCAGACTCAATCGCTACGGCCATAAACGCAGCAAGGCTTTTGTACGAACCTGGTTAGCCTGGCAGGAACAGCCGGGATTGCCGATGGGACAGGCCATTGGGCGCGGCTTTCTATCTGCCCATACCCCCCTAGCCACCGCTTTTGTGCGCTGGCTCAACCGCCTCTTTAACCCATGAACCTCTTCACCCACGGCCGCAAAGCCCAAATTGAAAAAGAGTCACCGCTGGCAAACCGGATGCGGCCGCGCACCCTCGATGAGTACGTGGGACAAGACCATATCATCAGTCCCGGCCGGCTGCTGCGCCGCGCCATCCAAGCTGACCAGCTTTCTTCGCTCATCTTCTATGGCCCACCCGGCACCGGCAAAACCACGCTGGCGATGGTCATTGCCAACAGCACCCAAAGCCACTTTATCACCATCAACGCCGTTTTGGCCGGGGTGAAGGAAATTCGGGAGGCGATTGACGAGGCGCGGGAGCGGCGGGAACTGTATGGGCAGCGGACAACGCTGTTTGTAGATGAGGTGCATCGCTGGAACAAGGCGCAGCAGGATGCGCTGCTGCCTCACGTGGAAAAAGGCACCATCATTTTGATTGGGGCGACCACCGAGAATCCGTATTTTGAGGTTAACAAAGCGTTGGTGAGCCGCAGCCGCATTTTTCAATTACGGCCGTTAACCCCCGACGACCTGCACCAAATTGCCCTTCAAGCCCTCCATGACCCCGAACGGGGGTACGGCCAGCTTCATGTCCAAATCAGCGACGAAGCCATTGGACATTTGGTTGATGTTGCCAACGGGGATGCGCGGGGGGTGCTGAATGCGTTGGAATTGGCGGTGGAAACAACGCCGCCTAATGAGGCCGGGATCGTTGTTGTCAATTTGGATGTGGCTGAGGAATCGATCCAGCAGCGGGCGGTGCTGTATGACAAGGATGGCGATACCCATTACGACACCATTTCTGCCTTCATCAAAAGCTTGCGCGGCTCCGACCCCGATGCGGCATTGTACTGGATGGCAAAAATGCACTATGCTGGGGAAGATGCCCGCTTTATCTTCCGGCGCATGGCGATTTTAGCCAGCGAAGACGTGGGGCTGGCCGACCCGCAGGCGCTGGCGGTGGTGATGAGCTGCTGGGAGTCGTATGAGCGGATTGGGATGCCGGAGGGTCGTTTTCCGCTGGCGCAGGCGGCACTTTATCTGGCAACCTGCCCCAAGTCGAACTCGACGCTGGGCTTTTTTGACGCCATTGCCGCCGTGGAAGCGGAGCAAGAGTCGGATGTGCCAAACCATTTGAAAGATGGCAACCGCGACAAAGAGGGGTTTGGGCATGGGCAGGGGTATCTGTACCCTCATGCTTATCGCGACCATTGGGTGGCGCAGCAATATTTGCCCGATGGGTTGCAGGGGAAGCTGTTTTATCAGCCTAACGACCAGGGATATGAACGGCAAATTCGGGAACAGGTGGCGCGGCGGCGCGAGGCGCAGTTGGCGGCGATGGTGGAGAGTGGGACGTGGGGCGCGGAGAGTGGGGAGGTGTTGACTACAAGCCCGGTTAGCAAGGGGCGCGAGGCGTGGCTGCAGCGGACGATTGCGAACAGTGGGCAGCAGTTGGCGGCGGTGCGGGAGCGGATTTTTGCGTTGGCGGGGGTGCAGCGGCACCATTTGCTGCTGGATTTGAACGCGGGGAGTGGGCTGCTGACGTGGGAGGGCGTGCGGCAAGCGCCAGAAGGGGGGGTATGGGCGTTGGCGGCGGACACGACCAGCGGGGAGGCGTTGCGGCAGTTGGCGGAACGATTGCCCGCGCTGGAGCGCCCCACGGTGTTGGTCGGCACCCTGCTCGATTTAGGCCACCTGCTGGCACTGCGCGGCGAGGAAGTGGTGCGATTTGACCGTGTGGTGGGGCGTAATCCGTTTTTACGGCCGGAAACACGCACGGTGGCGGCGCTGGTGAAATTGCGGGGGTGGATGCTGCCAAATTCTCGTTTGCCAAACTCCCGTTTGACCATTGCCCAAACCATTCCCCAGCACGGCCAGCGGCTTTGCCAACTGGTGCCGTGGCCGGCCGACCAGGACAGCCTGCACCAGCAGGTGGCAGCGGCCGAGGAAGCGATTTATGCCAACCCAAATGATGATTTGGTCAATTGGAATGAGCAAGATTTAGCCCGGTTATTTGTTGAAGCTGGCTGGCAGGATGTAGAACTGCAACTGGAAACGCAAACGGAGCAGCGGCGGATCACGGCGGGGCAGTTGGATCGCTGGTTTGGGGAGGGAGAAAACGGCCGTTTATCCTATGCCCAACAGCTACAGCAAGGGGGCGTTACCTCCGAAGCTATTAAACAAGTGGAGCAGCTTTATCGGCGGCAGCTACAGGGGCAGGTGGTGGGGTGGAAAACGGCCGTTTGTATCCTCACCGCTGTAAAAGATAGGTGAAACCCCAGCAAAGGGGGTAGCCATGCCCCCGTGTTCTGTTATACAATAACCCTCTGACAGCGGTGCGGGAGCCTGATTCAAGCTTTGTAGTGGATCATATATTGTTAACAAGACGCATCCTGGAAGAAATAATGGCGCAACCAGACTTTAAGAAAGAAGCAGAAGCAATTTTTGACGAAATGGTGGCTACCCGCCGCGATTTCCACCAACACCCCGAACTAGGGTTCCAAGAAGTAAGAACATCCCGCATCGTTGCCGACCGCCTCACCGAGTTGGGGCTGGAGGTGCAGCGCGGCGTGGCGCAAACCGGCGTTGTCGGCCTGCTTGAGGGGCGCAAACCTGGCCCCACCGTTATGATGCGGTTCGATATGGACGCTCTCCCCATTCACGAAGAAAACGACGTTCCGTACAAATCCAAAAACCCCGGCGTGATGCACGCTTGCGGCCATGATGCCCATACGGCGATGGGGCTGGGCATGGCGAAGATCATGAGCAAATATCAGGATCGCATTGCCGGAACGCTTAAATTTGTCTTTCAGCCGGCCGAAGAAGGGGGCGCGGGTGGTGCGTTTGCCATGATTGCCGACGGTGCCCTGGAAAACCCCAAACCCGATGTCGCCTTTGCCATGCACGTCTGGAACCCCGTTCCCTATGGCCGCGTGCGCGTGGTGGAAGGGCCGTGCATGGCCTCATCCAGCGTTTTTACCCTCACCGTAGAGGGCAAAGGCGGGCATGGAGCCGCTCCCCATCTGGCCGTTGACCCCATTTTGGCTGCAGCTCACATTGTGGCCGCGCTGCAAAGCATCGTCAGCCGCAACATCAACCCGCAGGACAGCGTGGTGGTTTCGATTGGGCAATTTTCAGCCGGGTCTACCTTCAACGTCATTCCTGACCGCGCCATTTTGAAAGGGACGGTTCGCAGCTATAATACAGAGTTGCACCGTAAAATTTATCGGCGCATCTTGGAAATGGCAACCAGCATGGCTGATGCCTTTAGCTGCAAGGCGACGATGGAAACAGTGGCGATTGTGGCCCCGGTGGTCAATGCACCGGAACCAACGGCCGTTGTGCGCCACGCCGCCGAAGCCATTGTTGGAGCCGATAAAATTGATGAACATCGCACCATGGCGGCCGAAGATATGGGCTTTTTCCTGGAGGAAGTGCCCGGTTGCTACTTCTTTATTGGTGCCAGCAACGATGAAAAAGGGCTAAATTACCCGCAGCACCACGCCAAGTTCGATATTGACGAACGGGCGATGATCAACGGGGTAACGATTATGGCAAATGCCGTCGCCCATTACGTGATGAATGGTCATTAACCCGGCGTGGTGGGTTGGGTGGTCATTCACCACCTGACCCACCACGTTATGTCTGACCAACACGCTGATTTTTCCCGCTATAATTTTGTCTGTCTGGCCGGTGGGGTTGGTGGAGCCAAGCTGGCCGATGGGCTAGTCCGCATTCTTCCCCCGGAAAATTTAACCGTCATTGTCAATACCGGCGACGATTTCCAACATTTTGGGCTGACCATTTGCCCCGATTTGGACACGGTGATGTATACGCTGGCGGGTGTTGCCAACGTGGAAACGGGTTGGGGGCGCGCCGGAGAATCGTGGCGCACGATCAACGCCGTCAGCGAGCTGGGCGGGGCAGACTGGTTTCGGCTGGGCGATCTGGATTTGGCGACGCATTTGACGCGGACGCAACTGCTGGCGGAGGGGAAGACATTAACGGCCGTTACCCGCCATCTTTGCCAACGGTTAGGGATCAAAACGGCCGTTTTGCCCATGTCCAACCAACCCGCTCCCACCCTGATTGACACCGACGACGGCTTACTCCCCTTCCAAACTTGGTTTGTGCAAAAACAGTGGCAGCCCGTTGTCCGCGCCATCCAGCTTCCCACCGACGTTCGCGCCTCACTGTCCGTTATGACCGCCCTGGAAAAAGCGGATTTTGTCCTCATTGCCCCCTCCAATCCGTTTGTCAGCGTCGATCCCATCCTCAACACCTACCCCATCCGCGCCCTGCTGACCGACCTCCCCCGCGCCATCGTTGCCGTCAGCCCCATTGTGGGGGGCGAGGCGGTGAAGGGGCCGGCCGCCAAGCTGCTGCGGGAAAAAGGGATGGAGGTGTCAGGAACGGCCGTTGCCAACTACTACGGCGACCTGCTCGACGGCTTTGTCTACGACCAGCAAGATGCCAACACCGTCCACCTCGACATCCCCACCCGCTGTCTCGATACCATGATGCACACTGCCGACGACCGCATCCGGCTGGCGTGGCAAATGGTTGAATTTGCGGTTGAGTTGGGGAATTAGGAGATTGAGAGACTGGGAGATTGAGAGACTGGTCTCATAGTCTCCCAGTCTCCTACTCTCTTAATCTCTCTGTCTATCAGGAGCATCGTGTCCATCTGCGCCATCATTCCCGTTAAAAAGCTAACCGAAAGCAAGAGCCGCCTCTCGCAGGTGCTTTCGGCTGATGAACGTGCCAAACTGGTGGCGCAGTTTTTGCGCCATGAGCTTGAGGTGCTGCGGCAGGTGGCGGCGATTGAGGAGATAGTGGTGGTGAGCAGCGACCTGGTTATTTTGGCGTTGGCGCAGGAAAATGGGGCAACCGTCTTGCCAGAGGAACAGTCGGAGGGAATTAATGTGGCGGTGACAAGGGCTGTGGCTTGGGCGAGGGAGGAGGGGGGAAAAACGGCCGTTTTGATCCTCCCCGTAGACCTTCCCTTCCTACACCCCGACGACATTACCCGATTACTGGCTGCCTATGATGACCAGCGGCTTGTGATTAGCCCTGACGGCCGGCACGAAGGCACCAACGCCCTGCTGCTGCCGCCGCTGGCTGCCTTCACTTTCCACTATGGTCCCCACAGCCTGCAAAAACATCTAGCCGAAGCGCAAATGCAGCAGCTACAGCCTCACGTCATTCCTTCCCCCGGCCTCCTATTTGACGTGGATACGCTGGATGATTGGTATGCGTACCAGCAACATGTGGCGGCGACCCCGATTTTACTGAACCAAAACATCCGTTTTTTCTGGCCGAATTTTCTAGGCCATTATATCCGTGAAAAATAGTTCCCTTGGTCTCGGAAAAAATTTGTTAGCAGATGCAACAATGATAACGCCATCCTTTTTGCGAGTGAATCCAGATTTGTTCAGCTTCGCTGCAATTTGGGCACGCCACTAAAGCTGGATTAAGCGGCGTTTTTGTCATACACTTCAGTTCCATTAGAGCCATCCTGAGTCTGATTGGTATGAATTGTTTGGTTGCCATATTTCAACTTAGGGCGGCTCTCATAGTTAACCCACGTTGCATAGCACTGCCACCTTCTTAACAATAAGGTAGGGAAAACCCTAATTGAATAATACGTTCAGAAGGCTTATAAATAGGGAGATGGCAAAATGCTATGTGGCCTCTTTATCCTTGTTCAAGACTTGTGAACCAGGCTGAACCATACGCAAAACGCCGTTAGTAAAAGCAAAGCTGTGCTTATGAATGAAGGGCACAACAATTTAGAGCTTTGACGCATATGTTTTAAACGCTCGAGAAGCTCAACAAATGAGAGGATGCAAGAAATGTCATTCAACAATAAATCCCGTTTAGACCCCACTCAAGTAGAAGACCGGCGTGGCCGCAGAGCAGGCCGAACGGTTGCTTTGGGCGGCGGCGGGCTGACCCTACTCATTGTGATCGCTGCCCTGTTCTTTGGCGTGGATCTAACTGGCTTGGCAACCGTTGATCCGACGCAGCAACAATCATCTACAACCGAGATTGAAGGTGGAGGCACCGACTTGCAGGCAGAATGCCAAGTAGGAGCCGATGCAAATGCCCGCGAGGACTGCCGCATCGTAGGTTTCGTCAATAGCGTCCAGGCTTTTTGGGCCGACGAATTTGCACGCGGTGGTGGTCAGTACAGGCAGGCTGATACAGTACTTTTTACGGACGCAACAGAAGCGGCTTGTGGATATGCCAGCGCTGCCATGGGGCCGTTCTATTGTCCGTTAGACGAGAAGGTCTATCTTGACCTCAACTTCTTCAATGACCTCCAAACACGCTTGGGTGCTCAGGGTGGCTCGTTTGCTGAAGCGTATGTGCTGGCTCATGAGTACGGCCATCATGTGCAAAACCTGCTGGGTGCACTCTCAAATGTCTCAAATGCCACAGGGCCGGAGAGCGCTGCAGTCGGAACGGAACTCCAGGCTGATTGCCTAGCCGGTGTCTGGGCACATCACGCCACCGAGACCGGTTATCTGACTCAAGTAACGGATCAGGACATTGCTCAGGCTTTAGATGCCGCAGCTTCCGTGGGTGATGACCGCATCCAGCGTGCGACACAGGGCTACGTCTCACCTGAGTCGTGGACACATGGGTCGTCTAAACAACGGCAGTTGGCACTCAAGGACGGTCTCCAGAACGGGGACATAGAGAGCTGCCGTACGCCAGGGTGGTGATCATAAATCTGCAACAAACAATAAATCCTTGAATCAGACTTTGGAGCCATAGAATCTATGGCAGAAGCCTGAGCTAACTGAACTTACGGACAACAGAAAAGTGAGGAGGCGTCTACGTTATGGTGGAAGAAACTTTCAGATCCTGGTCTTATTCACGATTAGCCGCTAACTTCACGTTAGGTGGATGACGTGTGAACGAAACGGCCGTTTTTCCAACCACCCACTATCATCCACCGCCCGGCAAACGATTTCGTAGCTACCCGGCTCCGCCGCTTCCCACACAAACCGCCAATTTTCCCGCCCCTCCGCCGGGTGCCAACGATTGCCACCATCCAGCGACACCTCCACCGCTGCCACAACCCCCTCATCATCCTCTGCCGTCCCTTCAATGACAATGATTCCTGGCGACAGCGTTGCTCCATTGGCCGGAACCGTGATCATCGAGCGGGGCGGCGTGTGGTCGGTTGAAGCCGTGGCCGGAACCAGGTCAGCTTGCATGGTGGCTGGCTGCACCCCCATATCGGCAAACAAATTCACCGTGGCCTGCTGGATGTTGCGATCCGGGGCGCACACATCCACCCCCACCCGCGTCGAATCGACGTTGGCCCGTTCCGGCGGCACGCCTGTTTCTGTGTCGTGGTGGCCGTCCAGCCCCCAACTCCACTGCACCGTCCCCGCTCCAAACACCAGTGCCCCGCTTTCATGCCGATACATCGTCAAATGGTGGGTCGCCGTGCCGGAGTCGTCAATGGAGCCGTGGTCTTGCATATATGGCACATTGTCTACCGTTGTTTCTGATAGGCGAAACAGTCCGGCCGGCCGGAACCCATTGTCAATATCCTCATCCCACTCATGCCCCAGCAGCCCGCGCAGCATAATCGCCCGCTGCCCCGGCTGCAATTTTGCCACCTCGGTGTTGCGCCAAAAGCGCAGCCGCGCATAGTCTGCCGGAACGATCAGCGGGTCATTGCGCCAGGCGTTGACGGTGAAGATGGTGCCGGTGAGGGCATTTTCGGGCTGAGGGCCTTCGGGATTAAACGGCCGTCCGTCGCGCCACGTCCCCGTCCACTCATCCGCCTTGGGGTCAATCTTGGCGTGATCGTGCGTCTCTTTATACGTCACCATCGTCCGGTAATCGTCCCCCGCCCCATCTGGCTCCCAGCGAATCTTCCAAAACACCTCGTTGCCGCTAAAAAAGGCCAAATGTACCCCCGCCGCCCGCGCCGCCTCCACATGCTGCCGCTGTGTGCGCGACCAATATTCATCGTGCGCCACCGACAAAAAGAGGCGATGACGCAAAATCAGCTCGCCGCGCCGGTCGCTGTCTACGCCAGTGGTGTAGCTCACGTCATAGCCGTTGGCCTCCAGCCAGCGCACAAACGGGTATTCGGCGTTAAACACCATGTTGACGGCGCGGTAATGGCGTGTCTCAAACGGCCGATTATAGCTCACCTTGTACGCTCGGTCGGCCAGCGCCCCGTGCCCACGCGGGTAGATGGGGTCCAGTTCGGCATAGGTGCTGTGGCCGCCGTATCGGTTGTATGCTTGCCAGGTGGTATCGGCCGTTTGGAACAAAATGTCGGAGTCGCCATCGTCATCTCGGACGATAAAATAAATGTGGCTGGCGCGGGGTTCGCGCAGCGCGTTTGCCAGCCGGCCGCGCCCTGCCACCCCATAGGCATGGGGGCTGCCCCCCTGCGGTTTTTCATACGGCGGGTTTTGCCCATTGTCCGCCCGCCAGCTCCCCGGCTGGTCATCTTGCCGCACCAGCCGCGCAAAATAGATGCCCGATGTGGCATCGGCCGGGGCGTGCCATGAAGCCGACACCGCCCAGTTGCCGCAATCATACAGCTTTGTGTCCAGGTCACGGATGCCTTCGGGCTGCGCCTGCGGCAGCGACACCGACGGCAAGATGGTGTCCACCAGCCGCGCCCCCATGCCGCCATAATAACCCATGCGGTAAATATCAAGGCGGTAGTTATCGGAATCGGTTTTGACCTTAAAATCAATTCGCTCCCCGGCGTTGATGCTAATGTCGTGGCCGAACCCTTGAATGGACGGGTCGCCCCAGCCGTTGATGTCCCACTCCGTTGACGGCTGCCCCGGCAGTTGATTCTCGCGCACAATTTTGTTACTCATCGTACTTTCTCCCTGAAAATGGGACGCGGACGAACACGGACGAACGCGGATGATGTGTAATTGGGTAAAATGGATATGAGCGATGTTAATCTCATCTGCGCTTGCGGGTTCAGCGTCTGCCAACTGTATGTTCTTGCCTCACTGGGGTGATTGTAGCAACTCCTTCATTATATGTGCAATACGACCGAAGATGCTTGCTAACAGCCAATATGTCATTTCGACGAGTCTTCGAGGAGAAATCCCGCTCAAATAACGGGTATGAGAACGGGATTTCTCGGAGGACCTCGAAATGACACCGATATTGTTACACCAAAGTTTTGGTATACTGGCAGCAAACGGAGGCGAAAGAGGATGAGCATGATGGATTTTAGCCGACAGTTTAACAGCAGGCGTTCTAACGTGATGGGGCGCAACGGAATGGTGGCGACCAGCCAGCCCTTGGCGGCACAGGCGGGGCTGGAGATTTTGCGGGCTGGTGGCAATGCTATTGATGCCGCCATTGCCACCGTTGCCACGCTGGGGGTGGTGGAGCCAGCCATGACGGGAGTCGGTGGCGATGCCTTCGCCCTTATTTGGTCGGCGGCGGAGCAGCGGCTGTTTGGGCTGAACGCCAGCGGCCCGGCACCGCAGGCACTAACGGCCGATTTTGTCCGCCATCTCAACCACCACGAATTCCCCCGCCAGGGCGGGCTGTCCGTCATCGTGCCGGGGGCAGTGCGCGGCTGGGAATTGGTGCTGGAGCGGTTTGGCAGCCTGCCGCTGGCGCGGCTGCTGCAAAGCGCCATCGGTTATGCCGAAAACGGCTATCCGGTGAGCGAGTGCGTGGCGAATGATTGGGCAGAGGCACAGCTTTTACTCAATAGTCATCCTGATTCGCGGCGGGTGTGGCTGGTTAACGGCCGTTCTCCCCGCCCCGGCCACCTTTTTCGCAACCCTGAACTGGCCGCCACCCTACGCTATTTGGCCGACAACGGCCCCGATGCCTTTTACAGCGGCCCCATCGCCCGCCAAATTGCCGACTGTGTGCAGGCCGACGGCGGGCTGCTAACCAGCGACGACCTGAAGGCGTACCGCGCCGAATGGGTGGAGCCAATCAGCATCGAATATCGGCCGGGGGTGCGCGTATATGAAATTCCGCCCAACGGCCAGGGGTTGACGGCACTACTAGCACTCAACATTGTGAAGGGGTTTGACGTGGCGGCGATGGGGCACGGCAGCTATGAGCTGACCCATACCCTGATGGAGGCGATTAAGCTGGCCTTTGCCGATGCCCACGCCACCATTGCTGACCCCAAACGGGCGGCTATTCCGTTGGCGGGATTATTAAGCGATAGCTATGCTGCCGAACGCCGCCGTTTGATTGAACCTAAATCGGCGCTGCTGCCCGTACCCGGCCGGCCGCAGCCGCATGGCGATACCGTTTACCTGACGGTGGCTGACGGGGCGGGCAACATGGTGAGCTGGATTCAGAGCTTGTCGAGTTTATTTGGCAGCGGGCTGACGGCGGGGACGACGGGGGTGACGCTGCAAAATCGGGGGGCGAATTTTAGCCTGGAGCCGGGGCATCCGAATGAGGCGGCGGGGGGAAAACGGCCGTTTCACACGATCATTCCTGCCTTTATTATCCGTGGCGGCCGGCCGTGGGCCAGCTTTGGCATGGTGGGCGGTTTTATGCAGCCGCAGGGCCATTTGCAGTTGGTCAGCAATCTGGTGGATTTTGCCATGACCCCGCAGGCGGCGCTTGATGCCCCTCGTTTTCGCTGGCAGCAGGACAAGGTGTTTGGGCTGGAAGCAGCGTTTGGCGACCACATGGCGGCGGAACTGCGGCGGCGCGGGCATGAGATTTTGCCCTGGGCGCAGGCGGAGACGCTCTATTTTGGCGGGGGGCAGGTGATTGTGCGGGATGGGGAAACGGCCGTTTATATCGCTGGTTCGGAAAAACGGAATGACGGAACGGCCGTTGGCTTCTAACAACTGAGCGCCATTTCCAAACCGCCCCCCGATTTGCTATACTGTTGATTAGAATAACAACAGAGGTATTGGCAACATGAGTCAGAAAAACGTAGATATACGTTGGCAGCAACGCTTCGACAACTATCAAAAAGCGTTAACCCAGCTTACCAAGTTCATTGACAAGGGCGAGCTAAACGAGCTAGAGGAGCAAGGTCTGATTCAAGCCTTTGAATACACCTATGAGCTAGGTTGGAATCTGCTAAAAGATTATCTGCTTTATCAAGGCCACCAAAACATTTACGGTTCGCGTGATGCAATTCGTGAAGCCTTTGCCGTCGAACTAATTACCGATGGCGAAGGATGGATGCGGATGCTTCAGGACAGAAACCGAACAATCCACACCTACAATGAGGAAGTGGCCGCAGCCATTGCCAGCAATATTCGGCAGCAATATTTTACGTTGTTTGCAGCGTTGAAAAGACAAATGGCGCAGCTTGTAGCTGCGGCAAAGGCGGAGCAAGAATCATGATCTACGGTTTGTCTTCCACAACGATTGAGCGTATTCAAGCTGTCTTTGCCGATTACCCGCATATAGAACGAGCTATCCTCTATGGCTCTCGCGCCAAAGGCAATTTTCGCCCTGGTTCAGACATTGATTTGACGCTGTTGGGGGATGAACTCACTTATGCCGATCTCAACAACATTGCCATTGCCCTGGATGACCTGCTGCTGCCGTACAAAATTGACCTTTCTCTTTACAAGATGCTCGATCATGAAGGCTTGTTGGCGCACATCAAGCGGGTGGGCGCGCTGTTTTATGACCGGGATCGTGACCAAGTACGTGTGCTGGGGTAGGGGATTGTTAACGGCCGTTTCTCGCCCCCTTACCCACCCCCAGACCGCCATCCGCCCACACCGCATCCCCACCCTCCTCAAACACGTTGACCAGCTTTGTCGCGGGGTGCAAGATTGACGCATCTGCTATAATTGCCCTATGTCTGAACAAATCACCATTACCCTCTCCAACGAGATTTATCAGCAGATTGCCCAACAAGCCACGCTGAATCGGCAAAATATTTCTGATGTGGTGCATGATGTGGTTGTGAGAACCTTTACGCCGCAAAATTCACCAGTTAATCCGGCCAGAGACAAAATGTTGCAAGAAGTTGAGGCTTACAAAAAGCTGCATCCCGTGCTTGTGAAGACGCACTTAGGCCAATTTGTTGCCATTTTTCAGGGGCAGCTTGTCGATTCTGATCCAGATAAACAAACGTTATTTTTCCGCATCAAGGAAAATTTCCCCAATCAGATCGTACTGCAACGGCAAGTTCTGCTTGAAGTTGATCCCGTGTTTGGTTCGTAATCTATTCCACTACATAAGATCAGTCGCTACTTTAACCCTTGTCCCCAAATTGAACTCGTGTCATGAAGATCAAAAGCATTACCATTAAAAATATCAAAAGCTTCAAGGAATTACTAAAGTTTGAACTCGATGAAAACCTAAATATTCTGATAGGTCCAAACGGGAGCGGAAAAAGCAATTTCCTTGACATTCTCACTATTTTTATTCGCCGATTTTTGATAAAAAGTTATCGAGTTTCAAGAGATAACGGTCTACCAACAGTACATGAATTCGACGTTTTCAGACAGGTTCAGAATCATTTAGAGAAGTTTTTAGGTGATTCATCTGAATCTACCATTGAAATAATCCTTCTTATCAAAAAAGAAGATATTGAAAATATAGCCAATATAAAAGCTCATATTCAACATTATGAAGCATTGGCAAAACAATATAACACCTTTCCAGATTGTTTTAGTCAGATTCGAGGCTGGGATCCCTCAGCGATTTATCCTGACCAGATGGTAAAAATATCCTATAAAGAAAGCAAACTAATGAACCCCGAAGACTCTGTGACAAGGATGTTTTTAGAGTATCTGAATTTCTTCGAAATTTTTTTATTGTTGTCTAAAGATCTTCCAAACATCAAGTTGTATTCTAATTACTTATATCTGAGTCCATACAGAAACATTAACACCCACCGTCTCGAAGCCAACTTATCAGAGCGAACTTTTTCCCAAGAGATTGCTTCACAAATGGAGGCGACTTCTAAGCAAGAGTCATCACTAGTGAACATAGCTACATTACACTTTGCCGAAAAAAGACGGCGTTTTGAAAAAGAAGCCTCTACAAATGGTTATGTTGAGATGTGGGAAGCTGATGAGGAAGTTAAACTGCTAACAAAGTATTTATCAAGATTAGACTATGGGTGGAATATCAAGGTAGTAGATACATATAAAAACAAATATGAACTGATTTTGTTGCAAGGCCAGCAGGAGCTTAATATAGGCCAAGCTAGTTCTGGTGAAAAAGAGATTATTAATTTTTTGTTAGGTGTTTTTGCATTTAATCTCAAAAACGGGATTTTTATGATTGATGAGCCAGAGCTTCATCTACACCCTCGATGGCAAAAGATGCTATTGGCCCTTTTTATTGAATTGGCACAAGATACCCAAAATCAATTTATCATCACAACTCATTCCCCTACTTTTATCAATGATCGATCTTACAGCCACGTCATTAGACTCTATAAAAATGATCAAGATGTTAGTCAAAAAGCAATAGCAAAAGGTGCAGTTGATTCTTTCAAGCTACGAGATATTCTGCACATTATCAATAGCACAAACAATGAAAAGATATTCTTTGCGGATTTAGTGGTTTTAGTTGAGGGATTAGCAGATAGGCTGGTTTCCCAGAAGCTATTTGAGGAACTAGCGCAAGCCTACAAACTAACACAGACAATAGAAGTCGTTGAAGTCAGAGGGAAAATAAACTGGCAAAAATTCAAGGTTTTCCTTGATAGTTTGAAAATACCATCATTTTTTATAACTGATCTGGACTTCTTAAATGAAGATGAGTCGCAAGAAATAAAGTCACTCTTTGAAACCAATCGCTCAAAAATAAGCCAGGATGTCATTAAAAACCCAAAAAGCAAAGATGGCGATGCTTTGGTTGATAAGATTGAGCAGGTTATTAACGGAGCAGATAAAGAGGAACTATTTGATTTATGGCAGTACATAAAAAGCTTTAGGCGAAAGCTGAAACCTAATTTAACAGAACCTGAAAATGATTTGTTAAAAGAAAGCATATTGCAACGTAAGCGTGAAGGCATTTTTGTTCTGGAAGATGGAGATATTGAGGATTATTTCCCTGCAAAATTCAAAAGGAAGGACATGGATAATGTGATTTCGCTTTTAACTACCGAAAACTATGAAGCTTGGAAAAGTGATAAATCGTCTCTGTTTTCAAATCTCTTGCTAATTGCAAAAGAAATTCTTATGGATGCGGGTTATCTAGCTGAGAAAGAACAAGTTCATGAAACGCATACTCAATAACCGTTAGTTTGAGAACATAAATTGAAAACCATTTGGTGCGAAGAGGAAAGAGATGAAACATTACAAATATATGGTGGTGGGGAATGGGCTGATGGGGAGCGCGGCGGCGCGGTATTTGAGCGAGTGGAGCGACAGCGTGGCTGTGGTGGGGCCGGCCGAACCTGCCGACCAAAGCCAGCACGAAGGGGTGTTTAGCAGCCACTATGACCAGGGTCGGTTGACCCGCGAATTGAGCCAAGACCCGATTTGGGCCGTTATTTCGCGGCGGGCCGTGCGGAACTATGGGCTGCTGGAAGAAAAGTCGGGCGTAAAATTTCATGGGGGGGTGGGGCGCGTTCATGCCAACAACCCATCGGCCGAGGAACGGCGCGATTTGCTCAACTGGCTGGAGCAGGCCAGCCAGGAGTATGGCATTGGCTACCAATACTTTGAAAAAGGGGATCGGTCGTGGAAAAAGCTGTTTCCCTACCTTGACTTCCCTGCCGATTATGACCTGTTTTTTGAGCCAGGGCCGGCCGGATACATCAACCCACGTCAAATGCTGCGGGCACAAAATGTGATTGCCAGGCAGCAGGGAGCCGATGTCATTAACGAGTTGGTCGTTGGCATTTGCTCTACGGCCGATGGGGTAGAAATCGTAACAGCCGAGGGAAGCCAGTTTATGGCAGAGAAGGTGCTGGTGTCATGCGGGGCGTTTACCAATTTTAACAACCTGCTGCCCCAACCGCTGCCGCTGCTGCTAAAAACGGAGTCTATGGTGTGGGGGGAGGTGGATGAAGCAACGGCCGTTAATCTACAAACCATGCCCGGCGTGGGTTACAACATCGCCGACCCCGACATTGACGACATCTACATGGCTCCCCCCGTTCTGTACCCCGACGGCACCTACAAGGTAAAAATGGGGTGCAACACCGCCGGAGAACTGTGGCCGGAGACGTTGGCCGAGGTGCAGGCGTGGTTTCAAAATGGAGCCAGCGAACAGGACATGCCCGCTATGGCACGGGCGATGCAAAGCGTTTTGCCCGATGTGGCATTCAAGCGCATTACCTCCCACCGCTGCATCGTCACCTACACGCCGTCGGGCTACCCCACCATTGACCAGGCGCCGGGGGATGAAAACGGCCGTTTATTTGTCGCCACCGGCGGCAATGGCAGCAGTGCCCAGGGAGCCGACACGCTGGGTTTGTTGGCGGCTGGTTTTATGTTTGACGGCCGCTGGCTGGACGATCTGCCCCGCGAGCCGTTTTTGGCAACCAATAAATGGGGCAAGGGGAAAGAGAACCCGTCCAAGGCACAAGTTCGCGCCGCGCAGTTGGCAGCACAACAGGGAGAGTAGGGCGTAACAAAAACGGCTACTCCGTCCTCCCAACAATAATATTATGAACCGATTACAACAGTTGGCTAAATTAGAAGGGCACTGGCAGGGACTTAACCAGCTTTGGTTGTCGCCCGATGACCCGGTGAGAGAGTCGGAAACGGCCGTTTCTGTCACCAACACCGGCCAGGGCAACTTTGTTACCCTGGCCTACACCTGGGCCGATGCGGGGAAGCCACAAGACGGGCTGCTGCTCGTTGGGCAAGCGGATGAGGGGGTTCAGGCCGTTTGGGTGGATTCGTGGCACATGGGCAAGCAGATGATGCTATGCCATGGTGAGGTAACGGCCAACGGTGGCGTTTCCGTGCGCGGCAGCTATGCCGCCCCACCTGACCCAGACTGGGGATGGCGGATTGATGTGGAGCCAGAGGAAAACGGCCGTTTTCGCCTGCTCATGTATAACATCACGCCCCATGGTGAGGAGATGTTGGCGGTAACGGCCATTTATACCCGTTAAAAATCAGAATAGGCTTGGCCTTACGGCTGCACATCGCTGGACGGGTTCGCCATATCTAATCCCAGCAGCTCAGCCCCCTCAGAAATGCCCCCTTTGTGGGTCTGCTGGTTAAATTGCACCATTTTCTGCGTCATCCAGGCGATAACTGGCTTTAGCGGGGAATGGATCAGCCGCATTTTGAGTTTGCCTTCCCAATAATGCCTAAAGTATTGGTGATGCCAGCGCCAGCGCAGCAGGGCGTAATAAGGAGCCAGTAGCCAATGCCCCTGCGAACGGCCGACAAACAAAATGTCGTTGATGTCTGACATCACCTGCGCCTCGGCATCGCTGACCCAGGGGGTGTTGCCCCGGTTCAAATCCATATCGCACCACCCTTCCTGCTGTTCGGGCGGCACATACCCCATTTCCAGTGCCTTCGGCCACAGCGGGGTGCCGGGATAGGGCATGTAAACACAGACAGAGCAGCGCACCTTCTCGCTCATTTCTGACAGGGTTTCAATGCACATAAAGGTGTCGCGTCGTTCCGCGTCGGTTTCTTCGGGCAGCCCCACAATAAAGGAGCAGTTCGCTTCAATGTGGGGGGCATATTTGACCAGATTGCCAATCCCCCACGCAATTTGCTCCGCTTTTTGATCCTTGGTCATGCGATCCAGCACTATTTGGTTAGCCGACTCGACGCCGATGTTGACCCATTGACACCCCGTTTTTACCATCCACTGCACAAATTCCGGCTTGAGCAACTGCACCCGCACCTGCCCGCTCCAGGGCAACCCCACTTTTTCCACCAACTGCTGCATCGGTTTGATGCGGCCAAACAAATAATCATCGGCATAATCAATGGCCTCAACCTGATAATTTTCTTGCAGCCAGCCGATTTGGTTGAGGATAAATTCATCGGAGTGCTGCCGCCAAGTGCGCTTCATGACGACTTCGTTGTAGCAAAAGCCGCAGCGGAAGGGGCAGCCGCGTGAGATATAGACGGGAATGGCTCGCGTGTAGGGGCCGCTGGGAATGAGGTAGGCTTCTACGTCTGACAGCAAATCCCAGCGCGGGGAGTAGTCATCAAGGTCTTGGATAAACGGCCGTTCCCGATAAAACATCGGAAACCCGTCCTCAGCCCGCTTAAACGCCAGCCCCGCCACCGCCGCCCAATTTTGCGGCACACGCCCCGCCAGCATCAGCGCCAGCTCCTGCGCCGTTTCTTCCCCTTCGTTCACCACCACAAAATCAACATATTCTTCTTTGAGAACCTCGTTGGGCATGATGGTGGCGTGAACACCGCCCCACACCACCGGAATGCCCAGGGCGTGAACCTGCTTAGAGGCCTCAATGGTAGGGCGCAGTTGGGGGCCGGTGATGGTGCTAAAGCCAACGAATAACGGCCGTTCTTCCGCCACCAGCGCCACAAACGCATCCACAAATACCTCCGTCTCATGAAACAGCCGACAGCGAAACCCCACCTTCTCTAAGGCATCCGCCACATACATAATGCCAAAAGGAGGGTACATGTCCCGATGGTTGCGAAAATTGATGAGGAAAATCGTGTTGGAGGCATCGGTTGCTTGCTGCGACAAAGAATCGGGGCGAATTTGGACATCATTCAGCGAAATTAAGGAGCCATTCATAGCTTCAACTACCTTTGTAACCTTCTTAGTCAATAATATAGCCACTCTTTAATATTGACGAAAGAAATCAACAACAATCATCATGGGCGGCTAATAATGCGTTAAATCTCCCGTCTGTTTGAGGTGGCGCACGGCAACACGCATGGCCCAGAGCGAGAGGGGGAGAAAAACGGCCGTAAATGCCAACAGCACCACCACATCCAGCCACCGCTCAGCCAAACTTTCGCCGCGCATCAGTGCCCCGCGCAGTGCCCGCAGCGCGTAGGTAAACGGCAGCAGGTGAGAAATAAAGCGCAGCCAGGGGGGGAACAACTCAACGGGAAAAAAGACCCCGCTAAACACATAGGCCACCGAATTAATCAGCCAGTTCATCGGGTCGCCCCGCTTATACACCACCACAAACGCCGCCGAAGCCACGCCATAGCTCAACAGGCAAACCAGGCTAATCAGCAGCACTACCCACGCCGTTGCCCAATTGGCCTGGGAAAAATCGGCTCCTACAACCCAGCCCACGCCCAGTTGAATCAGCACCAGCAGTGTGCCTTCAATCAATGCCCAGGAAGAAGGGCCAAGCAGCGACAGCGTGATGGGGGTGGCAGTTGCCAACAGCGGCTCAATGGTGCCACGCAGCATTTCATCGCGTAAATTGGCGGAAAAGGCGTGGCTGGCAAGCTCCAAAAAGCGGGCGAACGCGCCGCCAATGATTAAAAAGGTAAAATAGGTGCCGCCTTCAATTTGGCTGCTGCCGTTGGCTCGCAGCAGCCGATCCAAAAAGAAGAAGAGCAGCACCGAGATAACCGCACCCAGATAGCGGGTAATAAAGTTGAGCTTGTAGGACCAGGCCAGCCGCAGGTAATGGCTGGTGAGGATGAAGAGCTTGCCCATACGTCTCTCAATTAGCCGGTGGCTGGCTAAAGTGGGCCACAATGCGGCGCAGCGATTCGTCGTCAACGCGGCGATAGGTTTCAAAACGGCCGTTTACCGCCGCCACCCCCTGTACCACCGCCAGCCAGTCGGCCTCATCGGTCAGCGTCAGATCAAAGGCAGTGGTGGCAACGCCGGCCGAAACCTTTTCCACCGCCTCAATGCTGGGGCTGGCCTGCCATTGCGCCACCATCGCCGCCACATCCCCAGCCACCACCACCCGATAGACAGCCCGGCGCGGCAGCAAGGTGCCTAGTTCGGCTGGGGTTCCCACCACCCGAAGCTGGCCGTCGGTCAAAATAACCACTCGGTCGCAAAAGTTGTCCATTTCATATAGCTCGTGGCTGATAAACACAACCGTCTTTTTTTGCCGCCCCACCAGTTCGGTTTTGATTAGCTCCTTGACAAAATCGCTGGTCTGCACGTCCATGCTTTTGGTCGGTTCATCCAGCAGCAGCACGGCGGGGTCGTGGATGAGCGCCCGCGCCATGTTGAGCCGCTGCATTTGCCCGGTGGAAAAGGATTGGACGGGGGCGTGGGTTTTGTGCGCCAGCCCAAACAGATCAAGCACGGTTTGGATGCGGTGGGGGATGGCCGAGCGGGGCATGTTTTGCATGGCGGCGTAAAATTGGAGGTTTTGGCTGGCGGTTAAACGGCCGTAAAACGACCGCTCATCAGCCGTCACCAGCCCAATCGAGGCCCGCACCTGCATCTCCTGCCGCACCACATCATAGCCATTGACAACGGCCGTTCCTCGGCTGGGAGCCAGCAAGGTCGCCAGCATCCGCACAATGGTGCTTTTGCCCGCCCCATTGGGGCCAAACAGCCCAAACAGTTCCCCCGCCTGCACTTCCAACGACACGTCGCGCACCGCCTCGACCTGTCGGCCGGCGCTGCCATACGTTTTGCCCAAATTTTTGAGCGCGATCATTGGGTTCATAATCAAGAATGAGTATAATCTCGTTCGTGAACAAGGCCAAACAAACGGCAACAACCCCTCAGCCATTTTATCCCGACTACGTGGCACTCCTCATTGTGAGCCTCTTCATCTTTTTCCTAACGCGCTACGCCGTCACCTACGGAGCCGGTTCTGACCCACGCTATACGCTCATCGTTGCTCAATCTATTTTGGACAACGGCACTGTGCAGCTTAACGGCTACCAAGAGAAGGAAATTTGGGGCGCGCCGGCTGATTTTGACGGCAATATCAATATTCTCAAGGTAAACGGCCGTTATTACAACTACTTCCCCGTCGGCCCCTCCCTGCTCAGTCTCCCCTTTGTCATCCTCACCAAAGCCGTTGGCTGGGACATGCTGCGGGCGCAAGACAACATCAACGCCCAGCGGCTGCTCGCCTCGTTTTCGGTCATCGCCGTGTTTTGGATTCTCTACCACATCAGCTGCGTCTATTTGCCGCACCGGGCCAGCCTGCTGCTAACGGCCGTTTCCCTCTTTGGCACCACCCTCATCAGCACCCTCGGCGTGGCCTGGTGGAGCATCAACCTCAGCGTCATTTTTATCAGCCTTGCCCTGCTCCTGTTGGTGCGCTATGACAGCGGCCAAACCCTCTCGGTGCAGCCGTGGCTGCTGGGCAGCCTGCTTTTTTTGGCCTATTTCACCCGTGCCGCTGCCGCTGCCTTTATTGCCCCCGCGCTGCTTTATTTGGCCTGGAAAGATTGGCGACAAATGGCAAAAACGGCCGTTATCGCCGCCACCCTCCTCGCCCTTTTTCTTCTCTGGTCCCAGCGCGAATTTGGCACCTGGCTCCCCATTTACTACAGTGCCGTGCGGCTGCAAATTGCCCGCACCCCCATCTGGCTGGCACTACTGGGGCATCTGTTTAGCCCGGCACGCGGACTGTTTGTTTTTAGCCCCTTCTTTCTGCTGCTCATCCCCGGCCTGTGGCTGCTGCGAAGACAAACGCGGCAGCCGCTGCTGTGGCTGTGCCTCGCTTGGCTGGCACTTCATTTGTACGTGGCCTCACGCGGCACCAACTGGTGGGGCGGAGACTCCTTTGGCCCGCGTATTCTCACCGAACTGGTGCTGCCGCTGACGCTTTTGCTGGCTTGGGCGTGGCGCGAAGGACAAACCCTGCTGCCCCCGCACCAGCAAAACGTGTGGTTGGGGCTATATGGGCTGTTGGGGTTAACGGCCGTTTTTATCCACAGCTACCAGGGCCTCTACAACTACAGCACCATCCTCTGGAACGAAGCCACGCAGGAATACCCCGTGCCGCCGTTCACCCCCCCGCACGGCGACCTGTTTAACTGGCGTTATCCCCAGGCTTTGGCAAGCAACGCCATGCTTTGCGCGTTGGATCGGGAGCGGGCAGCCACTATTTTGGCGCAGCAATCTCCGCTTGTCCCTTATGAATGGGGTTCGCCCTTGCCGTTTGACTCCCTAGCAACCAGCTATGCCCTGCTGGCAGCGCAGCGTGACCAGCCCACCGCCACGCCGCAACTGCCCGCCCTTTTTGTCGGCTGGGAGCCGGTGGACAATGACCGGGCGCCGTATCGCACGACGCAATGTGACCAAATCGCGGTTTATCTGCGGCTAACGGCCGTTCCCACCACCCCCACCACCCTCCTCATCCGCGCCTCATCCTTTGGCAGCCAGCGGGCCGTTGTCGCGCTCAATGGGCAGCCAGTGGGGGAAATGCACTTTACCCAGCAGCCCAAATTGGCGGCAGAAACGACCGTTTTGCCCCTCGACCCCGCGCTCCTTCACCCCAACGCCGTCAACGAACTCTCCATCAGCCTGCCCGATGCCCACCGCGCCAAGCTAAACGACCCCACCCGGCTGTCGCTGGCAATTGCCGACATGAGGATTTGCCCGGTTAATATTGCCGTAACTAGCACAGACACGTATAACTGTCCCAGCTTCAGCAATGAGTGATTGTCTATGAAAACAACCCCTTTTCATGATTTGACCGCCGAGGAAGCCTTTCTTTGGCACTGCGCCCTCGCTTGGCGCACCCCCACGCCGGAACTCATTCCTGTGGGGCTAAATTGGCAGCGGGTGGCGGCGATGGGGCAGTTTAACCGGATGGAGACGCTGCTGTGCCGGGTATTAACGGCCGTTCATCACCTCGACACCCTCCCCGCCGCCGCCCTCGCTCCACTGCAAACGGGCGCGGCCAAATTTGCCCAAAACGCCGCCATCATGGGCGACTCCCTGCACGACTATTTGCGCCACGCTGCCGAGCGTGGGATTGAAACGGCCGTTCTCAAAGGGCTTTCTGTCTCCATTAACACCTACGGCGACCCCGCCATGCGTCCCGGCGGCGATATAGACATTCTGGTGCGGCAAAAAGACGTGGTCGCCAGCCTAGAAATTCTGGACGTGATGGAAATCGGCCAAAACTGGCCCAACCTGATGGATGACCGCTATTATGAACGCCACCACCTGCACCAACAGCGCTGCACCCCCGACCTCAAGCTGTGGTACGAAATCCACTGGGCGCTTGACCACCCGTTGACGCGGCTGACCATTGATTATGAAGGGATGATGGATCGCGCCACGGCCGGCACGCTGCTGGGCGCACCCGTCCACGATCTGTCGGTGGCGGATAATTTGATCGCCCTGACGGTGCATCTGGTCAAACACGCCGTCTACCTGCCAGCCGTTCTCCACCGCCCCGACTTGGCGCGGATCATCCTGGCCGATGGGATGTTGATGTATTTTTTGGACGTAGCGGAGCTAATCAAGCAGCATGAAAAGGACGTGGATTGGCAGCAGTTGGTCACGCTCTGCCGCGCCTATGGCACGGTGGAGATGATGGGGGCGGTGCTAACGGTGTGCCGCCAGCTTCTGGAAACCCCTGTGCCGGAATGGGTCATTGCCGCATTACCCATTTTGCCTGCCAACCGAATTAAGCAGGTGGTGATGGACAAGCTGGTGGCACACGAAACGGCCGTTCACCTCGGCCAGCAGCCAAGCCGCCTGTGGAATTTTTTGCTCATTACCAACGGCGCGTTCATCCTGCGCCCCATCCGGCTGCTGGATTTGAGCGAATACCTGTTTCCCGGTCGTGATTATTTACAGCGACGCTATGGGGCTGGGGGTGCGGCAACGGCCGTTCGTCATTTCCTCCGCGCCCTGTGGCAATACGGCCGCGTCGGCATAGACACCGTTTACTTCACCTGGGAGCGATATTGGCGGCTGCGGCGGCTCAACTACAGCACCTCCCTCTTCAACCGCCTCGAAGTGGAAGCGTGACCGTTGCGCCAAGCTCTGCTGCGCCCCGCCGCCTGGCAAACCGGCTTCCTCACCGGGCTTGATGGTTTTACCAATCTGCTCGACTACGGCTTCCATATCTATTTGGCGCGAGTGCTGCTGCCCGCCGATTTTGCCATCGTCCAAACCCTCAACACCGCCGCCCTCATTTTGCTCACCGCCTTTGCCGTCTTGCAACCCGTTGTTGCCCGCTTCACTGCCGAGACCACAGAATGTACAGATGCTTCCGGCACGGTGCGAGCCATTTTCCAGTTTTACGCCAAATGGAGCGTCCTCGTTGGTCTGGGGCTGTGGCTGTTGGCCTGGCTGGGGCAGCGGCCGATTGCCGGTTGGTTAAATGTGCCACAAACGGCCGTTTCCCTCACCACCTCCATCCTCTTTCTCGCCACCACCCGCCCCGTCATCGCCGGGCTGCTGCAAGGGCGGCATCAATTCGTGTCCTTTGGCGGCACGCGGCTGGTCAATGCCCTGGGGCGGCTTGGTTGCGCTCTCCTGCTCGTCACCCTCCTCCACACGGGGCTAACCGGAGCCATTGTCGCCCTGCCGGTCGGCGGCTTGCTCGCCCTGCTGTTTGGCTTAGGCGCAGCTGGCCGCGACTGCTGGCGGCCGGCTCCGCCACTGCCCGCCAAATTCCGCCGCGCCTTGCCCCTAGTCTTCAGCACCTTCTTGGCTTTTATCGCCTATATGAGCTTGCTCAATGTGGATTTAATTTGGGTCAATCGGCTGTTTGCCCCAGAAACGGCCGGAACTTACGCCACGGCCGTTTTGCTGCGCCGCGCCTTGTCGCTGCTGCCCGCCGCCGTCATCGTGGTCATGTACCCGCGTGCGGTGGCACAGGTGGCGCAGGGACGGCTGCCGGACAAGCTGCTGCTACAAACGGCCGTTATTGCCGTCCTGCCCACCCTCCTCTTTACCCTTGTCTACGCCACGCTGGGCAACCTCATCATCCGCTGGACGTTTGGCGCGGCCTACAGCGAGGCCGATTCCCTGCTGCTGACCATGGGAATTGCGATGTTGGGGTTTAGCTTAACGGCCGTTTGGCTCAACTTCTATCTGGCAACCCACCCCCTGCCCTTTGTCATCTGGCTGCTCATGGTCGCCGTGGCACAACTGCTGCTGTTCAACCAGTTTCACGGCAGCACGGCAACCTTTGCCACCATTTTTGCCCTGTCGGGCTGGGTCACGGCGCTGGGCGGACTGCTGCTCTATCTGCTGTGGCTGCGGCCACGCCTCAAGACAGCTTCTTTTTCGCCACATGCCACGCCCGATCCCCGTTAAGCAGCAGATAACAAAGCGGCCAGAAAGGGGTTGCCACCAAACGGGGATACCGCTTGCTCAAATTCCAGCGGCGGGGGAAAAAGGAGCGTAGCCAAAAGCGGGCTTCATCTGCCCGTGACAACGCCAGCCGCCGCGCTAAATCCAGGCCAATGCCGCTGCGGTCATGCGGGTTGGACTCGGAAGCGTCGGCCAGCGTCGTTGCGTCCACCCAGGCCAGCAGGGCGGGCGGACATTGGCCGCGCAAACGGCGCAAAATGGGGTCTGGGACAGCGAGGGGCGGATAGTATTGGCGGGTGAAAGCGAGGGCAGGGTAGACAAAACGGGCGGCGTGGGCAGGAACGGCCGTTAACAACCCCTCCCAATCCACCGCCGTCATCCGCTCCGCCACGCGGCGAATATCGTCAATTTGCATCAGCCGCCCGCGCTGGATGAGCCAATCGCTGGTGGCGTGGGCGCAAACGTGGTGCAGCAGCATGGCCGCGTTGGGAACACGGGCGGCATAATTGCCCCAAAACGGCCGTTTTTCACTCGCTTCCCACATCGCCGCCGCCAAATTGTAGCCAATCCCGGCGTACTCCTCCCGCAGCGTAAAATGCAGCTCCACTGGGTGTACATTGTCGGGTGCCCAAATGTTGCTTTTGCGCTCGCCGCGCAAATAAACCTCGTCCTCGGCCGAACGCGAGTAGTAATAATACCCCTGCTGCTTGACAATGCGGCGAATCGCTTGAATATCTTTTTTGTGGATGAGAATGTCGAGGTCGGCCAGCGGTCGCAATAGCGGATCGGCATAATAGAGCGGAGCCAGCACCGCCCCCTTAAACGGAACCGCCTCAATGCCAGCCTGCTCAAACGCTTGCAGCAGTGCCACGCACCCGTCCAGCATCAGCCGCGTCCGCTCCCGACTGTCGGTATCAAGCTGCACAAGCTGGTCGTAGATGGGTTCTGGCATCCCCACCCCCGTTTGCTGGATGCGCTGCACCAGCCACGGCAGGGCGTTTTGCCAATAGACCACCCAGGCGGCGGCTTCCCAATCGGCGGCTTCCCAGCCAGAAACGGCCGTTTCCTCCACCGTCCCCGGTAGCCAGCAAGCCAGCGTATTGGTAATGGTCGCCAAACGGTCAGGGGGTATAAACGGCCGTTGCTGCAAATTCATCCTGCACCTTCCATCATCACCCGGAAACCCGTGCCTTGCGCGTGGTAATCTCGGCTGGGGGTCGTCACGCTGCACGCGCTGCGGACGTTACACTGGGCATGGTGAATGGTATACCCCCATGATCCTCCTTTGACAACATGAAAATCGGGCAAATCGGGGTTGTAAAGGCTCGAAGTCCATTCCCAAATGTTGCCGCTCATGTCCACGCAACCGTAGGAAGAAACATTTTGCGGCAGCGAGCCAACGGGCAACGGATAGCCGTTGCGCCAATACCAGCCCGCCCGCGTCCATTCGCGGCGCGGTTTTACCAGCAGCGAAAAAAGATAGCTTTCCGGCCCCACGGGAAAGCTGCGCTGCCACTGAATGTCGGGGCGTGGTTTTTCGTTGCCCCAGGGGTATAAACGGCCGTTTGTCCCCCGCGCCGCCTTCTCCCACTGAAATTCCGTCGGCAGCGTCACGCGGCGATTCAGCCTTTCCGACAACCAGGCGCAATAGGCATAAGCATCGGCCTGCGTCACGTCCACCATGGGGAACTGGTCGTGGCCGTCGGGATAACTGTCACAGGGGGCATAGGCACGCAAAAAAGTGCCGCGCCAGCCCCGCACCACGCGGTACCAGCGTCCGCGCCACGGGTGGCCGGTGGCCTGCAAAAAATCGCGCCATTGACGATAGGTGACAGGCTGTTTTGCCAGCCAAAATTCCGGCAGCGTCATCGTTTGCTGGGGTTTTAATGGCGGACATTGCGTCAGCCGCTCAAAGCACCGCTCAGGGCCATAGAGAAACGGGCCGGCCGGAACATGGCAAAATTCGGTGGGGGTCATTTGTTACATTGTCAAAGGGTATAAAGTGACATCTTTGGGAGATTGGGAGACTAGGAGACTGGGAGATTAAGAGACTAATCTCCTAGTCTCCTAGTCTCTTTTGCAAAATATCAATTTATGACCGCGTTTGGTATTTTTGCCAGCCAATGATTCAACAGCAGCCCCGCCAACCCGCTGGCCGCCCCCATTGCCATGCTGGGTAACGCCTGTTTGAGCGTTTCTTGCAGGGCGCGTTCGGGGTGGCGGAACCCCACCAGGCTCAGGGCATCCCCCACGCTCCCGAGCGAAGCGGCAAGCAGAGCCGCCGTGGGCTGGTTGTTGTGCTGCAAAATCAGCGTCAACGCGCGCGCCGCCGGGCCAAGCCCCGCCCATTTGCGGGCTGGTTTAGGGCCAACCGCCATTTGCACATCCCCCACCAGCGCCATCGCAGCAGAAATATGGTGCGTATGGCCTTCGGCATGGCCGGGGTCAACCAGCGACAGCAAATCTATATTTTGCCGCCGCACCACCAGCCAGCCTCCGCCCAGTGCGGCCAGGGCAGCGGCGCGGGTGGTCTGGTTGGGAATTTTGAGACAAACGGCCGTTAACGGCAGCCACCAATCCAAATTAAAACCCCGGTACGCCTCAATCCGCAGTTGGTACTCCATGCCGCTGGTCACAGCCGCCAGACTGCACGCCGCCGCCGCCTGCGTCACCAAACTAACCAGCCATTCGCCCGTCCCGTTGGCGGCGTTGAGGTTGGCAACGGGGGTCAACGCCGTCAGCCCCAGCGCCAGCAGCTTGGGGGCATAGGAGGGCGGGTAAAGTGCCTGCAAATCACCGTGGTCATGGTCATGGTCATGATGATGATGGTCGTGGTCGTGGTCATGATGATGGTGATGGTGGTCGTGGCTGTGCTGCTGCCGCGCCACCGCTGCCTGATTGCGGGCGCGTTCGACAAAGGGAAGGGCGGCAGCGCCGCTGGCGGCAACGGCCGTTAACGGCAGGGCCAGCGATGAAGGCAAATGGAGCAGGTCCGAAACGGCCGTTGCGCCAATGCCTGCCGCCGCCAGCCCGGTCAACGCCAGCTCTGTGGTGTCGGGGGTGGGAATAGGGGTTGGCAAACGAGTGTCGGCCGTAACCACAAACCCGGCATCTTCCAGCGCATGTTTCAGGTGATGGACATAATCCAGCCCTTCCAGCGGGGCGGTGGCGTGGAGAACGCGGAAGAAGTTGACGTAACAAAAACGAATGCCGCGCTCACGGGCAAAGTGCGCCCAATTGTGGCAGGCGGCGTGATAATCCAGCGGCACCATCTCTTCGGGGGTCAACCGATGCCCCAGCACGATGTGGGGGGCGCGTCGCTTGGCAATAAACCAATCCCCCTTTTGGTGGCGCGATTCGGCAAAATAGACAAAGGTCAAACCGTTGGCCGCCAGCGCATCCACCGTTTCGTTGAGGTGCATTTCATGCCCCAAAATCATGTTGCCAGCAAAGGCGACCGTTTGCCCCACCGCCGCCGCCTGCGCCAGGGTGCGCTCCAGCAGCTCTTTTTGCGGCCAGGCGTAGCTGACCGGCTGTGGCGCGACGCTTAAACCATGCTGGCGGATGAGAACGGCCGTTTGTGAGTCAAACCCCAGCCCCATTTCGCCAATCGTAGGCAGATCGCCCGCATAGGCCAGGGTAGTTTGGTCAAGCACCTGTGCCTCGGTATAGGGCAGGCGCATGGTCAGTTCAGCCGCCAACTGCGCCACCAAATCGGCGTTGCCGTGCAAATAGTTCCAGTGACCCACGCGGGGCTTTTGCTGCAATGGGGCGCTGGCAAGCTGGGGAGTCAGTTGACCCGTAGCGATGAGGCGGGCCAGCGTCCATTCCGGCAGCGAAACGTGGGTGGCTCCGCTGTGCGCCAACCGGTGCAGCATGTCGCCAAAGGAAATCCCGGCGCGGATGGCGGCGGCGGCGGCATCGTCAAAATCCACGCAAATGGCAACCCGGTTGTTGCTTTGTTCCCACTGGTGGCGGCGGGTCAGGGTACGAATGGCGGCTGCGCCTCCGGCAACGGCCGTTGTCAACGACAAGAGATGTGATAACTTCATAAACAAAAATAGGACGCTGATTTTCCTGATCAGGTGAATCAGGAAAATCAGCGTCCTATTTAATTCTTCCGGTAAATTTGTTGCAAAATAAGCTGCCCGGTATCGGTGCGGGTGGGCTGGAGCAGGGTGCGCCACACGTGCCAACGCCCTTGCCAGTTGGCTGCCCATCGCGCCGTTTCTGCCCGATCCAAAAAGCCGCGCTGAACGCGCTGCCAAACGGTTGTCAGCGGCTTTTGCTGGCTGCGCTCCATGACGTAGCGCAAGTTGAGCGATTCGGCGTAACGCTGCATGGGGGCAGGGGTGGCGCGGTTGAGGCTGGCAAAAACGGCCGTTGGCACGGGGGCATGGAGCAAGTTGGTTGCCAATCGCAGCCCGGCCAGGGCAAAGGAGGCTGCCTCATACGTCACCGCACGCTGCCCAAACAGTTCCCAATTGACGGCTTGCTTTTGGCAAACGGTGAGCAAATCGGCAAGCTGCACCAGTGAGGGGGAGCCTTGGATGAGGTGGAAGCAAAAGTGGAGGCAGAGATGGAGCAGCAAATCTTCAGGGGACAGGACTAAGCAGGGGTGGTTGCCAAGAACGGCCGTTTGCGTCCGTTCGCGCACGCCAGGGGTAATGTCCACCTTCAAGCCAAACCATGATTCTTCCAGCGAACTGTGCGGCTCAATAGTCCGGTCGCTGTCGGTTGAAAGATACGGGTTGCTCGTGCCGCCGCTGACAGCACTGGTGCGGCGAAAGGTGCTGGTGTGTTTGGTCACACCCGCGCCGCTCTCCGCCGATTTGTATTTGCCGCCATACCCCAACGCTTGCAGGGCTTCTTCGGCGGCAGGCAAGGTGGCGGCGGTAAAGAGCAAATCAATATCGTTCATGGGGCGCAAGGCCGGCTCGGCATAGTAGCAGGCTGCCAAGTGCACCCCTTTGAGGGCAATGGGTTGCAGTGCCTGAGTGTGGCAAACAGCTAAAAATTCATCCAACTGCTGGAAAATCGCTGCGTTTCGTTCGGCTTGGGCGGCGTGGGCAGCGGCGAGCTTGGCACGGGCGCGGGTGGGCAGCTTGCTGCGCCAATGGGTGAGGCGATGATAAAGCTGTGGTGCTAACCCCAGCACGATGGCGTGAATGATGAGATCGTCCCAGTCACCGCCTGCCTTCACGAAAACAGACTCCCACCGGTCGGGAGTCTGCTCATGTTTAATACCATCCAGGATGACTTGGGTTATGGCAACACTCATCAGATTTTGGGCAAAGGGAGAACCGTTACTCCAATTGGTTAATCGAAAAAATGGCTAACGAATGTTGGGGCTTTTGGGCAATATGACCATTGCCGAAAAAGCGTTGTTTCCAGAAACGGCTATTGAGACAACGGCCGTTTATGTAAAACCAAAATCAACTTAGTGGCTGCTAAAAGTAACCTGGGACAGTTTCGGGTGCTTCTTAATCTGTGGCTTTTTGTACATATTCGGCCTCCTCTATAATTTTTGTTAATCGGACAATCAGAGTAACGTGCCTCACTTTGCCCAAAAGTGATGCTCTCTTGTCACTTCATGCGGGATGTAATGTAGAAGAATTATATCAACAATTGCTTTAATGCCAATCCTCTTACAAAGGGCTAATGAACCAAGCCAACCAGCCAGCAAAATTGGACAAGCAAATAGGCAGCAGCACTGTAGCCATAGTAGAACCAGTGCAGGGGAATAACCAAAAGCGTGAAAAGCCAGCCGCGCCTGGCCTGGAAAAAAGCGTAGAGATCGCGATTAATGGTAAGCAGTCCGAACAGGCAAGCCAGCGTTAGCCACGGTCGGCGGGGGAGAAAAGGGGTGATAATGGCCGTTAATAACAACAAAGCACTCAGCCGATGCTGCGGCTTCAGATTGAGGTCGGCAGGAATGGGGGTTTTTTGTTGCAACAGCACCGCCCAGGGAATGGCGCGATCCCGAATGTCGGATTGGAGCAGGGTGAGGAGCGTCCATCGTTTGAGGTGTTTGACCTGCACCTCTTTTGCTAGGCGAATACGGCCGTTTTTTCCCACCAGCCGATAACCCAACTCAATATCCTCGATGGAAGCGCGGGGGTAAAGCCGGGCAGTAAACCCACCGAGGGACAAAAAACGGTCGCGTCTAATGGCTCCGCACCCCGTCCAAAAAGTTTGCGCCACTTCGCTGCTGGTCTGGTGGATGTAGTGATGCAGGAGGTTTTTATATTGCGAAACCACGTTTTGCGCCAGCGGCTCGTCGTCGTAAGAACCAATGAGGGCATCGAGGGTGGGGTCGGTTTGCAAAATGTGGGCGGCGCGGCTGAGGGTGTGGGGGTGAAGCTGGCAATCGCTGTCGGTGAAGAAAAGATAACGGCCGTTTGCCCACCTGGCTCCCTCGTTACGGGCGGCGGCGGGCCCGGAACGGCCGTTTAACACCACCACCCTTGCCCCCCAGCGACGCGCCACGGCTGCCGAGCCGTCGGTGGAGCCATCGTCTACGACAATGAGTTCCCAATCGGTGAAAGCGGAAGCGTGGACGGAGCGGAGGCATATTTCTAGCAGGTGGCCTCCGTTCAATACGGGGATGACGATGGAGAAAAAGGGAGCGAGCATCGTTATGCCCAACGGCCGTTTTGCTGCGGCATCGGTTGGATGGAAACGGCCGTTTGCGGGAAACGGTGCGCCAGAAAGCGAAACACATCCTCAACAACACCATCGCTGTTCAGGTAGCGGAACGAACCGGTGCGGCCAACCAGATGCAGCCACGGCCACTGGTGCAAAAAATCGTGCACCTGGGTCAAATGCGCCCGATAGCCCACATCATAACGCGGGTAGGCGTGGCGCAGACGCACCACCCAGGCGTGGCGCACCTCCGCCGCTGCCAGCCAGCCCATTTGCCCCAACTGCGCCACCACCTGGCGGCGAATTTGCTCATCGGGCCACGACCAAACGGGGTCGCCGGGGCTGGCAAAGATTTCGACACACAGCGAGGTGTGGCTGTCGTCGGGAACCATCGCCGGAGACCAGTTTTTCGGTTCGTGGGTGCGGCCAAAAAGCAGCGACGGTTCAGGGAAATAAGTCCAGCTATCGCCGCTAATTTGTGGCCGCTGGATGGCGAGAAAAAGGCAGAGAAGGCCGCGATAGTGCAGAGGGTAAGTGGAGCCGTTTTGCGGCAACAATCCCAACAGGTGATCCAGCGGAATGGTAGAAATCAGTTCACGCCCCTGTAGCCGAAATGACCCAGCGGGGGTGGTGCCAAATAGCTCAAACCCATTGCGGCCGGGCTGGACACAGATAGGCGTGGCCTCGGTCAAAATTTGCCCGCCGCGAGCCACAATATCACGAGCCAGCGCCTGGGGAATGGTGCCAAAGCCATAGCGCGGGTAGTAAAACTGGTCAATGGCCGTGGCCGGGGGAATGGCTGACGGGCGCAGCGTGTGGCGAACGGCTTGCCACAGGTTGGGCAGGCCAATTCGCGCTGCTGCCCATTCGGCTGCCAGCTCGCGCCCCGGTACGCCCCACACTTTTTCGGTGTAGGGCTGGAAAAAGTGCTGGTACATTAGCGAGCCAAACCGCTTGATAATCCAATCTTCAAAGGAGTGGTCGGGGCGGCGGCGTTCGGTGAGGTGAGCCAGGGCGTAGCTGGCGGCCAGTTGGGTGGCTTGGAGGGGGGAAAAGGCGGTGAAGGCGTTGGGGAAGGCGATGGGGTAGGTGACAAAACGGCCGTTTAGTTTGATATGGCTCACACGCGGCACCCGCAGCAAATCCTCCCCCACCAGCTCATGCAGCCATCGCACCACCGATGGGTTGTTGCTGTGAAAGCGATGACCGCCCAAATCAAAACGGAACCCCTCGCGCTCAAAGGTACGCGCCAGACCACCCACCTCCCGTCCCTTCTCAATGAGCGTCACCCGCTGCCCCTGCCGCAGCAGTTCCCGCGCCGCCGTTAGCCCAGCCACGCCCGCCCCCAAAATAATAAAATCGTCCAATGATCTGAATCCCCTTTCCTAACGTGGGCAAGCCGCAACCAAAAGGATGAATTAACTACAGATACACACAGATAAACACTGATTCTCTTATCTGTTTTCATCTGTGTTTATTTTCTTGTTCAGCGCACAAGCATTTCATCGTTCAGGTACTCATGTTGCTCTCGCGCCTCCCAAGACACCGTTTTTTGCAGCAGCCCCGCCAGCCCGATTGCCATATCTAAAGGCAGCAGGCATGGCAGCAGCCACAGCCGCCGCCACAGTGCCGCCGGAGCTTGGGCGCGGCGCAGGGCAACCATAGCTTGAAACAGGGGCGTGATCAAACTGGTGAACAAAATGATTAGAAAGGGGAGGGGTGGACGGCGCAAAACGGCCGTTTTTCCCCCCAGCCACAGCCCCAGCAGCAACCACGCCGCCCGATCCGCATACCCGGCCGAAAACGCCAGCAGTTCCAGCCGCAGCCGCCACGGAAGCTGCCGCCGCGCCAGAATGGCCGCTGCTTGCTGCCGCACCACGCTGCCAAAGCCACTTGACCAACGTTGGTGCTGCCGCCAATAACCACCCAGCGTTTGCGCCACGTCATGGACGCTCACGGCCTGGGAACAAAAGCGCGTTTGCCAACCGGCCAGCGCCAATCTAACCGTGATCTCACTGTCCTCCAACAAGGCACCGGGCTGAAAACCCCCCACGTCGGCGAGGGCTTGGCGGCGGTAGACGCAATTTGAGCCGAGCAGAGCGGGAGCCAGCCCCAGCCGCTCTTTGGACTGCATGGTCACAAGCTGATGCACCATGTTTTCGATGGCACTGACGCTGGCAAAGATGGAGGCCAGCGGGTTGCCGACGGCACGACGGCCGTTTATGGCCCCCAAGCGTGGGTTGGCAAAATGGGTGGCGAGGTGGAGGAGGGTGGTGGGAAACGGCCGTTCGTCGGCATCCAACACCGCCACCAGTTCCCCCTGGGCAAACTGCGCCAACGCCGCATTGAGCGCCGCCGCCTTGCCGACGGTGCGGGGCAAACGCAACAGGTGACGGCGCGGCTGCTGTGCTACCCACGCCTGCGCCAACTGCGGGCTGCCGTCGCTTGAGCCATCGTCAATGAGCAGTGTGGTCAACTGCTGCGCCGGATAACGGAGCTGGTCGAGGTAGGTGAGCAGAGTTGGCAAAACGGCCGTTTCGTTGCGAAAAGGAACCAGCAATAGCACAGTTGGCAAGACCTCCAAGGTTTTGCAAACCTCAGAGGGTTTGCCAACCTCGAAGGTCTTGGTGGATGGCGACCAAGCGGCCAGCAAAAAAAGCCAGCGGCGCAGCATAAACCCAGCCACGACCAGCGTTGCCAAATAGACCAAACCGTTCGACAGCAGCCGGAAGATGGTTAAGATTGAACGACGCTTCATCCTGCTGTTTTATCTGAAGCGCACGAGAATGGCTATGAATGATGCAATTTCTTACCAAACATACGCCGACGGGCTGGAAGATTTCTGGTTTCGGCGGCAGGCTGCGCCCCGCTTTGGGCGCGATTTTCGCCTGATGGGGCGGGCGGTGCGGGTGGTGAGCAATGAGGTGGGGGTATTAACGGCCGTTAACCACACCCTCCCCCTCTACACCACCGCTACGCCAACGGCCGATCCCCCTTGCACCATCCAGCTTGTAGTGCAGCCCGCCGCCGCTGCCCCCGGCCCGGTTCCCGATGATTTGATGCAGCGGCTCACCTACACCGGGGATGCCGACTGGCTGCTGATTCAGCTAGGCCAGTGGGGGCAGGCGCACGTGGATTTGGGCAAAAGGCGGGCAACGGCCGTTTTGTCACCCGAACTAGCCCAACGCCCCGATCTGGTCAGCCAATGTCTGCTCCACACCATTTTGCTCAACTTTCTCATTGCCAGTGGGCTGGGGCTGCTCCACGCTTCCTGCCTAGTGCAAAATAACAAGGCACTGCTGCTGCTGGCTCCCCACAACACCGGCAAATCCACCACCGCGCTCCGGCTGGCGCTGGCCGACCACGCCCTGCTGAGCGACAGCATGGTGTTTGTGGATTCGGCGGCCGGCCGGGTGCAGTTGTTGGGGTTTCCCGTGGGCAAAATTAAGCTGCGGCGGGATGTCCTAGGGCAGTTTCCAGCGCTACGGCCGTTTTTGGCGCAGGAAGTGGTGCGGCAGGAGACGAAATACAGTTTGGATTTGCGTCAGGTGGGGGCGGCGCAGGTGTGGCAAACGGCCGTTTTTCCCACCCACACCACCCTCTGCCTGATGACCCGCCACGACCACCCAGAAACCACGCTGCGCTTGGTAGAGGAAACGGCCGTTTGGGAAGCCATCCTCCAAAACAGCCTGTACTACGACAGCGAAGCCGTGTGGAGCAAAAATCTGGCGCAACTCAGGCCGCTCATCAATCAGGCTCAAACCTATCACCTCACCATCGGCACAGACGAAGCGCAACTGCTGGCAACCTTAAACACGCTTTAGAATCTTGTACACTGAGCAAGAAAATAAACCACAGATACACACGTATGAACACGGATTCTTCTTATCTGTGTGTCTCTGTGTCCAAGAGAAAAATCCGTGTATCTATCCAGGTCTGGCGACCATAAACCAGTTTTCAGCCAAAACATGTCATTTCGACGAGTCTTCGAGGAGAAATCCCGCTCACTTGGCACTGTCAATGGGATTTCCCGAAGGACCTCGAAATGACATGTTTACCCGATTGTTTTTTGTTAATTCCCCAGATGCATCCGCGTTCATCCATGTTTGTCCGCGTCCTAAAAACCTGATTCCTTTACAACGCAGCTTGGAGCAAAGCGGGAATGGTGGCAACATCCGACCCCAGCAAAAGCGTATAGGCGGGGGCTTGCTCGACCAATTGGCGCAAAACGGTTAGATGCTGCGGCACCACGGCCGTATCCCATTGTTCGATGGCGTGGGGCAGCAGGTGCGCCAGTGCCTGCGGCCGTGCCAACCGCTGGAGCGCATGGTCGGTTCGCGCTTCGATTTGGGGAAAACAGATGGCGTGGATGGGGGCAGCCGCCAGCCACACGTCGGGCCAAATGGCGTGGGGCGACACAATGCGCTTCTGGCGGCCTTGTTTGCTGGCGGGCAGCGTGGCTATGTGTTGGGTGGCGGCAAATCGGGCAAAGGTGTCGGGATAGGCAGCTAAAACGCCGGGGTAGCGCAAAATGGTTGGCGCATCGTTTTGTATTGCCACCATGGGGGAATCGTTAGAAAGCAACTGCCAGCCGGCGTTGAGCAAGGCCATGCCGGTGGTGGTTTTGCCCGCGCCAATGCCGCCTACCAGCAGCACCGCCTTGCCCTGAAACGCCGCTGCAAAGGCGTGGATGAGAAACAACCCGCGCCGCCGCAAATGGGGCGACAGGCTGATGGCGATGAGGTCTTCGAGTACGCCATAGTTGTCTAAAACGGCCGTTAATACCCGCCCCTCGCTCACCCCCTTGTCCAAATCCAGCCGCAACTGCCCATAGCGGGGAAAATGGGCGATTATTTCCTGCCCATGGCAATAGTAGTGGAGCAAATCCCCCTGCTGAAAGTCGGGGTTGCCTGGTGGTGGGGCGGGAACATGGTCTACCACGTCAAGCGTGCAGATGAGATCGGGAACGGCCGTACTGGTCGCCAGCGAAGCAAACGAGGTTTGCCAGCTTTGCGCCAACGTGGGATCATTGCTATTGCCCTCAATCGTCAGGTGGTGAAAATGCCAACGCATGGGCAGAAGTATAGCTGATAGTGAGCAGGGGCGTAAATTGGCTTTTGCAAATGGAGATTGGAGATTAGAGATTGGAGATTATGAACCTTCACCAATCTCCAATCTCTAATCTCCCGCAATATGATAATTCATGCCCTTAAAAGTATACGGCAAGGATAATGTTGATGAATCACGCGACAGTTTTAAAACGGGCGCAAAATGTAACTTTTGAAGTGGTTGCCGGGGAAGCGATTCTTATTGATATGAACAGCGGCACCTACTTCTCGCTAGATGAAGTGGGGACTACCTTTTGGAACATGCTGGACGGGTCGCGCACGCTGGGGGAGTTGGCGGCGGAGCTTGCCGCTAAGTACAGCCAGCACGGAGCAAGGTATGTGGCCGCCGTGCAGCAGGCCTATGCCACTATTTCTGAGAAGCAGATAGATGATCTGGCGCTGGAATATGGGCTGGAAGACGACGAGGTGCGGGAGCATGTGCAGATGTTTGCTACACAAGGGGCAGAGGCGGCGGCGGAATTAACGGCCGTTTTCACCGTCACCCCCGAAACAGTTTTGCACGATTTGGCCGATTTGGTGGCAACCATGCAGCACGACAATCTGGTTGTCGTGGTGAAATAGGGCAGCCGTGGCCTGGCAAACACGTCTGCAACACGTTGGCCTGGCGCTGGGCTGTGTGCCGTCGCTGCTGTGGGACGGGCGGCAGCGACGGCTCCTAGCCGAGATGCGGCAGCTTTGCCGCCGTTTGCCCACTGTCTTGGCACAACCGATTCCCCAGGCGATGGTGGCATTAACGCCAGATGGGGGGGAAAAACGGCCGTTTTTCCCCGAAACCACCACCCGCAATCTAGCCGATCTCGCCGCCCTGCTGGAACGGCAATCCCCTTTGGGGCTGTGCCTACGCCGCTCCCTCATTCGCTTTCACTACCTGCGCCAGCTTGATATCCCCGTCGTTGTGCAGTTTGGGGCCAAACTAGTGCCGGGCAAGCAGCAAAAAGAGATTGCCGGACACGCCTGGCTTACGCTGCAAGATGCGCCCTATTACGAAGCCGAAGAAAATTGGCGCGATTTTACGGTAATGTTTACCTGGCCTAAGGAATGAGAATTTAATAACTCGTGGACGATTTGGAGATTGGAGATTAGCCCAATCTGTAAACAAGCCGCAACTAAAAGAGGTTCTCTGAGGAATTCTGTGGTCAACCACAAGTCCAAAGAATCCTCGCTCTAAAATGAGCAAAAGATGGCAAGCCAAAAGCAATGCGTTTGAACAGCCGAATCTTGTTGTTCATTCCTTCAACGAAGCCTCTGGTGAGGCGGTGAGAAAAAATTCACGATCTCCATTTGCCAATTTTGCACAGTTTGGCAAACGGTAATCAGAGGTTTACAAGCCAACTCTTTAGCATCTTCAAGCCATTGATTGAGTGCCTTGGTCGCTTCTGCAGAGAATGGTCTGTTTCATACCATTCATAAAGCCGTTGTCGCAAGCGCGTCACCGCATACAATGTTGGATGAGTTACCTTCAGTTCCTGCAATCGCTGTTCCTCTTTGGCAGTTAACATCTTATCTTTCTTCAATAACAAATAGCGCAATCCCTTCAATTGCTTCCGTTCTTCTTCTGTATTGGCTTGTTTTTGGGCTTGGCGACGTGCTTTGTGAATCGCTTCTTGTAAATTCTGCATAACATGAAAACGGTCAGCCACAATCTTTACCTTGTTGTCAAAGACGGCAACCACGGCATCTCGAGAGTGCAACCACAAATCAGTTGCCGCCACCTCTAATTGGGATAGGTCAATCCCCACTGCTGGTGCTTGCAGCCAGTTGATAAGCGTTGCTTTTTGACGGTCAGGCTAGATATCCAGCACGATTCGTCGCTCTAAATCAGTCAAGACAAGAATGTAATCCCTTGTCCTTTCCGATTCGATATTTCGTCAATCTCCAATTGTTTGACAGCCAGTGGCGATTCCTGCCGTTGCTCTATAGGTTTCCTAAATTGAACATGTAGAATAGAGGACATTATACTGTGCAATCAGGAAAATCAGATGACCACTTTATACTCAAATTAGAATGAAACCTATGGTTTTTTGCCTCACAGGTGTCGCAAAAACCATGGGTTTCAAATGGCACGGAGTATAGATGATATGATTAACATGGCAACCAACTCTCGGGAAATCAAAAGAGCCTTGAGTGTCAAAATGTTACAATCTGGTATGACACCTCAAACCATTACGGGGTTATTGAATGTGTCTGAACAGTTTGTCAGCAATAGGATGGGGCAAGCTATCATCAGCTATGCTGAAATGCAGGACGATCTCATGGTGATTAATACTGGCTTGCCAGAAGAAGAATGGCCCGTCACCTGTATCCTCTTTGCTTCCAATGCGCCTGAGCAAAATCCGGTTGAGGACATTTAGCTCAAAGGCAAGAATTGGTTACGCAAAAACTTCTCATTCAACAAAACATTTGCTGCGGTAGGTAATTATTGTCATAGATCAGACGTATCACCTACCACTTGCTCTTCAGCTAAATACAGACTTGATGAATCCGCCCCCCATAGCGCAGCCACCCAACCGACCCATCCGGCCGGCGGATGATGCTGGCAAACTGATGCTTCATCAATGTGAGGTTTAGATAAAACGAAGCGTATTCGCCAATTGCTCTGCTGTGAGAGCATTAAGGAGATCAAGGGTGCGCCGAATCAACACGCCCTTGTCAAACTGTCTGGCAACAATAATTCCGCAATGTTCACGCCCATCCTCTGCATACAGGACTGCTAAAGGGGCAAAATCTTGAATGTTATGCGAGAGAATAGCCCGCCCTTGAGCAGTTGCAAAAGCTAACTGAGCTTCATCGCTAAAGCCTTTACGCTGCAATCCGCTAACAGTTACCACGTCAAACCCAGCTTTTTGCAAAGCAGTAGACAATCCTGTCCACACGTCCTCATCCAGGTAGAGCTTCGGTTTACTCATGCTGACCAAGAAGGCGAGACATAGCCGTTGTGCCTATTTGCTCTTGCAACCGCTTTTGCCAAGCAATCACCGTGTTTGCCTCAATTTCTTTGTCAAACAACAAACGCTGATCCTCGTAATAACTGAGCGCATCGTAAACTTGAGCCAGGGTCAAATCTGGCAATAGCTCTTGCGCCACTTCTTGCGGGGTTGCCCCAGCCTGCACATAGCCAATAATGACATCTACCCCAATCCGCGTTCCGCGTACCACAGCACGCAAACCGCTGCGGCTGGGAATGACTTCAACGTGGGCATGGGGTGGCAGGAGTCGCTCTGCCAATAGTTCTGCCACATAATGATCAAGCGACTTGCGCTGGCTATGCGCCTGTTCAACGGCTAGGTCGTATAAAGCTTGGGGTAATTGAACGATTGTTTCCATTCTGGTTACACCTATGACTGCTGCAAGTTATCTCATTAAAATGTTGTTCAACCTCATTCTAGCATAAATCCTTTGTACCCAGCAATTTCAGGTGGCGCAGGGGTAAAACGGCCGTTGGGAAGTTGGGAGATGATTGAGGGATCAAATCAATGCCTTGATGACTACTTTACCCATAGCATCTTTTGAAACTTAAAAATTTCGGGTTTTTCTTGACACCTTATTTTTGCACGAAAACGTGCAAACAGAGGCGGTTTCTATTCATTTTGAACACCTAGCTGCAAACAGAGGGCATTTCTATTCCGATTTTGGGTATTGATTAGGCTATTTTCAGACATTGTGCCACGATCCTCAAAAAGTTCATTTGACTTAGAGCAAGAGGAGCGTGAAATGATGAAGCTGGAATTGGGTCTGACCCACGAATTTACTAACACTCAATATGCACCCCTAGCGGCTTTGTTGGCTTATTATGAGGCCGAAAAAGTCCTAGAACCTTTACAATCAGTCACATCAGCGACCCAAAACGGCGATTTTACGCTGGCTGAGAAGCTCGAACAGACCTTGGTGAGCATTCTAGCCGGCTGTGAGTACATTTCCGTTGTCAATACGAAACTTCGTCCAGAGCAACAATTGGCACAAGTCAAACGAATTAGTGGCTTTGCTGACCAATCAACCCTCTCTAGGGGTCTGGATGACCTAACTCAAATGAATCTCGCTCAATTGGAGCTTGCCGTTCGCCAAATCAGCGACCGTTGTAGCCAAGTCCGACATCATGATTGGCGTGCCTTTTTGGAATTGGACTTTGATTTATCGGCTTTACCCTGTGGACAACAGGCAGAAGGAGGTCAAAAAGGGTATGCCAGTGGTAAAAAAACAGGATTGTGCGCCAATTAGCTCGTGTCAATGCCATTTCTTACCACGAAACCTTATGGTCTGGCCTGTTTCCAGGTAACCAGTTGACCATGCAATGTTTGCAACAAGCGGTGCTAGGTGTCGAAAGTTCATTTGAGTTAGCACCAGAGCAACGAAAACGCACACTTTACCGCCTTGATGGTGGTTCTGGCACAGACGAAAACCTACGTTGGCTACTTGCCAGAGGTTATCAAGTGCTAGGCAAAGGCTTTTCCGGTAAGCGAGCCAAAGCGTTGGCCGACTCTGTTTCCCGTTGGGATGTCTATGATGAGCAAAGCCTCTTGGGTTGGGTGGCACCCCCTTTTGACCTCGGTCAACCTGTCCAAGTGGTGGTCAAAAGACGTTTACATAAAGGAAAACTCAAACATAGCTACTACGTCACCACGCTCTCTTTTCCTTCTAAGAAAGCCTTCATGCAACGGTATAACCAGAGAGGGGGAGCTGAAATTGAGCAATTTCGTGCCGATAAGAGCGGTTTGCATCTATCGGCACGTCGTAAGCGGAATTTCATGGCACAAAAAGCGTTGGTCTTACTCACCGATTTGGCTCATAATTTGCTGGCTGACTTTCATAGCCAGGCTTTAGCCGATTCCCGTTTTGCCGATTGGGGTCTTAAACGCATCGTGCGCGATTTGTTGGCCGTGCCGGGTCGGCTCTATTTTCGGGCACGACAACTCAAACGAATTGATTTGCTGGCCTCGCATCCTTACGCTGATGAACTGATTATTTGTTTGGAAAGGTACTGTAACGGCCGTTGTGGCTCAGACTTTGAATAGAAACGGCCTCCATTTGCATGGATTATGTTAAATTGAATAGAAATGCGCTCTGTTTGCGCAAAAATAAGGTGACAATAAATCGCACATTACATATCATCTTAGACTATAAGTTACGTCCATATGGACTATGTTCTCAGTCAAATATTTCAGCATCTATGATAGGGTGATATCTGTGCTAATTATTTTTCCCCAACCAACAACAAAGTAAGGTGGCTTAAAAAGTCAGCACAAATACTCTACATTGTTTTAGCTTGTTGAAGCCATTGTTAAGATAAATCATTCTTAACAGCCATCGCATAGGAGAATAAAACATGGAGCAACAGATGAAGCGCTTTTTGGGGTTTTTATTTTTATTAATGCTGTCTATGATAGCGTTGATAGGATTTATGCCAGCAAGCAGCGTTGCTGCTGTACAAGCAATTGAAGGAGAGGGCGTTACACCCGAACCGGAAAACGAATCAACGGGTGAAAATACAACAAGCGAGGAACCTACACCAGAAGCAGAAGAAACACCAATTCCAATAGAAACTCCAGGGTCTGTGGATCCATCCCCCCTAGTCAGTGGGGGCAAGGAAGCTAATTCAGAGCAGTTCCCATGGCAAGTAGCACTCCATAGACAATACCTTGTTGATCCTAAACCTTTTTGTAGTGGAGTCATTATTGATCCTAAATGGGTATTAACAGCAGCACATTGTAACCTCAGTAATCCAGATACTTTAATAGCTCAAGCTGGGAGTGTTTATGCAGACAAGGGGCAATCACTTAGAGTTGCTCAGGTACATCTGCACCCCAATTATGGCAAAGACGGGGATGATGTTCATGATGATATAGCACTATTAGAACTAAAAGAGCCTATCATATTAGATAAGTTCGTTCAGGTAATTCCCATAGCCGAACAACGCCACAAATATTTAACAAACTTTTACAAAACAGTCACAATATCCGGTTGGGGAAGCAATACAACATTAAGTTTTGCTAACTTTGGTGTCATCACAAGTTTGAGTTGCGAGGCCTTTGGAATAGATCCTAATGGGCAAGAATTCTGTGTACATTCATATGCTGATAATTATGTGTGCAAAGGTGATGGTAGAAGTACAAGGAAGCGTGAAAATAAGAAAATTTGACAAAATGGATTCAAAAAGCGAACCTAAACGGTCAACTACTACCAAAACAGGTTTGCTCAATGAATCCACAACAACTATTTTGCCCCAATATCGATTGTCCAGCTAGAGGGCAGGTCAATCAAGGAAATATCCATCCACACAGTCAGCAAGAACAGCGGTGTCGTTGCGATGTGTGCAAAAAAACATTCAGCGTGACCAAAGGAACCCTGTTCTACCGTCTGCAAACAGACCCAGCCACTGTGATGCTTGTGATTGTCCTGCTGGCCTACGGCTGTCCGATAGAGGCAGTTGTCGCTGCGTTCGGATTTGACCGTCGCACCATCAAAAGCTGGTGGCAGCGGGCAGGTCAGCATTGCCAGCAAGTTCATGACCGACTGGTTGCCAGCAGCCAGCTAGACCTCGTTCAGGCGCAAGCTGATGAAATCAAAGTCAAAGCATGGGGTCGGTCTCTCTGGATGGGGCTGACCATGATGGTGCCGACCCGTTTGTGGCTCGGTGGGGTCATCAGTCAGCAACGTGATAAGCAAATGATTGCGTCACTCGTGGACACCATTCGACAGGTCGCACTCTGTCGTCGGCTGTTAATTGCCGTTGACGGTTTGCCACATTATATGAAGGCAATCCGACGCGCCTTTCGTACCCCCGACCAGCAGGGTCAGCGTTGCCGACCCAAGCTGATTGCCTGGCGTGACGTTTTCATTGGTCGCGTCATCAAACGCGCAGCCCATGGCACGTTGACCATTGAACGGCAATTTCTAGACGGTTGCCGTCAGCAAGCACTCGCTCTGATTACGGCGTCGCAAGGATTCAGCGGCGTTCTCAACACAGCTTACATTGAGCGTCTCAACGCCACTTTCAGACAGCGCCTCGCCTGGCTTTCGCGTCGCAGCCGGATGCTCATTCATCAAGTTGAGACGCTGGAGGCTGGCATGTACATCGTTGGCTGCTTCTACAATTTCTGTGACCCGCACAAGTCGCTCCGTATCAAGATAGCATTGGGCTCGTTTGCCCATCGCTGGATTCAGCGCACCCCAGCGCTTGCCGCTGGCTTGACTGACCACATTTGGTCTTATCAAGAGCTGTTGACCTATCGATTGCCTCCGCCTCGTTGGCAACCGCCTAAACAGCGTGGGCGGCCGTCCAAAGCGGTGCAAGCACTTATTGATAGGTGGTGTTAATGTTCACGGTTTAATGCACTACTACCAAGGTGATAGTGGTGGCCCAGTAATAGTAAATGATGGGCAAGACAAACGTCTCGTTGGCATCGTATCTCAAATTACGACTCTTATAAAGCCAGACACTTTAGAGTTAGAGTGCAGCAAGGCTAGTGTCCATACACGTGTGGCTGATTATTCTGATTGGATTCATGAAACGATGCGCCGATCTTATGATGACAAAAAGCTTAAAGGCAGTTTTCAACTGATCCCTGTAAACAGTTCAGATAACAAGTACTGCCTAGATGTAAGTAGCGGGCGAGACAACACTGCCAATGCTGACGTTCATATGTGGGAATGCTTGGGTGTTTCGCAAACGAATCAACTATGGCGGTTGGAAGCAGTCGAAAAGGCTTATTATGAGTATGATCAGGACGGCAACAAAATATATAAGGCAGCTTATCATATCAGAGCCTTATACAGTAACAAATGCCTCGACGTCGAAGGCAACGAAACTAATTTTGAAAATGGTAAAGTTGTTCGGCACACTGTTTGCACCAATGAACCTAAAAAAGATCAACTTTGGAAACTAGTGCAAACATCGCGTGGTTATTATCAAATCCGTGCCATTCATAGCGATAGCTGCCTAGATGTTAGCAGCGGTGTCTATGCACCCAAAAACGGTACGAAAGTTCAGCAATGGCGCTGTAGGGGATCTTTGCCAGATAATCAGCTCTGGAAAATTATTCCTGTGGGCGATTTTCAAATCGTCGCTGAACATAGTAACAGTTGCCTGGATATTTCAGGTGAATCCATCAGCGACAATGCTAATGTACACCAATGGAGTTGCGGGGGTGAAAACGCAACCAACCAACTTTGGCGTCCTATTCATGTGGGAGATGGCTGGTATCAAATGATGGCTGTTCACAGCGGCAAATGCTTAACCGTACGAACACCATCACGAAGCGTAGGCGAAAATGTCTTTCAATCCAAATGCCAAGGTCCCGCCTCCTATAATCAGTTATGGCGGCTAGAGCCAAAGGAAGATTCATTCCAAATCGTTGTACGTCACAATGAACAGTGCCTAGATGTAGAAGGAGGGGAAAACGCAAAGGGTGATGGCACAAATGTACAAATAACGTCCTGTACACCTATTAACGGAACAAAGTTATGGAACTTAAAATATCCGTAGAGGCTTCAATGGGCTAATATCTACCCTGTGTTTGAACAGCGGTAAAAAAACAAGCGGTAGGTGATTATTGTCATAGATCAGACGTATCACCTACCGCTTGCTTTTCAGCTAAATACAGACTTTATGAATCCGTCCTCCATAGCGCAACCACCCCACCGACCCATCCGGTTGGCGAATGATGCTGGCAAGTTGGTGCTTCATCGGTCCTTCCAACACCACAAAGCGGTCGGGGGCGATGGGGGTCAGGGGTGCAGGGGGCAATGGCGGGGGCAAGGGGGTGTCGGCCGTGGGAAAGGGTTGTTTGAAGGTGACGGCGAGGGACAAACGGCCGTTTTCCCACCCCAATGCTACGTCTTGAAACGGCCGTTTATACACCCCCACCAACGGCTTCAACGCCTCCTCCGGCAATTCAATCGGCTCCGGTTCCGCCACATGCAGCCCCAAATAATGCCCCAGCATCCAGCGGCTCAGCTCCTTCGTCAGCACCCGTCCATAATCCGCATTCGTCACAATTGCCAGGGCAAACTGCCGTTCTGGAACCAGCAGCAGCAGCGATAGCTGCCCCACCGTCGCTCCACCGTGGCTGGCCGTCAGCACCCCGTCCACGCTGTCCAAAAACCACGCCAGCCCAATCGCCTCCATCATATCCCCCACGGCAAACTGCGCCGTCCGCATCTGCCGCACAACGTCGGCAGACATCAACTGCTGGTGGTCGGTGGTCGGCGTGTCGGTGGTCGGCGTTACAGCCAACGCACCATCATTGAGATGGAACTGGGCATAGCGCAGCAGGTCGCCCACCGAGCAGCAAATCGCCCCGGCGGGGTGGACGGCGCGGGGTAGCGGCCACGGCGTTTGCACCTCGGCTCCGTTCTCCGTCACCCGATGCCCAACGGCAAAGCGGTGGGTCATCACGTCCCCGGCGTAAAAGTAGCTGTGGTGCAGCCCCAGCGGGTCAAAAATGTATTGCTGCATCGCCGCTTCATAGCTCATATCGGTGATGGTTTCAATGAGATGCCCAGCCAGGGAAAAGCTGGCGTTGTTGTAAGAAAAGTGGGTACCGGGCGGAGCCAGTTGGGGTAGTCCAGCCATCGAAGCGGCATAGTTGCGGTTGGCATCGCCGCCGCTGCCGGTGTCAATAAAATGGTCGCCCACCCAGCCAGCCGTATGGGTCAACAAATCCCGTACCCGCACCTGCCCCGCCACCGTTTCATCCCCCACGCGGAAATCGGGCAAATAGGTCAGCAGCGGCGCATCCAAATCCAGCTTGCCCAGCTCCACCAGCCGCAGCAGCAGGGTGGCGGTGTAGGTTTTGGTAATAGAGCCAATTTGAAACAGGGTGTCGGCGGTCACGTCGAGCGGGTGATTAACGTTGGTTACGCCAAAACCAGCCACATGGGTTTCCCCGTTTTGCAAAACACCAACACACGCGCCAGGAACGGCCGTTTCCCCCATCAACTGCTCAACCATCTTGTACAACTGTTCGTGATCTATTTTCATCATTACCGCCTGTTAAGTACCGCAAATGAATAATCCATTTCTCCCCAAGCCAACATAAAATCATCTAAAGGAGTTGATACAGAATTAGAATCTGTCAAAGCAGGATCGAGCAACCAAATAAATTGCTCGTCCATGCCAACAGCGACAACAGCATGTTGAAAAATTTCCCCTTGCCAATAAGGCAACTCACCAGCTTGTAAGAACACAACAACCGGCACACCCCTGTTCAGCCAGTTCTCAAGCTCACGTGCTGTACCCTGATCAAACACAACCGTTAAGCCCGATGTTTCCAACCGCTTAATTTGGCTCATTGGAATACCAAAATAATGACGCATTCCGAGTAACTTGGCTATTTCATCCTGTGAAGCAACTACCCCCCAATATCCCCACACCATTTGCACGCAAGCAGGCAAACAATATCCATTAGCTTTCTGCTGAAAATGCGGCACGAGCAACTGCTTCCCCACGGCTAATGATCTCCTCAATCTTTTCCTGCGATACCAAAACAAGGCCTGTTTCGGCATCCACAGCCACGTTACCAATTGGACCAATTGGCTGATGCCCACGTCTGGTTAAAAAAATGCCAAATTGCCATACAGCCCGTTGGTGATACTGCACAAGCTGCACATCATCGGCCATTGTCAGATTTCCCACGTACTCCAACAGCCAGCGGTTTGCTTTACGGCGTGCAAGGGTAGCATCAATCAAATCACCCGGTTCTTTAGGCACAACAACATACACCCGGCTTCCTTCTGGCAGTAATTCCATCTCTGGCAAGCAAATTTGTCCATCCTGAACAATTCCCACGTATGTTTCAACAATCATCTTTGCACCTATTGTTCAAAAATATTGACTGCATTATAGCATACTCTGTTTGCACTACTTCTCCGCAAATCGAGATTGAACGAACCAACCAATCTCCAATCCCCAATCTCCAATCTCTATGCTTTCGTCATCTCCACCAAATCCCCACCCGACACCGCCAGCAAATCAGCAAACTGCATTGCCACCGTGCGCGTGTTCAAGCCACTGCCGCAATAAATCCGCCCCGCCCCCGCCAGCGTGCTGTCAAAATAAATTCGCATTCCCTCTACGACGGGGAACGGCCCCACGCCCCCCACTTCAAACCCCAATTCTTCCTCTACCTGTTCCGGCGACAAACTCCGCAGCAGGCGGCGGTTCACGCCCAATAAATCCGCCAGCCGCTTGTAATCAATCCGCGCCCGCGCTGGCACCCCCGCCAACACATACGCCCCATCCTTAACCTGGAACGCCACCGTCTTCACCAGATGATCCACTAGCCCCGGCACCGCCCGTTCTGCATCCGCCGCCGTGCGAATCACTTCATGGCACAAAATCTCAAACGCCACACCACTTTCCGCCAGCAGCGCCACAATTCTGTCATACAACATGGATACAAAAACGTAGAGACGCAAAATTTTGCGTCTCTACCTACAACCGTTTACCGATTACCGTTTACTGATTACCGACCACCGCCCGCCACAACCGTTCCCCTTGCAGCGGCAGCCGCGTCAGACGCACCCCGGTTGCATCCTTGATGGCATTACCGACGGCTGCGCCCCCGGCAATAATCGGCGGTTCGCCAATGCCCCGCGCCCCAAAGGGGCCATAGGGAGATGGGTTGTTGATCAGCACCACATCAATGCTGGGCACCATGTCGGCACGCGGCACGGCGTAATCCATAAAGCTGCCGGTGACAAGCTGCCCTTCGCTGTCGTAGACCATCGCCTCATACATGGCAATGCCCAACCCCTGCACCATTCCGCCGTGCAGTTGCCCTTCCACCATCATGGGGTTAATGGCAAAGCCCACATCCTGCACGCCGAGGTAATCGAGCGGCGTAATGCGCCCCGTTTCGCTATCCACATGAATTTTAACGAGGTGGGCCACAAAGCCGGGGGCGTTTTCTTCCTTTGCAGCACTGCCTTCGCCCACGATAGGGCCACCGCCCCCCGCTTTGGATTGGGCAATGTTGACCAGTTGGGCAATGGGAAGCCGTTTGTCCGGCACGCCCTTCACCTGAGCATGACTATCCACCATCTCCAAATCTTCCACGGCCGCTTCAAACTCTTCGGCAGCCACGGCCAACAGCTTGGCTTTGGCCGCTTCGGCGGCGTTTCGCACCGCGCCGGAGACGCTATAGGTAACTTGGCTGCCGCCGCTGCCAGGGGCAAAGGGGCTGTTGCTGGTGTCGCTGGCAACAATTGTCACCTCATCGGGCGATACGCCCAATACTTCGGCAGCCACCAGCACAAAGGAACTGTTGACACCAGAAATGTCCACGGTGCCAAGGTGGATGTTGACGCGGCCATCGCTGTCTACGCGACAAATGGAGGAGGCGGGGGTCATGCCCGACGGCCAGCCGCCGACAGCAAGACCATAACCAATGCCTGGCTCCTGGCTGCGGTTTTGCCATTTGGGGTGCGCCTGCATCGTTTCCAGACATTTTTTGAGGCCGATGGGGGGCCACGGCCGGCCGACACCGGTCAAATCCCCATCTTCTGCCACATTTTGCAGCCGGAACGCCAGCGGATCGCGCCCCAACAGCCGCGCCATCTCATCAATGTGGCTTTCCACGGCAAAGGTGGCCTGCGGCGCACCGGGGGCGCGGTAAGCCCCAATTTGCGGTTTGTGGGTGTTGATTTCGTAACAATCAATTTGCAGGTTGGGCCATTTGTAATAGCCACCAAGCAGCATGGAGACAATGCCGCTGAGGTTGAAGGAAAAGATGCCGTTGTCGAGCAGCACCCGCGCTTTGAGGGCAGTCAGCGAGCCGTCGTTTTTGACCCCCGTTTTGAGGTCAATGATGGTCATGGGGGACGGGGTGGTTGCCAGAAAATCTTCGGAACGGCTGAGAACAAGCTGCACGGGGCGGCGCACAGTGAGAGCCAGAGCGCTGGTAATCGGTTCGAGAATGCCGTATTTAGCGCCAAAGCCACCGCCAAACATCATGGGAATGACTTTGACCTGGCTTTTGGGCAGGCTGCAAATGCGGGCTACTTCGTCACGGGCGATGAATTGCCCCTGGGTGCTGGTGTAGACGGTGAGACCGCGCCCCAATGGGTCAGGGTCGGCGACGCAAGCGTGGGGTTCGAGGTAGCTTTGATGCACCATTTCGATGCGGAAAGTGTCTTCTAGGATGTGGTCGGCTTCGGCAAAACCAGCTTCGACATCGCCGTGGCCGAAGTGCTGTTCGGCGTGGACGTTGTTGGGGCGGCTGCTTTCTTCTTCGGCTTTGTCGGTGGCTCCGTGGATGGAGGTGAGGTCGGAATCTTCTTGGGGCAAGCCGCTGGGCCAGATGGTGAAGGTTTCGGGTTTGATCGCTTCTTCCATGTCAATAACGGCCGTTAACGCCTCATAATCCACCATCACCAGCTCCGCCGCATCTTGGGCAATAGCCGGCGATTCTGCCAACACCGCCACCACCGGCTGGCCGCGCCACAGCACCTTGCCTTTTGCCAAAATGGCACTGTTACGCGAGGCAATCACTTTGTCACGGGTCACCAAATCTTCGCCCGTTAGCACCGCATGGACACCGGGCAACGCTTCGGCCTCGCTTTTGTCCACCGAGAGAATGTTGGCATGGGCATAGGGGCTTAACACCAGGTGGGCATAGAGCATCCCCGGCAGCTTGACATCGGCGGTATAGCGCACGTAGCCCGAAACTTTTTCCAGCCCTTCAACAAGTGGGCGGGGTTTTCCGACATATTTATAACCATTTTCTGTAGACATGGAGAACCTCTTTTGATTTTGGAATTGGGAGATTGGAGATTAGAGATTAGAGATTTAGAATCTCTAATCTCTAATCTCCAATCATTAGCAAATACCTACTGAGAATTGACGACAGGTGCGGCGGGGGAAACGGCCGTTCTGGCACTCAACACCGCCCGCAATACCACCGCCAGCAGCACCAATGCGGCCCCGGCCGTTGCCAGCGGCCCCGGCACCTCGCCCAGCACCAGAAAAACCCAGAGCGGGCTAAGAATCGGCTCCAGCGTCAGCAGCAGGGTGGATTCCAAGGCTTCAAGCTGTTTGATGGCGAAAGAGTAGAGGATAAACGAAAGCCCAATTTGAAACACACCCAGGTACAAGATGATACCGACGCTCGTCACCGTCAGTGGCTCGCCAAAGGCAAAGGGCAACCCAATGAGCGCCCCCAGAATGTTGCCTAGCAAAATGGTGTGGCCGGGGTTTGCAGCCTTTTGCCGCCTCATGCTCAACACCATCACCGCCATGCTCAAGCCGCTTAGTACCCCCAATACGTTACCGCGAAATGCGCCAAAACTCAAATCATCGCCAAAAAAGAGCAGCATTCCGGCGAAGATAATGGGCATGGTGAGCCAATCGCCGCGCAACGGCCGTTCACCCAGTACCCAGTAACCGAGCAAAATGATGTAGACGGGAGCCGTGTAAGAGAGGAAAATGATGTTGGCTGTAGGGGCAATTTTGTTGCCCATGATGAAAAAAAGCTGCGCCCCCATGTAGCCCAACGCCCCCACCAACTGTAGCCGCGTCCAGCGCAGCTTTTGTGGGCGGAAGTAGAGCCAAAAAACGGCCGTTGCCACCAAGCTCCGCACACCCCAAATTGCCAATGGCCCCCAACTGAGCAACTTGACAAACAGCCCACTGCTGCTCCACAAAAACGCCGTCACCATCAACATCCAAATGGCCCGCCGCCGCAGCGACGGCTCCACCAAGTCAGACAGCACCATACCACCACCCGTCACCCTTTTCCAATGTGTTAGATGAAAGTCTAGCTCTACTCTGTCGAACGTCAAGGATTAACAGCCAAACCGTATTCTCTTTTACACGGGGATTGTGGGGTGATGTGCAACAAACGGCCGTTTTTTCCGCTATCATTCCCCTTGTAAGCGAAACAATTTTTCTCCTCTTTTCTTCTCCTCCTCTTCTTACGCCACGCAAACCCGCGTGGCGTTTTTGCTTTTACAGCTATTTGGATCATGCGCCAACCACAGGAATCAAGACGGATTTGCGCGGATTTCCTCTGTTATTCATCTACATAAGCAAGAACCCGCGTCATCCACGCATCTATAATCCTCCTGTAAACCACAGGATTACAATTTTTAACTAGCCTCATACCCCTTCAGCTTGCAACTCTTTAATCGCACCAACCCCGCGATACATGAAAATTGTAAACAAGATACGAAGTACAATTCCACCTGCATTAGATCCAACAAAACTATTCGTTGCCAAAATAGTTAATATCGACCCCAACACAAAAATGATGATAGCCAACCATATTGCCAATAGCGACTCTTGCCTCGCCCAATAACCCAATCCAAGCAAAAGAATCCCAAAAACAGTACTGTCCCAGCTAAACCCTGCTTCCTGAAGTACAGGCCAAAACATAGCCAAGATACCCACCACAATGCTCATGCCCCCAAGCCCCATAATAAGCCCAGAAGCATTATTTAACCTTTGGCGAGGATCCGTGGAAGAACCTGGCAAAGGTTTGCCATCACGTAACACCTGTAATTCAGCCATTAACCCGGTTTTAAGCTGTATGAGCAAGGTTGAACCATCATTTAAGGCAAAACTTCTCCCCTCCTTAAGGCTCTTTTGGCCTCCCTCAATTTCACCTACTTCTGCACCATCTAACCTGACAGTAAAGTTGCGCCAACCCATCCCCCATGAAAGTTCAAGTCGTTTTTGACCCTCTTTTTCTAAAGCAAACTGTTGTTTTGGCATCACGTAACCTCATGAACAAAATTTTGTTTATGTTAAGTTTATTGCTAAAATAAGTCAAGAGGAAAAAGCGAATATAGCACGCCAGAAAAACCCTGCTATACTGCATTATCGGCTATGGAAAGAGTTGTTAGAGTCAACATCACCCCACACGCCATCCTTCTGCTGCTAACGACCGTTAGCGGCATCTTTTTGTTCCTCTACGCTGGCCCGCTGTGGCGCTCCCTGTTGGTGGCAACCATGCTGGCCTATCTCTTTGATCCACTGGTGAACTATTTGGAGCGGCGCTGGGTAGGGCGGCGGGGGCTGGCAGTGGCAACCGTTTATGGGCTGGCAGTGGCTCTCATCGCTGGGCTGCTCTATGTGGCCGGGCTGTTTATTGTGGAGCAAGCCCCAGGGTGGAGCGTGGAGCTGCGGCAGGCATTAACGGAATTGAGGGGGTTGATGGAACGGCCGTTTACCATCCTCCACATCACCATCCAACCCCAACGCCTCACCGACTACATCCAGCGCACCGCCAGCAACGCCTTCACCAACCTCCCCCTCGGCTCCGGCGGTTGGCTAGGCGGCATCGGCGACAACCTCATCTGGACGCTCGTCACCCTCATCAGCCTCTACTACCTGCTGCGCGACGGTGAAAAGATCGTTCCCGCCCTCATCCGCCAGCTTCCCGACCGCTACCAAGCCGAAGCCACCGAACTTGCCCACGAAATTGACTACATCTGGCGCGTCTTTTTGCGCGTCCAGCTTCTCATCTTCGTTGTCCTGGGCGTTCTCATTCTCATCAGCACCACCCTCATCCTCTGGCTCTACCGCCACGGCTGGCTTCCCCTCTCCCCTTTTGGCCTCATTATTCTGCTCATCGTCGTCTATGCCGCCATCCAGCAAGTAGACAATCTGTGGCTGCGCCCACAATACATGGGTCAAGCCCTGCAACTACACCCCGGCCTCGTCATCGTCGCCCTGCTCGCCGCCCTCGCCCTCACCGGCGTTCTCGGCGCATTAATCATCGTTCCATTGCTCGCCAGCCTCAAAATTATCGGCCAGCATTGGCAACGCCGCTGGCAAACGACAATTGCTGATCAGCCAGATAACGAGCTTAGGAGATTGAGAGACTAAGAGACTCGATGCTCTCTCAGCCCCTCCCTTTTTTAATCCTGGCAAAAACCACAAATCAAGTCACCAAGGTTACGTTAAAAATGCAAGTTTGGCACACCGAATCAATCGAATCAACCTTATCTACCCTAAGCAGCCACCCAGAAACGGGGCTGGATGCCACCGAAGCCCTTACCCGACAGCAGCAATATGGGCGCAATGAACTCATTAGCAAGGGAGGCAAACATCCGCTGCGGTTGCTGTGGGAACAAGCCAGCAGCACGATGGTGTTGATCCTCATCGCTGCAACCGTTGTCTCTGGCGTTTTAGGCAAGGCCACCGAAGCCGCCGCCATTGGGGCCATCGTTGTTTTGTTTGTGCTGTTGGGCTTTGTGCAGGAATATCGCGCCGAACAGGCGATGGCGGCTTTGAAAAAGCTGGCGGTGCCTGTGGTGCGGGTGCGGCGCAACGGCCGTTTATTAGAAACCAGCGCCACCGACCTCGTACCCGGCGATATTGTGCTGCTGGAAGCCGGCAACACCGTCCCCGCCGACCTGCGCCTCCTTGAAGCCAGCAACCTGCGCGTGCAGGAAGCGATGCTCACCGGGGAATCGGAGGCGGTGGAGAAGGAAACGGCCGTTCTTGCCAAACCCAACCTCCCCCTGGGCGACCGGCGTAACATGGCCTACATGGGCACCACCGTCACCTACGGGCGCGGCAGCGGCGTGGTGGCCGCCACCGGCATGGCCACCGAACTCGGCAAAATCGCCACCCTCATCCAGGAAGTGCCAGACAGCCAAACCCCGCTCCAGCGACAGCTCGACAAAGTGGGACAGCAGCTTGCCATCGCCGGGGTCGTCATCGCCCTCATCGTCATGGGGCTGGGGCTGCTGCGCGGTGAACCGCTGGAAAGCATGTTTTTAACGGCCGTTTCCGTCGCCGTCGCCGTCATCCCCGAAGGCTTACCCGCCGTCGTCACCATCACCCTCGCCCTGGGCGCACAGCGCATGTTGCGCCGCCGCGCCCTCATCCGCAAGCTCCCCGCCGTCGAAACCCTCGGTGCCGTCACCACCATCTGCTCCGACAAAACCGGCACCCTCACCATCAATCGCATGACCGTCACCGTCATTGACATTGCCGGCCACTTCCTTGAACTCAGCGGAACCAGCGACCCACACCCCGCCCCAGTCTTGCAGCTTGCCAGTGATCCCGAAGATTTGTTTAGCACCCGCCCGGCCGCCATCGGCCTCACCCTCGCCGCCGGAGCGTTGTGCAACGATGCCTCCCTGCTGCCCGACCCAGAAACCGGCCGCTACAGCTTTGTGGGCGACCCCACCGAAGGGGCCTTACTGGTGGCGGCGCAGCAGGCCGGACTCAGCAAAAGCAATCTGGAAACGGTGCTGCCCCGCGTGCGGGAGCTGCCGTTCGATTCAGATCGCAAGCGGATGAGTACCGTTCACAAATTGGCCGTGGAGCCGGAGCAACTACCAACGGCCGTTCGCGCCCTCATCGGCACCCAAACCCCCTACATCGCCTTCACCAAAGGCGCACCCGATGGGCTGCTCGACATCTGCGACCGCGTTTGGGGCGAAAACGGCCCCGTCCCGCTTGATGACGACTGGCGCACCCGCATCGAAATCGCCAACAACGAAATGGCGCAAAAAGGGATGCGCGTCCTCGGCGTGGCCCTGCGCCGCCTGCCCACAGCCGATGCCCCGCTGGAGCAAGACCTCGTACTCGTTGGCATGGTCGGCATGATTGACCCACCTCGGCCGGAAGTGAAGGAAGCGGTTGCTATTAGCAAGACGGCCGGCATTCGCACCCTGATGATCACCGGCGACCACCCGCTCACGGCTCGCTTTATTGCCTACGATTTGGGAATCACCGAAAACGGACGGGTTAAAACCGGGCAAAATATTGACCAAATGAGCCAAGAAGAGCTGGATGAAGCGGTACAGGAAGTCTCCGTCTACGCCCGCGTTTCCCCTGAACACAAGCTCCGCATCGTTGAATCGCTACAAAAACAAGGCCACATCGTTGCCATGACCGGCGATGGTGTCAATGACTCCCCCGCCTTGCGCCGCGCCGACATTGGCATCGCCATGGGTATCACCGGCACCGATGTCTCCAAAGAAGCGTCCGAAACTGTTCTCCTCGACGACAACTTTGCCACCATCGTCGCCGCCGTTGAAGAAGGGCGCGTCATCTACGACAACATCCGCCGCTTCGTCAAATTCTCTATTGCGGGCAATTTGGGCAAAATTTTGGTCATGCTCGCCGCCCCCCTCTTTGGCATCGGCTCCGCCCTCGAACCGCTGCAACTCCTTTGGCTCAACCTGCTCACCGACGGGCTGCTAGGGCTAGGGCTGGGTGTGGAACCGGCCGAAAAAGGAATCATGCAGCGTCCCCCGCGTGACCCTCAGGCCACTATTTTTAGCGGCGGTCTCGTTTGGCACATGCTGCGCGTCGGTGTGGTTATCGGTCTTGTCGGTCTCGCCATCATTCTGCTGGCCTACGACCCCGCCAACCCCAGCGACACAAGCTGGCAAACCATGCTGTTCACCACTCTGGCCTTCCTGCAAATCGGCCAAGCCATCGCTTCCCGCTCCACCCGCGAATCTGCCTTCGCCCTCGGCTGGCGCACCAATCTCACCCTTTTCTGGCTCACCCTGGTGGTGCTGGCGCTGCAACTGGCCGTCATTTACCTCACCCCCATCGCCCACTTCTTCCACGCCACTCCGCTCACCACCACCCAACTCCTCATCACCATCGCCCTTGGTACCCTCGCCTTCTGGGTCATTGAGATGGAGAAATGGTGGGAAAGAAGGGACTAGGTGACGATTGAGAAGTTCAACTTCTCAGAAGAAGTTAACTTCTTGCCAAGCTGGATGTAACGACAAACGGCCGTTTTCCCCACAAAAACAGGTCGGAAAACGGCCGTTTATACCGAGAGAAACGCTACTAAATGCCGCAGATACCCGTACAGCCAGGGTCAAACTCCCCATACCACAAATCACCAATAAAACACCCTGTTGGGCCACAGCCAATGCATATAACGGTTGCTCCAGTACTAATAAGGAAGTTGTTTCCCATGGTTGTTTCGTTTCGCTGTAGGCCGTCCTGTAGGTGCAAAAAGCTGTTGGCAGGTTGTTGGTAGATGCCAAGGGTAGTGAGCGTTGGCATCGGGGTAATCTCGCTGGTTGTCATCAATGTTTGTCCACCAATGATGCGCTGCTCACCGAGAGGGGAGGTGTCAGAGCCACTGTCACCAGGTAGACCATAAATCACTGTGTCATAGTGAAAATTAGGGTGAGAAAAAAGCGACATGTTCTGGTTACTGCTGGTGGGCATTGGAAGAACCATCTCTGCTTCCACGAAGAGATTTGCGGGGACAATTTGTGGCGGCAGCAGCATTTTGCCACTGGTTACCTGGGCAACATCGGCCGCAAAGAAAGGAATGGGACAGTGGATTGCCCATTGCCAGAAAAGCTGAGGTGATCCATATGGACAACCACACTGGGGTCAATGCTGCAATTGAGCGGGGTTTGCCGCCGTACCTCTATTTCTCCTGGTACCCAGATGTTGACATTCCAGATGAATTTTGGCTGGCCGTTTTCAACGGCGACAGTAATGACCCAGTTGGCACCAGTGAACGGAGTTTTGGGGAAGGTTTGGGCAAAAACGGCCGTTTTCCTCCCCCCAACGCTCAACCCCAACACAACCAACACCACACTCAAAAACAGACGATACATGTGCTTCATTGCTATCTCTCCTTAAATTTGTTCATTGTTAGAGGTGGACAAAGCCTCTGCGCTGTTATGCCAACGACGAGTCTGGCTACTTGGTTCCAGCTTAGGCGAAACGGAGTCGCTTTTCTCGTCGTTCTACCATTACATGCGCGACGCTTGCTGTACGCTTGCGTCAAGGTGACTGTCATCCAATGCTAACAGATTTGTGGTGGGGTTGGGTCCGAAAAAACGGCCGTTTTTCCCAGTGGCCTACTGCTGTTTGGCAGTGGCCTACTGCTGCTTGGCGGCTTGTGGGTCTGGTGGCGGCGGACTTAGGGCAAATAGCTGCGACGCGCTACCGTGGGTAAATAGGTTCGTTGTGGCAAATGCCATTCAAGCAGCGTTCTTTCAGCCAACCCTCCTTTAATGCCATACGAACCCATATGTTGGCAAGTCCACCAGGGATGATACTCATTAAAATTGTAGTTAAAGACAAACATCGCCCCTAGCCACGGCCAGTTGGCTTCGGTATATTGGAAAGCACCCAGTATATTTTCTGCTTGCGCCTCTGGCGAGACAATCTGCCAACCGCGCCCTTGCCAATTTATGTAAGAAAGACAACCGTCATACGCTGGTGCAACCAGCCAACCCATTTCAGTTGCCCAAATCTTCTTCTCCGCATAACCATACTCAACCAAAATGTCGCGGATTTTCTCGACCCCACGGAAACAGAAGCCGTTGATGCAGTTTGTTTCTGGAGTTCCCCCATCCACATCGGGTTCAGCATCAAAATTGGCACGGAAACCGATGGGATGATAGCCAATCACGTCAGCACATTCCGCCCCACCAGCCGCCAAAAATTCACGCATGAATTCCCGCTCATCTTGGACTTGCCCATTATGACCAGCGTGGCCGTTCCAATTGCCAACAATGCGCCCCACAGGAGCCAGACCAGCTGACACCACAATAGCGTTGGGGTCGTTGTGCTTGATTTCGCTGTAGGCCACACACAATAGTTCCGCATATTCGTTGGCGCGAGGGAAGCCCTCCCAGCCCGTTCGATAGAGATTGACCTCGTTCCCAATTTCATATGCTTCAATGAAATCACCGTACTTCTGGGTCAAACGCTGTACGCGAGCGGCAAAGCCAGCCAGGTCAAGGTGATCGTAGGCAGTATATGGCATGCGGTAAAGGATGTGGTTGGGCAGCCGAACGCTGGGCGGCAGATAGACTTTTTTCCACTGGAAGCCAGGCATCCCTTCGGCTGTCCACGGCAGCACGGAGACGCCGTAGCCAAATTCATCCATGAGTTGGGTGGCGGTTGGCTGGGTCGTTTCCGCCAACAGCAAGGAGGTGGAGCGAACGGCCGTTATCAACAGCAACAGAACAAACCAATAACGAAACTTTATCATCATGAATCCTCCCTAAAGTGAACCAGTGGCAAATAGGCGCGAACAGGAAACGGTACTGACGTTAAGAACGCCTCGGCTGGCTGGTTGCGAATGCCATAATAGCGCATCTGCTCACAGCTATCATAGTAGGTTGCGTCGGCAAAGTCGTAGTTGAAAACAAACATCGCTCCCAGCCACGACCATTTTTCCCGTGCATAGCGGAAAGCTCCTGCCAGATTTTGCCCCTGCTTCAGTGGCGACACCGTTTGCCAGCCGCGCCCAACCCAGCTGGGATGCGCCAAACAATCAGTAGGCGGCGTTCGTAGCCAACCAACTTCAGTTGCCCATATCTTTTTTTGACCATAGCCGTTGGCGACCAAAATTTCATATATTTTCTCGGCACCGCGAAAGCAAAAGCCATTGTCACAGTTGCTTTCGGGCGCGCCGCCGTTCACATCGGGTTCAGCGTCGAAATCGGCGCGAAAGCCGATGGGATGATAGCCAATGACATCAGCACAGTCGCCGCCGCCTGCGGCGAGGAAGGCTTGCATAAATTCCCGCTCATCTTGCACCTGCCCATTATGACCGATTTGCCCGTTCCAATTGCCTTCAATGCGCCCTACAGGAGCCAGCCCGGCCGAGACGACAATAGCGTTGGGATTGATGAGCTTGATTTCGGCATGGGCGCGGCAGAGTAAAGCGGCATAGCTGGCAGCATTGGGGGGCTGCTCCCACCCGTTTTGCCCCAGATTGACCTCGTTGCCAATTTCGTAAGCTTCGACAAAGTTATCGTAGCGACGAATCTGCCTGCGAAATTCGGCAGCAAAGCTATCCAAGTCGGCGGCATCGTGGCCGTTGACATCAATGCGCCAGAGCATGTTGTTGGGTTTGCGGCGGTGTGGCGGGTCATAAATTTTGACCCAGTTGAAGTTCATCTGGCGGATGCCATTGTTGCCCCAGTGGGCGGTGCTGGCTCCATAGCCAAAGTCATTGAGCAGTTGCTCGATGGGCTGCTTGTGGAAGGTGGGTGGGGGGGTGGCGAAAACGGCCGTTTGTCCACCACCAAATAATACCAGTAGCTCAAGTAGCAAGCACCAAAGTTTTTGTTTCGTGTGCATCTGTCTTTTCCTTAATAGAAACGGCCGTTTTCCCGAACGAGAACTGGTTGGAAAAACGGTCGTTTTTGCCGAGAGAGACGCAGGTTAGGCCATCTTGTTAAAAACTGATGTCCGTGCCAATAATGTCATTGGTCTGTGTGCCAGGAGGACAATGGTAGGCTACCTGCATCGAATGTTCATGAAAGGCATCGGACAAGTCCGCATCGTCTATGAGGATTGCGCCTTCATGATGGCGGTCGCAATAAAAGATGATGTCAGTGCCAACAATGGTGCAGGCACTTGCATCGGCCATCCCTATCTCAGGCGGTGGTGCAAGGGAGAGACCCCCAAGCCAGAGACAGCTTAAACAGATGGCGGTGAACATCAAGAATCGTTTCATGGTTTACCTCTTCTGTGGGGCTGCTGTGGGAACTAACCACAGTCGGCCATATTGTTTCTATGCCAATTGGCTCATGAGGTGAGCCGACCACTTCCACCGAGAAAAACGCTAGCCCAGGCCTGTTCTGCTACAAACACCAAGAATCATCAAAATAAGCAAGACAATAGCGACCTGATAAATACAACCCACCTTTTGACTCATCTCATCCAAGGTTCTTTGTTGCGCAGCCAAGGCCTGCAGCACATTCACAACAAGTTCTCTATCGGGAGCCAGTCTTTCGTATTGATGCAGCGCCAACTGAACATCCCCTTGCAAATCTCGCAAAGCGGCTTGTGCTCTTGCTCGCAGCTGCGGGTTCGCATCGGTAAGCCTGATAGTATCCAAAGCCAGCAAGATAGCTCCATCAGTAAGCTGCTCTACATGTGCTTCCTCAATTGCCTTAAGACGCACCTGCTCATTGTCACTATGCAGCTCATGCAAGAGCCGTACAACTTGTCGCAAATCTTCGTTCATCAAATTCCACAGATACCTGTACAGCCGGGATCGAATTCCGCGTACCATAAATTGCCCATAAAATAACCCGTTGGGCCGCAGCCAATGCAGATAACGGCTTCACCGGTGCCAACAAGGAGGTTGTTTCCGGTTGTCTCTTCGTTGAGCTGGAAACCATCCTGAAGGTGCAAGAAGCTGCCATCATTTTGCTTAAAGATGCCAAGTGTTGTTGTTGCGGGCGTGACGGCAATTTTGCTGGTTGTCATGATGGTTTGCCCACTAACAATGCGTTGCTCACCGATGGCGGGCAACCCAGCACCAACGACACCCGTTTGTTCATGAATCACTGTGTCATAGTGGAAATCTGGGTGGGAAAAAACCGACATGTTTTGCTGATTATTTGTAGGAGACATGAGATCCAGATCGGCTTCTACAAAGAGATTGCTGGGGGCAATTTGTGGCGGCAGCACTAATTTTCCACCAGTTAGCTGGGCAACATCGGCCGCAAATGAGGGGATGGGGCAATGGATGGCACCATTACCAGCAAAGTTTAGATGGTCGTTGTGAATGGTTACGCTGGGGTCAATAGTGCAGTTGAGTGTGGTTTGCAGCCGTACCCCAATCTCGCCGGGTATCCAGACATAAACACGCCAGGTAAATTGAGGCTGACCGTTTTCAACAGCAACGGTGATAACCCAGTTGGCACCGGTGAAATAATTTTGTGGGGATATTTGGGCAAAAACGGCCGTTTCTCCCCCGCCCATACTCAACCCGGTTAAAACCACGATTACTATTAAACAGACACGATACAGTTGCTTCATTGTTATTTCTCCTAAACCTTATTCTTGGTGGACACTTGCTATCTGGTTTCAGCATAGACAATGTCCACTTGCCTTGCCTTGCCGTTTTACCTGTACAAAACCGACTAATTGGATACGCTCGCTGGTTATGATATAGCTCTCATAACTCATACGTGGAACGCTCGCTCGCGAATACTGACAGCGGGTCAATACCTTTGTCCCCTTACACAATGCGTGGCTTTTTCAGGATACTTTTCGCTGTTTTTTTCGCCAGATTGATAAAACGTGGTCTTACGCTACATGGTTTTCTGATGGCTGAACCAACCAATATGCAATCGCTCCTAGAAAAGGTGTTACCAGGATGATTAATATCCAGAGAGCTTGTGCTGCTTGGGCAAGTTTTCGTTTTCGCAAGCCGACTACCGCGATTATGCTTACGATTGGCCAGCCGATTAGGAACGCAATATTGATGAGTTGCAATATCAAAAAACTCATGTTTATACCAAGATTCTCCATCTTCATTTTCCTCGGTGTTTCTTGCCACAATGTTCTAAAAGGATTTCGGCAAGCTAACTAAACTAAAATTAGAATGAGGCCTATGGTTTTTTGCCAAACAGGTGCCGAAAAAACCATGGATTTCAAATTGCATAGAGTATAGGTTTGATAAGAGACCGCTCAATTAGTCACCACAACGAATACATGCTGGGGGACGCATTCTGAACAAATCGCGTAGGAAAAAAGGGATTAAATAGAATACGCATTGTATGTCTGAGGGTTACACAAGCGAGTGAAAGGTAGATTGCCATCCCCTTTTGCTCAATTTGTAACCACCGTTTCCTATTCTCACAGGTTCAAAGTTACATCATTTTGCCGTACCTCCTTGGCAATTCTTTTGACAACTAGAGGCTAACATGAAACTCTCAAGTGAGAGTCCCGAAAAACGGCCGTTTTGTCCCACTTTTCCTCACCCTGAAACCCGCAACGCCTTTCCACCGTTTCCACTACAGAACCCAACGCTGTCTGTCAAAATCAGCAACAAGGGTTAAAATAACGTTAGCAACACCTGACGTTCGCATCACTGGAGAAACGACACCATGACCTCACAAACCGCCTACACCAGTCAGATCCGACAAGCACTAGAGCATTTCCACGATCCCGAATGGCTTGGCATCCACTCCCCGCTGGCAACCCCCTACTTTCTCGGCACGCTGCTCACCGATGAAACAACGGCCGTTTCTCGTGGTCGCCGCCTCCAAACCCTCATCCACACCGCCGCCGCCACCCTCTGGGACGGCCCCCTCCCCGAAGATCGCCACCAGCTTGCCACCGCCGCCTTCGCCCAGCGCGACGAACTTGGCACCACCAAAAGCCCCCGCTACAGCTACCTCCTGCTCGAACTCTACTACCTGCGCCGCCACTTCACCCCGCGCCAAGAGCCACCACCCAAAGTCAATGACATTCTCGACTTTGTTGCCACCAGCAAAAGCCGCTTCTTCTCCCACCTCAAACAAGTCGTCAGCGACGTAGGCCAACACCTCTTGCGCCTCGCCCAGCCCACCTTCCGCCTCGAAAAACCCCGCCTCACCCACACCCTCATCGGTCGCCAGCCGCTCATCGCGCAGGCCACCGCCCAGCTTCAGCAGGGCCATTCCGTCGCTATCAGCGGCGGCGGCGGCATGGGCAAAACAGCCCTCGCAACGGCCGTTTCCCAGCAGTGGTCCCACCCCATCTTCTACTACACCATCCGCCCCGGCCTCAATGACCAGCTTGACGGTCTCCTTTTTGCCCTCGGCCACTTTCTCCACCAGCACGGTGCCTCCCGCCTCTGGCTGCAGCGGCTGGCCGACCACGGCCAAACGCTCAACACCGATTTAGCCCTCGGCCTCCTGCGCGACGACCTCCACACCGTCGGCCAACCCCTTCTTTGCTTTGACGAACTCGACCGGCTAGGCGATCTGATGCAGCGTCATCCCCGGCAAAGCCAACTGCTCGAATTTATTGACAGCCTGCAAGCCGAAACGCCGCTGCTGCTGGTGGGGCAGCAGGTGCCGCTCGATGCTCGCCACCACATTCATCTTGAAGGGTTGGCCGAGGCCGATATGCCCCACTTTTTTGCCCAAGCTGGTTTGGGCGCGGCCTCGCTTCCCTGGCCGCAGTTGCATCAGCTTTCCCACGGCAACCCCCGCCTGTTGGAAATCATCGCCGCCCTGTACCAAAGCGGTGAGTCGCTGCCGGAACTGCGCCGCGCCCCGGCGCTGGTGTCACTGTTGGAGCGATTGTGGAAGCGGCTCGATAGCTCGCACCACCGTTTGTTGGGGCAGCTTGCCGTTTTTCAGCAGCCCGCCCCAACCGACGTGTGGCCGGCCGACGTGGTGGAGCAGCTTACCCAGCGGCGCTTGGTGCAGCCCGACGCGCAGGGCGGTCTGACGCTGCTGCCGCTTATTCAAGAGGTGCTGCAAGGACAACTGCCGCCAGAGATGCGGGATCAATACCATCAGCAGGCGGCGGACATTTGGGCGGAGCGCGGAGCTTACACGGCGGCGGCGTACCACTTATGGCAGGCGGGGGAGGCAGAAACGGCCGTTTCCCTCTGGTACCCCCACCGCCAGCTAGAAATCGAGCGCGGCCAGGCCACCGCTGCCCGCCACATCTTCGGCCAAATCTCGCTCAATCGGCTGCCGAAGACGGCGCAGCGGCAGCTTAAGCAAATTCGCAACCAGCTTTATTTGCTGATTGGGGAAGCTGACAAGGTACTGGCGGAAGCAGGGGGGATCGAGTGGCCGTTTACGATGGAGGGACAATGGGGGAAAACGGCCGTTTTAGCCCAGGAAGCCCGTGCCACCACCATCCTCGGCGACCACGAAGCCGCCCGCGACCGCTACGACGACGCGATCCTCACCCTGGGGCAGCTTGCCAACGACATTTTAGACAAGCAGTTTGTTCGTACCACCACCCACTTCCTGCTAGGTGACAAACAGGCCGCATTAGCTGAAGTGACGCAGGCGAAATACGAGGCGGCGCGGCTAGAAGGCTTCGTCCATTGGCGGCTGGGCAATTTTCATGAGGCACATACTCATTTAGCCAACGCCCAAACATTGGCTAAAGCACTCAACAATCCCCACGCCGTCGCCCAGGCCGAGCGGTTGCTGCTTTACAACAGCAGCCATGCCGGGCAGCTTGCCCAAGCCCAACAGCACGCCGAGGCCGCCATTGGTTACTATCGGCAGGTGGGCGACCAGTTTAACCTAGCCGGAACGCAGGCCAGCCTAGCCAGTGCCTACATCAATGCCCGCGACTACCCAGCCGCCATCCCGCCATCAGAGCAGGCACTCGCCTTTTTTCAGAAGATCAATAGTACAAGCTGGGTCGCCGCCATTTCTGCCAATCTGGCTGAAGCGTATTTTGAGACGGGCAGCATTCCCCAAGCCAAAGCAATGGCCTTTGCCGTCTTGCGCCTGGAAGACCCCTATAGCCACCCCTATGCCCTCTACACCCTCGGCCTCATCCATCAACATGAGCAGGCAATTGACAATGCCCACGAAAGTTTTCGCCAAGGCATCACCATTGCCCACCAAAATGGGGACAAATTCATCGAAGCCTATTTGCAGCGAGGATTAGGAGTGCTTTACCGCTCCTGTCAGCAGCCGGAGCCAGCCCGATTTAGTCTAGAAACAGCCCGCACCCTCTTCGCCAATATGCAGTTAACCGCCGAAGTCGAACGCACAGAAGCCGAACTCCTACAGCTCGCCCCATCCATCCTGTAGGGGCAAAATGGCGCGGATTCCCCTCATCAAAAACCCAAACACCCCTTCCGCGCCGATTCGCCCCCTTGCCCCACCCACAGCCCACCGTAGGGGCGAAATGGCGCGGATTCCCCTCATCAAAAAACCCAAACACCCCTTCCGCGCCGTTTCGCCCCAGCCTCATCCGTCAATGGCGCACCAACGAAAAAGGGCGAACCGGCCGGGAGCCAATGCCAACATCATCGCCAACGTAAACCCCGACCCTTTCGCCCCTACAATACGCCCAATTACCCCTTCCCACACCCAGAAACAAAAACCCGGTTCAATCTCCCAATCTCCAATAAACACCCCCCTACCGATTACCCGCCAACGCCTGCGCCAAATCCTCGATCAAATCATCGGGGTGTTCTAATCCCACCGAAACACGCAGCAAATCCATGGGTGTGCGGGTCGTTGGCCCTTCCACTGGGGCGCGGTGTTCGATGAGGCTTTCCACACCACCCAAGCTGGTGGCGCGGGCAAAGATTTTGGTGCGGCTTGCCACCGCGTCCGCCTTCTCGCCGCCGCCCACTACCTGCACCGACAGCATCCCGCCAAAATCATCCATCTGCCGCCGCGCCACCTCATGCCCTGGATGGCTTTCCAGCCCCGGATAATGCACAGTATGTACCGCCGGGTGGTCTTCCAAAAATTGCGCCACCTTCATCGCGTTGGCGCAATGCCCCCGCATTCGGTAGGGCAGGGTGCGAATGCCGCGCAGCAGCAACCAGCAGTCGAATCCACTCGGCACCGCCCCGCCAATCTGCTGCACGTTGCGAATCCGTTCGTAAAAGCCGTCCTCCTCGTTGACAACCACCACGCCACCCGTTAAATCGCTATGACCGCCCAGATATTTCGTGGTGGAATGCGCCGCAATGTCGGCACCCAATGCCAAGCTGTGCTGCAAAAGCGGGGTTGCCCACGTCCCATCTACCCCTAGTTTGGCTCCGCCGTTGTGGGCAATATCGGCCACGGCGGCAATGTCTGTCACCTTCAGCATGGGGTTGGAAGGGGTTTCCACCCACACCAGCTTGGTATTGGGCTGCATGGCCGCTTTCACAGCGGCTAAATCCGTCATGTCTACCATCGTATGCTGTAGTCCCCAGTCAGCCAACAACCCTGTCACCAACTCGCGCACGCCAAAGTAGGTGTCATCGGGCAAAACGACGTGGTCGCCGTGGCGCAGGGCTTGGAACACGCTCGCCATAGCCGCCATGCCTGAGCCAAAGGCCACACCCGCCGCGCCGCCCTCCAACTGGGTCAGACACTGCTCCAACGCCCGCCGGTTGGGGCTGTCGGAACGGGAGTAAACAAACTCCCCTTCGTTGCCGCGCACAAACGTCGTGGAAAGGTGAATGGCTGGCATAACCGCCCCTGTTTGCTGATCAATGTCCCGCCCCGCCTGAATCGCTATTGTTTCAATTCTCATCTGATACCGCCTTGAAGGATAATGGTGGAGACACAAAATTTCGCGTCTCCGCCATTATTCTAACGAAACAAGCAGGTTGTTGCACAAATCACAAGGAAGCGGTCTCCGGTAGCCGGGGATTTCAATCCTCGCTCTTTTGCATGGATCGAGGGGCCAGTTGCGAAAAAGCTGAAACTTTGGAAACATTGAAGACAATGTGGGCAACGAAAGGCGGTTCTTAAGGTTCGCAAGTTATTATCATGGTGATTTGTATCTGTCCCACGTGATAGACAGTCGCAACAGATGAATTTGCATAAGGGAGAGGAAAATGCCAACGATCCACCTGCTTACCCCCAAACGTACCTTAATGATTTATCGGCCGTTTATGGCTGCTTTGCTGCTGCTCCTTTTAACCCTCAGCCATCCCCCAACCACCCATGCCCTACCCGGCGACCTAGACCTAACCTTTGGCAATAATGGAATGGTTACAACCCAGATTGGCAATGGTGCTTCTAGTGGACAAGCTGTTGCCATCCAAGCGGACGGTAAAATCGTCGTACCCCTTCAGTATGCAGACGCTACCTTAGCTCGCTACAATCCAGATGGAACCCTCGACTCAACCTTCGGTACGGGCGGTATTGCTACCCCAGGTCTAGGCATAAAACCTGCTGAGGTTGCGATCAGAGATGATGGAAAAATCGTTGTAGCGGGCACTTTCAAGGCTGGCTCTTCAGGTGAGTTCATAATGGTCGCCCAATATGATGGTGATGGATTGCTTGATACCTCTTTCGCTAATGAAGGCATCTTGCTTTTCCAGCACAACCTTATCAATGTGAGGGGAGAGGCAATGGTGCTTCAGCCTGATGGAAAAATCTTAGTAGCCGGGTTTGTGTATTCAAGTACCACACCATTAAAGTTCATTACAGTTCGATTTACAGTTGCTGGCGAACTAGATTCTTCGTTTGGTGATTTTATCGATCCATCACAACCTACGTTAGGACGATCTGGTCGAGCCGTTACCTCCTTCACAACTGGAAACGATGCTGTAGCAACAATAGCCTTGCAGTCAGATGGAAAAATTATTGTCGCAGGCCGAGTGGATGCGGCAAATGATCGACGATTTGCTATTGCTCGCTACGAGAGTGATGGTGATTTAGACACAAGCTTTGGCAATGCCGGAGTAATTATTGATGAGCGTACTGTAGTCTCCTCAGAGGTCAGAAGCATCACAATTCAACCAAACAACTATATCGTTGCAATGGGGCATACAAACTCCGGCTTAGGTGAAGTCAGTGGCATGACAGTCATGCGTTTAACAATAGATGGTAATTTTGACAGCTCTTTTGCCGATAATGGCTTATTCATACATCCCAATATTCCCAGTCACAGTTGGAGTGGTGAAGACCTTGTTCTAACAAGCAATCATAAGATCATGGTTGCTTATGAAGGGCACGGGGTTGGTGGAGGAAACAGCATTGGGCTGGCTAGATTAAGTGCAGATGGTCAATTGGATACAACATATGGTTCAGCAGGGTTTGTTCGCAAGGTTTTTCCCAATGGAGCTAACGTATACAAGATGGCTGTACAAGCAGATGGAAAAATAGTTACAGTTGGGGATGGTAGCTCAAACTTCATGCTGCTTCGTTTCCAAGGTGAGTCATTTGTTTGGGATGGTGGGGGAACAACCAATAATTGGTCAGAAGCGGCCAATTGGGAGCCTGATATGGTGCCAACAGTGGGCGAGGCGGTGCTTTTTAACGCCACCAGCAGCAAAAACGCTGTCATTGACGCTGATTTTGGCGGCAACGTGGAAAGCCTAATCATTGACGCAGGCTATACGGGAACCATTCAGCAGGAACGTGACCTAACTATTCGCCAGCGTTTTAGCCAAGCCGATGGCTTTTTCAACGGCCAAAACCACGCCCTTAGCGTGGGCGAGAACTTCACTTTACAAGCTGGCACCTTTATCGCCTCCCCGCAAACAACCGTTGAAGGCACCGTTACCCATACAGGCGGCACCATGCAGCAAACCCAGCAGATACCTGGCAGCAGCAATACCGAATTCCTCCGCATCACCAACGCCGCTGGCACCAGCACCAAATATCTTGGTGCCGAAATCAGCAGCGACAACGAGTTGGGAGCCGTCACAGTCTCTGTTAAAGTCGTTGATCTCGTCAACGACTTTTGCACCGGCACCGGTGCGACTTCCCCCATCTACGTCAACCGCTGTTATGAAGTACAAGCTGAACACAGCCATCCGGCTACCCTTAAACTCTGGGCACCCTATGCTGATGTACCAGCGTCAATCCGATCTGCGGGTCGCCTTTTTCAATATGCTGGTGGCACAGGTTGGGCAGAGTTAACCAGTACGGGAGGACAGGCGGACAAGTTCTTCTATGCTCAAGGAAATATTAGCAGCTTTTCCCATTTTCTAATTGCAAAGCAAGGCGAGGCACCCACAGGCAGTTCATCCAACCAAATGTTAGCAACCACACTTACTCTCAACGCTAATGCCTCAATCAGCTTAAGTTGGGCATCTACAGGCAGTCCCCTCTACCAAATCTGGCGCAGCCAGCAGCCGTACACCAACTATGTTTTGCTACAGGATGACTGGCAAAGTACCAGCTTTCTTGACACTACAACCGATCAACATACCAATTACTTCTACGAAATCAGAAGCATGAACCCGGCCATCACCGCCGAGCGTGTGGGTATTTATCATTTTCCTATTCAGGCGGGTGTTCCGTAAACCTATAGCGAAGCCCAAAAACAAGGTTGCTCAACCTTTCGAGAGAACTATAACGGCCAATTGCTATTCAGAGTGACCGAAAACCTTGATCATGCTGACGGTTTTCCAAGCATCCCAACGAACTTGCTGAGCCGTTGGGATTTCTCCTCGAAGACTCGTCGAAATGACAAGGTTTGCAACAGGTTAATCGAGGGAAATGAGTTTGAGGCGGAGAGCCACGATGACGGCCTGGGTGCGGTTGGGTTGGTTGAGTTTGGTGAGGATGCGCTTGACGTAGGTGCGGATGGTTTCTTCGCTGACGGTAAGCTGGGCGGCGATTTCGCGGTAGGTGGCGGAGGTTGCCATCAGTTCCAGCACTTCTTGTTCACGGGGGGAGAGGGGAACGGGGTCGGGGTCGGAGGCTTGGGGTTGGCGGCTGCGTTCGATGAGGGCTTGGGTGACTTCTGGGCCAAGGTAACGCTGCCCGGCGGCAACGGTGCGGATGGCGTGGGCGAGGCCGGCCGGGGTAATATCCTTATGCACAAATCCGTCTACACCGTGGTTGAGGGCATCAAGAACGGCCGTTTCCACCGGCATCCCCGACAGCACCAACGTCCGCACCGAAGCCATATTCTCCTTAATTTTTCGCGCCGCCTCCAGCCCATCCATCAACGGCATCTTCCAATCCAGCAGCGCAACGTGGGGAACGGAGTCAAAAATCATACTGACCGCCATCGCCCCATCTTGCGCCTCCCCCACCACCACAAAATCAGGCTCTTGTTGCAACACAAAAACCAGCCCCCGTCGCACCACAATATGATCATCGGCTACCAGAATGCGGATTTTATCCATAAACATGGGGTAGAGACGCAAAATTTTGCGTCTCTACCGTGCATTCCTAAATTATTCCACCGGCAAGCCAGCCTGCTGCCAGGCCAAAATACCGCCCTCCATGTTATGGACATTGGTAAACCCCTGGTCACGCAAGAAGGTGGCGACCTGGCTGCTGCGATTGCCGCTGCGGCAGGTGACAACCACTTCCTTATCGGTAGGGATTTCACTCAGACGGCTGGCAATTTCGCCCATCGGCATCAGGGTGATGTTGGGAATGTGACCTTCATCGTATTCCCACTGCTCGCGCACGTCAATGACAAACACATCGTCACGGTCTTTAATGGCGTTAACGGTTTGTACGTCAATATCGGCCGGCAGAGAAGCCACATCAACGGTGGCTGGGTCAACAGTAGCGGTATTGCTGCTGCAAGCAGCAAGCAGCAGCAGAAGCAGCAAAAGGAAAAGGTGTTTTTGTTTCATCGTATGTTCCTTAAACAAAAGATTGGGAAATTGAAAGATTGGGAGATTCAGTCTCGCAGTCTCTTAATCTCCTGATTTCACCATTTCACTGTAGCGCAAAACGGCCGTTTTTGCCAATTCTCCTTACACAATCATTGCAAAACCTCTCCACAACTTCTGCATAATATTCCGGTACAATGGTAATGATGAAGATACCGTAGGACAAGCTTGCAAACTTGTCCTGCTTTTTTGTAGGAGTCGTAGAATGGCAAAACGAACAAAAACACGGCGGTGGCTAGTCTGGGTCGCGCTGGTGGTAGTGTTGGCTCTGGGCGGCTGGTGGTTTGTGGTTCAGCGCAACCAGATGGCAGCACAGGAAACGGCCGTTAATGAAGTAGAAACGGCCGTTGTGTTCATTGGCGATCTCGAAGCCAGTGCCACCGCCAGCGGCCAAGTGGAAGCCCGCCGCACCGCCAGCCTCGCCATCAGCAGCCCCGGCGTGGTCGAGCAAGTCCACGTGCGCGTGGGCGATAGCGTGCAATCCGGCGACGTACTGGTGCGGCTGGAAACCGACGGCCTGACCTTAGCTGTCACCCAAGCCGAGCAGGCAGTCGCCATTGCCCAGTCCAATTTAGACGGGCTGCTGGCTCCCCCCTTCGCCACCGACGTGGCCTCGGCTGAGGCGGCCTTAGCCAGTGCCCAGGCCAATTTAGACACCCTGCTGGCTGGCCCCAGCCCCGCCGACATGGCACTGTATGAAGCCAACCTGCGCTCATCACAAGCGTCGTTGGCTTCCGCCTCGGCGCAACTGCAAACGGTGCAAGATTCTGTCACGCAGTCGCAACTGCTGGCGGCACAGTCGGCACTGATTTCAGCGCAAATTGCCCAGGCCGACGCGCAGGATCGCAACGCCGATTTTGCCAACGCCGCCACCGACGAGGCGTTGGTGTCGGCTAATCAGGCGTTGGCGGCGGCGCAGGCCACCTATGACGCGCTGCTGGCGGGACCGGGCAGCGGTGATTTGGGGGCGGCGCAGGCCAATGTGGGGGCGGCGGCGGCGCGGCTAGACAGCGCCCAGGCTAATTTTGCCCTCAACACCCAGGCGGCAACCGATGCCCAGCTTGCCCAGGCGCGGCAGCAGCTTGCCCAGGCGCAGGCGACGTTGGCAAATTTACAGGATGGGGCAACAACGGAGCAGATTACCCAGGCGCAACTTTCAGTGCAGCAGGCAGAACTAAATTTGGCGGCAGCGCAAGAGTCGCTGGCGAAGGCGACGGTGGTGGCTCCGTTTGCGGGGTTGGTAACGGCCGTTAACGTCAGCGAAGGGGAGTACGCCACAGGGGTTGTCGTCGAACTGGTAGACAACAGCAGCTTGGAACTGGTGCTAAGTGTGGATGAAGTGGACGTTGGACAGCTAAACGTCGGGCAGCCGGCCGAACTAACTTTGGAAACCTGGCCCGATACCACTCTTGACGCCACCGTTGACGGCATTGCCCCCAACGCCAGCCAGGACAGCAGCGGCCTCATCACCTATGAAGTCCATTTGGGGCTGAACCAGGGAGATCTGCCGGTGCTGCTGGGGATGACGGCCAATGCGCGGCTCATTACCGCCAACCGCGAAGGGGTGCTGCTGCTACCCAATGGGGCCATTACAACCGACCGTCAAACCGGAATCAGCACCGTCAATTTGCTCCACCGCCGCAGCGACGGGCCACCAGAAACGGAAACGGTGACGGTAGCAATTGGGCTGCGCGACAGCCAATATACGCAAATTATTGACGGACTGTCCGAAGGGGATGAGGTGCTGCTTGGCACGCTGACCATTCCCGTGCGGACGTTTAATGGGCCGTTTGGGCGAGGCTAAAGCCGGTATTCGGTAATCAGTAATCGGTAATCAGTCAACCGATGACTGTATGCAAAGCAGTCGTGCAACGACATTACTGGTTACTGATCACACAGACAATGTTCAAAAACAACAAAAAATGGCTATGGGGCATCGCCGGGGTGGTGGTGCTGATTGGAATTTGGTATGTGGTGTGGGGGCGGTCAACGGCCGATAGTGCCACCGCGCAGACAGATGGGACAGAAACGGCCGTTGCTTTCATCGGCGATTTATCGGCCAGCGCCACCGCCAGTGGGCAGGTGGAAGCCCAGCGCAGTGGGCAGCTTCAATTTACCGTCAGCGGCACCGTCGCCGAGGTGCTGGTGGCGGTGGGGGACGTGGTGGCGGCCAAACAGCCGTTGGTGCAGCTAGACACCACCGACCTAGCGCGTGACGTGGCTGATGCAGAATTGAACTTGCAGCTACAGCAGGCGAATTTAGCCGAGCTACAGGCCGCGCCCCGCGTGGAAGATGTGGCGGCGGCAGAAGCGGCCGTTGCCAGCACCACCGCGCAGTTGGCCGACGTACAAGGTGGTGCTTCGGCGGAGCAAATTGCGGCGGCAGAAGCATCGCTGCGGGCGGCGCAAGCGGACATTGCGGCGGCGCAGGCGCGTCTGAATGAAGCGCGGGGCGGCGGCAGCACCGAGGAAATTGCGGCGGCGCAATACGAGGTAGCGATGGCACAAAAGGCGGAAACCGAAGCCAAAGAAGCCCACGTGCAAATTTTGGTGTCGGACAGGCTGAGTGATGACCGGCGGGCGGAAATTGAACCCTCCTTTGCGGCGCGGTCGCTGCAAGCGCAGGCGGATTTGGCGGCGGCGCAGGCCAAGCTGGATGAACTGGTCAACGGCAACGGCGACACGATTGCCTCTAATCAGGCCAGCGTGGCGGCGGCGGTGGCCGGGCGCGATGTGGCGCAGGCGCAGCTTGACCAGCTTCGGGAAGGGCCAACGGCGGCCGAGATTGCCTCGGCACAGGCGACGTTAGCCAGTGCTGAGGCCAGCCTGGACAGCCTTATGCGCGGAGCGACGGCTGCGCAGGTGGCAACGGCAGAGGCGCAGGTACGGCAGGCGGAGGTGCAGTTGGCGCAAGCGCAGTTGGCACTGGAGAAGGGGACGCTGGTGGCTCCGTTTGCGGGGTTGATAACGGCCGTTAATCTCTCACCCGGTGAACAAGCATCTGGCGTTGCCGTTGAAATGGTGGACATGGACAGCCTGGAAGTGGTGCTGGACGTAGATGAGGTGGATGTGGGGCAGGTGGCGGTGGGACAAACGGCCGTTGTCACCCTAGAAACATGGCCCGATGAGGAGATTGGCAGTGAAGTAACGGCCGTTGAGCCAAGTGCCACCGTTGACAGCAACGGCATCGTCAGCTTTGCCGTCCATTTGGGGCTAGGGCAAACGGAATTGCCGGTGCTGGTGGGAATGACGGCCAACGCCAATTTGGTCACGGCTAACCGAGACAATGTGCTGCTGGTGCCTAATTCAGCGATTCGGCTGGACAGAGACACGGGCGTGTACTCGGTGAACCAGGTGACGGGGCGAGATGAGGCAGGTGGGGTGGTGGTAACGGCCGTTAACGTCACCATTGGCCTCAGCGACAACCAGTACACCCAAATCAGCAGCGGCCTCAACGAAGGGGATGAAGTCGTTTTGGGCGTGCTGACCGCTTCAGACAATGGTTTTAACGGCCCGCCCGGACCAGGGCTGCGGCGCTAGAGGTAACACCATGATCACGATGAAAAATATCACCAAATCGTATGAAATGGGCACCCAAGTCGTCCACGCCCTCAAAGGGGTTGACCTCCACATTGACAAAGGGGAATTTGTCGCCATCATGGGGCCGTCTGGTTCGGGCAAAAGCACCCTCATGAACGTCATCGGCTGTTTGGATGTGCCCACCAGCGGCAGCTACATGCTTAACGGCACCGATGTCAGCACCCTGCACGACGACGACCAAGCCCGCATTCGCAACAAGGAAATTGGCTTCGTCTTTCAGCAGTTCAATCTGCTGCCGCGCACCTCAGCCCTCAAACAGGTGGCACTGCCACTGATGTATGCCGGGGTCAGCCGCAGCGAACGCAACCAGCGAGCGCGGCAAGCTCTGGAAAAGGTGGGGCTGGGCGACCGCGTAGACCATCGCCCGGACGAGCTATCTGGCGGGCAGCAGCAGCGGGTTGCCATCGCCCGCGCCCTGGCTGGCGAACCCGCCATCATTTTGGCCGACGAGCCAACGGGTGCTTTGGACACACAAACGGGCAACGAGATTTTGACCCTTTTTCAGGAATTTAACCGCCAGGGCATCACCATTGTTATGATCACCCACGACCCGGAAGTGGCAGAAAAAGCGCAGCGCACCATTTGGCTGCGGGATGGGTTGGTCGTAGAGAACTAGAGATTAGAGATTGAGGATTAGAGATTGGGGATTGGTCGCTTTGCTCGTGCCAATCTCCAATCTCCAATTAACCAATACATGAACCTGACAGAAAGTTTTTTAACCGCTTTGGACAGCATTAACGCCAATAAATTGCGCTCCGTTTTGACGATGCTGGGGGTGATTATCGGGGTGGCGGCGGTGATTGCCCTGTTAGCCATTGGCAACGGCTTTAGCGCCAGCATCACCGAGGACATCACCTCGTTGGGGACAAACCTCATCAGCATTTCCACTGACCGAGACAACAGCAATGGGTATGAGGCGTTGAGCCTGGATGATGTTGCGGCGCTGGCAAACCCGCTCAATGCGCCGGCCGTGGCCGAAGTTGCTGCCTCGGTGCAGGGTAATCGGCTGGTCACATTTGGCGGACAGTCCACGCAAACCAGCGTGGCGGGTGTCACTGCCAACTATTTGACCATCAACAATTTGGACTCATTTCAGCTTGGCGATGGGCTGACGCAAACAGATTTGGACACCAAAGCGCGGGTAGCGGTGTTGGGAGCCGTCATTGCCTCCGATCTGTTTGGCGATACGTTTCCCATCGGCCAAAGCGTCAAGATTAATGGGGTGAGTTATGAAGTGATTGGCGTGATGGTGGAATCGGGCGGTGGGATTGGCGGCAATACGGATGATAATGTGTATATTCCGCTAACCACGGCGCAGGCGCGGCTGTATACTGACCGGACGCGGACAGGACAAAAGGCGGTGTCGTCTATTTCTGCCCAGGCGGCTTCTTCGGAAAGTGTGGAGGAGGCTGTGACCCAAATCACGGAAACGCTGCGCCGTCAGCACAATTTGGGGGTGGGGGATGAAGATGATTTTTTTATCTTTGACCAGTCAACGTTGCTGGAAACGGCCGGCACTGTTACCGCCGCCCTGACTGCCTTTCTGGGAGCCATCGCCGGGATTTCACTGGTGGTGGGCGGCATTGGGATTATGAACATCATGCTGGTCAGCGTCACCGAGCGCACCCGTGAGATTGGGGTGCGAAAAGCGATTGGGGCGTTGAAGCGGGATATTTTGGCGCAATTTTTGCTGGAATCACTGGTGTTGAGTCTGTTGGGCGGGGTGATTGGGATTGTGCTGGGCTGGGCAGTGGCGGTGGTAGCGGGAAATTTGTTGGAAGTCAACACCGTGATTGACCCAGCAACGGTGGCACTGTCGGCCGGTTTTGCTGCGGCTGTGGGGCTGATTTTTGGCATTTACCCGGCCTGGCGGGCGGCCAGTTTGCGACCTATTGAGGCTTTACGTTATGAGTAGGCTACAAATTATTTGGCGTATTCCACCGCATGAGCATACAAGTCGGCGGCTGTGAGGATAATTTCGGTGCCATCGGCAAAACGGATATTGGCTTTTGTCCCGTCGGGAGCGAGACTAACGGCCGTTAGCTGCGGCTGAGGCGAGAATACGACCTCAATCTGTTCAGGGCGAACAGCTTCAAGTAGCCCTTTTGTTTGACCATCATCCGTCACAATTTCGACATCATAGGTTTCATAGGGAAAAGTATAAACTTCTACAATAGCGCCTAGCTCACCTTTTGGAAAAGCACCGATTGATTCTAATAGCCGAACAGTTTGATAGTTCTGAATTTCTTTTTTTACCATGAGGTTACTCAAACAATACAAACGACACGAGTATTATAAAGATTGAGGCAGGGGTTGGCGAGAATGAATAAACAACGAGTACTTGTAGTGGATGATGACCATGAGGTGGTGCGGCTGATGCGGGCGTATTTGGAGCGGGCGGGGTATGAGGTGCTGGTGGCGTATGAGGGAGAAACGGCCGTTTATACCCTCCGCCGCGAAAAACCAGAGTTAGTACTGCTTGACCTCATGCTGCCCGGTCGGGACGGCATGGAAATCACCCGCCTGGTTCGCAGCGACCCCCAGCTTGCCCATATCCCCATTATCATGCTGACGGCGCGGGTGGATGACACCGACAAAATTGTGGGGCTGGAAATAGGGGCCGATGATTACGTCACCAAACCGTACAACCCCCGCGAAGTGGTGGCGCGGGTGCGGGCGCGGCTGCGAAACCACGGGGAGATGGTTCAGGCTCCCATTTTGGCGGTAGCGGGGCTGGAAATGGATGTGGGGAAGCGGGAGGTGCGGATTAACGGCCGTTCCACCCCCCTCACCGCCACCGAATTCGACCTCCTTCGCACCATGCTGGAACAACCCGGCTACGTCTTCACCCGCGACGAACTCATCCGCCGGGCGTTGGGAGCTGACTTTGAAGGCATTGATCGCACCCTCGACAGCCACATCCGCAACCTACGCCGCAAAATCGAGCCAGACCCCAAAAACCCCACCTATATCCAAACCGTCTATGGCATTGGCTATAGGCTCATAGAAAGTGCAGCCAGTAATCGGTAATCAGTAATCAGTTTACCGATTACCGATTACCGATTACTGATTATACCGATCATGTTAAATCGCCTCTGGGTACGACTCAGTTTAGTCATCGTTGGCGTTGGGCTACTCATTCTTGGCTCCGCCTTCACCATCGAATTTGCCAGCCGCCTGTGGGAAAGCCAGTCACCCGTGTCGCTGGAGCAAGAGGTGGCCGAAGCCATCGGGCAATTGCCAGACGAAACTGTCGCCCGGCTGCGCGAGCGCATGGCGCAAAATGCCACCCGTGCGGCCACCACCGTCATCATCAGTGCCTCCATCATCGGCGTGGTCGCCGGTATCCTTCTTAGCCGCAGCCTGACCGCCCCACTGCAAAAGCTGGAAACGGCCGCTAATGCCATCAAAGCCTACGACTACAAACAGCGGGTTCCTGCGGAAGGCAGCCAGGAGTTGGTGGCACTGGCAACAGCGTTTAACGCCATGGCCGAACGGCTGGACGAATCGGAAACGCTGCGGCGCAACCTGCTGGCCGATGTGGCCCACGAACTGCGCCACCCCCTGCACGTTTTGCAAGGGAATTTGCACGCCATTTTGGACGGGGTGTATGAGCTAAATGAGGCGGAAATCGGCCGTTTGCTAACGCAAACGCAGCATTTGACAACGCTGGTCAATGACCTGCACGAATTGGCGCAGGCGGAAGCGCACCAACTACCACTGCATGTGCAGCCGGTGGCGATTGGGGAGTTGGTGAAGGAAACGGCCGTTTCCTTCAAACCCACCGCCGCCGCCAAAGCCATCACCCTCACCGTGGAACTACTGGGGGCTACGCCCACCCTCCAACTCGATCCCCAGCGGCTGCGCCAAGTTTTGAACAACCTCCTCAGCAACGCCCTGCGCTACAGCGAGGCAGGTGGTCACATTGTCGTCAGCGTGGAGCAGCAGCCGCCCCACCTGCTGGTGCACGTGCGCGACAACGGCCAGGGCATTGCCCCCGACAAACTCCCCTACGTCTTTGACCGTTTTTACCGAGGCGACACCGCCCGCAGTCGCGGCGACGGCATTGGGCTGGGGCTGGCAATTGCCAAGGCGATTGTGGAGCAGCACGAGGGGGAATTAACGGCCGTTTCGGCCGGCCTCGGCCACGGCTCTACTTTTACCATTTCCCTCCCTTTACGCTAGAATAATCTGCAAACAAAAATGGGACGCAGATTTACCTGATTTGCCTGATATTAAAATCAGGATCATCAGGAAAATCTGCGTCCTATTTCCCCAAAGGAAAGGATTATGTTAATTGCCAAAGACAAATTTATTGGTTTGGAAACCGTTGCCCACCTTTGCACCGGCGGCGAAAGCCCCATGCTCAAATCCCACCACGACCGGCTGGGGCAATTTTTAGCCGACAAGGCGCTGGGCGAGGAGGCACGAGCGCGGTTTGAAGCCACCCAAGCTCGCTGCAAGCAAAAAACGGCCGTTTTGCTCCACGCCAACCCCGAAGACATCACCTTCCTCTCCTCCGCCTCCGACGGCGTAAACCTCGTCGCCCACGCCCTCGATTGGCAGTCCGGCGACAATGTGGTGATTGTAGACGTGGAATTTCCGTCCGACGTACTGCCCTGGGCCAAATTACAGGCAAAAGGGGTGGAAGTGCGGGTGGTACGCCATCAAAACTGGTACACCTCGCTTGATGCCATCGCCGCGCAAATTGATGAGCGCACCCGCGTCGTCAACGTCAGCCTGGTCAGCTATTTCACCGGGCAGCGGCTGCCGATCAAGGCGTTGTCAGAACTGGTGCGTAGCAGCAACGCCCTGCTGCTGGTAGATGCCACCCACGCGGCGGGTTCGATTGACGTGGCGGCCAGCTACGCCGATGTTTTGCTCTCTAGCTGCTACAAATGGCTGCTGGGGGTGCATGGAACGGCCGTTTTCTACTGGAACCGCGACCGACTGCCCAACCTCATGCCCCCCTTCGTCGGTTGGAACACCAGTGCCACCCTTTCCGGCTGGCAAGACCCCACCGCCTTCACCCCCCGCCCCGATGCCGACCGCTTTATCCCCGGCAACCCCAGCTTCATCAGCCTCTACATCCTCGAAAACGCCCTCGACCACATTCTGGCCGTTGGAGCCGATGCCATTGAGGCCCACAACCTCCATCTGAGTGGGCTAGTTTATGATGGGGTAGCCAAAACGGGATGGGAGGTAATGACCCCAGCTGTCGCTGCCGAACGGGCGGGCAATGTTTGTTTTATGGTTCCCGATATTGCTGGTTTTATGGCGCGGCTGGAAGCGCAAGGGGTCATGGTCTGGGGTGGCTACGGCGGTGTCAACCGCATCCGCGTTTCCACCCATCTTTACAACACCGAAGAGGATGTGGCTCGCTTTTTGGCGGCGTTATAGATGTAAAAGACCACAAAGGTTTTCTGAAACCTTTGCGGTCTGCTATAATGACTCCTCTTGCTAACCGAGGGTCTTGCACCCGCTACCGCAGATTTAGTAGCCCAGTTTGCTAGTTCTGTTTGACAAAACATATGATGGAAAATGATTCACAGCCCCGCGTAGGCAGTGGCTGGTTGGCTCTTGTTGTGGCACTGTGTTTGTTGGGATTAACGGCCGTTTTCTCCCTCAACCGCCCCACGTCCACCGCCACCAACATCGTCGGCACGCTCAACGGCCAACCCTTCACCCGCGAAGCCTTTGAAAACGAACTCCGCTTTGCCGATTTGCGGGCAACCCTGGCAAACCAAGCTCCCCAACCCGTCAACAAAGTTGCCCTGCTCAACCGCATGGTGGGCGATGCCCTCATTCTTCAGGTCGCCCGCAACAGCGGCAGCAACACGCCCAGCGATGCGATAGACCAGGAGGTTGCCTCCATCATCAGCCAATTTGGCCTTAGCGAAGCCGAAATGCGGCAGCAGTTAGCCGCGCACGGCCTCACTTGGCAAGATTTCCACGGTTCTGTAGGCGACTACATGACGTTGATCAGCTTCCTTGAGGAAAAATTACTGGCCGATGTTCCCCCCGATCAGCAGCAAGACTTCTTGCAAAACTGGATGGGAACATTACTCAGCAGCGCCAGCATAGATTTTGACGAAGCGTTTATTACTGAAATTAGCTCCCCTTAAGGTGAATATTCCTCACTGCCGGTCACTTCCAAAAGTGACCGGCACTTCGTATCATTCTCCAGATGGGCCCAATCGCCAGGATTGAACCCATCCCCCGGCCAGACTGGAAACCAGGAACTCACCCCTTTACCATCGCTCCCTCATAGCTCTTCTGTAAAAAGTCACAAAACTCTTGCAGCGTGCCAAAACCAATGCGCTGCCCCGTGTGCGGGTCTTCCAGACTCAATGTGGGTGGGGCTTCCCCCTTTTCCTGCATCCATATTCGCAGCATATAAACGTGGTAGTGATTCATCCATTTCTTCATTTTTAAACCTCCTCTCGACGAAGATGCTTTTTTTGGTCATAATGAACACGCTGCCCGCATCACCGTCACCTTTCCCCTAACGGCCGTTTTTCCTCCAGAGGAAAGGTTTACCGTTGCTCAAACGTCCTATATGGGGGGTTTTTAAATTTTGTAAGCGAAGCATAGCGTATTAACGCTAATTTAACGCTAATTCGATTAAATAATCGCCCAGAAAGAAGTTCAACTTCTCGGAAGAAGTTGAACTTCTAAACCGCCAAGTTAACAACGAACGATCATTTTTAAGGAAGAAGGGATGACAAACGAGCTGCGTATACGTCTGTTGGGCGGATGCCAAATCAGCCTGAACGATGAGCCAGTGGACGGGCTGCTGGCAAAACAGGAAGCACTGCTGGCCTACTTAGCCATGTCGCGGCAGGAACATGCACGAACGGCCGTTGCCGGGCTGCTGTGGGGAGGCAAAACCGACAGCGATGCGCTGCGAAATTTGCGCGTCAACCTCGCCACCCTCTCGCCCCAGCTAAAAGCGTATTTGGACATTGGGCGGCAAACGGTGGGGTTGGATGCAAACGGCCGTTACTGGCTCGATGTCGAAGCCTTTGAAACCTACCTCGCTCGCAGCCGCCAGGCCAACGGCCGGCTCGACCACGCCCTCCTCCGCGAAGCCATTCCCCTCTATCGCGGCGACTTCATGGCCGAATTTGACCCCAGCGATGCCGAGGAGTTTGAAGAGTGGCTGGCGGCGCAGCGGCTACGGCTGCAAGCCCAATACATTCAGGCACTCGATGCCCTAGTTGAACACGCCATTGACCAGGAAACCTATGACGAAGGGATTGACTACGCGCAGCGGCTCCTTGCCATTGAGCCGTGGCGCGAAGAAACCCACCAGCAGTTGATGTGGCTGCTGGCACTGGACGCACAGTTTAGCGCCGCGCTGGCACAATATGAGTCGTGCTGCGCCATGCTGGCCGAGGTGTTTGGCAAGGAGCCAACGGCGGAAACGGTTAAGCTCTATGACGACATTGTGGACATGCGCGACCAGCAGGGACGCATGTCCACCCGCCCACTGCCACCGCTGCCCGAACCCACCGCCCCCCAACTGCCATTCCAAGCCCCCCGCCCCCCCGACAACTTTTTGGGGCGCGAGGTGGAAATTGACCAACTTTGGCAGGGAATGAGTGGGAAGGAAAACGGCCGTTTTTCCCCCAACCGTTTCCTCATTAGCGGCATGGGCGGCGTGGGCAAAAGCTCATTGGCGCAGCAGCTTGCCCACACGCTCCGCCATGAATTTCCCGACGGGGTGCTGTGGGCCAACGCCGCCAGCAGCGACCCGATGCAAATTGCCGAACAGTGGGCTGCCGCCTATGGCTATGATTTCAGCGGCGTGGCCGACCTGGACAATCGGGCGGCAGCATTGCGCCAGCTTCTGGCAGAAAAAAAAGCACTGCTCATTTTTGACGATTTGGTGGAAGCGGCGCGAATTCGGCCGCTGCTGCCCACCACTGGCGGCTGCGTAGCTCTCATCACCACGCGCAACGCCAACTTGGCTGCCGCTCTGGACGCACAGCCCGTGCCGCTGCGCGAGCTGACCCCCAGCAATGGGCTAAAGCTGCTGACAAGATTGATTGGGCAAGCGCGGGTGGAGGCGGAGTTGGGGGAAGCAACGGCCGTTTGTGACCACCTGCAAAACCTCCCTCTCGCTCTCACCATCGCTGGGCGCTATCTGGCGCTGCGCCCGCGCCGCAAGCTGGCCGACTTTGCCGAACGGGTGCGTGACCAGGAGCAGCGGCTGCAAGCGTTGGCGTTGGATGATTTGGCGGTGCGGGTCTCGTTTCTCATCAGTTGGCAAGCGTTGGACGACACGCAAAAGGAGATTTTTCGCTGGCTGGGGGTGTTTAACGGCCGTTCCTTCACCGCCGCCGCCTGCGCCGCCGTCGCCCAGCTCCAGCCCTACCCCACCCAAGACCGCCTCTACGCCCTCGTCATGCTCTCGCTGCTGCACGAAGAAGGGGACAACCGCTACCGTCAGCATCCCCTGCTGGCCGACTTCGCCCGCGAGCAGCTTGGCGACGACCCCGCCGCCGACAGCCGCATGGTGCAATTTTTTCTTCGCTATGCCAATGAGCATCAGCAGAGCCATATCGCGCTGGGAACGGAGTGGGACAATTTGCTGGCAAGCGTGCGAGAGGCTTATAGACAGGCGTTGTGGCAGGAGTTGGTTCATTTAACGGCCGTTTTGCGCCCGACCTGGTTTGCCAGAGGTGGCTATACGACAGCACGCGAAGCATTGGCCTGGGCCGCCGAAGGAGCCAAACGGCTGGAAGATGAGCCGCGTTTGGCATCCATCTTGCATGATTGGGGGCAAGCGTGCCTGGAACAGGGGGCGTATGATGAGGCTAAAACGCATTTGAATGAGGCGGTACGTATTTGGCAGGAGCATCAAGAGGCGTTGCAATGGGCGGCGACCAATTTCTTGCTGGCACGGATCGCGCTGGATTTGGGCAACTTCGGCGAGGCTGATAGGCTATTGGCTTCGTGTCGGCAAATTCAGGAAGCACATGGGGATGAAACGGCCGTTGCCGAAACCATCTACCGCCTCGCTCGCGCCGCCTATGACCAGGGTCGCTACGCCGAGGCCGAAACTCTGGCGCAACAAGCGCTTCAACTGCAAAATCATAATCCACCGGCCATTCGCACCCTGCGTTTACTGGCAACAAATGCGTTGGAATTTTATCGTGACTTAGCCCAAGCGGAAGTCCATTGCCAAACCGCGTTGGAGCTTAGCCAGGCGTTTGGGGAAAAGGGGGAAATGGCGCTAACCCTTGATCTCCTGTCCGACATTGCCATGCAGCGGCAAGAGCTAACGCTGGCACAAAATTATGCCCAGCAAAGTCTTTCCCTGTTGCAAGAAATCGGGGATCGCCGGTCACAAGCGATGCTGCTGCACCAACTTAGCCGCATTTACGGCCGTTCCGGAGAACATGCCCTTGCTCTACAACACAGCCTGGAGAGTTTAGAGCTTTGTCGCCACTTAGGCGATCAAGTGGGCATGATCTATGTCTTGATAAATGCTGGTGAGTTTGCCACTCATTTAAACTTACGAAAGCGTTCTCGTGAGCTATGGCAAGAAGGGCTAGAAATCGCCCAGAAACTGCACCATGAGCCACTTATCAACAAATTTGAAGGTCATTTGCAAGCTCTCATTTAAGGAGCCATGTGACTAGTCGTTTGACAAACAAATTTTGACGGGTATTGGTATTGGAGTGGAGGCTTTAGCCGGAACGTTCCGACTAAAGTCTCCACTCCAACCAACAAAAAAAGGTTGTTGCACCACTAGCCTGCTTTTTGTCAACGAATACTGCAACTCGTAAAGATATTCCGTGGGTTTTCAAAGCGAAAGCCCACGGAACAGTAGCACCTGACTTCAAATGACGATGGCTAACCACCGCGCCAAAAGCCTTCTGGTCCACCCGTGTTCCAGCCATCGGTGGAAAGAACGGCCGTCCACGCATCTGGTGGCAAAGCGATACGGTCGGATCCCACAATACCGATTCCTTCCCCGCTAAACGCCTTTTCCTTGATCTGGTCAACCCAGGTGTTGGTAAAGCCCAACGGCCGTTTATTTCCCAACGCCGGCATCACAGCCAAAACCCCTGGGCCACCCCCATTGACCTGCCCCACCTTGCTCACGCCCATCGTGTGACCCTCGGCCACCCCAATCATGCCGTCCACCACATCCAACTCATACAGAGGCACTTTTGGCGCGGCGACATCTATATATTTGTCCGTCAGCATCGCCACCGTGTCCGAAAAATTGGCGTAGAGTTCCTGGGCAAAGTGGCCGCTATCTTCTGCCACCACATTTGCTTGAGCGACAAACCACGGGGTAAACCCATTTGGCACCTGCTTCATGATCTGCTTGATGGCATATTCGAGGTAGTCACGGGCTTCAGTCACGGAAACGGCCGTTTCCCCCTCCAACGGCACAAACGACTCCGGCAGCCCCCGTATTTCCAACGCCTCTTGCCACATTGCTGCCAAACCAGCCGCCATCTCAGCAAAATCATGCCCATACGGCGTCATTTGCCGCAGCGTTACATGGTAAATAAAGGGGCGCAAAAAGGAAACTGGGTGATCGCCATCATCTGTGACAAACTCCGCTACCGCCTTACCCAGCAGCAAATCCTGAAACGACAAAGCCACCGCTGGCCCCGCGATCATGGCCCCATAGACATCAGCAAAAATCTCCTCTTGCCAACGCCGCCGCCAAGCCGGCTGTTTGGGAATCCGCTGTTCTAACACATAACGCAATTCATGCCCGTGGCGATAAATATGGTGGCCGACTTCGTGCGGAATCGCCAGCAAATCACGGTCGCTGTTGAGGCCGCTGTAGGGAATGGCAATGAACGCCACTGGCGCATAGGGAACCACGCGAATGGAAGGGGATTTGTGGAAGTAGGTAATAACGGCCGTTTTGTCAACCAGACCCGCCTCTACGGCCGGCTCCAACGCCAACTGCGCCAACTGATCAGCCTGGTTCAGCCGATCAGTCATCCGCACCTCCTCCCCATCCACCTGTACCCGGCGGCTACTCAACCGCTGCCGCACAATTTGCTCCAGCAAAGCCACATCATGCCCAATCTGCTCTAGCGTCGTCCGAAAAACGTACTCCCGGGGAAAATCATCCGAAGGCAACAGATCAAACGCCCCACTCTCCCCAAACCCTTCCCGGAAAAACGCAAACTGCGCCTCCGCAAAGGCCTGCAACGATTGCGCCACCACCAACAGCGTCTTTGCCCGTGGCACACCCCAAGCCGCCGGTTCCTCCAACTGCCCCAGCAAATCTTCAGTCACCCCACGCAACGTCTCCCACCGCGCTTCCCAGACAGACAAATCATCCTGATACGACATTGTATACTCCTTCACCACACTAAATACCAAACACACTCAATTCCAATACCCAAATAGTACTATACCACCGCTAACCAAACGTTAACTGTTCGTGCGGATACAGTGAATTTGTCGTAAATCGGACAATTGGCTGGGGAATTATGCCAATTTTCCTGTCAATTGTAAGGAAAACGGCAAGAAATAGGGGGTAAAATGCAAAAGAGCCGTGAATTTACCTAAACTCACGCATTTTTCATTTGCCAAAAATTTGGTTTGTGTTAAACTATCAATGGCTCCCCCCCCAGAGATGTTCCCTTAAGCGCCCGCTTAAGGGACATCTCACTTTTTTTATAAGCTCCCTAATTATTTGGAAAAACTACCACATCTTGCATCGCCGCCCAACGGCCGATATCGCGTCCCTCAATGGCAGCCGCCATCAAATCAGGAAACAAATCGGGCGTGCAGGCAAAGCAGGGAATGCCCAGGTCAAGGAAGCGGTGAGCCACATCACGGCTAAAGCTGGGCGCACCGCTATCTTCCAATGCCAGCAGCACAATCACCGTTACCCCCGATGCCACCAAATCGGCGGCATGGGCCATCATCTGCTCTTTGTTCCCCCCTTCGTACAAATCGCTAATCAGCACCAAAATCGTATCCTGCGGGCGTGTCACCAGCCCTTGGCAGTAGGCCAGGGCGCGACCGATGTGGGTGCCGCCGCTGAGTTGGGGGCCAAAAAGGATTTCCACCGGGTCGTGAAGCTGGTCGCTGAGGTCGGCAACGGAGGTGGAGAAGGCGACGAGTTTGGTGGTAACGGCCGTTAATGAAGCCAGCGTCGCCCCCAGCACACTCGCATACACCACCGAATTCGCCATCGAGCCACTCTGGTCAATACACAGAATAATATCCTTCAGCGACGTGCGCTTATTGCCATACCCCACCAGCTTCTCCGGAATCACCGACCGATACTGCGGCTGATAATGCTTCAAATTTTTCTGCACCGTCTTCCCCCAGTTAATCTCCTTAAATCGGGGTCGCCGCTTGCGGCTGGCACGATTAATGCTCCCCTCCACTGCCTGCCGCAGCTTGTTGGCAAGCCGCTGCTGCAGATCCTCCACCACCTTCCGCACCACCTCCCGCGCCGTCTCCCGCGTCCGCTGCGGCATCATCCGCTTAAACGAGAGCAAGGTGGCTACCAACTGCACATCCGGCTCAATCTGCTGCAACAGCTCCGGCTCCAGCAGCAGCTTCTTCAGCTTCAACCTGTCAATCGCATCCTGCTGCATCACCCGCACCACCGAGGCCGGAAAATAGGTGCGGATGTCGCCCAGCCAGCGGTTAATGTCGGGAATGGCATCACCCATGCTCCCTTCCTTGTCGTTGTTATAAAGCTGCTGCAGTGCCTGGTCAACGGCCATATCCTGCTGATCCAGCGAGCCACCCTGTTCCTGGTTCTGCTCGTCAGCACCCAGAATAAGCCGCCAGCGGCGGGTGCGTTCGCCTTCGTCGGCGGGGGATTGGGGATTGGAGATTGGAGATTGGAGATTCATGTGTGTTCAGTAAAGAGTGGGGAGTGGGGAGTGGGGAGTGGGGTGTTTACCTACTACGCCCCACGCCCTACTCCCCACTCCCTACAAAATTAACGCCAAAAAGCTGCGCCATCAGCGGCAAAATCATATCAGCCCGCTGCTGGTCAAAATGAGGTTGTTCGGCGGCAGCGGCGGCACGGCGGTCCCCTTGTCGGGCGCGTTGGGTTAGCTGCTGCCGTTCCGCTTCGGAAAAGGTGGCAAAGGTGCGGCGCAGCAGCGGAAGCTGGGCCATAAAGTTTTCTTCTTGCAGCAGCAGCACCCAGCCATCCAAAATGTGCCACAGTTCGTCATCGTGGATGAGGATTAGGCCGCTGTCTTTGAGAAACCCTTCAATCCATAGGGCGGCTTGCAGCAGCGCGGGCGGCGAACCGGTGGCACCGTGGTGGGGATGGGCAACAACGGCCGTTTGTGTCACCGAAAGCATCAACCGCAACCGCTGCATCACCTCCTCCCGCGACCATTGCCGGTCATCCAGCAGCAGCCGACACGCCCGCCCCGTCAGCAGCCCGTGCATCGCCAAATTGTCCGCCATTTGCGCCAGCACCCCATACCACGCCGTCAGATGCTGTTCCTGCTGCATCGTTTTCAGCAGCCCGTGGGTTCGCACCAAATGGGTATACATCTCCGCCGCCGCCTCATCATTCAGCGAAGCGCAGCTGCTGGGCAGCCCAATGCAAATCCGCGTCACCAACCCATCCACCACCTGCTGCACCACCTCCCGGTTAATCTGGCGCACATTGCCATAGCGCAGCACCCGCACCAGCGGCGGCAATGCCTCCATCATGTGTGCCACATCGCTACTCATCGCCGACACCTGCCCCAGCCGCGCCATCAGCGGCACAATCACCTCTGGCAAATCGGCCAGCAGCACCAAATTGAGCAGTTCGGTCAATTCCGACAGCTTGGTCGCCTTGCTTGCCCGTTCGCTTGCCAACTGGCTGGCCGCCTCCAGCACCGTCGTCCCCCACATGCTGGCCTCAATCAGCAGCACGGCAAACTCCGGCTTCCACTGCATCCGCCACAGCTCCAAATACGTCCCCTGTGAATCCTTAATCGGCTCGCTTTGCCCCCAGGGAATTCCCAAAAGCTGAAGCCGATGCAGCAGTTGGCTGCGTTCCAGGTGCAGCGGCTTCCGCAAATCCAGCGAGAGGGTGCTGATGTCGGGGTCGGGATAGAGCCGCAGCCGCTTTTGCAGCCGGTAGAGGTCGCGCTGTAGCGGCACCATCGGCGTAGAGGGCGGCACGCTACCCATGCGCTCCCCCACAATCAGCCTGTCGCGGATGAGCGCCATTGGCTCGGTGTCGCCAAAACACATAATCGTTTGCGTCGCTTCGTTGAACTCCTGCAAACCGGGGATGGGATGCTGGCGAATGGCGGCCAGTGCCTCGGCCAGCCGCACCGCTTCGATGACGTGGGCGGCGGAAGCGTCTAAATCTTGCTCGCGCAGCAGTTCAGCCACCCGCGTCAACCAATAGATGCCGATGTCGGTGGGCGAACGGCCGTTTTCCCCCATCTCCCACAAATGATGATACCAGCCCGGCGCCTGAATCCCCGCCCCATAGCCAGAACGGGTCGCTAAACGGCCGTAAGTCCACGGCACCCACGTCGCCGCCACCTTCACCCGCTTCATCCCCTTCAGCAGCGCCTTGTCGGCCTTCGCCGAAACCTCCTCCGCCAGCGCTGGGGCGTGCCACGCCCCACACACCACCGCAATCCGCTGGAACCCCTCTTTCCGCGCTTGGCGAATGGTGCGCCGCATGTATGCTTCGCGCCGCGCCTCAAACAAATCGCTCTTGGTTGGGGTGGTTCCCATCGCCAGCATGTCGGCCTCATTCCGCAGCACCGACATCACACGGAAAATGGCGGCAAACACGTCTTCGTCATGCCCCTGCCGCTGCTCAATGACCTGGTTCCACCAGCTTTCGTAATCGCCGTAGCCGGAGGCCTGGGCAAGGGTTTGCAGAGCTTGTTGGCTGCGGGAAACGGCCGTTTTTTCCCCCTCCTCTCCCGTCTCCCCGCCCTCCTGCTCCGCCAGCTCATCCAGTTCGGCAAACCGCCGCGCATGGGGCAAATCCATAAACCGCGCCGGAATGGCGTGACGCACCGCATATTGCAACGCCTGCCACTCCGGCGAAAACAGCGCCAGCGGAATATAGCTCGCCCGGCGCGGCTTGTCAGGACGGTAGACCAGCAGCGCCACCGGCGGCTCCATCTCTTCCTCCACCAGCAGCGGAATAATCTCATCCGCGTCCGGCGGCCCTTCCACCAGCACAATGTCTGGCTGCAACGCCGTCAACGCCTGCACCAAACCCCGCGCCGAACCGGGGCCGTGGTGGCGAATGCCGAAAATGTAAAGATCGTTGTTTTCTATAGAAGACAAGGGAGTTGAGATTAGAGATTAGAGATTGGAGATTGGGGTTTCCGACCCGCTAATCTCCAATCTCCAATCGCCAATTAGCCAAGATCACGACACGCCCGATACAAATCCTGCCACGCTTCCCGTTCGCGCACCACCGTTTCCAGGTACTCCTGCCAAATCACCTTGTCTTGTACGGGGTCTTTGATGACCGCGCCAATGAGGCTGGCGGCTAAATCGTGGGCGCGGACGGTGCCATCGCCAAAGTGGGCGGCCAACGCTAGGCCGCTGTTGAGAACGGAAATGGCCTCGGCGGTGCTGAGGGTGCTGGTGGGGGATTTGATTTTGGCCTTTTTGTCCTGCGTCATCCCGCTGCGAAGCTCGCGGAAAATGGTGACAACGCGCTGAATTTCCACCAGAGCCGGCAGTTCGGCCGGCAGTGCCAGCGCCTGACCCAATTCCGCCACCCGCTGCTGCACAATTTGCACCTCTTCTTCGGCGGTGGCAGGGAGCGGCAACACGACGGTGTTAAAGCGGCGGCGCAAGGCGCTCGACAGTTCGTTCACCCCTCGGTCGCGGTCGTTGGCGGTGGCAATGACGTTAAACCCTTTGCTGGCCTGAACCTCCTGATTAAGTTCGGGGATGGGGAGCAGCTTTTCCGACAAGACGGTGATCAGCGAGTCTTGAACGTCAGCCGGGACGCGGGTCAGCTCTTCGACGCGAGCCAGCTTGCCCGTTTGCATCGCCAGCATGATGGGGCTGGGGACGAGGGCGGCGGCGGTGGGGCCGTTGGCAAGCAGGCTGGCGTAGTTCCAACCGTAGCGCATCGCCTCCTCGCTGGTTCCGGCCGTGCCTTGCACCAGCAGCGTCGAATCGCCGCTAATGGCCGCCGCCAAATGTTCGGCCAGCCACGTTTTGCCGGTGCCGGGGATGCCCAACAGCAGCAGGGCGCGGTCGGTGGTGAGGGTGGCGATGGCGATCTCGATTAAACGGCCGTTACCAATATACTTCGGCATAATCTGAAAACCGTTGTCGAGCGTGCCGCCCAAAAGGTAGGTGGAAACCGCCCACGGGGAAAGCCGCCAGTTGGCGGGGCGGGGGCGGTCATCAAGTTGCTGCAGTTCGTGCAGCTCGTGGGCATATTGCTGTTCGGCGTGAAGGCGTAAAATCTCTGTCATTGCGTTTGTTTTTTGACAGGATTTACAGGATTTACAGGATTTTTTGGCCTGAAAATACAATCGATCCTGGCAAAAGGGTAAATCATTCTTTCACTGATTACTGTTTACCGATTATTGATCACCTGCAACATATTGCGGCGAAATTGAACGATGTCTAAAAACTCTTGAATACGTATTTCCCAGACGCGGCTTTGGGTGGTGGGTTTGAGGGTGGTCGTTGCTTCTTCCAACAGGTCGGTGGGGAAGGTGTAGGCAAATTGGCGCACCGCTTCACGGAATTTCCAATCACCCACAGTGCCGCTGCCACTACCACCAACCTCCCGCACCAATCGCTCTAGCACGGCACGGGCCAGGGAGATACTCCACGGGTTGGTCAATTTTTTCAGGGCGGCGGTGACGGGATGTTCACGCGGCGCGGTTTTGATGCCCGGCTGGGTTGCCAGCAGATGCAGCACATAAGCCTCTTGACGGTCAGGGGGAAGGACGGGCAGCATATCGAGGCTTTGGTAGGTGGCAATTTCCAGGCTGCTGCCAAAGAGCAGTGCTTCGCACCATTCGGCGTTTTGCTGGCGGCGGGCGGCAATACCCCAGCCGCGTATGAAGGGGTGTTGGTTGGGGCTGTTAATGGCCGTTTCCACCAACTCTTGCGCCGACAAGCCAAACCGCTCATTCCAAAACGATAGCGGCACCCCGCTAAGCAACTGCGCCGTGCGCCAGTTTTGCGCGTTCATCCCGTGCGTCGTAGCGCGTGGCAGCACGCCATCCCGCTGCGTCGCCGCATCCACCTGATCCAGCAGTTCCAGCCGCAGCACGCGGCGGCCATCCTGCTCGGCCAGCGTCATCAGCGGTGCCGACCGTTCCGTTTGCCGCTGGCAGTGGCGCGATTCCGTTAGCGACCCCAAAAACTCAATGGCGCGGCGGCGCACCGGGTAGCTGGCGTCATCCAGCGCCGCCTCGATAAATGGCTCGTCGGCCATGGAAAGGTTGGTTTCCAACGCCGCCAGAAAATCAGCCCGCTGGCGTGGCCCTTCGCTGCCCCAAGTTGTTTGCAGCAAGGCCAGCCCCTGCTGCGGGTCGCTGGCGCGGAGGTGCTGGAGCAGCGTCAGCCGGGCAGATTGGCTACCCGTTTGCCACATCTCACCGGGGTTGGCAACCAGGGCGGGGGTGGCAACGGCGTAAACCCAGTTTTCGTTTTGCGCCGCCAGCCACTGCCCGCGCTGCCCGATAGCCTGGCGAATGAGCGGGTGCAGTTCGGGGTGGCGGATGCCATATTGGAGCAGGTTGGGGATAAATTCATCCAGCAACCGCTGCTGGTTATCTATGAGAGCTTGGAGGAGTTCGGGGAGGATGGGTTGATAACGGCCGTTTATGACCCCAATCAACGTTGTTCGCAATTTGTCGCTGCTGCGCGGCCAGTCATCATCTGGCACAGGCGGCAGTTTGGGAGGCGTGATTTGTGGCGGCACGGTGCCCACCTGCTGGTGCAGGGCAAGGGTGGCGGCGGTGGCGAGGAGGGTTTGTTCGGACGAACGGCCGTTAAGCTGTGCCAACAACTGCGCCAGCGACCCTCATCCCCGGCGGCGTGCAGCGTACCGCCCCTGCACTCCAGCAGGGCAACTTTGACGACATCGGGTAGGTGGTCATTCTGCCACCCCCTTCAACAACGCCAACCGCAGCCACCGCCCCTCGGCCGCCACGGTTATGGCAAACAAGTTCGCCATTCCATTCGCCAAAGAGGCCAACGGCCGCCGAGTACCAAATGCCACCCCTTTGTTCAAAACCGGGCACCAGCGGCAGGGCGTGGCTTTTGCTCATCACGGATAAAACCACGCCGCCGCGCTGGAACGGGCCACGCGCAGCAAGGCCAGCGGGTAGGTGTTGAGCCAGGGGTTGGCGGCCAGGCGGGCGTAATAGCCGTGCGCCGGATGCTGGGGTGGCTTCGCCACGCGGCTGAGGGCGGTGGGATCGGCGGCTTTGCACGATTGCCGCCCGCAGCGGTGCTGCGCTGGGGTACGCCAGGTCTGCGTCACACCTCCGACCGCGCAGGCTGTTGTCCAGCTTGCGCCCCCACGGCGTAATCGCGGATGAGCGCCGGACGTTGGTGCTGTTGGCTCCACAGCCAGGTGCTGGAATTTGCAGCTCTTTTTCTTTCTGCGTGTGCCGCCCCACAATTACCCACTGGTCACGCCAGCGGGGTTGGTTGTCTAAATCGGCGGGGTCGGGCAGCCAGCCAACGGCCGTTTTTAAATCCGCCTGTGTTTCCAGGGGCAAACTGTCGAATCGCTGGTACCCCTCTACCAAAAGCTGTAGCCGCCCCAGCTTTGCCAGCAGCTTTTCCGGCCAGTCTGGTTTGCCACCGGCGGGAATGCTGGACAAATCGCCCACCTGCCGCGCCACCGTTTCGGCTTCGGCATCCACCAGCCGGGCGGCGGCTTCGTCCCAAAAGCTGTTGGGCATTTGGCGCACATCGGCCAGCCCGTTACGCAGCAAATCGGCCAGCCACATCCCCAATTCAGCCATTCCGGCGCAAATTTTGCCGTGCCGCTCCTGCCGCCGCTCCTGCTGGCTGCGGGCATCGGCCACATAAATGTCGCTGTCCTGCGGCTGCGTCACCCAGTCGGGCGGGGCATCGGGGGTAAGAGGCTGCTCGGTGGCACGGATAAAGAGCGCCAGGGCGTGTTCGCAGGGGCGATGGCGGCTGTTGCAGGTGCAGCGAAAGGCAGGGGCGGTTAAATCTATTTGGCTTTGGTAGCGAAGCTGTTCGCGGGTGGAGGCGACGATGCCCCAGGCAACGGTGGTGGTGACCCCCATTTCCTGCCAGGCTTCGGGTTTGAGCAGGCGGTGGCTGGCGTTGCGCGTGCGCACGTCGGGCGCAAGGGCGAGGATTTGTTCAATTGTCCAGGTGACCGACATAAATTCTCGATGATGACAGTCGCCGTAACAACTGTCTGGGGATTAAACCCCTCGCCAATCTCTGCTAACGATACGCGGGCATTATAGGGGAGGGGCGCGGCTGGGGTCAACATCGTTTACGCTTTCTTCTACACTCAGCACGCTGTTGACAAAAGCAACCCCGCAGCGCAGGGCGACGGCAACTGTAGGGGCGGAATGACCGGGGTTTACGGCAATGTCCTGGCCCCTTTATCTCCCGGTCGTTCTGCCCTTTGTGTTACCCCAAAATGGCGTGGGCGGGTGAGGTAATGGGCGAGACGGCGCGGAGAGAATGCCGCATGTTCAATTCCCCGTGCCATCCGCGCCATCCTGCCCCAGCGGCGGTGGGGGGTAACAACAGTTGGTTTTCAAATGCTCCTCCTGATTTAAGCACGGCGGCCAGCCGCAAACAATCCACAAACAATTGCGTAGCCTAAATAGCGCACAAATAGTTTCGTTTGTTCTACTCTGACAGCGGCCACTCATGCCCAATGTCGCGGTGTGTTGGATACCGATTTGCTGCAACTGGCGGTGTAAAATTGCCGCCGCGTTTCGCGGTCTGCTTCAGCATCGGGAATCGCACTGTTTCCACTTTGCCCCGGCCAACGCCGTCAACCCCATTTTCTGGCTCTGCTTTAATCATATTGCGTATACCCCTTTGAGGACGATGGCGAGGGCGAAGTCGAGGGTGCGGTCGCGGGCGAGGTCGCGGTCGAGGGCGCGGGGCAAGGGCGAGGCCGAGGTCGAGGTCAAGGTCAAGGTCGAGGTGTCGAGGGCGAGGTCGAGGATGGGACGCTGGCGGTCGAGGGCGCGGGCGAGGTCGAGGGCGAGGTCGCGGTCGAGGGCGCGGGCGAGGTCGAGAACGAGCGCGCGGGCGAGGTCGCGTCGCGGTCGCGGGCAAGATCGCGGGCGAGGTCAAAGATGGGTAAAAAGCACGTAGGCTGAGGGTTTAGCAGCCCCTACCGCCTGCGTGCTTTTCACTACTACACCCCATTGCAACAACCACCCAATCGCTGCTTCTCTGGCCAGCCCGATCTGGTTCAAAAGCTGCTACAAAGAGCGTGCAAAAATTCGTGGCCTCATTCAGCATGCTCCACAGTCAGCAGAAACACCTCGCCAGCGGTCATCCCCACGCGTTACTTCGAATGATGCGGCAGCATTCCTGCTGTCCTACCACATACCGTGCCACCAAATATTCCAGCAGCGTCAGGTGGGAAAAAGAGTAAATATCCCAGCCCGCCCATTAAACAGGTAAGCCGTGGTGCGCCGCCAGCACCGCCAGCAGTTGCCGCCCTCTACCCCACTCTGGACACGCCCTCCGTCAATATCGCCCACTGCTGCTCAAGCAGCCTGGTCAACGCCAAGCCTTCAATGTAGAAATTTATCAAACATCGCCATCGCCACCGCCGCCAACAGCTTTTTGTTTTGCTCCGGCTCCAAGATCAACGCACCCAAATGACGGTCAATTCGCTCGTCTCATCCCATCTTCCCGCAGCGCCGTCGTGGCGCTTCGTCGTACAGCTGATGGGCGCCCGCCGGAAAGTCCCCAAATCTTCATACGCCAAACAAAGCAACCTCAGCAGCATCGGCGTTTGCGCCACCCCTGCAATCGTTTGTTTTTTCGGCTCGGAGTTCATTCCAACAAGCCTCCGCCTTCTCCCAATCCTCAAACCAGTGGTAGATAAAGTCCTCAGCCTGTTTGTCGTCAAAATCCGCCACCTCCACCGTCTGAAAGCGTAAAACGAAGCTCAGTGCCGCCGCGCAGCCACCACACTGGCACTGGTCGTGCCGCGGCAAAACCGCTGCAAGGTGATCATCTCCTGCAACTGCTGTCGCTTTTGCTGCGCCTCATCCAGCCCGTCAACAGCACAATTGCCTGGCCTTGTTCCAAATTGATCAAGCATCAGCGTTTCTACATTTAAATCAGGGAGCGGGCAGCAGCCGCTGCTGGATAAAGTCCAGTGGCTCCAAACCAGAATTCAGCCAGCCATGGAGCGACACAAAGATAGGCAGCTTACTCCAGCGGCCAGCCAGTGCCTTCAGCGCAACTGCTTCAAAACGTCGTCTTGCCCGCCTCGGTTTCCCCAGCACAAAACAAATTTTTTCCTGTGCCAACCACCTCAATCCATCACGCCTTTCGTCCGTCGTCAAGGGTAACTGCGGCCAAACACCCCGCTTTAGTTTGGCCGGGTCAAGGCCCACTGCGCTGCCTCTTCCTCCTCCCCGCAGGGACATTCAGCGCCAGAGCAGCTCCCCAGCCAACGGCCGTCCTCCCCGCTTCCCCCAAACGTGCATCACGCTCACTTCATCGTACAGCCGCTTTTTGCACTTCTCCCAATACCGGTAGCCTGTGGTTGTTCCGGCGGTTGCACCACCGACGGCGGGGGAACACAATGCCTGCTCCGGTTGCGCCAGATCAATGAGTTTGTCAAGCTTGCCTCAGCTTGGCGGTACGCCTTAAAATATTTTTGCCATAGGAGTCGCTTCTGTCACCGTTAATGCGCGACACATCTATCCCGGCGGGCTATCGCTATTCGTCGCGCATCCCTCCATTGCCATAAACCCAGTATGCTAATTTCTTGCAACTGGTGTGTGTCTATTTGTCTGTGTGCATTCGTTCAACCTTTGTTTATCTGGTGAGTTGCTCACGAGGGGTGAAAACGGCCAGTTTTGCTAATACGCCAACACCAATGTAAGACCGCCCCATTATATAACACAAAACAGTCCCAAACGGTAGGCATGTTGGATTGGGTTACAGTAACGGTTACGTGGTGCGTGGTGCGTGGTGCGTAAGAACACCTTATCTGTAATGCACCACGCACCACGCACCAAATTTGTCAAACCCACAAGATGGAAAGAACCCGTTTGACTTAATGGAGGAAAATGACATGAACCTTTTGTTAAAATGTGCGGCCGATGGGATGGGAAGTGGTGGATGTTAGTTCGGGAGGGGTGATTGTGCAGATGGCGGCGGGATTGCGGTGGAGGATGAGGGGAAAAACGGCCGTTTTGACGGCCACAACCAGCTTCTGCTCCCTGGTCTTGTCAACGCCCATGCCCACATAGACAAAATTGCTGGGTGGCTGTGGCACAAAAACCAGGAAGCCGGGGCCGCGCATCCGTGACTATGTTGACAACGAGCGGCGGTGCGGCGGGAAATGGGCTATCGTGCGTGCAGTCGGCGCGGGAGGTGAGCTATCGCTACGCTAAGTACCACCCATATTCGCACCCACGCAGATTACTTCGACACTGGGAGGCTGGCTGGCGCACTTTGAGGGGTGCTGGCAACCCGGCGTAGCGTACCGCGAGGTGATGACCATGCAAACAGTCGCCTTCCCCGCAAAGCGGAATGCCCATTCCTGCCCCGGCACGGCTGAACTGCTGGAGGAAGCGGTCAGAGCCGATGCCATTGGCGGCTGATCCGTCAACGGTAGACCGTGACCCGGTGCGCCACCCGACATCATTTTGCTATTGCCGACCGGCACGGTGGAGTTGACATTCACCTGCATGAACCGGGGATGCTGGGGCGTTTGGAGTTGATTGCCGAGCGCAACGAAGGCTTAGCTACAGGCAAGGCAGGACGATTATTGCCGTTTTCGCTCAGCGTTGAGGAAAGTTATTGAACCAACTGATTGACCTGCTGCTGGAAAAATCGGATCATCATGTCGTTGGGGTCGGGGCGGTCGATTTTCCACCGCTGAAGGTCTGTATGGAGGCGGGGTGCCGCTTTGCACCGGCACTGACGGGGTGCGCGACACGTAAAGCTGTTTAACCAGATTGATTTGCTGGATTTGCGCTTCGCCAGGGGTACCGCAGCGGTTTACGCAAGGACGAGGATGTGGAGATGCTGCTGATATTGCCACCTACGGCGGGCGCGGCTGATGGGGAGTGACGGGGGATTATGGGCTGGCGGTGGGTAAATTGGCGGATTTGTTGCCGCTGCTGCCGACACGCCCACAGGAAGCAGAGTAGCCACCCGGACCCCCAAATGAACGTTGGTGGTGAAGGGGACGGTGGTGGTGAAAACGGCCGTTATCTCCCACCAAAATAGAGATTAGAGGCCGCGATTAGAGACAAAATCTCCTGTAATCGCCCAATCAACGCCCCATATGATTTCCGGCAAACGATTTGCCTAAAACGCCCTTTGCCCTTTAGGATTGACAGTCGGCCAATGCTCATTATAGTTAAACATGAGCGTGTGTCTTGGGAGGATCATACCCGTATAAACGATACCTCTCCTTTTAACAACCCCATCAGCTAGACCAGACACTAGAGGGCATGGTACTCCAAGACACCTAAGAGGGAAAAATGTTGCAAACGCCATTCACCCAACGTCGTTTTTTACGCTTTGTGTTCCTTGTCGGCCTCTTTAGCCTGATTCCCCTTTATTACCCAGTTACAAACCACAACGCCACCCCATTTCAAGAAGACCGCAGCCAAACGGCCGTTGTGCTGGCCGAGATGCTGCAAGCCGCCAATGCAACCTCCAATTTTTGCGAAGGGTTTGAGTCGGGCAGCTTGCCCGCCTTTATGACCACCGAAACAACATCTAATGCAGGGGCAAACGGCCGTGTTCAAATCTCTGCCGCCTTCCCCCATTCAGGAACGTATCACGTCAACCTAGACACTGATTGTGATGGCTGTGGCGGGAATACGCAGCAGGCTCTCATCGTCAGTGTAGACCTGGCTGGTGCCACCCAAGCTGGGCTTAACTTTTGGATAGCCAACCGTGGCGACGAATCCCACGTGCAAGATGGGGTCTTTATTAGTGATGACAGTGGGGCAACTTACACCCGTATCCTTGATTATTCAACCTTTTCCTCGGCTTACACCGAGGTCAATATTGATCTAGCGGCAGCCGCAGCCACGGCAGGGCTAACCTTGGTTGATGGCTTTCTCATCAAGTTTCAAGGGTATGACAACTACACAATTGGCACCGATGGCTATTCGATTGATGATGTTTGCATTTGCACCCCGCCCGCCCCACTGACCGTAACGGCCGTTGCCAACGGCTCTAACGTTGACCTCTTGTGGAACGATACCGGCAGCAACAGCTATGAAGTCTGGTACAGTCTCAACACCAACTACATTACCCCCGGTGGGGATTGTAGCAACCCGGCTCCGTATCAATGCCAAGAAGTCCAGGCCAACAGCTTCACTGGAATCGGTTGGGCCGCTCATCCCGACCTCAATTTTGATTACTTTGTTTTGGATGTGAATGGTTGTGGGCAGCAATCACCTTGGTCACAAAGCAGCGAGCAGGGGTCTTTTACCTTTCCACTCGGCAGCAACATTCCCGCCAATTTAGCTCTAACCAGCACGGCACAACCCCAAATTGACATCACGGCGGCCGCAGCACCGCTCACCTACATACTCAACTACGCCAATGCCAGCCGCTATACGGCCGATAATGTTGTCATTACGGAGGCAGTCCCTGATGGCACAACTTTTAACGCGGGTGCCAGCACTGCTGGCTGGACGCAGGTTGGGGGAACTATCGGAGTATGATTGCCCAGGCAATGTTGTAGCCCTTGGGCAAATGGCAGCGTTACGTTTGTTGTCAATGTGGGATAGTTCTTACCCCGCGCCGTCACCAATTCAGCCTCCATTGGCCTACACGGGTGTGCCAGAAAGTTATGTTGGACAACAGTGTAACCATTCACTGGCTCTAAACGCCCCTTCCAGATAGTGACAACGATGATGCACCTGACTGGGCGGAAACAAACACCGTGTATTTGTGGGTGCGGCCAACACGGGTTCTGATCCAACAATCCCGACACTGATGGGGATTCTCCTCGATGGGGATGAATCACGCGGTACGGTGAATGGGTTAGGACTTACCTGGCTTGGGGAACGATCTGCTGGTGGCAAGATATTTTGCTGGAGCATGATTGGTTTGACGACAGCAATGATTGTGGCGCTCATAGCCATCGCCCGACGGCAACGGCCGTTAATGAAGTAACGGCCGTTTTTGCCGCCGCCCCCATTGATAACCCCGACGGCTCCACCGGCATCAACATGATCCACGACTATGGGCAAGGCGGTCTGTTTACCGGCGGTAATCTCATTCCCGATGCTGACGGTGTGCTAACTTTGGGTGTTAATAGCGATGAATTTGTTGCCATCAAAAACACCAACTTCAGCCCTAATCGCCACGGCTACTTCCACTACGTCCTCATGCCCCATCGCTACAACACCACCAGCGGCAGCTCGGGCCAGGCCGAACTCCCCGGCGACGACCTGATCGTCTCACTACAATGCTACCTCTCCAACCACAACGTTGCTCATACCATCATGCACGAACTCGGTCATAACCTGCTGCTGCGCCACGGCGGTTTTGAAAACCTCAACAACAAACCCAACTACAACTCCGTCATGAATTACAACTACCAATTCCCGGGTGTTGATAACAACTGCACGCCGCCTGGCGACGGCGTTTTAGACTATTCATATGGAACCAACATCACGCTTGACGAAAACAATTTGAATGAGAGTGACGGCATTTGTAATGGTGTTGACTGGGACTGGAATGGGAATAGCGTTATTGAAAACGGTATCGCTTTTAACCTCAACCCTGCTTACGATTTCACGCTTGATATCCACCAAGATTACAACGATTGGGCAAACTTATCTCTAAGCGGGTTGAACGACGCTGATGGTGCCTTTCCCCTCACGGAAATTATTACGGAAGACCCGTTGCCTGACTGGATAACCAGCCAACCGCCCGTGATTGATACCGAATAGGCCAAGGAATCTGTATCAGCACCTAATCTGGATCAACCAAAGCAGTTTTTTAGACAAGATTTACACGATTCTTCAGAGCTTTCAACGCTAATCGTGAAAAATCGCGTAAATCCTGTCAAAAATTCTTGTTCATCTGTTAATCTGGCGACCCCGGCAGCACGCCTCCCCGCGCTTGGTGGCCTTGTCCTATGACTAGGAAGGCCTTGGGGTCGGCTTCCAAGACCACCGAACGTAGGCCATCCACATCCGGCCGGCGCACCGTGCAAAATAGGATGGTGTGTTCCTCGTTGGTAAACATCCCCTGCCCCCGCCACCCCGTCACCCCCAACCCGGTGCGGGTAAACAGGGCATCCGCTACGGCACGCGGCTGGTCAGTGACAATAAATGCCATGCGGATGACGCTTGGCCCCTCCATTGAGTAGTCGGTTGCTAACCCCCAGATAAAGAGCATCATCAGCGCGTAGAGGGCGTTTTCCCAGCCAAACACCAAGCCTAGTGCCACAATAATGCCACCATCTACATAAAGATAGGTTTGGCTAACGGGCAGTCCCGTTTTACGCTGAATAATCCGGCTGATGACGCTGGTACCTGCGGTGGTGGCATTTGCGCGATAGATAAACCCCGTGCCAATGCCACCCAGCACGCCGCCATAAATGATGTTGAGCAGTGGGTCATGGGTGACACCATTGGTGGGGATGAGCCAAGCCAACACATCAATTAGCAGGCTGTAGCCGATGGTGAAGTAAAAGGTGCTGGCAAGAAAGCGAAAACGCCCCAGATAGAAAAAACCGAGGATGAGCATGGGGATTTGCAGACAAAACAGGACAATGCCGTTGGGCCAGCCGGTAAATTTGTTGATGATCAGCGTAATGCCGGAAACACCACCTGGAGCAACGTTGGCAACGCGCATAAAAAAGTGGAAATTCAAACTGCTGATGATAATGCCAAGCGTGAGCAGCGTATAGTTTCGCGCTAGTTGTTTGACGTTGAGTTGTCGCAACTGCGCCCAGATGTGTGTTGCAGTCATCGCGTGTCTCCCAAAAATAGAGACCTTGATATGTGTCACCAAGGTCTGCATGATTGCTTTTTGTGGTTTATGCGCTGGTTAGCGCACAGGGATTGTAGCGACTTGAAGGGGGCGGGCGAATTTTGACGGCCGGTACTGATGGCTATGCGATGTACTTGGTGTGGTTGGGGGAAAATTAACGGCCGTTTGGGGAGTCAGCCCGATAGCGGTAAAATTGCGTCCATCATTCCTGCCCAAGATGGCGCGGGAAAAAAGTGAGTAACTCATAAAAAAACGTATGATAGATGCATTGATTTTTGATTTTGACGGCACGATTTTTGACAGTGAGACACCAGATTTTTATTCTTGGCAGCGAACCTATGCCGAACATGGCGTTGAACTTTCGTTCGATGTTTGGGCTAGTCACATTGGCACCGTTGGCACGTTTGATCCCTATGCCCATTTGGAAGAGCTAATAGGGCACACGCTGGATCGGGCAACGGTGCGAGGGCAGCGCAAAGTCCATGACCACGCCTTGCTGTCACAGCAAACAGTTATGCCCGGCGTCCATGCGTATTTAAGCGACGCGCGAGCATTGGGCTTGAAAGTGGGTGTGGCTTCCAGCTCTAATCACGCCTGGGTAGATGATTATTTAGCCAAATTGGGGCTGGCTGAAGCATTTGATGTGGTGATGTGCCGCGATGATGTGGCGGATCGCCCGAAGCCTGATCCGGCTGTTTACTTAGCAGCAGCGGGGGCATTAGGCGTAACACCTCAACGGGCTTTGGCACTGGAAGATTCGCCGAATGGGTTGACAGCGGCAAAGCGGGCAGGTTTATATTGTGTGGTGGTGCCTAACGAAATGACCCGCTCCCTTGATTTTGCGGCCGCGGATCATCGGCTGGAAACGTTGACAGAAATGCCGTTGGCGCAGCTTATTGCACGGTTGGTGGATTGATGAAGAGCAACGCCCAGAAGATTTTTGAATTTCATGAAGCGATTGGGTCGCCACTGCCCAAACGGCCGTTAATCCCCCCACCTGCCGCCGCCATTCAACTGCGGCAAACGCTGATTGACGAGGAATACGCCGAGGTAACGGCCGCTTTTCAGGCCATCCAAACAGCACAGGCCAACGGTGACATTATTGATGCCGCTCCGTTGATGCACGAACTGGCTGATTTGCTCTATGTGGTGTATGGTGCAATGTGGGCATTTGGGATTGACCCTGACCCGATTTTTGCCGAAGTTCACCGCGCCAACATGCAGAAAGCGGGGGGGCCACGCCGCGCCGATGGAAAATTGCTTAAACCCCCTGATTGGCAACCGGCAAATGTGGCGGGAGTAATCGCAAGGCTACAAGATGGAACTGATTCAGATTGACCGCGATCTGCCGTGGATGCCGCAGCCAAGCGTGGTGCGAACGGTATTAACGGCCGTTTTACCACCGCAGGAACTCATTACCAGCGTCGGGGTTTTAGCCTTTGTTGGCAACCAACTGCTGATGACCCAGCTTGTAAAACGTGGATGGGATATTCCCGGAGGCCACTGTGAGGCAGGTGAAACGCCGGAAGAAACAGCGCGGCGTGAGCTATGGGAAGAAGCGGCGGCAACAGTAAACACGCTGACCTTGCTCGCCCAGGTGCATGTCCATGTGGCAGCTCCGCAACCGCCTGACTACCGCTACCCCTACCCTGACAGCTACATGTTGCGATATTTGAGCCAGGTTTCTGAGCTGTATCTATTTAGGGCTACGGAAGAAACACAAGCGCGACAATTATTTGCGCCAACTAAGGCATTGAAGCTCGATTGGGTGCAGCAGAACCGGGCAATTTACGAAGTGGCTCTGGCACAGGCAAATTTTTGAAAGCAGAGGATGAAGATGTGGGTGTGAAGGAGAAGCTTGTTTTTTTAACCGGGGCAACTGGCTATTTGGGTTGTCATTTGGCCTATGGTTTGTTGCAGCGGGGGAGCCGGGTGATGGCATTGGTGCGGGGAGACGAGGAGGAAACGGCCGTTTCCCGGTTACAAAGTGCCATTTTGCAGGTTAACCCAACCGCGCCACCCGATTTTTCTAGGTTGGTGGTGGTGTTGGGGGATGTAGAAGAAACGGCCGTTTCGCTCATCAACAAGGTGCGTGACCAAGCCAGCCAGCCCATTGATGAAGTATGGCACTGCGTTGCCACGTTCAAATATCAAGAACAGGAACGCAACTATATTCAGGCCATTAACATTGGCGGGGTGAAAAACATCTTAGGGTTTGTGCGCGGTGTTAACCTTGCCGAGCCACCCCGCTACTTCCACGTTTCCACTGCTTACAGCAGCGGGCGCGACTGTTTGGTGGTGCCGGAGGCCATTGTGAGCAACGGCAGCGACACCGGGTTTCGTTCGCTGTATGAATGGTCAAAACATGAGGGAGAAAAGGTGGTGGCGCAGGCGCAGCACCGCTATCAGCTTGATGTAACTATTTTACGGCCGGCAATTATCATTGGCTCGGAGACAACCCAAGTTTTTAACCATTCGGCTTATTATCAGGTCATTAGTGCCCTATACCGGGTACGAAGGCATCTGGAAAACCGGCAGAAAAATTTTGATGGCACGATCAACACGCGATTAGTAGGGGACCCACAAACAACGCTCAATTTGGTGCCGGTGGACTATGTGGTAAACACCATGCTACAACTGGCGCAGCAGCCCGAACTGGCTACACCGCTGCTCAAAATCTTTAATATTGTCAACGAAGAGCCGCCGACAATGGGGCTGGTGCATCAGGTTTTATGCGAAACGCTGGCGATTCGGGGGCTGACGCTGGTGCCATTAGCGCAGTTTGATATGGCAGAAGCATCGCGGGTGGAGCGGGCACTGGCGCGAAATGTGGCATTTCAGATGCCGTATATGCATGAAGAAATTCGGTTTTCGACGGCTAATTTGCGCCAGGTATTGCCCTTTACCACGTGGCCGGCACCACAGGTAGATGCCCGTTTCCTGACGGCAATCAACCGTGAGTTTTTTGGGATGCTGGCGGAACGGATGGAAAACGGCCGTTTTTGATACCCAACCATCCTTCGCCGCCAGCCTGGCAACGCCTTGGCGCTTACGACAGTCAGAGCATTGCTAACAAGCTGCTGGTACCCACCAGTATCACTAAAGCAAAACCAATTAGCTGGGATGCCCGCAGCAAATGTTGGCTGGCCCATTCCACTGGCGGCCAAGTGGGTGTGGGCTGGTTGCGTAAATCATTCGCCAAAATCCAAAGACAGGTTAGTAAAGCGGGAATAAGGGTAAGAGCGAGGATGGGGTAAAGCAGCCAGGTGGGCAGCAACACAGGCATAGTCGGCACGGCAATGGCGATAAGCAGCAGGGTAAGCCAGTGGATGATTTGATCGACAATAAAGCCGGGGGTTTGCAAACGACCAGGAAACCGCAGTTTGACCCAATCGGTGATGAAGTGAGCTACCCCCAACACAAGCAAAACATGCCAATAGGCGAGATGGTCTTTGATTAAAACGGCCGTTACCAGTAAATGAATCCCCACATGCACGCCCACCCCCCAACTGCCTTGCGTCTTTACCTTAAACACCCAATTGGTTTGTAAGGGAAAATCCGCAATTAAATGCGCCAAAAGCAGCGTTGCCCAAACATCCATTATTGCAAAACCTCGACAAAAAAATCTAGCCACGCAGAAACCAATAAACTACGTGGCTAACCAAACAACTCTGTTCACTTGATAATTGCGGGACAACATGTGGGGCGTGACAATCATGAGGGCTGCGATGATGACAGACATCCCTGTTGTTTCGCGTGTTCCTTGCACGGTGTCATTGTACGAACACCATCTACAAAATGCGGCAAAAAAACGCACGTTGCCCGTGTGAACTAATTTACACGACTTTTATAGCTTCGTCTAAGGATTGCGACAAATCATCGCAAGTTGCGTACAATCCATTGTGAAGAACATATTGAGGTATTCTGTATGATAGATTTTAATCCGCTCACACCTGAATTCCGCCAGGATCCCTACCCTTTTTACGATCTGCTGCGCCAATATGCGCCCATTTTTTTCTGGGATCGCTGGCAAATGTATTTTTTGTCACGCTATGATGATTGTGTGGCACTTCTGCGTGACAATCGTTTAGGTCACGGCACATTTCAGGTAGATCGCGCCCCGGAAACGCAACAGGCACTGGTAGCTATGCAAAAAGATTGGCTCCTTTTTAAAAATCCACCTGATCACACACGCCTGCGCGGGCTGGTGCATAAGGTGTTTACCCCTCGCATGGTGGAGCAACTGCGCGGCATGGTCGAGCGAATTACCAATGAATTGTTGGATAAGGTGCAAGCACAAGGTCACATGGATGTGATAGCTGACCTTGCCTACCCATTACCCGTGACTGTGATTGCTGAAATGCTGGGAATTCCCCCGGCTGATCATTTAGCCTTTCACGCACTTTCCAATGCTTTAGCGCGGAGTTTGGATTTGACGGAAGAAACGGCCGTTTATGATCGAGCTTCTCAAGCTGCCGAAACCTTTCGCGCATATCTGGCGCAGTTGGCCGATGAACGACGGCAACGGCCGCAGGATGATCTGCTGAGTGCTTTGGTCGCCGTGGAAGAAGCAGGAGAACGCCTAAACACCAATGAATTGTATGCTACATGCGCCTTTTTGTTTGTTGCTGGGCACGAAACAACGATTAACTTGATTGGTAATGGAACCTTGGCCTTGCTACAGCACCCGGACCAGTTGGCACTGTTACGAAATGATCCGACGCTGGCAGGAACGGCCGTTGAGGAATTGCTGCGCTATGACAGCCCGGTGCAAATGACAAGCCGCATGGTGTTGGAAGATTTTGAATATAACGGCCGTTTCTTTCACCGAGGTGACAGCATTGCTTTCTTACTCGGATCTGCTAACCATGATCCAGACCGCTTTGAGCAGCCGCGGCAGTTAAACCTTCAGCGGCAAAAAAACCAGCATCTCTCGTTTGGTAGTGGTATTCACTATTGCTTGGGGGCGCCGTTAGCGCGACTGGAAGGGCAAATTGCGATTACAACGTTGCTAGAACGAATGCCAAATTTAGCTTTGGCGGGTATTGAACCCGAACATGGAGGCAACTATTTGCTGCGTGGTCTCAAACATTTGTATGTTGCTTTTAACCGCTAATCATCATACTCAATTTCATCTTCCCGCTCTGCATAAATGCCAGCAAACGCAGCAATTTCTTTTGGTGAACTGATTACGCGATCTAAACGGCCGTCAACCATCTGAATCACACGATCTACATAACGGCACATACGCAGGTCGTGGGTCACCATGATGCCAGACCGATTTTGTTCATGGATCAAATCCGCGAATGTCTGTACTACTTGGTAAGCCCGCTCTGTGTCCAAACTGGCCGTTGGCTCGTCAGCCAAAACCAGCTCTGGGTTATGAATGAGAGCACGAGCAATCGAAACACGCTGCTGTTGCCCACCAGAAAGCTGTGATGGCAAATTGTGCAACCGTTCCTTCAAGCCCAGTCTGGTCAACAAATCAATGGCACGATCTTGTCCAGCACGGGAATAACGGCCGTTTAGTCGCAGCATTAACTCCACATTCTCCAGCACGGTCAAATAAGGCACTAAATTATTGGCCTGAAACGTAAAACCTATTTTCTCACGCCGGAATTGGGTGCGTTCAGCCTCACTCAGTTGCCCTAATTCAGCCTCTCCAATGTGAATACTGCCCTGTGTTGGAGAGAGTAAACCGGCAATCATCGCTAGCATGGTTGTTTTACCAGAACCACTTGGGCCAACCAGAGCGACAAACTCACCAGCTTCTATACGGATTGACACACGATCAACGGCCGTTACTGTCAATTCACCTAACTGATATTCTTTTAAAACACTGTTTGTTTCTAGAGCAATCGTCATAACTTATGTTCCAAAGAGCAAACTAAAAGAGAAATAACACACAACGAAGTAGAAAAACAATCCTTTCAAAAACACGACACAGATCGCTTTCTATGAAGCCAACCCCAAAGCCGTCAAAGGTTCAACTTTAGCCAGAATGCGCAACGATAACAAGCCTCCCAATGGCCCAATCAACAATAAAGTCGCCAAAGCCAACACAACCTGATCCCCCTGAAAAACAATCGGAATACCAGGTGGAAAAGTTGCTGCCAAACCCAACGTCGCCAAGCTTCCCAACAAAACCCCAAAAAAATTCGTGACAACAATTTGCAACAATGCAGCTGAATACACAACACTATTCGAGGCTCCCAGCGCTTTCAGCATTCCCACCTGGGCCACCTTCTGCAAAGTCTGAATCTGAAAAAAGCCACCTACAACTAAAACACCAATCAACAGCGTAAACCCCTGTTGGGTATTAATCGTACTTTGTTGCGCACTATACCCGGGTGCAGCCTCATAAGCCGTACGCCTATTAACCGCCTTAACTGTACTCAACCGCTCCTCAATCCGCTGTCCAGCAGTCACTTCATCAGACGGATCAACCAACTTAACAGCAATAATATTGAATGTTAACTCGTCCTGCCCATTGTCAGCAACCGCCTTAGGACGAATACGATCCCATGTCAACAAAGGTACAAAAATTGAAGGCTGTATAAAATATTGGCGGCCATCACTCACTCCTACTATCTGTAGCGAAAACAGCTCATCTACAGTCCCCTGAGTAGACTGCACAATCAGTTCATCCCCAACGCCGAGACCCAAACGCACAGATGCATTTTCATCCAATATTACTTCATTTGCACGTACCCCTCCCAGCCCACGCCCTTCAAAAGCTGGCGGTTCTCCAGGTCTATCCGGCTCAACGCCTAGCATAGAAACCGATAAAAGTTCATTACTTCCAGCCATTGATACAAAAACACTGCTAAAGCCTATCGCCCCAGCAGCAGAAACATCTGGCATCCGCAAAACATCATTCATAATCGAGCGACCAAACTGACTTGCAGAAACCGACAAATTAGCCTGCTCTTGAAAGAGGATTAACTCACCATTTAGCTTATCCAGAAACTCGCGGTTGCCATTTCCCAACCCCTCACCAAGCGCAGCCAAAAATAGAACAAGCAGAGTAATTAACGCAATAACCGCCCCAATGGCAACAAAGCGCCCTTTTGATCGCCATATTTCCTTCACAGCTAAATAGAATGATATTGAAGTACGCATAAATCTACCCACACATGCTAAATTTTTTTCATTTCCAAAAGCTTACAAGACAAGTCTGGAATTGTCAATATTTTGCACATATAAAGTCTATTTTTTGCCAAGCGTCCAGAAAACAAAAAAGCACCCACAAGGGGTGCTACAATCATGTTATTTAATTACAACAGCTAGACAAAATAAAAAGGCCTTCCGGCAATGACCTACTCTCCCAGGGAGTCGCCCCCCAAGTACCATCGGCGCTAACGAGCTTAACTACCGGGTTCGGGATGGGACCGGGTGTGACTTCGTCGCTCAAATCACCAGAAGACCTTCTTAAATAACAAGGTTAGGTTGTAAATTTCACAAGTGAATAAGATGAATCCTGACGCACAGCATCAGAATACCAAGTTCTCCGTACCATGCAAAACGTAAGCCCTCGACCATTAGTACGGCTTAGCTGAACATGTCGCCATGCTTACACTTGCCGCCTATCAAGCTAGTCGTCTTCTAGCGGTCTTACTCCATTACGGATGAGGGATCTAATCTTGAGGTGGGCTTCCCACTTAGATGCTTTCAGCGGTTATCCCTTCCAAACGTAGCTACCCAGCAGTGCTCCTGGCGGAACAACTGGTACACTAGAGGTTTGTCCATCCCGGTCCTCTCGTACTAGGGACAGCTCCTCTCAAATCCCTTACGCCCACAGCGGATAGAGACCGACCTGTCTCACGACGGTCTGAACCCAGCTCACGTACCGCTTTAATGGGCGAACAGCCCAACCCTTGGGACCCTATCCAGCCCCAGGATGCGATGAGCCGACATCGAGGTGCCGAGCCTGGTCGTCGATGTGAACTCTTGGACCAGACTAGCCTGTTATCCCCGGAGTAGCTTTTGTCCGGTAAGCCACGGCCCTTCCACTCGGAACCGTGGGATCACTAAGCCCGACTTTCGTCCCTGCGCGACGTGTATGTCTTGCAGTCAAGCTCGCTTGTGCCTTTACACTCTTCGGCTGGTTTCCATTCAGCCTGAGCGAACCTTTGGGCGCCTCTGTTACATTTTCGGAGGCGACCGCCCCAGTCAAACTACCCACCAGGCACTGTCCCTGCGCCGGATAACGGTCACAGGTTAGAGTCAAAACTTAACCAGGGTGGTATTTCAACGGTGGCTCCACCGAGACTGGCGTCCCAGCTTCAAAGCCTCCCACCTATCCTACACAAGTTAAGCCCTAACCCAATGCCAAGCTGTAGTAAAGCTTCACGGGGTCTTTTTGTCCTGCTGCGGGTAACGCGCATCTTTACACGTACTTCAATGTTCGCCGAGTCCCTCGTTGAGACAGCACTCCTCTCATTACGCCATTCGTGCGGGTCGGAACTTACCCGACAAGGAATTTCGCTACCTTAGGACCGTTATAGTTACGGCCGCCGTTCACTGGGGCTTCGGTTCAAAGCTTTGCTTGCGCTAACCTCTCCCCTTAACCTTCCAGCACTGGGCAGGCGTCAGCCCCTATACATCGTCTTACGACTTAGCAGAGACCTGTGTTTTTGTTAAACAGTTGGAGGAGCCATTTCTCTGCGGCCTCCACCAGCTTCGCCTAATTGCTAACCAGCAGAGGCCCCCCTTCTCCCGAAGTTACGGGGGTATTTTGCCGAATTCCTTAACGAAGGTTCTCTCGATCCCCTTGGTATACTCTACCCACCTACCAGTGTCGGTTTGCGGTACGGGCACTTAAATATCAACGCTTAGAAGCTTTTCTTGGCAGCTTGGCTCAATCACTTCTGGCTCTAATGGCACCGCCATCACGCTTCAGGTTCAAAGTGCGGACTTTCCTACACTTATCATAACCCTAGACGCTTGGCACCTCAATCCAATAAGAGGCTGACCTACCATACTGCGTCCCTTCATCACTCCATTTAAGTGGTTCCGGAATATTAACCGGATGTCCATCACCTACGCCTCTCGGCCTCGGCTAAGGCCCGACTAACCCGACGCGGATTAACCTTCCGTCGGAAACCTTAGGTTTACGGGGAACATGTTTCTCACATGTTTTACGCTACTCATGCCAGCATTCTCACTTCTGTAAGCCACAGCCGTCCTTTCGGTCGACCTTGTATCTCTTACAGAACGCTCTCCTACCATTCTACAATGTAGAATCCGTGGCTTCGGTGCTATGCTTAAGCCCCGTTACATTTTCCGCGCAAAAGCGTTTGACCAGTGACCTATTACGCACTCTTTAAAGGGTGGCTGGTTCTAAGCCAACCTCCTGGCTGTCTAAACACTCTCACATCGTTTCCCACTTAGCATAGACTTGAGGACCTTAGCCGTCGGTCTGGGTTGTTTCCCTTTCGACTATGAAACTCATCTCACATAGTCCGACTGCCGTACTCTAAAATATAGGTATTCGGAGTTTGGTTGAGGTTGGTAAGCTTGCGCCCCCTAGCTCATCCAGTGCTCTACCCCCTATACTAAACATACGACGCTAGCCCTAAAGCTATTTCGGAGAGAACAAGCTATTTCCAAGTTCGTTTGGCATATCACCCCTACCCACAAGTCATCCCCTAATTTTGCAACATTAGTGAGTTCGGCCCTCCACGAGGGATTAGCCTCGCTTCAGCCTGCTCATGGGTAGCTCACCTGGTTTCGTGTCTAATCCCAGCGACATACGCCCTATTCAGACTCGCTTTCGCTATGGCTCCGCCTGTCACTGGCTTAACCTGGCCACTGAGATTAACTCGCTGGCTCATTCTCCAAAAGGCACGCCGTCACACTGGCTTACGCCATAGTGCTCCGACCGGTTGTAGGCACACGGTTTCAGGTTCTATTTCACTCCCCTTACCGGGGGTCTTTTCACCTTTCCCTCACGGTACTTGTTCACTATCGGTCATTAAGTGTATTTAGCCTTGGAAGGTGGGCCTCCCAGATTCCGACAGGGTTAGCGTGCCCCGCCGTACTCAGGTATTTCGCAGAAGCTTACTTGGTTTCATATACGGGACTGTCACCCTCTATGGCCTAACTTTCCAGAAAGGTTCTATTACCAAGCAAATTTATAACTTCTATGCGCGAAACCCTACAACCCCACAATCATATAGATTATGGTTTGGGCTAATCCCCTTTCGCTCGCCACTACTCAGGGAATAATCTCTTTTCCTGAAGTTACTAAGATGTTTCAGTTCACTTCGTTCCCTCTGTTATCCTATGTGTTCAGATAACAGTACCAAAGCATTAACCTTTGGTGGGTTTCCCCATTCGGACATCCCCGGATATAGCGTCTGCACACAACTCCCCGGGGCTTATCGCAGTGTGCCACGTCCTTCATCGGCACTTAACGCCAAGGCATCCACCGTGCGCCCTTAGTAGCTTACACACATGATACGGAGAACTTGATATTCTCACGCACGTGATAAGAATTTCTTCTTTATATGATGGTATACTACAGGATCATCTTATTCAACTGTAAAAGTACGTCAGCAACTATTTAAGTCACTGATGTCTGTGATCGTTTATAAACAATCACAGACATCAACAACCTAAAACAAAAAAGGCTAGCAAACAGCCAGCCAAAATAACCGAACTGTCATACAATATAACTTCTAAACTTTGGTAAAGGTACAAAACATCGGAATCTATGGAGATGAGGAGGCTCGAACTCCTGACCTCCGCCGTGCAAAGGCGGCGCTCTCCCAATTGAGCTACATCCCCGAAAGAGATGGGCCTGGTTGGACTCGAACCAACGACCTCTCCCTTATCAGAGGAACGCTCTAACCGGCTGAGCTACAGGCCCTTTCGAATGAGCTAAAGCTATTTTTCAATGCCTTAACAACTAAAGAGTAACAGAAACAACAAAGCTCTACAGACTAATAGTTACCATCTCGCGATAGTAAATTACTCATAAAAGGAGGTGATCCAGCCGCAGCTTCCGCTACGGCTACCTTGTTACGACTTCGTCCCAGTTACCGACCCCGCCTTGGGCGGCTGCCTCCCGTTAGGGTTAGCTCACCGACTTCAGGCGTTGCCAACTTCCATGACGTGACGGGCGGTGTGTACAATCCCCGGGAACGTATTCACCGCACTGTTGCTGACGCGCGGTTACTAGCAACTCCGACTTCATGCAGGCGAGTTGCAGCCTACAATCCGAACTGAGACCGGCTTTGAGGGATTGGCTCCACCTCGCGGTTTGGCAACCCATTGTACCGGCCATTGTAGCGTGTGTGTAGCCCAGGATATAAAGGCCATGCTGACTTGACGTCATCCCCACCTTCCTCCGGCTTATCACCGGCAGTCTCGCTAGACACTTGTAACTAGCGACGAGGGTTGCGCTCGTTACAGGACTTAACCTGACACCTCACGGCACGAGCTGACGACAGCCATGCAGCACCTGTGGCGGCTCCCCGAAGGGTCGCTCACTTTTCAGATCGCTACCACCGTCATGTCAAACCCTGGTAAGGTTCTTCGCGTAGCCTCGAATTAAACCACACGCTCCGCTGCTTGTGCGGGGACCCGTCAATTCCTTTGAGTTTTAGCCTTGCGGCCGTAGTCCCCAGGCGGTCAACTTAACGCGTTTGCTACAGCACAGAAGGGTTTAATAACCTCCTACACCTAGTTGACATCGTTTACGGCTAGGAATACCGGGGTTTCTAATCCCGTTCTCTCCCCTAGCTTTCGCATCTCAGCGTCAGGAATGGCCCAGAGAGCCGCTTTCGCCACTGGTGTTCCTCCCGATATCTACGCATTTCACCACTACACCGGGAATTCCACTCTCCTCTACCATCCTCAAGTCTCCTAGTTTCGAACGGCCTCTCCCAGTTGAGCCAAGAGCTTTCACGTCCGACTTAAGAAACCGCCTACATGCGCTTTACGCCCAGTAAATCCGGATAACGCTTGGCCCCTACGTTTTACCGCGGCTGCTGGCACGTAGTTAGCCGGGCCTTATTCCTGAGGTACCGTCCTTTCTCTTCCCCCAGAAAAGGAGTTTACAACCCGAAGGCCTTCATCCTCCACGCGGTGTTGCTGCGTCAGGCTTTCGCCCATTGCGCAATATTCCTTGCTGCTGCTACCCGTAGGTATCTGGTCCGTGTGTCAGTACCAGTGTGGGGGGTCACGCTCTCACGCCCCCTACCCGTCTTAGCCTTGGTAAGCCATTACCTTACCAACTAGCTGATGGGACGCTGGCCCCTCCTAGAGCACCTGAGCTTTAGTTATTAATTTCTAAACTTAATAACATCTGGGGTATTAGCCATCGTTTCCAATGGTTGTCCCCCTCTCTAGGGCAGGTCACCAACGCGTTACTCACCCGTTCGCCACTCTCACCTCAGACGAATCCAAGGATCCCGTTCGACTTGCATGCATTAAGCACACCGCTAGCGTTCATCCTGAGCCAGGATCAAACTCTCCGTAAAAGATTAACCCTGATTTTATCAGGGACAGTTTCTTACAGAAGAATTAACTTAGTCCATTTTGCATTTGGATGTTTCTGTCACTCTTTAGTTGTTAAAGACCTGCGAGCACTCCATTATAACAGAGTTAGCCCCGCTCCGTCAAGAGTATTTTAGGCGTAAAAAAAACGACTCTCAGCGCGAGAGTCGCTGGCTTACTAGTATGTACTCTTTCCGTTTTAGTGATGTTCCACACTTACGTGGCTACATCATTCCGACAAGTTCGCTATTATAGCGGCTCTTTATCGTTTGTCAAGAGGCAATTTAGACCAGAAAAACGGCTCTCAGCGAGCCGCCGACTACTGTTCTTAATTGTACATGTGTTTCACTTTTTGTGACGACACTGTTTTGCCTCAACAGTTGGGGATTATATCAGGTAGTTTCGCTGTGTCAAGGGCAATTTTAGGCGAATTTCTTGGTGATTTTGTTTTTGAGGCGATTTTGACGGGGTAGCACCTTCGTGCTATCGTTTAGTTAACTGTTGTTTGGTTTTGTTTAATAATAAGAAGCCAGTATCTGTGAGGATGACATGCTGATAAATGTCATTATGAATTGTCAATTTGTCTTATTTGGGGTCAATTAGATTTTTTTCTGCTGTTTTCTTGCAAACAAACCACATAAATAAGATGGATGAATCTGCATTTAACGAGAGGATTATTATGACGCGGGTTATTGCGATTGCGATGCAAAAGGGCGGGGTGGGGAAAACGACAACGGCCGTTAATTTGGCAGCCGCATTAACAGAGTTAGGGCAACGGGTGCTGGCTATCGATCTTGACCCCCAAGGTAACCTGACACAGCATGTTGGGTTTGACCCAGAACAATTGCATCCAACGATTTATACGCCCTTAAAAGCGGAAGTCGAAGGGCAACCAAGCGATATTGGTGATGCAATTTATGAAACGGATGAAGGGTTTCATATTGTCCCTTCGCAGCCAGAGCTGAGTTTAATTGAAGTGTCGTTGATCAATACGCTTAGCCGCGAAAGAGTATTGGCAACGCTGTTGGAAGATATTAAGAGCCATTATGATTTCATCCTTATTGATTGCAATCCCTCGCTAGGTTTGTTGGTCATTAATGCTTTAACAGCGGCTACAGGTGTGGTGGTGCCTATTCAGACGGAATATTTGGCGGCACGCGGGGCATTTATGATTTTGTCGAGCATTGAAACGGTGCGGCGTAAGAAGTTGAATCCACAATTGAAGGTGGAAGGCATTATTTTAACAATGGCCGACCCACGCACGCTGATGACGGGGGAAGTGACAACGGCCATTAAGCAGCAATTTGGAGCGACGATACCGATTTTTGAGCCACCGGTACGGCGGTCGGTGCGGTTTGCCGAGAGTGTGGTGGCGGGAAAAAGCATTTTGGCTTATGAGCCGACAAGTCAAGGCTCTGAGGCATATCGGCAAATTGCCAAGACATTGATAGGGAGGAAGTAGGATGGCACGTAAACGGCCGTTAATGAACCTCGCCCAGCCGATCAAACCGCGCACGGGGGATATGGAACAGCTTTTTGCTACTGAAGGGGACGTGGAGCAAGCTTCGGGGCTGCAACTAGTGGCAATCCGCATTGACTCTATTCGGCCTGACCCGCTGCAACCACGACAAACTTTTATAGACGACAGCTTGCGTGAGCTAAGTGAAAGCATTCGCCAAGACGGGGTGATTCAGCCGATTGAGGTGACACAAACGGGGCCAAACCAGTACATGATTGTGCATGGGGAGCGGCGTTGGCGAGCATCCCAACTAGCTGGGCTGGAGACGATTCCAGCGGTGGTGCGGCGGCGTAACTATGATGAAGTGACACGGTTTGTGCGGCAGCTTGTGGAAAACATGCAGCGCGAGGATTTGAATGATCTAGACCGGGCAATGGGGATCATTCGGCTGCGGAAGCTGATGCAAGAAGAGACGGACACGGCCCAAAGCGAGGGTGTGACCTCTGATGAGCCGTGGGGGACACGGGTGACGTGGGCGAAGGTGGGGAAACGGCTAGGATATTCGCGGCAGCGAATTCATCAGCTTACTAATTTGCTGGAGCTGATTGAGGAGATCCAAGAGGCGATTCGGGAAGGGGTGTTGAGTGAACGGGACAGCCGGGTTTACCAAAAGCTGAACCCAGAGCAGCAGCAAACACTTTTTCAGGCACATATGCTGGGAGAATTAGATTACCGGGAGGTGCGGGAGGTGGCGCAGCGGCTCAAGGAAAATCCAGAGCAGTCAGTGGCGCATACGATCCGTATCTTGCGGCAGCCGCCGGAGCCGATGTGGGAGGAGGAAGAGGATGAGCCAGAAACGGCCGTTGCCTCCTCCACCCTTCCCGTTCGCCGTGAAGAACGGCCGTTGCCTCCTTCCTACCCGATTGACGACTGGCCGGAAACGATGGCTCCGCCGCGTGGCAACAGCCCTAACGGTGTAGACCGGCTGGGATGGGTGCGTATGCACTTGTCCAAAGTGCAGCGGCAAAAACTCTCGGCAACCGAACGACGTGAAATGCTGCGGCTGCTGCACTTAATTCAACAGGACGTTGATTCGTTGATCAGCGTACTTTCTCAAGACTCGTAGGGCACAAATTTGCCAGACACAACCAGGATAATCAGGCAAATCTGCGTTTCATTTTGTTATGACAAAACCAACTATCATTGTGACTGGAGCATCGCGGGGAATTGGGGCGGCAATTGGCCGCGCTGCGGCGCAATTAGGTGCCAATATTGTTTTGAACGCTCGCTCAGAAATCGAGTTGCAAGCAGTAGCAACGAAAATTGGGGCACAAGCAGTGGTGGTTTCGGGCAGCGTAGCGAATCAGGACGATTGTGCGGCGTTGGTAGAAACGGCCGTTTCTCACTTTGGCCGCATTGATGCAGTGGTCAACAACGCAGGCATCATTGAACCAGTTTAACCATGTGCTGTCGGTGGAGGAACGAGGAATAACGGCCGTTTCTGTGCGCCCCGGCATTGTAGACACCGACATGCAGGCCACCATCCGCCGCGACGGCGCCGCCGGGATGCCCGCCGATGCCCATGCCCGCTTTGTTGGTTTTCATGAAAAAGGTCAGCTTCTACCGCCAGAAACACCGGGCATGGCACTGGCAATTCTAGCACTTCACGCCCTGGCCGAGTGGAGTGGACAGTTTATGGGTTGGGATGATGAGCCAGTGCAGGCGTTGGTGGCGCGGTTTGGGGTGGGGGTGTAGGGAGGTAGAGGGGAAAACGGCCGTTTTTCCCTCCCTATGTTTCCGTTCCCTGATAATTGATCTACGTTGCTTCGCCTGTTGTTCATCGTCAGCCCCCCTTATTGTTCTGCCATTGTGTCGTGATTCGCCATTTCCGCAGCTAAAAAGGCCAGCAAATCAGCCAAGGTTATAAATTGCCGCATTTCCGTGGCTTGTTTGAGCATCACCTCTCATCCCAAAAATTAAGGCCAGTGACAATTGGTGCATAAGGCAATGATCTTTGTCACTATCACAAACGGCCGTTTCTCTCTATACTGGCATCGCCTAATAACGTGCGTGCAATGAACGAACCACAAAAATTTAACAGGAGTTTGAGATGAAAATATATAGGCTGATTCCAATTGCTCTGGCTTTTGGGTTGGTCTTCATAAGTTGCCAAGCCGCACCAGAAATTTCAGAAATTGATCCAGAAACGAGTGCTATTGTCAAAGAAACTCCTGTTGAAGCAGAAAACATAGCCGTTCTGCCAATAGAAACGGCCGTTCCGCCTACTCAACCCCCACCGACTGAACCATCGCCAACCATAACACCCAAACCAACGATACCACTCGAACCTGATTCAAACAGAATACCCAGCACTGATCTGTTTACGTTGTTTAGTGAAGAACCAGTCATTTATCATAATGATTCGGCAGAAGTGCCTATGCATTTAGCATTTCCAGGTGCCGTTGTCTATCATGACCACTTATTTCACATGTTCCACAACGAATTAGAATGGTGGCCTGCTCAAGTACACACCTTTTACTCAACGTCTCCAGACGGCCGTAATTGGACACGGGTTACTAATGAACCTCTCTTTTTAGGCGAAGCACTACATGCTCCTTATACCGCCTATGTTTCCAGTGTTCTCGTTGAAGAGGATGGTACATGGGTATTATATTTTTACACCGTCGATAATCCAGTAGGATGGGAAGCAATCACCGAAGGCAGTATTGGACGTGCTACAGCACCAACACCAACCGGCCCTTGGACAGCAGATGACAAAATGGTATTAACGGCTGGGAAACAAGGCACATGGGATTCTTTATGTGTTCAAAATCCTAGCGTTGTGCGTACCGAAAATGAATACGTTATGTATTATACTGGCTACTCGGAACGACAAGCAGCTATTGGTATGGCTACCTCCCCAGACGGCATCGAGTGGACAAAGAACGAGGAACCCATTTTTACTAGAAGTGGCGAAAGCGGGTCTTGGGACAATGCATTCATGATCGATCCTCGGGTTGTTCTAACGCCAGATGGCTGGGTCATGTTGTATTCACGTAGCTATAAAGTGGGTACACACGGGCCATACGGCATTGCCGTAAGTTCAGACAGAATCAACTGGAAACGTTCAGATGAACCTGTTGCCAGTGGCGAAAATGTTGGTCCTTTCATCTGGGCAGCCAATTTGTTGTACCACGATAACACTTATTTTATCTATGTTCAATCAGGCCAGGTCAGTGGCAGAGGTTCCGATTTCAACTCATCAATAGAAAGCCCCGAAGCGGATTGGAATATTTATCTACTAACGCATGAAGGATCATTATGGCAATAATGCAGGCTGAGGCAAAAACCTATCTGAATCGGCCTTACGCTCATGAGGGTGTATAACAACGCCAAAAGAGTGTTGCGCTGCACGCCAAACCCCTTCCCAAGCACAAACAAATGTTCTATAATTTCCCCTATGGAAACGATCATCAAGCTTGAAGAGATCGCCACCCACATGCACTTGGAGCCGGCCGAAGAAGTCAGCCCCCGCCCCCTGCTCGATGAAGCCACCCACGTCGCCCCCTGTGGTCAGGTGTTGCCCAAAGGCGACACTAGCAGCAAAAAGCCGTCGCTAGGCATCCACCAAGCCGTTGTCGGTAACAAAACCGTGCCAATGATTAAAACCATGCTTACCACCGCCTGCGAGCGCAACTGCTTCTACTGCCCCTTTCGCGCCGGCCGTAACTATCGCCGTACCACCCTCAAACCAGAAGAAATGGCGCAAACGGTCAACGACATGTACCGTGCTGGAATGGTCAACGGGCTGTTTCTTAGCTCTGGCATTATTGGCGGCGGGGTGAAAACACAGAACAAGCTGCTGGACACGGCCGACATTTTGCGGAAAAAACACCAATATCGCGGCTTTTTGCACCTGAAAATTATGCCGGGGGCGGAAAAAGAACAGGTGCGGCGGGCGATGGAATTGGCGGATCGGCTTTCCATCAATTTGGAAGCACCCAACGACAAGCGGTTGGCGGCGCTGGCTCCGCGCAAGGAGTTTGTGGCGGAACTGCTGCGGCCGCTGCAATGGGTGGAGGAGATTCGGCAGACAGAACGGCCGTTTGCCACCTGGAACGGCCGTTGGCCCTCATCCGTCACCCAGTTTGTCGTCGGCGGCACTGACGAAACCGACCTCGAAATTCTCACCACCGCCCACTATCTCTACAGCCAGCTTAAGCTGGGGCGCACCTACTTCTCCGCCTTCAGCCCCATCCGCGACACCCCGCTAGAAAACCGCCACGCCGAAGACCCGCAGCGGGAACATCGGCTCTATCAGGCTTCCTTTCTTTTCCGCGACTATGGCTTTGATTTGGAGGAGATGCCCTTTACCCAGCGCGGTCATTTGCCGCTGGATGAAGACCCCAAGCTGGCGTGGGCGCGGGAGCATTTGGCTGATAGACCCATCGAACTCAACCGCGCCGAGCGGCGGGAACTGTTGCGGGTGCCGGGCATTGGGCCGCAGGGAGCGGCGGCCATTTTGGCAGCGCGGCGGCGCGGCGTGCTGCGCGAGCTAACGGATTTGCAGGCGATTGGCGTGCGAAATATTCGGCGGCTTTCCCCTTTTGTGCTGCTGGGGGGCAAACGGCCGTTAATCAACCCCAATCCCAATCAACTACGCCTGTTGTGAATCGGTAAACAGTAATCAGTCATCAGTGACACCAATCACCGATTACCGTACACGAAGTGGTCGTGAAACGACATTACCGATTACCAATTACTGGTACAATTCCCCCATGAAAACACAGCTATTCTTACTTGCCTGCATCCTGTTGGTAGCCTGTGGTGGAGAAGCGTCAGCACCAACGGCCGTTCCCACCTCCATTACCACAGTGGAAACCCCCATTATTCCCGCTGAACCGGTGAAGATAGTGGAAGAAACGGCCGTTTCCACCCCCAGCAATGGCCTGCTCTTTATGCAAATTGCCCCTGGCTCGCAAACGCTGGCCCGGTTCGACCTCAACAGCGGCGAAGTTGAAACCCTTTTCATTCCCCTCACCAACGCCTGGCTTTCCCATGCCGACAGCAACCCCGACGGCAGCGAATTTGTCCTGGCCTATGCCCCGCCCCCACCCGATGGCGAAGTCCAGCTAGGCTTCACCCAACTTTACCTGCTCACCAATGGCGACACCACACCCCGCCTCCTTATTGAGTCTCAGCAAGCAGGCGAAATCTTTTTCTATCCCGACTGGACAGACGACGGCCGTTTTATCTATTATTCCCACGTCGTGCAGCAAGACAACGCCCCCTTCACCACCACGCTGGAGCGGTTTGACCGGCAAAGTGGTGAAAGTACGGTGGTGGCGAAAAATGGGATTTGGGGTCGGGTGTCGCCAAACGGCCGTTTATTAGCCTACATCCTAGTCAACCTCGAAGCCTTCACCCGCGAACTTGTTGTCAGCGAAGCCGACGGCAGCAACCCGCGCACGCTTGTTACCCAAGAAGACTTTGCCGACATGGACGCGCCGTTTTTCTCGCCCGACGGCCAATGGCTCTACTTCAGTGCCGTACCACTGCCGCAGTCAAATGGGTGGGACAGGCTGTTAGGAGTAAAGACAGTAACCGCCCATAGTGTCCCCTCCGACTGGTGGCGCATTCCCGTTAGCGGTGGCTCCCCCGAACAAATCAGCCACATCAACGAAGCCGGGCTGTACGGTGGCTTCTCCCCCGATGGCTCCCACATCACCTTCGCCAGCCAAACCGGCCTCTACACCATAAACCCCGACGGCAGCAATCTACAAAAATTACTAGAAACCTCAGCTGGAGCCATGCTCACCTGGATACCATAGACTAGCAAGCAGCAGATAATTTTCAGACAGGATGAACCGGATTTAGCAGGATTTAACCTGTCAATCCTGCTAAATCTTATCAATCCTGTCAAAATTCCAATGAATGACGCAGATTTTGAAACCCGTTTTATTGGCGAACCCATCACCGTCGCCTATGACAAGCCGCCGCTGGTTGCCAAAAAGCCCCCTTGCCCCAACCAGTTTGAATGGGACGGACAAACTTTCCACATTGACACGCTGTTGGCTGAATGGCGTGATTATGAACGCCGGGGACGCATGGCAAGCAACATGCGCCCAGAAAACGCCCGCCGCGCCACTCTGCGCGGCTCATGGGGCGTTGGTCGCTACTATTTTCGCGTTCGAGTCGCTAGCCACCGCATCTTTGAGCTTTATTATGATCGCGCCCCCAGAGGTCAAACCCAGCGTGAAGGCTCCTGGCACCTCTATCGTGAACTGGTTTAAAGCGGAGGATGTCAATCCCGACACTTCCAGTTAACAAACACGCGAGCTTTTCCAAGCTCGGCTCCTAAAATGGCGCATCATCCGTCAAGGAACGGTGCCATTCAGTTAAAAACGTTATTGCTTCATCAAACTGGCGAGCAGGTAACAGCTTATAGCCAGTAATCCCAAACTTGCGATACAGTTCCCCATAAACCGCGCCGTACTCGTTGCGTCGCGTTTGTTTGCTCAACACCAATGCTACTGCCTTTACCGCTTGGCTAATTTGGCTGGCCTGTTCCGGCGTCACATACCGTCCCGGATCACCCAGTGTAGATTCAATCCGCTCTAGCCTCATCTCATGCTCATGAATGCGTCCTTCCAGCAGCAACTGCTGCCGCGCCATTTGCAACATCGCCAGAGCCATTTTGTATGCCTGGGCTGCGGGGGAATCGGTTTGGAGTAAATCATCAAAGCTAACATCGGTCGTTAAACGGCCGTCTTGAAATGCCTCCCACAACACCTTGGCCGCCTCCTCTTGGTACCGCTCCAGCTTTTCCCGAATCTCCTCTTTTACACGGCTTGTCTCAATGCCAGCCAACCACAGCGACACCAAATCTACCCGCAACAGCCCCAACTGCTGCCGACCCCCAGCCGTTTCCACTGGGCCATAACAAAACCCTTTGAACAATACTGGCTGGCGCTCAATGCGCTGCACCGCCCCGCGTCGGTTCAAACCCAACGCTTTCGTCAGGTGATTAACAGATACATAAATATTGCCATCCCTGGCACGAACAGCCACCAATTCATCACTCAAGAACTGAACGACTTTCTGCTCTGCTACCTGTAAACTTTGCTCACTCATCGTCTGTAGAGGGTGGTGCATGATACACCACCCTTGCTCCTAATGGCTCGATCACCCTACAAATTCCAAAATAGCCATCAAAAAATTCCAGGTGCCATCGTTGTAAAAACAACCTACATTTCATATATAGCCAACTCTTGATCAAGCTAATTGTATGGGGATTGAGCCATTCTTCAAAAGTTTACGGTCACAGAAGAAGAAACTTTGTAAAAACGTTTGTGCAGGGTGCTTGTCAGGAAAAATATGACAGACAATTTCTGTGACTAACCTTAAAATTTGGTGACAAAATAATGGAGAGTGTTTGATACACGTTGGCATTCCCAACCAAGTCGTTTCCAAACTTTATAAATTGAGAGTCTAGCAGATAGCGTATTGGTTTTAAGTCTGTCATCTGCTTGGTTTTCATTTACCGTTTGTACGAATCTTTTGGAGGAACAGAATGGATTGGTTAAGTCTCATTATTGGTCTGCTGATCGGCTGGATTGCTGGTATGCTGATCGACTATTTTTATTGGCGTCCCCGGCGCATTTGTACCGAAGCTGAGACAAATCTCACGGCTTCTTTGCGTGATGCCGAGGCAAACAATCAGGGGCTGCAAACACAGTTGGCAAATTTCCGTATTAACGGGAAGCGTTTAGAAACATTCGAGGCAGATCTGAAGGGAAAGGAGCTTGAACTGGCTGATGTTGCTGCCAGCCATGAGCTAAGAGCAGGGGAATTAGCAGCTTTGTCTGCACGTTTGGACGGCCGGCAAGGGGAGTTGGACAAGCAAGAGCTGGCTTTAAACGGCCGTAAAAGCAACCTCGACGATCTGGCAGCCAGCTACGCCGCCACCGAACAGCGGCTAACCGATTGGGAAGCCAATCTGCAAACCCGTGACGCGGAACTAGCCGACCTTAATTTGCGCTATGACAACCGGGGGGCTGAACTGGCAACATTGGCCGCCAGCCTCAACACCCGTCAAGGCGAACTCGATAATTTAGCCCTAAACTACAACAGCACGGAACAACAGCTAGGTAATTGGGAAGTTAATTTGAATGCCCGTGATGCTGAATTGGCGGCGTTGGCATCTGGTTTGGATGCTCGCAATGGAGAACTAAACGGGCTGGAGGCCGAGCTGAACGGCCGTTCGCAACACCTCAACGCCCTACAGACCGATTTAGACGCTCGCGCCGCCAAGCTGCCTGAACTTGAAGCCGCCCAAAGCCGCATTGCCGCCCTCGAAGCCGAACTCGCCGCCAGCCACGCTGAATCCGAAACCCTCAATGCCCAGCTAAGCAGCCATTTGGCCGCCAACGCCACCACCGACGATGATGGTGAAGGCTTTAGCCTGGCCGGGTTAGGGGCAGGGCTGGCCGCCGCCGCCGGGGCTGTTGGCGGAGCCATTGCCGCCCTGTTTGATCGGGATGAAACCCCAGAAATCGAATTGGATGATCCTAACATGGAAACGGGCACCATTTTGCTGGAAGGCACGGGCCGCCCCAATACGGCAGTTGAACTGTTGGTTAACAACAATTCGATGGGAACAGCGGTTGTAAATGAAAACGGCCGTTGGTCACTGCCCGCCACCATCAACAACGCCGGGGATTATGAGGTAACAACTCGCTATCTCGATGACGATGGCGAGCCGCAAGATTTGTCGGCTCCATATTACCTTTTCCTTGCCGCCCCCCGTGAATGGGCTAAGCTGCGTACCCAAGACCCCCTGTTAGGGGCATTTAGTCCGGTTGGGGATGGCATGATTACGGGCAGCTTTAGCATGGCGGGTGAAGGCGAGCCAGGTACGTCCGTTCATTTCTGGGTTGGTGAGAACGAGATTGGCAAAACGGCCGTTTCTGATGACGGCAACTGGAACTACCAAACCGACATCACCGTTCCCACTGGCACCCACGATGTCATTGCCCGCATGGTCAACAGTGATGGGCGTTCGCTGATGCGCTCCAAAGTGCGCCTCGTTTACTTTGGCGCACCCGATGATCTCAAGATTGTTTGGGGAATTGGCCCCAAAATCGAACAGTTGCTCAATGCCAAAGGCATCTACACCTTTGCCAAACTAGCTGAAACTTCCCTCGAATTCATTGATCAACTGTTGGATGAGGCCGGCCCCCGCTTCCGCCTATCCAATCACGAGGCATGGCCGGAACAGGCTCGTCTGGCAGCTGAAAGCGCTTGGGACACCCTGAAAGCGTACCAGGAAAAGCTGGACTGGCGGAAAGGCGGTCTGCACGAGTAAATTTAAGAGATGAAGAGAGCGAGCGATTAGGAGACTGAAACATCTTCTAATCGCTCAATAACGAATCCGAAACGCTTACACACAGGAAGATAAGGAAATGACTGATCCCTGCACCATCGAAGAAGCCGTCACGCCCGAAGACGTTCGACGGCACGACATGTTCAAATGGAGCGTGCTGGCTGTTTTGCTGGCACTCTTACTTATTACTTGGCTGCTACAACGGTGCAACGGTGCCAGCGCCCCAACGCTGGTGCTGCCTAATGGTAACGTGCAGGCAGGCGAAGTCCAATTAAACGGCACCGGCACACCTGGCTCAACCATTGACATTTGGCAAAATGGCAGCTCCATTGGCACCACTGCCGTTGGCGAAGATGGTACCTGGCGCTATGGTACCGACATTCCCCAGGCGGGTGAATACGAATTTGTGGCTCGTAGCCTCAGCAGCAGCGGCAGCGAGCAAGGGCGGTCGGCTGCACAAACACTGCGCGTGCGCGAAGCCGATATTGCCACACCCACGCTAAACTTGCCAGGAACGGCCGTTGGTCTGGGCACACTCACCCTGGCTGGCACCGGCACCCCCGGCACCGTTGTCGAAATCTTCCGCGACGGGGTTTCGCTGGGCACAGCCGATGTTGGCACAGATGGCAAATGGTCGTTCGACGTAGACATGCCCAACGCTGGCGATTACAACTTCTCCGTCAAAGCCCTGAATGCTACGGGTGACGTTGTAGCTGAATCAGCCGCGCAGACACTCACTATCAACGCTCCAGAAATTGCCCTGCCAACGTTTAACCTGCCCGAACTGCCCACCGTTGGCCCGTTCACCCTCACCGGCACCGGCACCCCCGGCTCGACCATCGAAATCATCCGCAATGGCGTATCGCTCGGCACCACCACCGTTGGCTCCGATGGCAACTGGTCGTTTGATCTCGATTTGCCCGACTTTGGCGATTATGACTTTACGCTCAACACGCTTGACGGCAGCGGCAACGTGCTGGGCAGCGTAGATTTACCCACCGTCAGCCTGACTACCCCAGATATTGCCCTGCCAACCTTTAACCTGCCCGAACTGCCTGCCGTTGGCCCGTTCACCCTCACCGGCACCGGCACCCCCGGCTCGACCATCGAAATCATCCGCAATGGCGTGTCGCTTGGCACCGCCACCGTTGACCCTGACGGCAACTGGTCGTTTGACCTCGACCTGCCCGGAGTGGGTGATTATGACTTCACGCTCAACACGCTCGACGGTAGCGGCAATGTGCTGGGCAGCGTTAATATGCCACGATTTACAGTAGCGGCTCCCGCAGTGGCGTTTGATGCACCCGAAGCCGGGCCCTTTGCCCTGGGTGACAATGGTCTGCCAACGGGTCGGCTGCGGCTAAACGGCCGTTCCACCCCCAACGCCACCATCGAAATCTACGCCGGAGACGAATTGGTTGGCACCACCACCGCCGACGTTGACGGCAACTGGTCGTTCGACGGCGACATCAGCCTGGCAAACGGCAGCTACCCGCTCACGGCGCGAATGGTGGGCGCAGATGGCACGGTTTTGGCGCAATCTGACCCATTTGATTTGGCAATACCGGCCGTTCTCGCCGTTGCCAAACCCACCCTTTCTGCCCGTTCCGGCGGTGTGCGCTCCGATGAAAACGTTGACCTGACTGGCACGGCCGAACCCAACAGTACTGTTGAAATTGTGGTAGATGGCGAAGTCGTTGGCACTGTCACCGCCGATGCCGGTGGCAACTGGCGCTTTAGCACCCAACTGCCCGCTGGCAACCACACCCTCATCGCCCGTACCACCATCACCGACGGCAGCGGAGCCAGCGGCACGGCTGAATCGGCTCCGCTGGCAATGGTTGTCACCGATGCCGACAACGCTGGTACACTACGAGTTGTGTATGATGCCAATGCGGCAGCGGCCGGCAGCAGCACAGGGACTAGCAGCAGCAACGTGACGACATTGGTCAGCCAGCTTCCCACCGTTGAGTTAATTCTTGACGCTTCTTGGAGCATGGTGGAACTGCTCAACGGCACGCCCCGCATTGACATTGCCCGCGACACCATGAACGGCATCGTCAACAACGTTATCCCCAATGGCTCCCCCGTGGCAATGCGTGCCTACGGCAACATCGAAGGCAATCTAGCCTGCCGCACCGACCTCATGGTGCCACTTAGCCCGCTGGATCGGGACGCAATGACCACTGCCATTGCTGGCGTAGAGCCGCAGTTTAACGCCAACACCGCCATTGCCGCCTCGCTCGATCAGGTTCCCAGCGACATGGCCGATGCCACCGGCAAGGTTATCGTGGTGCTGCTGACCGATGGGCAAGAAACGTGCAACGGCGACCCGGCCGCATCTATCCAGGCATTGATTGACCAAGGGTTTGATGTGCGCGTGGACATCGTGGGGTTGGATATTGCTGACCCGGCACTGCAAGCGGAATTCCGCCGCTGGGCCGACATTGGTGGTGGGCAATATTACAATGCTGCCGATGCCGATGGGTTGGTGAGCGCCATGTCCCGTTCGCTTGGCATCACCTATCTGGTGCAAGATGAGGAGGGTAAGGGTGTGGCTGTGGGCATCATCGGCGGCGATGAGCTTGACCTGCCGGCCGGTACCTACACCATCAACATTCTTTCCGCTCCCGATATTGTGCTTGATCCTGTCACCATTACGGCCGGCGAGGCGATTGAAGTAACGATTGATTAAAATTGTGGAGGCGTAACATGCTACGCCTCCACAATTTGCTGGGCAAAGGGAAGTGTCAACCGTGGTTGACACTTCCCTTTTTTGTTGCCGCTTGCTTTTGACAATTGCCCTATTGACAAAAGATACGGGTGATCCATAATGGCGGTGCTGGGAGCCTTTCCCACATTTTATTAATCGTTTCAGTTTTGGAGACAACCATGACCTTCTCATTGCGTCGTTTTTACTTTCTGGGTTTGTTGATTTTGTCGCTGGCTTTGGCGGCTTGCGGGCAGGATGAGCCGCAGGAAACGGCCGTTTTACCCACCGCCATTCCCCCCACCAACACCGCCGAACCCACAGCCACCAACACGGCCACCCCAGAGCCAACCGCAACCAATACAGCCACGCCAGAACCTACAGCAACTAGCACCGCCACACCAGAACCCACGGCCACCAACACCGCCACGCCAGAGCCAACAGATACGCCTGAGCCGACTGCTACAGCTACGAATACACCCGCCCCAACGGCCGTTCCTGTCACCGCAACGGCCGTTTCCGCCAGCCCCACGCCCAGCGGCGATAACGGCGGTGGGGAAGGTGAGGGCAGCGAAGACGAAACGCCCGATTCCATCACCCTCTATTACATCTCCAACCCCAGCGACATTTTAGGTACTTTCCCCGTGCAGCCATTCGATGCCGATGCCATTCGCAGCGATTTGTATGGGATGCAGCAGGCACTCAACACCATGCGGAGCAATCTGGACGGGGCCAAAGCCGGGGATGCCGCCGCCTGTGCCGCTTATGTGCAGGGGTATAACAACATTCTTTACGGCACGCGCTTCTTTGACGAAGTGCCAGCCAACTGGCAAGACATTGATTCCCTCTACGTGCTGCTCTTCATCTACTCGCTAGACCGCACCCGCCCCGCCTATCTTTCCTGCGCCAACTCTGGGCGCATTGATGATTTTAACTATAGCCTAGCCTACACGACCATTAACGACACGCTGGAAGTGCTGAACCCAACCGTGCAAAGTGCCGCCAGCCGATAAAAAATCAGGCGTTCCATGTTGATGGAACGCCTGATTGGGTTACTGTTTCACGTGAAACAGCGTATAGACGCAAGATTTTGCGTCTGGTTCCGTAGAGACGCAAGATTTTGCGTCTATACAAATTTCATTCAATCACAAACGGGGTGCTGGATGAACGACCCCAAATCGTCAGATCATACATGGCATAGGCCTCGGCAGGCATGGCCGTGAAGATACCCCGGTGCTGGGCGCGGGCAATATAGGTAAAGGTGTGGGGGCCGCCGTCCATTTCGGTAATGAAGAACGTCACACGGTCACGATGTACCTCTTTGTAGTTGTAGCCCAACTGCTGCCAGTGGTATTCTGGCTCTTGATTATACAGACCAACACGGCTGCTGGTGTTGAGGTTTTCGTTGAGTGGCTCCAAGCCACCAGGCAACGTGTCTTCCACCAGCATGTAGGCGGCGTTTTGCGGCAGGGTGACGCGAAGCTTGACGCGAACGAGTTGGCCGGGCGCAACGGCCGTTAACACCTTCCCCGTCTTCACATCCACATAACTCCGCTCAATCTTCACCACACCCGCCGCCGCAATCTCCGCTTGCGCCAGGTACACGCGGTGATTGAGGGTGAGATACAAACGGCCGTTTGCCCCCTCCCCCTGCCGCACCACCAGCCGATTTGCCCCCGCTGACAGTTGCTCCGCCGCAATTTCTAGGCTCACCGACGGCTGCCCCGGCCCCAGCGTGCCGGTGAAAATTGTTTCGTCGTTAAGCAGCACCGTGTAGGGGGTGTTGCCATTTTCGGCAAAGCTGGTCGCCAGCAGATGGTCAGTCAGTGCCAGAATGGCAAACGAGGTCTCGTTGGTCGTTCCCCATCCCTGCGTCCGCCGCTGCGTCATCAGCCAGCGCACAGCGGCCGTTTCGGTAGCCGTGCCGGGGCGCATTTGCGCCAGTGCCGACACCACCAACGCGGTTGTTCGCACGTCGGAAGCCATTGTTTTGCTGGTGTATTCCCCATCATGGTTGGCACCAGACCAGTGAACCAGGTTGTTTTGAGTGGAAACGGCCGTTTCCACCACCCCGTCCAACAATTCCTGCCCCTTCGCCGTTTCCCCCTGCGCGTGCAGCGCCAACGCCAACGCCGTTTTGCCAAAGGTATCCAACTGCGCCACATCCCGCTCATACGCCCGTAGGGTTGCCCCCTCATTGGCCTGACCCGCCAGCGACAAGCTGTAGAGGGCAAAAGCACGAACACGCTGATCCATCTGGGGCAGCGCGTCGTTGAGCCACGCCGCGCCCCGTTCCAGCACCAATGGGTCTACCTCATGCCCGGCATCCTCAACCAAGGCCAGCCCAAACAGCACCCAGGCCGTTTGGTAAGCATCGGTGCGGTCGTCAAACCACCAGCCCCAGCCGCCGTCATTGTGCTGGAAGCCATAGAGCCGCTGCACGCTGGCGTTGATTTTGGCCTCCAATTCGGGGTCGCGGGAGCCAATGCCAAGCTGGAAGAAGGCGCGGCTGACAACGGCGTTGGGCAGGGCGCGGCTCATCGTTTGCTCCACACAGCCATAGGGATAGCCAGTGAGGTAGTCCAGCCCTTCGGTCATGGAGCCAGCGATGGAGCGGCTGAGTTCGATTTTGACGCTGCTTTGCGGCAGGGCATTCGCGGGCTGGTTGAGTGTGGTCGTCCATTCTCCTTGAAAATCGGCGATTTCGGTGGTGACATCGGGGATGGACAACGGCCGTATTTCCAGCGGCAGGGCAATGGCATCCACAAGCTGCTCGCCCACGCGGGCGTTGAATTGCAGCGTGGTGGTGCCAGCCACACCGGCAAACACGCTCCAGCCGACGACTTCGCGCTGGCCGGGGGGAATGGTGACGGATTGGGCAATTGTTTGAGGGAAGGAAACGTGGGGCGAAACGGCCGTTTCTACCACTTCCACCGTAATCGTTTGCGGGGCATCGCTGAAATTTTGCACCAGCGTTGAAAGCTGCACCCGGTCAACGGCCGTTAACCCCTCCGGCAAAATCGGCTGGATCACGATCTCCTGCTTGGTCTGAACGTTGATAAACGCTTCGCCAACCTGGGTATCGGTGGTGGTGGCAACGGCCGTTAAGCGCCAGCTTGTTAGCGAATCAGGCATCGTCAACGTCACCGTCGCCTCGCCGTTGTAGTCGGTGTGGAGAATGGGGAACCACGCGGCCGTGTCGGGAAAATCGGTGCGTGGCCCATCAATCCCTTCGGGGCAATCACCACAGCCATCGCCGCCACCACCGCCCATGCCCCCTTCCCAGAGATACCGGTCGGGCGAGAGCGAATCGCTGGCGCGGGTAGTGCGGTCGCGGAAATAGTAAAACGAGTCGTAGATAGAGCCATTTAGCACCTCGCTGAGGGCAAAGATGGTTTCGTCAACCAGGGCCAGCGACACCTCGGCCGAAACTGGCACCCCAGCCGGGTTGGTGACGCGCACGGTAAACGTGGCCTCTTCCCCCGGCGCGTAGCTTGGCTTGTTGGGGGTCAGGGCAACCTGAAGCTGTTTGTCGGCGGCGGGAACAATAAGGTTGACGCTGCCTATCACCAAACGGCTTTCGGGTAAGCTGTAGTAAGTATCTTCAGTGAAGGTAGTGTCTAGTGGCTGCCAAGCATTGACCAGTAGATGGATGTTAGGGGCATCGCTGGGCAAAACGGGGATTTCAACGCGGGTGACGGGGGCGGTGAGTTCAATACGCTGCTGGCGATGAATGGTGTCACGCTCCCAAGTAAGCAGGGCAGAGCCGTCAAAATCGGACTGGATAAAAAGCTGTGCCGTTTCGCCGGGGGCGTATTGGTCTTTGTCGAGATAGAGCTTCAGGCCAGCGAAGCGACTGTAGTAACCGTTGCCCTGGTTTTGATAGGCATAAAAGTAGGTAGTGTAGTCTAAGCTGCGGTGACGGCTGTCCAGACCGGTAATGGTGAGCTTGTAGGCACCGGTTTGGGGAAGGGTGATGGGGTGGGACAAACGGCCGTTTTCGTTCGTTGCCGCCGTTGCCACCAAAATTGGCTCGCTGTATTTGTCTTGATCGTAGCTGTAGCGGGTGAGGGTGAGGGTGAGGGAACGGCCGTTTACCGGCTCGCCCTGAATGGTTTTCACCGTAACGGGCAGTTGGAAAGAAGTGTTGACGGGGAAGAAGCGGTTGCGTTGGTCAATGGTCACCGTTTCGGCCGTGGCAAAAAGCCGGATCGCGGTGAGGCCACTGACCGTTTGATGGCTGCCGTCATCCACGGTTGCTTCGATGGCAAACGGCATACTTTTATAGTCGTAAAACTGTTGACCTAGCTTGGTGGTGGGCAGGGTGGTGGTAAAACGGCCGTTTTCATCCGTTTTGCCCGTAATTGGTTCAGAAACATAACCGTGCCAAGCATAACGCCGATACACATGCAGCGTCACGTCGGCATTAGGCACAGGCTCGCCCAGGTAGTAGGCCGCATCTACCGTAATTTGCACCGGGTCGCCCACAACCACCTGGGTTTGGTCGGTGGTGATGGTGACGCTGAAATCGGGTTTGCGATACTCCTCAACTTTGAAAATCTGGCTGTGGCCTTCATCCAAAGCGCGAATTTCCACGCTGTAGTCGCCCAGCATGGCTCCCTCAGCAAGAGTAAAGCTGCCGTTGACAGTGCCGAACCAGTTGGTTTGCAGGGTACTGGTTTGGACAATGTTGTGGCGGGCATCCCGAATGATGGCGGTAACGGCAGTTTCCTCCGGCAAAATATCTAACCGGGCATCGTTGTTGCGGCGAATGATGGCCTTGTAGTAGACGGTTTGACCGGGCTGGTAAATGGGTCGGTCGGTGTAAAGATGAACGGCGGCCTCCTTGGGTGTGCCGGCCCAACCATAATACGATGTCCAACTACCTCCTAATCCGGTGAGCGTTGTTTGGCCGTTTAGCTCGGCGGCGACAAGGGTAACGCCTTCCAGCGGCTGGGAGAAGGTGGCAATACCATCCTCGTTGGTGGTGGCCTGGTTTAGGGCGGTGGCGTTGCGGTCATAGAGGGTGACGGTGGCATTGGGTTGGGAACGGCCGTTGCGGTCTGTCACCCAGGCTACAAGCTGCCCGTCGCCCTGTTTCACCGCCACGGTGTGGTCGTTGAGCATGACAAAAAGTTGGTCGTTGATAGTGCCATTGCCCAAATCAAGCAGGTAAAGACCGGGAAGCGTATCAGCGGGCAGCATGGTTTCGCTAATGTCATGAGTGGTGGTGATGGGCCAGGTGGAAACGGCCGTTAATCCCTCCATCGCCACCGACTGCGGCTCATAATTCCAATAGCCGCCATACAAGCCAGAAAAGCCAGTGCCATAACGCTGGATAAATTGGGGGAGCGTGAGCGGGTAAAGCGTGGCCGTCACCCCTTTGCTGTTCCTCTGGACGCTATATTGCACGGCGCGGCGGCCATCGGGGAAAAGCTGCTGCACGTTTTCGCCCCAGCCAAACGTGGCGACTGGCTGAATGGGTGGCTTGGTCGTGGTGACAAAGCGATGTACACGCTCATTTTGCAGCAGGGGAGTGCCATCGGCGGCATAAAGGGCGGGGGCAATGGTGACGGTGTACTCGGTGTTATACGCCCAATCGTTGGTTGGTGCGAAGGTGAGAATGTTGTTTTGCCAGGTGAAACGGCCGTTTGTGGCGGGTGAAATCATCACCGCCTGCTCAACGGCAGCCTGATCTACCGGTTCGGCCAGATGAATTTGCAGGGGGGCATCAATGGCAACCCGATTCCCAGCCGGGTTAATGCTGGTGATAATGGAGGGTGTGGTGAAGGCAAGCGAGGCTCTTGTTGGCAGTAGCAAACCATCCGGGGTTCGCAAGGGAGCAGAAAAGCGAAGTACATAGCTGGTATCGGGTGCAAAGAACGCATCGGGGATGAACATAACGGCCGTTTCTTTGCTCTCCCACTGCCAATGCCCGGCGATGTCGGGGGAAAAGGTAAAAGTATCGGTTAGACCGGGGTCAATGTGGTAGTTGAAGCGCAGGCGAACGGCCGTTTTGCCGTTGAACTTGACCTGTGCATTGATCTCCGCCACCGGGTCGGCCAGACGATAGGTGCGGCTGAAATCATTGTCGAGCGGCATGTTGGATTGGGAAACGGCCGTTTTTGCCAGCCGCACCTCATAGGCCTCATCCCCCACAAACGGATCCGTAAACGTCAGCACCAAATTGGTCTCACTTTTCCATTCGGTGGTAAAGGCCAACGGTGGGTTGACCGACAGGGCGGCAATGACCGAATCGGCGTTCATGGGCTGTGTGAATTGGAGATGGACGGTGGGATAGAGTTGGAGGAAAACGGCCGTTTCCGGCACCGCCTTCACCTCAGGGGCAACGGCATGATGAAGTCGCCACCGCTGCGGCTGGGCAAACGTTTTGCCATCGGCACTGTGAAGGCTGGCGTGAAGCGTCAGCTTGCTTACCTGCCCCAGCAACCGCTTGTTAGGGGTGAAGGTAAAGCTGGTGAAGTCATCGCTCCAAACCGCTTCGCCCGGTGTTGAGGGATCAATCAGCAGCGGCATTTTGAGGCTGCCGGGGGCCATGGGCTGGTTGAATTGAATGGTGATAGGAACCGAAGCCGGGTAGTTATCCAGAGGGAAGGTTTCAATGAGGGTGGCGGTGAGGGTTTCCGGCACGGGGGTTTGGGTGGGGCGCAGGGTGGGGGTGGGAACGGCCGTTTCCGTCGCCACTCCCGCCTCCGTGGGCGTGGGCGGATTTTCCAGCGCGGGGCCAGTGGAGCCACCGCAGGCAATGGGTTGCAGGGTCAAAAGTAGCAACGGGATAAACAGTAAAACAGCAGCGAACTTTCTCATGATGGTTCTCCCGACGCAGACAAACGCGCCAAAGCTGGCAATCTGCGTCTCGATTGGTCTCTTGTTGGTTGGCTCGGTTGTGCTAACAAGATGAGGGTAGTGTAGGGAAAACGGCCGTTTGCCGCTCAACGTGAAACGGGTGAGAAAGCTACGGAATGGGTATAAAGAACGTAGGGCAAGTTTGCAAACTTGCCCTACAAAATTGGCTCCATCACTCTTGGTTCGTTACTACTAAGCCAACGGGCTTGGGATTAAAAAGTTAATAGAATTCATATCAAAATCAAACGCAAATCCAATAAGGTAACGCGAAAATAGCAAATCATGGTAACGCTGGAAACGGTTGACCGCAAGCAACTCAACAAGCTTGACAAACAAAGCCTCATCGAATTGCTGCTGAGTGGTTTGGCTCGGATTGATGAATTGGAAAGGGTCGTCGCCAATCAAACAGCAATCATCCATCAGTTACAAGACCAGTTAAGCAAGAACAGCAGTAACAGTAGCAAACCACCAAGTAGTGATGGTCTCAAAAAACCTAAGACCCGCAGTTTGCGCCAGAAAGGAAAGCGACCGCTTGGTGGGCAGCCCGGTCATAAGGGCAACACCTTAAAGATGGTTGCCGAACCAGACTATGTAGAACCGCACCCGCTTTTGCATTGCCCCCATTGTCAGACCGACTTGTCGGAGATAGAAGCGGTCGGGCATGAGAAACGTCAGGTGTTCGACATCCCCCCCGTCCGTCTTGAAGTGACCGAACATCAAGTTGAAGTCAAACAATGCCCTGGTTGTGGTCAACAAGTCAAGGGAGCGTTTCCGCCAGAAGTAAGCCAACCAACCCAATACGGTTCGCGTCTGAAAGCGCAAACCAGTTATCTGAATGTCTACCACTTCATTCCTCTGGCACGTACCGAAGAATTGTTGACTGATTTCTATGGACAAGCTCCTGCTGAAGCCGTCGTTATTCAGGCAAACGACGACTTGGCTGAAAAGGTCAAACCCAGTTTGGACAGTGTGAGACAACAACTGATCCACGCCGCCGCCGTCCATTTCGATGAAAGCGGGTTGCGTGTTGAAAATGAACTACAGTGGCTGCACGTTGCCAGTACAACAGGACTGACACATTACCATGTCCACCGCAAAAGAGGACAAGAAGGGATGGACGCGGGGGGCATCTTGCCTGAGTTTAACGGCAAGGCGGTTCACGACCATTTTTCCGCTTACTTGCAGTTTGATAACAGCCAGCACTGTTTCTGTAACGCCCATCATCTGCGTGAATTGCAATTTGTGACCGAACAGTATCAGCAATCATGGGCGACAGAGTTGGCGCAACTGCTCCTGACTATCAAGGCAGAAGTGGTGGCAACGCCCGAGCCAGCCATGAGTTTGCCGACAGACCGCTTGGCCTACTACGAGATTGAGTACGATAAGCTTATATGCCAAGGGTTAGCCGCTAACCCACCGCCAATCAATCCGCCGCTCCAAAAACGAGGGCGGCCAAAGCAATCACCGCCAAAGAACCTGCTTGACCGCTTGGTGAAGCACAAATCAGGGGTGTTGGCTTTTATGTATGACTTTGCCGTTCCTTTTGACAACAACCTAGCGGAACGGGATGTCAGGATGGTAAAGGTCAAGCAAAAAGTATCCGGTGCTTTCCGTACCAAGAACGGTGCAGATACGTTCTGTGCACTTCGTTCTTATATCTCAACAGCGCGTAAACAAGGGCAGAATGTGATTGAAGCCTTACATGATGCCTTTCTTGGGAATCCTTTCATTCCCTCTTTGCCAGAGGCTTAGTAGTTACCTTGGTTCAACCTTTTTGAGAATTTCGTCACGGGTAGAAAGCGTTTTTAAATCATATATTGCCTGAAGGTTGAGCCAAGAGACTGGATCACCGCCAAAATAACGTGCCAAACGCACGGCAGTATCAGCCGTAATGGAACGACGCTCCTTGACAATTTCGTGAATGCGCGTTGCTGGCACGCCTAGTGCCATCGCCAGCGCGTTAACACTCATATCTAACGGAAGCAAAAAATCTTCGCGCAAAATTTCCCCCGGGTGAACGGGGCGCATACGATTGATGGGTTGGGTCATTACCGATACCTCAATGACTGAATTATGCCAACATCATATTACGTGTGGCGTAATACGTCAATCGGAACAGTTTGGTTTCTGGGCAGCAAGCATCAAGAAAGGGTGGGGAGGGGGAAAACGGCCGTTTTCCCCAACTGCCCTTTGCCTTAATAAGGAAGTAGGATGGAAAACGGCCGTTTTGCTTCCCACAGTGGCATTGACTGCATAATAAGAACCCAAGTACAATGAAGATGTTACAACAATTATGGTCACACTTGTTTAGGAGACATAACAATGACAACAGCAAGCATCATTGTTTCAAAGCGAGTAACAAAAATTTTTGACAAAACCCGTCGGTTTACAACCACCGAACGGCTGGTTCTCGCTAAACTGCTGTTAGACAGCCTCGTTGATGACGAGCAAGGTGCTGAAGAGGATTGGCACAAAATGAGTCTAGCTGCCTTTGAGAAAGAGTGGGACAATCCCGACGATGCCGTCTACGATAATTGGAGAGAGGTATATGGCATTCCAGCGCGGTGATGTTGTTCTGATCCCTTTTCCGTTTACTGATTTGTCGGCCAGTAAAACACGCCCAGCCATCGTTGTCAGCAGTAAAATCTACCATCAGCATCGTCCAGAGCTACTTTTGGTCTATGTATCGTCCCAAATTACGAAAGCCAATCCCGAAATTGATTACTTGCTGGTAGATTGGCAAGATGCCGGATTGCTCAAACCATCGTTTGTACGCCCCAAGGTAGCGGCAATCGAGCCGGGGCTTGTTGTTTACACCGTTGGTCAAACATCCACTACTGATCTTGAACAAGTTGATAAGCGGTTGCGTCGCGCTTTAAATTTAACCCAAACGGCGTTGGCCGATGTGGTTGCAGAAGTTGATTTGGCCCAGCAACCTGTGGCTATTGTGCAAACAATGACCGAAAAACTTATACGCTTGCTAGTGAAATATTCACAGCAGCGAGTTGAAGGTGTTGATATTGAGAATTTGCAACACTTATTGACTGATTACTGAGTACAAGATAGAAGCAAAGGCTGTTTGTGACAAATTTAAGTGAGAGCATCTTATTTTCAGGACAGGGTGGGGAGGGGAAAAACGGCCGTTTTTTCCTCCACCATCCCCGGATAATACAGTGCCACCCCGTGCTGCCCCAGGGCATGGATGCGCTCCAGCTCCAGCAGCCGCTGCACCTCGGCATCCGAAAAGCGGCTGATGACTTGCTGGAGGCGGGAAAGTGCCTGCACCTCGTTTTCCGTTTGCAGGCGACGTTCCTCGGCCGCTTCCAACGCCTTTCGCACCGGCGCGGGCATCGCAATTGCCCCAATCATCACCCGCGACACCTCAAAGCCGGAATCGGCCAGCCGCTCGGCCAAACATTGGCGCAGCTCCCGCTCCAGCCGTTTGTGAGTGCCGGGCTGCACCAACTGCGCCACGGTATGGTCGCCCAGAACGTGTTGCAGGCAGTTGCCCATGTGCTTTGTCACCACCGAGGCCGCCTTGGTGGGCAGCGACCGTGCCAGCTTGGCCTGTTTGTCGGCGGCAATGCGAAACGGGTTGAGGGTGTAGGAAACGGTCCAGGCGACATCAATGGCAATGCCGCCGCTGGTTTGCACCCCGCTGGTGCGGTCGCTGGCGGAGCCGGAGGTGAGGGGGATGGTGGCCTGCACCTGTTCCACAAAAGGGGCCAGCCGATGGCGGCCGCTGGGGAGAAAGCGAACAAACTGTTTTTTGTGGGTGTTGTAAACGACACCCACCTCTAATTCGGGAATTTGCACCTGGCCCCACATCATTAGGACCCAATACATGGCGAGAAGGCAGGCGAGGAGGGTGAGGAGGAGAACGGCCGTTAATCCCCACTGCCAGCCAACCAACACAAAAAACAAACTGGTTGCCATCACTATCTTTTGCATGATTATGCTCCTTAGGTAAGAATGCAGACAAGCGGGGATGGGAAGCAAACGGTATTGCTTGTCTGGTTCCTTGCTCATTTAGTGTTTTTACTACACTTTATCAATGTCGGACATTATAGTGTTGTTTTCACACTTTGTCAATGAGTAGTTCATGCACGTAGGGCAAGTTTGCAAACTTGCCCTACAATGTCGCTCAAGCTGGCAAAAAGTAGGGCTAAAGCCAGAATATTTTTTATGAGTAACTCACAAAAAATTGCTGGCTAGAACATTTGATCTTTCGGATAGACGTGATCTTTAGACAGAAAAACGAGGTAAGCAATGATACCTTTTTTACAGCGCGGTGACTACCGCATTTTTGTGGGGGCATTTCCCACGGGGGAATTGGCCGATGAAATTCAGGCAGTGCGGGAGCGATATGACGGCAAAACGGCGCGGATTACGCCGCCACATGTGACGCTGGCAGGGACGTATTGGCGGGTGGGTGAGGCGGTTTTGGGGAGCGAAACGGCCGTTATTGACCATCTCCACGCCATTTGCAGGCAAATACAGCCGTTTTCGCTCGTTTTGGGCGGCATTCGCACCTTTGGCTGGCGCGTGGCCTATTTGGGCGTGGAGCCAACGGAAGAACTCCGAATCGTGCGACGAACAATTGTTCAATCTTTGGGTCAGGATAAACACAAACAGTTTAATGCTCATTTGACGCTGGCGATGCGGCTGAACAAGGATGCGTTGCAAAAGATGGTGGCGGAGTTGCAGCAGACGGGGTGGGAAAACGGCCGTTTTGTTGCCCCCATCACCCATTTGCAGCTGATGCAGCGGGGTGCCAATGACCAGGCCTGGAGCGAAATCGGCCGTTTTGCGTTGGGAGGGGATCATTGAGTGCCAGGCACTTCGGAAGTGCCTGGCACTTTCAGCCAAGTAACGCCTTACCGCACCCGGTCAATGGCGCGAAGAGATTCGCCCGCTACGGTGCGGGGGCGGCGGCGCTGGTTGATGATGAAGATACCGGCAACAATGAGCAAGGCTCCCCACAGCATCCCCACGGTAAACGTTTCGCCCAGCAGCAAAATGCCGCCGATGTTGGTGATGATGGGGACGACGTAGGCGGTCATGGCGGAGGCGGTGGCCCCAAACCGCTTGATGATGTAGAAGGCGAGCATCATGCCGCCAAAGGTTCCCATCAGAGAGGCGTAGCCGAGAGCGCCGTAGCCGGTGGGGGTAACGGCCGTTAAATCAAACCCCACCAGCAGCAGCGACAGCGGCATAACGGCCAGCGCGGCGGCCAACATGCGAATGCTGGCAACGTCAAAGGCATCAAATGTTCGCATGTACTTGCGGGCATAGACGGTGGAACTGCTGCCCAGCAGGATGGAGGTGAACATGAGGATGTAGCCGATGGGATTGGCTTTGGCAACATCGGCCAGTCCGGTTTCGCCGCGCACGGTCAGCAGGGCGGTGCCGCTGAGTGCCAAAACGATGCCCACAATTTTGCGCGTGTTGAGCTTTTCGTCATGGAGGAAGAAGTGCGCCAGCAAAACGGTGATGGCTGGGTTGATGGTGATGAGTATGGAGGCCATGCCGCTGGAGAGGTAGGTGAGGGCGGTGACGATGGCGGTCATGGGAACGGCCGTTCCGATCACCCCCAGCAGCAGCGCATGTTGCCAGACGTTGCGGTCGCGTGACCAGGCACGGCTGGCGGAAAATTGGTAGATGGTGGCATGAGCCAGGGCGGCAAGGGAGAGCCGCAGGCCAATGTAGGTGGCAGGGGCAAATTGGCCGACGCTAAAGCGGGAAGCGACGAGGGTGGAGCCATACATAAAACCGAGTAAAACGATGTAGGGTAATGCTTGTGATGTCATAAAATCCTCATTAGATGGTTGTCTAATGAGGATTATAGCGGAGTTTGGGGATTGGGGGATTAGGGATTAGAGATTGGAGATTAGAGATTAGTCTCTCGCTCCCTTGCTTTTTGTGGAAAGTGGAAGAAAGCGTAGCTAATGAGCAGAATAACGGTGAGCAGTAAGGTGGCAGTTGCGGTGTGTTGGGCGTTGGCAGGGTCGGTGAGGGTGTGGGCAAGGTGGGTGAGAACGGCCGTTGGCCGCAGCAGCATGTCCCAACTGTTCCAGCGCCAGAAGCGACCCATGTAAACACCAAAGCTGCTGAGGCTAAGGGTGGTGAGGACAAAAAGCCAGCCAAGAAAACGGCCGTTTTCCCCCGCCACTAGCCGATGCAGCCAATCGAGCGACAGCAGCCCGACGTATAATCCAGCCAGGGCGAAGGCCAGCAGCAGCAGGAAATCAAACCAAATTGGCACGCCGCCACGCTGCCGCAGGTGAATGAAGTCTGTCAGGATGTAGGGGGCGTTGGGGAAGAAGAGGAGCCAGAGGGTGGTGTAGAGAAGGGAAAACGGCCGTTTTTCCCACCATCGCCACGCCATCGCCGCAAACAGCAGCGGCAGCCACGCCAAAAACAAATTCCACACCATAAAATCAAAGGTGAAGTTGCCAACCAGTAGCCAGCGAACGATTACCAACAGCACGGCCAGCAGCGACCCGGCTGCTCCCCAAAGAACCAGTTTAAGTTCGTTTTGTTTGTGTAGCATGTGATGATGACGACGTAGAGACGCAAGATTTTGCGTCTCTACAGGAATTTAACGATTACCTAACACGAGATACGCCTGATGACGCGACAGGTTGAAGCTGGGCCAGGTTGCCCAGCTTGTGGGGGCAAGCTGCTCCCGCCGAGCATCGAGATTGCGGGACAAAATGGTGGCGAGTGTTACTTGGCATTCGGGGAGAACCTCCCCTTCGGCAGAAACAGAGTCACGCCCGCAGCTCCAGTCGGTGATGGTTTGGGGGTCGTGGGAAACGGCCGTTTCCGCCGCCAACAGCATCGGCACCGCGTCAGCCGACAACCCCACCAGGTAATAAACATCCAGTTCGCCCGTTTGCTCATAGTGCGCCAAATTGCGCCGCACAATAAAGGCATCGAAGTTGAGCAGGTTGAGCGTGGCGATAAAGCCAATGACACACAGCAGCAGCCCAATGGCAAACCGCTCCGGCTTTCGCCACAGCGTCAGCAAAAACCAGCCCAGCAGCACCGCCAGCCAGCCGATAAAGACAAAAACAATCAGCCGCAGATCGGTATAGCCAAAGGTCGCCTCATACAGCGCCATCCGTCGCCACGCCGAAACCAGCATCAGCAGCACAAAACCCACCATCAGGCTGGACTGGGCGTTGAACCAGCTAATTTGCCGCTTGTTCTCCCGCCGCGCCAGCCAATTTAGCCCCAAAATCAGCCCCAGCGACAGCACCGCCACGGCCACCAGCTCAAAAAAGCCGCGCCGCGCATATTCGGCATAGGTAAAGTCGCCAATGTTGCGCCGGCCGCCAAAGAGATAGGTGAACTGAACGGCCGTAAACAGCAAAAACAGTCCATTCACCAGCCCCAACACCGTCGCCGTTTCCACAAACCCCAGCGGGAACCGCTGCCGTAGCCAATCGGCCCCCGTTTCAATGATGCCTCGGTCATCCACACTCAGCTTTTCGGCCTCGCGCCGCGCCAGAGCATAGGCCAGCCCGCCCGCCACCAACCAGGCCATCACTAGCACAAACACCCCCTGCCCGATGAGAGTGGCAAGATTGGGCAAAAACTCAAACTGGAAAATCGTTTCGATGACGTTGGCAAAGGCCAAATCGGCTGAGGAGAGCAGGGCGGTGAAGATGGCAAGCACGGGCAGTGCCAGCAAAGCACCGCGCAGCAGCGGCAGCACATTTTGCCGCCCGCGAAGCTGCACCGCTTTCGTGTCAATGGTTTGCGCCAGCAGCAGCGGCGTATGGGCGACGGCATTGCCCGCCACCCGCAGCGGCAACAGCCCTAGCCCCAGCACGCTCAGGCTGCTGACCTGCCCGGCGGCATAAAAAAAGGCGACGGCGGCCAGCAGGCAGAGGGTGGCAACGGTGTTGAGAAAGGTGAGGAACGGGTTGGCGCGGATAAAGACCATGCTGGCGAAGAAGAGCAGGGGCAGGATGAGCCAGCGGTTGCGGGGGGTGAGGGGGAGAGAACGGCCGTTAATCCACAGCGAAACCAGCAGCAGCCCCACAAACAGCAGCACCGAAATACCCAGCTGCTGCCCATAAAAAAGCTGGTCTGCCACCCACCCCAGCGCCAACGCCTGCCACAGCGTGTGCCGAGCCAGAGGCAAATCAGGTTTATCGGATTTGGAAGGAGAAAGTGTGTTTTGCATCATCCTGAGCTTAATGGGACGCAGATTTACCTGATTTTCCTGATGAAATATCTCATCCAAAGACACAAAATCCGCCAAGTTTTCTCTTTGCGTCTTTGCGCCTTTGCGTGATTTTTCTTCCTGTTAGCCTCTAACCATTAGAATAATCAGGCAGATCAGGTAAATCTGCGTCCTATTTTTTTCTAAACAGCAAAAAAACGGCCGTTGCGCTGCACAAATCAACTGCCAAATCAAACAGTTCGCCGCTGCTAAAGAAGTGGTGTTTGAAGGAAATGAGCTGCAACGCTTCCTGCGCCAAACCGAGGGTGAGGATGAGGGCGTAGAAAGGAAACGGCCGTTTTCTTAACCCAGGGAAAAGCAGCAAAACGGCCGTTGCCAGCAGCCCAAAAATAAACAAATGCCCCACCACATGCGCCGCATCCGAGCGAAACACCCACTCCAGCCCCCGTTCAAACGTGGGCGACACATCAGCCAGCCAGCCATAAGGGAACAGCGCCCCACCCACCAGCCCCGCCAGCAGCAGCCACACCCAGCGGGGCTTGTCGGATAAATTCGTTGTGATCAATTGTGATTTTAACATCGTTGCTCCCTTGTTGAACGTATTTCGTATGGCGTATTTCGTACCAAGGCAATACGCCATACGAAATACGTTATACGCAGGATAGCAAAAACGGCCGTTTTCCCACCACCGCCCAGACCCCCAACCCCGCGCACCCAGGTGCTTGACAGGTCAAAGCAGCCAACCATTCTCATTCCATGTTATAATGATGTCCATATCGTCAATAAAAAGGCAAACCATATGATCCTAGCACCAACAATAGACGAATTGATAGAAAAAAATCCTCAATTACGCGGTGGCCGCCCCATTATTTCTGGCACAGGCACAACCGTTCGCGCCATTGTTGGCCTGTACAAATTAGGGCTTTCGGCTGAAGAAATTGCCACCCAGCTACCCCATTTGCATTTGGCACAAATCTATGCCGCCTTAGCCTACTATCACCTGCATGTGAATGAAATTGAAGCAGATATTGAAGCTGATTCAGAAAACAATCTCAAACGTGCTGCCCAAATAAACTAATCAGTTATGAGCCAACGCATCAAACTTTATCTTGACGAAGATGCTCAGCGCACAGATTTGATCCAGGCTCTCCGTGCCCGCCAAATTGATGTCACCACCGTATCGGAAGCCAATTTATTAGGACAAGCCGACCCTACTCACCTGCAACATGCAGCTCGTCAGCAGCGATTCATCTTTACTTTTAATCGCGGCGATTTCTTTCGTTTGCACACCGAGTGGCTGAACAATGGCAAGCATCATTCAGGTATCATTGTGTCTGACCAAGTAGCAACAGGCACAATTGTACGGCGGCTACTACGTTTGCTTAATACTAAATCAGACCGCGATATGCACGATTGGCTGGAGTTTTTAAGCAATTGGGGTTAGCCATACCTAAGGGGTCATGAATACAAAACGCTTCACCTGGGCAGAATTGGCTGCCCTGCTTATCCTGCTTGCCGCCGCCATCTTTTTGCGGCTGTGGCAGCTTGACACCACGCCACCGGGCTTTCAATTCGACGAAGCCATTGATGTCAAAATCAGCCTCGACATTGCCAACGGCGCACGGCCAATTTATGTGGCCGAGGGATGGGGACGGGAAGGGCTGTTTTATTATTTGGCAGCGTTGCTGCTGCAAATCGTCCCCTTTAACCCGCTGGCAATTCGGCTAACGGCCGTTTTATGGGGTCTCGGTCTGCTCATCATCGCCTACCTGCTCGTCCGCCGCTGGCACACCCCCCTCGCCGCCTGGCTCACCGTCGCCTGGCTCACCTTTGCCTACTGGCCCCTCTCCACCACCCGCTTCGGCTTTCGCCACATGTCGCTGGCCTTTATGATGACGCTCACCGCCTGGGTGCTGTGGCAGGGGTGGGGAAATGATGCCATAGGAAATGGTGCCATAGGAAATGGTACCATAGGAAATGGTGCCATAGGAAATGGCAACGCGGATGACGCTGATTGGGGCGGATTTTCGCGGATAAGAAACAGGTATTTATGGCTTTATTTTGCCGCTACCGGGTTTTGTCTGGGGCTAACGCTCTACACCTACCAGCCTTCCCGCTTTATGCCGCTGATTTTTGCTACGTTTGCCGTCTATTTGTTTGTGTTTCAGCGCAAGTTGGCGTGGACAAACGGCCGTTTGTGGCTCACCACCCTCCTCACCTTCATCCTCACCACCATTCCCCTTCTCCTCGCCCTGCGGCAAGCTGGGTCATTAGAAACCGCCCAGCGCGGCTTCACCATCGAGCCACTGACCCAATTACTGGCTGGTAACGTCCAGCCCATTCTTAGCAACACCTGGGCCACCCTCAAGGCGTTTACCATCGCTGGCGACCCATTGAAATCGTACAACCTGCCCGGCCGGCCGATTTTCGTCCCCGCCTGGACAGGGCTTTTCTTCTATGCTGGGCTGCTGCTCGCGCTCAGACGGTGGCGCAATCCCATCTACGCCTTCGTCCTACTCTGGCTGGGGTTTGCCCTGCTGCCCACCATCATCACCATCAGCGCCCCCAACTTCAACCGTATGGCTGCCGCCCAGCTCCCCGTCATGTTTCTCGCTGCCTTTCCCCTGGCCGAATTGGGACAATGGCTAGAAGCAGGTTGGAGAAATCAAAACAGGACGCGGACAAACGCGGACGAACGCGGATTTAGCGTGATTTTAGCCGTCAAACGCCGCAAAAATCAGGCTAAATCAGGGGAATCTGCGTCCCAAAATTCTTTTTCCGACAAGCCTCTCATGATGCGGCAACCGCGCTGGGGGCAACTTGCCACCGCGCTGCTCATCGCCGCCACCTTTGTGCCGCTGACGCTGGCGACTTGGCGCGACTATTTTACCGCATGGCCGGCCGCCACCGCCGATGTCCACACCCTCAACCGCGAAATCTTTGCCGTTGCCAACTATCTCCAGCAGCAGCCGGACAGCCGCCCCGTCCTCATCAGCAGCCGCGATATTGCCGACGAAGACCCCTACATCGTGGCGGTAACGGTGGAACGGGAAGAAATGGCGCGGCGGTGGGTGGACAGCAGCCAAGCATTGGCCCTGCCCGCTGGCGTGGCTGAGGCACGGCTGATCGTGACGGCCGACCGCTGGATTGACGAAACGCTGCTCCGGGCAACCGGCATGTCGGGTATGCCAATTGATCAAGGGGAGGGGTTCGCCGTCTTTGCCCTGCGGCGCGGCAATTGGCTGGTGGCGGAGCCGCTGGCGTTGGGAACGGTGGGGGGAGAAACGGCCGTTCCTACCCCCGATACCATCCACCCCATCACCTGGGACTACCCGCTCGCTATCTGTGCTTGCAGCTTGGGCGAAGCGGGCAGCGGCAGCCTTCTGCTCACCGGAGCCTCGCTCAACGCCCCCGTTGCCTCTGGGCAGCCCGTGGAATTGCTCACCACTTGGCAAGCAGCGGTAGACCATGACTTCACTTCGCTGGCCCTGTTTGTCCACCTGCTCAATGACACAGGCGAGATTGTGGCGCAATATGACGGGCTAGGCTATCCGCCCCACACCTGGGAACACGGCGACCAATTCCTGCAGCTCGCCCGCCTCTTCCCCCCGGCCGACCTGCCAAGCGGCGGCTACTGGCTCCAATTTGGCCTCTACAACCGCGCCACCGGCCAACGCTGGCTGCTGCTCGACACCACCAACCGCGCCATTGCCGACCGGCTGCTGCTGCCGCCCCTGCAAGTGCAAGATGGGCAGTTGGTTTGGGCGAGAGAATAAGAGGAAAAGCGAAAAACAATCTTCTTCGTCGCTATTGCCCTTTTAATCCCTCACTCACAAATGCCACTCGTTCAATAAAACAACATTACCGAGCAAACATTACATTCGCTTCAATTAAATTGGATTTGGACAATGCCACAATATCGTTTAAAGTATAAGAATGGACACAATTTTTACAGCTCGCCAATTACCCTTGTTTGCATCCAACACGATTTCAACAACTCAGTTTGAAAAAAAGTTCGAACGTTCTGGTACATTTGGGGATAACATGAGACTCCCGGTTCACCGTTGGTTCCGATACTCCGCAGGTTATTCAGCAAACTGGGTTGAAACTTTAATAAAGGACAAAAAGCAATTCGTTAGCAACCTAGCTGTTTTAGATCCTTTTGCTGGTATTGGTACAACATTAGTTGCAAGCAATGTCCAAAAAATACGTAGTTTTGGTTTTGAAGCCCACCCCTTCATTTATCGAATCGCTAGGACAAAACTAAGAGCTATTGAATTAGATGATAGAGAAGCTATCGAACTTTACGATGAATTCTTCTCAACTGTTATCACATATACGAAACAGATAAACCTGCCTGATTCGCCTTTAATACAAAAATGCTATTCAGAGGATGCATTAACAGATTTAATAACGCTACGAGACGTGTTCCTCTCTAAATTTGACTTTGCCACACCATACTCTGAATTATTATGGGTAACTATCACATCAATTCTACGGGCTTGTAGCACAGCAGGAACAGCCCAATGGCAATATGTATTACCCAATAAAACAAAATCAAAAGTTCTAGCCCCCTACGAGGCATTTAAAGATAAAGCCAATCAAATTATCAGTGATATTCAATATACCAAACAAAACAACTGGCCTCAAATGGCGCAACTTATCCAAACGGACTCCCGGATCCCTTCATTTAATCCAAGTGAGGAAATCAATTTTGTTATAACGTCGCCACCCTATCCAAACAACTATGATTATGCAGATTCAACTCGCTTAGAGATGATGTTCTGGGAAGAAATTTCTGGCTGGGCAGATTTACAGTCAAGGGTTCGGCAATATTTAGTCAGATCTTGTTCACAACACTCAGCAGCGGAAAGGCTAGAGCTAGAAACTTTACTTGAAGCCCCCGTACTTGCTCCAATTAGAGAAGAATTAGCTGATGCTTGTGACAAACTTGCCACAATTCGACTTACAAAGGGCGGACGAAAAACATACCATACAATGGCTGCAGCTTACTTTAAAGATTTGGGGGACGTGCTTCATGCGCTTAATAGTATTGTTTCAAAAACTGCTGAAATGTGTTTTGTTATTGGTGATTCAGCACCCTATGGCATCTATCTACCTGTGGACAGATGGCTTGGGGAGTTAGCTTTAGAGGCAGGATTTTCTTCGTATCATTTTGAAAAAATCCGAGATCGAAACACTAAATGGAAGAACAGGAAACACTCAGTACCCTTAAAAGAAGGGCATCTGTGGATAACAAGGTGAAACGTGGCTCAATCACCATCTCACAAGTTTGGACAAATTATTGGCAATCTTCTTGAAGGGATAGTACACCCCTTGCTACAAGAGTTTTGTGATACGAAAAATTTGTATCTGGACTATCAAGGCAACCAACGAAACGCAAGAAAGGGCAAAAAGGTCAGTTGGACTGACAACTTTGGCAACCAACACGATCTGGATTATGTTATTGAGCAGTATGGTTCTGATAAACAAATTGGGAATCCATTGGCCTTTATTGAAGTAGCTTGGCGAAGATATACAAAACATTCAAGAAACAAAGCTCAAGAAATACAAGGGGCCATATTGCCATTAGCTGAGAAATACCAGCATAATAATCCGTTTCTAGGTGTTATATTGGCAGGGACTTTTACTGCCTCAGCAATTGAACAACTTGAGTCATTAGGTTTTTGTGTTCTGCTTTTTCCCTATCACACAATGGTTACAGCCTTTCGTTCCGAGGGAATTGAGATCCAATTTGATGAAGACACACCCGATAAAGTTTTCCAACAAACTGTAGACGAGATTGAAAATTCCCCTAAAGAACTTCTGGCAAATATTGAAGCTCATCTTATTAAAGAAAATCAATTGGCAATAAACGATTTCATTCGAACCTTGAATAAACGCTTTGAAAGGGTTGTTGAAAGGATATTGATCATTCCTCTATATGGAAGAACCAGCGAATTCTTAAGTTTTGAGGCGGCTTTGCAATTCCTTAAAGCTCATAATATTTACGAAGGCTCAGGTCAATTTAGAAAATATGAGGTCATGGTCATATTTTCTAATGGAGATAAAGTTGAGGCTGAATTCAAAGCAAAAGCAAAAGTTCAAGATTTCCTACAATTCATGGTATCTTCGTAAGTAATTATCCAGAAATAAGCTCAGCAAGAAGCTCAACTTCTTCTGAGAAGTTGAACCTCGAAACCGCTAAGTTAAATATTGTTCATTCTAAAACGGCCGTTTTTTCCTTCCTCTTACGCCGCACATGCCCAATTATCCATTCATGCAGCCCCATGAGGAGCAGCGACCACAGCAGCAGCGACAAGCCAATCGCCTCTAAGCCAAACCGTTCGCCGACAATACCCGTTATGGCGGGCAAAATAGACAGCCCTAAACCGGCAGCCCCCACCTGAAATCCCACGGCGCTGTTGGCAAAACGGGCACTGATTCGCTTGGGGGTTTGCAGCACCAGCAGCGGGAAGATGGGTGCCAGGGCAAAACCAACTACAACCAACCCTACAAAGCTAAGCCAGTTCGCCAGATTGAGCCAAATAAACAGCGCCCCAACGACAATGGCTATCATGTTGAGCCGCAGCAGTTGGTTGGTTTCCATGCGGTCGGCAAACAGGCCGTAGAAGATGCGGCCGACGGTGAAGCTGCCCCAATAGACGCTGGTCCACAGCCCGGCGGTGGCAACCGCCACGCCGCGCCCTTCGCTAAACAGGGTAAACGCCCAGTTGCCCATGGCTCCTTCGGTGCCAGCGGTGAAAAAGAAGACCCCCATGCTCAACCAAATGATGCCCATGCGGAAAATGGCGGAAGCAGAAACGGCCGTTTCTCCTCCCTCTAGCTCACCTTCCCCTGCCGCCACGGCGCGAGGCCAGCGGTGGCGCGTGGTGGCAAACAGCAGCACCAGCAGCAGTTGCAGCCCCACCGCCACCCAATACCCAATCCGCCACGACGAATTACGTGTTAAAACGGCCGTCATAATGATTGGTCCCATCGTCACCCCCAACCCAAAGCTGGCATGAAGCCAGTTCATCAGCCGTGCATTATGATTGGCGGCAAAGTAAGCATTGAGACCGGAATCAAGCGCCCCGGTGCCTGCGCCACCTATAAGGCCAACGGCCACCAGTAGCCACCAGCTTGGGGAAAACGCATATCCTAACAGCCCCAACAACATCAAAATACTGTTTAAGAGCATATAGGTGCCCATACCCAGCCGTTCGTTGAGCCAGCCACTAAGAAAGCTCATCGAAATATGGCCGATAGTTCCCACCAGCAGCAGCGTCCCCAGCGCGTCTAGCGACACGCCAAAAGTCTCTTGCATAGACGGCCACGCCACGCCCAGCATCCCGCTGGGAATGCTCATGATGATGAAGGTGGCAAAAGAGAGATAAACAAGCAGATTTGATTGTGATTTACTCATTAAAAAAGGGCAAGTAACAAGTGGCAAGTTTTGACTTGCCACCTGCCACCTGTTACCTGTTACTTGTTGTTTGATTTATTGGGTGATGGTCAACGCCAGCCAATCCTGATAGCTCACGGTGAGTTTCCACGGGCTAGCCTGGAAGCGGTTGCGCGGCATGGTGCCGAGAGCGTTCATGATGGGGCCAATGAGGATAAAGTTGCCACCCACCTGGAGCCGCTGCGCCCGAAATAGCTCAATGGGTTGAGCATCGCCGTTGACCATATCGAGAAAGTCACGCGACTGGGCGGTGAGGGTGATGGTGGGTTGGGGATGCTGGCCGTCGGCAACGGTCAGTTGCCCCTCTTTGATGTGCAGGTAACGGGTCTGGCCGGTGAGGTGGAATTGGACGACGGCTTCGAGATTGCCAACGGCCGTTCCGCGAAACCGCTGCGGCAGCTTGGCAAACCAATCATCGGCCGAAGCAAAGGTTTCGGCTAAACCATCGCCCGTGCGCCAAACAGTCAAATTGTCTTCATCGGTCAGCACCACAAATTTGGGCAGCGACCCCTTCTGCACCACACCATCGCCCGTGATCCCCTGCGCCGATAGGCGGTAGCCCACATCTTCCCGCTGCTGATTATTCCAGAGAATGGTAAACGGCCGTCCCGTGTCCCGCTGCCGCGCCGACAGCACCCCGGCACCCGTCACCACCTCGGCCACCGCCTGCATTTGGGCGGGGGTGAGAGCCAGTTCATAGCTTGCCAGCAGCGCCGGATTTTGCAGCAGGTCGGGCAACTGGTTGTTAAGCCGCTGCTTTTGCCAACTGTCAAGCCGGAACGCCCACAGCATTTGCTGCAGCATTTCCTGGCGGTAGTCACGGTTGGCAAGGAGGGTGGGCTGGTCGGTGGTGAGAACGGCCGTTAAGCTCGAATGCGGCGTAAGCGTCAACCCCGAAAGGCGCAGCGTCACCGTTTCCGCGTCATACTCCGTGTGCGCCTGCACAATCTGGCCGTTCATCAGCAGCCGCAGCCGCACATCGGGACGAACACCGCGAAAGCAAAGGGTTAAAGCCCGTTCATGGGGCAAATGGCCGGCCGTTCCCCGCACCCGGTCTATATTCACCTGCCACTTAGTGGCCGTCCAGCTTTGGCGCAGCGGCAGCAGGCTGTAGCCCGACTGCCCATCATCTTCATACAGCTCAAAGCGGTTGTCGCCACCGGGAAAAAGGTGGATTTCCAGCGCTTCGGGGTTGTCCACGCCGCCCCATTCCACCATTGGCCCCAGCGGCACAATAGCCCCTGGCTTGGCAAACAGCGGAATATCGTCCAGCCCGCCATAAAGCGGGTGAAACCTGTCGCCGCTGTAGCTGCGTCCGGTGAAAAAGTGGTGCCACTGCCCTTCCGGCAGCCACACCACCTGGCGGCTCATCCCCGTTTCGGCGTGGCGCGGGGTGATGTGGGGCGCGGCCAGCAGTTCGCTGCCAAACATATATTGGTCGGGGCAATGGTACGCCTGTTCGCTGTTGGGGTAGTCGTGGTAGAGGGGGGTAATGGGCAAACGGCCGTTTTCCTGGTTCTGCCACGACAACGTATAAAGGTAGGGAATGAGGGCGTGGCGCAGCCGCATGGCGTGTTTTGTCAGCCGGAACGTTTCGGCATCATACCCCCAGGGGCGGCGTTCGTGGAACGGGTTGTTGGTGCAGTGCAGCCGGAAGATGGGGCTGAGTACCCCATATTGCACCCAGCGCGTGTACAGTTCCGCTTCTTCAATGCCCCCCATGTGGCCGCCAATGTCGTGGCTCCACCAGCCGTAGCCGACGTTGGCGGCGGTGGCGGTGAAGTAGGGTTGGAAGGCGAGCGACTCCCATGTCACCACAGAATCGCCGGAGAAGCCAATCGGGTAGCGGTGGTTGCCGAGGCCACCCCAGCGGGAGAAGACAAACGGCCGTTTTTCCCCATCTCGCGCCAAATCATAGAAGTGCAAATGGTTGAGCCACCACAGCGGGTCTAGCCCCGGCATTTTGGAAAGCTCCCCCTGCTGCCAATCAATCCACCAAAAATCCACCCCCCGCGCCTCGTCGGGATGGTGCAGCAGTTCAAAGTACGCTTGGGCATAATCGGGGTCAACGATGTCGAACGGAACCGGCTGCTTGGTGGCCGGGTCAATGCCCATGCGCTCCGCTAACGCCTCATACTGCTCCTCATGCGGGTGAACCCCTTCGGCTGGGTGCAGGTTGAGTGCTGTTTTCAGGCCGCGTTCGTGCAGGGCAGCCATAAACGCTTCGGGATCGGGGAAGAGGTCGCGGTTCCAGGTGTAACCCGTCCAGCCACTGGATGTGTTGCCCGTTTGGCGCAAATGCCAATCAATGTCCACAATGCAGACGGAAAGCGGCACGCCGTTGGCCTGGAATTCATCCATCAGCCCCAGCAGTTCCTCTTCAGAATAAGGCCAGAAGCGGCTCCACCAGTTGCCCAGCACCCAGCGCGGCAGCAGCGGCACGCCGCCCGCCAACTTTTGGTAATCTACCAAACATTGCTGGTAATCATGACCGTAGCCAAAAAAGTAGCTGTCTACGCTGCCGGGGGCGTTGCGTGGCTCCAACCAGCCTTTGTCATTAAATAACAGCGTGCGCGAATCGTCCACGACGGCCCAGCCGTTGCGGGCGAGCAGCCCTGGCTCTAGCTGGATGCCGCCGTCTACTTCATCGAGGGTGCGGGCGGTGCCGTGGAGGTTGGTGGGGTTGGGCTGGCCGAAAGAATAACGGCCGTTTCCTCCCTTTAGCGAAATGGTCAACCCCTCCGCCGTGAACCCGGCTTCCCCGCGCCGGTAGCGCAGCAGCAAATGCTCGGTTTCAAGTTCCAGCCCGTCTTCGCTGTAGCGGGTGGAAAATTCGGGTACGGGCTGGCGGCGATACCAAAAAACTTGGCTGGGTTGGTCATTGAAAACGGCCGTTGGGCTATATTCCAGCCGGATGAGGCGCGAGGTTAGCACGGTAAACCGAACGTTTTGATCCATCACAACGGCATCGGGGTTGGCAACGGGATCAAACTGTATCGGGAAGTTTTCGGTGTAAATCACTGGTCAATGTCCTCGGAAGATAGAGATTGAGAGACTGGGAGATTGGGAGGTTGGCAACACGGCCTTCCTATTTCCTTGTTACAGCATGGGTGTCTCTAAAATATGTCATGGCTCTAGTGTACCTGATGTTGGCAAAAGGGACATGGTAAAGGGGAGTGGGGGTGTATTTCAGTTTGGGGGCAAACTCAACAAGTTTGACCTAATCTTTAACTGCGTAGATGGGAAATCCAGTGTCATTTCGAGGTCCTCCGAGAAATCCCGTTCTCATAGCCGCCATTTGAGCAGGATTTCTCCTCGAAGACATGAGCCTGCCCTGAGGCTGCCGAAGGGTCGAAATGACAATTCTTGGCTGAGAAATTGGCTTGCGGGGAGGTGAGTTTATCAATGCCCCAAAACTGAAATGCTCCCGGGGAGTGGGAACGGTGGGGAAAACGGCCGTTTTCTCTCACCCCCTACTCCCCACCCCCTACATGCCCCTCGCACCCAAGTGCTTGACCCCGCCCCCCATTTCCGCTTCAATGTGACCATGCTAAACCTACTCATTGTGGAAGACAACGACAAACTGCGCCCCGCCCTGCACAAAGGGTTTGAGGCGTTGGGCAGCGTGCGCGTAGTGGGAGCTTGCCCCAGCGGGGAAGAAGCACTCGATCTGTGTTTGGGGCAAGCACCCGATGCCATTTTGATGGATGTGCAGTTGGCCGGAGTGTGGAATGGCATCGAAACGGCCGTTTATATCCGCCGCGAATTCCCCCGTTTGCCCGTTGTCTTCTACTCCATTCAGGACGACGACGCTTACTACCGCGCCTTTCGTCGCTCCGGCATCCTCAGCCACTACGCCTACGTCCGCAAATCCAACTATTTGCTGCCGCAGCTCATTATGCCGCTGTTAAAAGATGCGGTTAACGGCCGTTCCTTCATTGACCCCGACATCGAATCCCGCGTGCAGGAGGTGCGCCACAAGGACGAAAACGACCCCATGGCTCTGCTGGAACCCAACGAGCAGGAAGTGGCGCGGCTGCTGGCGTTGGGGATGAGCAACGAACAAATTGCCGCCCGCATGGGCTTCCGCGACAAACGCACCATCAGCCGCATCAACGGCCAAATTTACGCCTGCTGGGATTTGAAAAACAGCGCCACCGACGAAAAAGTCGCCCGCACCCGCGCCGCCCTTATCGTGCAAAACGGCCGTTTGCTCGCCTGGGCCGACGACGGCACGCCGTTGGTGCTGGATGAGCGGGGGGAATGGATAGCGTGGGAGCAGGGGAGCAGAGGCGCAGAGGGGAGCCGATGAACCCATCTCCCCATCTCCCCTGCCCCCCTGCTCCCCGGCCCCAAACATGACCACCAACCCCCTCCTCAACTGGGCCATCATCGCCGTTTCCCTCTTCAACACCATCCTCACCACCTGGCTGGGGCTGACGGTGCTGCTCAATGCCGACAGGCGGCATTGGGGGATTTGGCTGGCAAGCGGCAGCCTGTTGCTGAGTGGCGCTTTTTTTGTCAGCCACACCGCTGTCATTGGCATTGGCCTGCTGCGCCTCTCGCTGCTGGGGATGATTTTTTGGTGGGTGGTGGGCATTGTGCCGATGCTGGCACTGCCGTTTTCCTGGTACGTCATTGTGCTGTGGTATGCTGGGTTTTGGCACCATCCCGCCTCCCGACTGCGGCGACGACAGCGACATTGGTTTGGCTTAACGGCCGTTCTCCTCCTCACCGGCCTCGCCACCGCCATGCTCGGCACCCTCCTGCTCGCCCTCCCCGTCGCCCAATACACCCAACTTCGCTTCCTCATCCGCTGGTCCATCGCCGGTGTCCCCCTGCTCGCCCTCGGCTACGCCACCTATGTCCTCCTCTGCACCACCCTCTCCTTCGATGCCCTGCGCCAGCCCGCCCCGTCCGGGCGGATGATGGGGCTGGAAGCGCGGCAACGAGCGCGGCCGTGGATGGTGCTGGCGACCATCGGCCTCTTTGTCGTCAGCGTGCTGGTGGCCGGATTTTTGCTCTGGCTAGTGCAAAGCGGACGCGACCGCCCCACCGTGTTTAACATCTACGCCAACAATACCCTCTTTATCGCCCTGGTTGACCTGCTCATTGCCACTATCATCGGCCTTGTCATCATTTTTGTGGGGCGGGCGGTGGTGGCCTATGAGGTGTTTACGGGCAAAACGCTGCCGCGCCACGGGCTGGCGCGGCATTGGCAGCGGATTTTGCTGGTGGCGGCGGGGTATGCCATCGTGTTGGGAGCCGCGTTTACTGTTGAACTCAAAGCGATCTACACGCTGCTGCTGACCACGCTGCTCATTACTCTCTTTTTTGCCCTCATTAGCTGGCGGTCGTATGCGGAACGGGAGCGGTTGATGGCGCAATTACGGCCGTTTACCAGCTCCCAGCGGCTCACCGACCAACTGCTAACACCCACGACGCTGCCACAGTTTGAAACGGCCGTTCCTTTTGCCGCCCTCTGCCGCGACGTGCTGGATGCGGAGGTGGCGTACTTGGTGCCGCTGGGGGCGTTGGCTCCATTGGTGGGTGCGCCGCTCTGTTTCCCGGAAAAACGGCCGTTTTCCCCCCCCTCACTCACCCAACTCGCCACCCAGTTTGAGGCCGACGATGCGCTGCTGGTGGCTGTGGATCCGCTGGCGTATGGAACGGCCGTTTGGGCCATCCCCCTTTGGAGCGAGCGCGGACTCATCGGCACGCTGCTGCTGGGCAACAAACGGAGCGGCAGCCTCTACACCCAGGAAGAGATTGAAATTGCTCGCAGCACGGGCGAACGGCTCATTGATACCCAGGCCAGCGCCGAAATGGGGCGGCGGCTGATGGGACTACAGCGCGAACGGCTGGCGCAAACCCAAATTATTGACCAGCAAACGCGGCGCGTGCTGCACGACGACATTTTGCCCACGCTGCAAACGGCGATGATTAGCCTGGCCGGGCAGCAGCAGCAGGAAGCCCAAACGCTGCTCACCACCGCCCACCGCCAAATCTCCGACCTGCTCCACGCCATGCCCACCGTCACCGTGCCAGAGGTAGCGCGGCTAGGGTTGTTGACGGCACTGCGGCGGTTGGTGGCACAAGAATTTGCCCAATCGTTCGATGCGGTCATCTGGCAGGTGGAGCCGGAGGGAGAAGCAAAAGCAGCCAGCTTGCCCACGCTCACCGCCGAAGTGCTGTTTTATGCGGCACGGGAGGCAATTCGCAATGCGGCCAAGTATGGTCGTGGCGAAACGCAGACCACGCCCTTTACTCTCACCTTTACGCTTACCACCGCCCCGCATTTGGCTCTGGAAATCCGCGACAATGGGGTGGGGATGGAAGCAACGACCCAGCTTGGGCAGGGGAGCGGGCAAGGGCTGGCGCTCCACAGCACGATGATGGCGGTTGTTGGCGGGTCGTTGACGGTGGAAAGTGGGGAAGGTGGGGGAGGAACGGCCGTTTGTCTACGCTTAGAAACAACGCCTTATTGATACAGCAATGTCATTTCGACGAGTCTTCGAGGAGAAATCCCACTCCCTTAGCTGGAAGAATGGGATTTCTCGGAGGACCTCGAAATGACACGTTTACCTGTTTATTGTGTTAACCGTCAACAAAATCAGGTGAATCTGCCTAATCAGGCAAATCTGCGTCCCATTCCCCTTATTCCCCATACAACTCCCGGCGGAAAAACTCCGGCAGGGCAAAGGCGGCGCGGTGAACATCGGGGTTGATGTAGTTGTTGACCCCCGGCGGCAGCGGCGTTGCCAGTCCTTTCTCCCAGGGTACATTCGATACATACATAAAGCCAATGCCGCCGCCCGGATAGGTGGGAACCTGAGTGTAGTAGTAGGCTGGGTGGGTGGTTAGCGACTTGGCAACTCGGTAAATTTCCTTGATGAGGGCCGTATCAAAAAATGGCTGCTCGCACTGCGTCGCCGCCGCGCCGTTAGGAGCCAACGCCCGCACCAGCAGTTGGTAAAACTCATCCGAAAACAGCCGTTCGGCCATGCCAATGGGATCGGTGGTGTCGGAAATGATCACGTCAAACTGGCCGGGGTTTTCTGCCAAAAAGCCAAAGGCATCGCGCACCAGCAGCGTGGCGCGGGGGTCAGTCCAGGGGTCGCCAAAGCCGGCCGTAAAATATTGCCGCGACAAATCCACCACCCGCTGATCCAGTTCGCACACCACCGCCTCCTCAACGGACGGATAACGCAAGACCTGTTGCAGCGAGCCGCCATCGCCACCGCCGACAATCAGCACCCGCTTGGGCTGCCCCACGGCCAGCATCGGCACATGGACAATCATTTCGTGGTAGCCAATGTTGTCACGTTCAGTGACCTGGATGATACCATCGAGGATCATGGCGTTGCCAAAAAATTCGGTTTCGACAAATTGCAGGTGCTGGTATTGGGTTTGTTCGTCGGCGAGGATTTTTTTGACGCGGATACCTTTGCGGTAATAGGGGTGTAGTTCTTCTGTAAACCAAATGCTCATTTGTTGTTTTAAGTAGGGGCACATGGGCATGACACATGTGCCCCTACGGATGATTTTAATGGTTAAATCGCCACGGGCAGTTCACCTTTTACCTCCGTATAGTACCCTAGATGAACTTCGGGCTGTAGCTCTGTGTAAACTTCCGCGTGTCGATCCAGCTTGCGTAAGGTGAAGTTATCGGCTCCAAAGGCATCTTTGATCTGCTTGATGAGGGGGAGTAAATCTTTCCCGATGGCGCAGGTGAAAAGGTCTATGGCGCAATAACCGTATTCGGGCCAAGCGTGTAAACTTGCGTGAGACTCGGACAAGAGCAAAAAACAGGTAAACCCGTGTGGGTTAAACTTGTAAAACCCCTCATCCACAACGGTAAGCCCACTGGCACGAACGGCCGTTGCAAACAGACTCTGCGCCCGTTCACTGTCCATTAGCACCTGCTGGTCACAGTTGGAGAGATCAAAAATATAATGTTCTCCCAGTTTCAAAGTCGCGTTCACTCATACCTCCATAAAAAAAAGAAGTGACAGGCATGAAAGATTTACCTGTCACGGGGTGCATTGTATAGCACTGTATTTACGTGTCAACAAAATTCATATACGCTTGAGAAAAACAGACAGGGATAAACTTTTGAAACAACTGCTAAAACGTCGTACACAACAACTTTTTGATCTCTTGGCTGGCCGCGTAGCACAACAATTGGCTGATCCACTGAGCAAAGCGGATCGGGTGGCGCAAATTCAGCTTGTGCTGCAGTATCAGGCACTCCTGCAAAACCAAGCCCCGCTGCCCTCTTTTGCCGATGTCGAATTTAGTGCCACGTCGCAAAATGGGGAGGACGGGATTTTGCTCTTTCTCTTTACCGTCATTGGCACGACCAACAAGCGGGTGGTAGAGATTTGCGCCGGGGATGGGATTGAGTGCAATGCGGCCAACCTGATTCTCAATCATGGGTGGGAGGGGTTGCTGTTTGATGGGAAGGAAACGGCCGTTAAACGGGGCCAAACCTTCTACCAGCAGCGCACCAACGCCTGGCGACTGCGCCGCCTGCCCCCCAAGCTCGTCCACGCCTGGATTGAGCCAGCCACGATTAACGATTTAGTGGCACAGCACGGCATGACCGGGTCGATTGACCTGCTCTCGCTGGATATGGACGGGGTGGATTATTGGGTGTGGCAGGCGTTGGAGGTGGTGTAGCCGCGTGTCGTGGTGCTGGAATACAACAACCGCTGGCCGGCCGACCGTTCCGTGACCGTTCCCAACAGCAAAGATTTTGTGGCAATTGAGGCCGACACGGAGGGGGAAGGGTATTTTGGGGCGAGTTTGGCCGCCTTTAACAAGCTGGCGCGGCAAAAAGGGTACTGGCTTATCGGTGCCAATTCCCCCAACACCAACGCCTTTTTCCTGCAAAACGGCATCGCCGACGACCTGTTCCCCGAAGTTTCGGTAGCAAGCTGCCTGTCAAGCGACTATGCGCGGTATCATCAGGCGCGGAAGGTGGCGATGGGGGGGGATAAACGGCCGTTGGTCGAAATATAGGGATTGGAGATTAGAGATTGGAGATTGGCAATCTCTAATCCCTATATTTACCTCCCGTCCCGCTTGTTCCAATACCGCATGATCCCATCCACCGACATCGCCGGTTCGCTGATGCTGTAAAAATAGCGGGCATCTTCCTCCGGCGTGCCAGCCCCAACGACGCGATCCCAGTTATGCTGTCGGTAGTTAGCCACAATTTCCTCTCGGCTTAGTCCTGCCTCCATCCAACTGCGGATCAAGTTGGCGTTGGTGGTGATGAGGTCGGTTAGCCGATCCAGATGGGGAGCTACGTCGTCAATAGGGCCAAAATGGGTGGGGTAAATCCGTTCAAAGTTGGCGGCGCGGATTTTGGCAATCGTTTGCAGCCACACGTCGGCCTTAAATTCGGGTGGCGGGGCGGGAATTTCCAGCAGCGGCGTGGGTGGGCGCACCATGCCGGTGGCATCGCCGGTAAAAGCAACGTTGCCCAGCCGATAGGCATGATGGTGCCAGGCGTGGCCGGGGGTGTCCATGGCGACAAATTCGAGTCCGGCGGCGTGGATGGTTTGGTTGTCGGCAACGGCCGTTAATTGCCCCTCCGGCACCGGGATCATCTCCCCCCACAGCGAATCCATCTTGTCGCCATAAATCCGCGTCGCGCTTGCCATCAGCCGGGACGGATCAACCAAATGCCGCGCCCCCACTTCGTGAACATAAATATGCGCCCCTTGCTGCGCCCACCAACCCGCTGCCCCAGCATGATCCAGGTGGATGTGCGTCACCAACACGTGCTTGATGTCGCCGGGCTGCACCCCATGCGCCTTGATCCCTTCAACCACGGCCGGAGTTACCGAACCAGGACCCGTTTCAACCAGCACAGGGCCATCAGAGCCAAAAATAAGATAAACCGCAATGTAGCGGGGAATCGTTTGGTGGTAGGTGTCAATGGTATAAATCTTCATAGTAAAAATAGTATCATATCCCTGTAAGGGGGTAAATTTATTTCCGGAAATGGTGGTTAGTGGTTATTAGTTATTGGTTAGTACAAGCCAATAACTAATAACCACTAACCATTAGCTGAAAACCAGATTTGTGTGGGTTGGTTGCTGGTGGCGGGAGCAATCCAGTAGTTCGCGTGCCGCTGTTTGCCAAGAACCCCATACCGTCGCTGGCAACGGCCGTTCCCCGTCGTCCCATCAGTCAACAGGTCTGCCAATTGCCGGTTTAGCCGCTTTTGGCGGCTTTTGCGGGCGGTTGCATGGGGGCCTTGGTAGCTGTTGGGCAGCCGCCAGGCCAAATAAGTCGTGTTTTTGGGGCCGTATTTCCCCTTCCTATCGCGCAGCACAAAGGCCGCGTTGCCTTGTTGCCAGGCTGTTTCCTCTCGCGCCTGGTCGGTTAGCCGCTGCCCCAGGGCAATGTTGACCCGGCTTTGAATGCGCGTTTTTGCTTCATATTGCCGCTGGGTTTGCCGCTGCCGGCCGCTCAACTGGGTCAGCGTGGCGCGGGCAATGGGCGCTTGGGGGCGGGCGCTGTGGAAGCTGGCGTAAAAATGGGCGCGGACGGTGCCAATGGGCTGGGTGAGCATGTCGAGGGGGAGGGTGGCACAACGGCCGTTTAATCGTTCCACCCCTAATGCCGCCGCCACCTTGGCCGGGTTACGCAACCATAAACGGCCGTTTTCCCGCTGCCAAAACACCCCATCCCCCTGCCCCAGCAAATTGCGAAGCTGCCGCCAGCCGCAAATTTGCAGCTCGCTGCCCGGCTCCGCCAACTGCCGCCGCGCCTCGCTTTCCCACACCCAGCCGCGACCCGCTTCATCTATATGGCGCAGCAATAGCCACACCCGCCCAGCCGGTACCCGCTTTTGCCGCAGCATTGCCAGGGTGAGGGTGGGGTAGAGGGTGATGGTGGGAGACGTGGCTGCTGGAGCAGCAGGGAGTGGGGAGTGGGGAGTGGGGTGTGGGGTGTGGCTGGCATCCGTGGTTCGTGGTTCGTGGTTCGTTGTTTTGGGGCGGAGAACGGCCGTTAATGCCGCACTCCCCCACCCTAAATGTTCGGGAAGCTGGGCAATGGTTGCGGCTGTTGGTTGCAAGCCGTCGTCCGTTGGCTGTTGGCTGTTGGCAGAAACGGCCGTTTCCACCCCCACCATCTGGCTGTGCTGCTGCCGCAGGGCGTTTAGTTGTGCTTGCGCGGCCGCCAAAGCTGGCGACACAAAACCCGGTTGCCCAGTCAAGACCCACTCTTTTGACCAGGCAAGAGCATTTAGTAATCAGTAACCAGTAATCAGTAATCAGTAACCAGTTGAACCAACTGATTACCGATTACTGATTACCGATCACTGACACGTTAGCGATTGGCAAACTCAGTTGACAGGTCTATACGCCTGTGCTATGCTCTTACCTAGACAGTGAGCTACTCTTTGGGGAAGTAAAAAATCCCCCTCCCCAATAAAGGGGCGCTGATCAGAGGTGTTGGCGGCACCAGAACAGACGAAAGGTAGCTTGCGAAAACTAAATGACGGTCAGGTGTTTCAGCACCTGACCGTTTTTTATTCCAGTCGGTTTTCCCTTGCATGCTGCCCGTTTCAGCAAACAACACACAATAACATAGCCAACAAATGACTTGTTTGTTGGCTATACGTTGGGTAGACCGATTTTTTAATCAAGCTATAGCCGTATTATTGACAATAGACTACAATTATCCCTAAAGATAACTGTACCAGACAGTCTAACAAAGTTAGATTGTCTTGTCAACAAATCTATATGCTATAGATTTTGACTTTGACCCTACTATTGCTATAATTTAGTGAAATTTACAGAATAAGTGCATCCTTGACAAGGTTGCACTGCTTTTATACCATTTAGATCATGGATAGTATACGACCATTAACGTTAGGTATTGACGGCTACAAACCCGATTGGGATCGGTTGGGTGTGGTTGTGCCGCCGTTTACGATAGAAGCCGACCCGCGCTTTATGTATTTGTCCACCGAAACGCGCCGGGCGCTGTCGAAGGTGAGCTATATGGTGGAAGCGGGGCAGGGGGCTTCGGTGATTGTGGGTGAAATTGGCACTGGCAAGACCACGCTGGCCTCTTGGTTTCACAGCCGCTATGACCGCCGCCCCGATTTTGTGGCGGCCAAGGTGGATGAAGCACCCAAGAAAAGTGGGCTGCTGCTGCTGCGCCGCATTGCGGCCGAGTTTGGGCTGCGGACGCGGCGGGCGACGGAAGACCAGCTGAATGAGTTCCGCGCCTTTTTAGTGGAGCAAACAGAAAAGGGCATTTTGCCGCTGGTGATTATTGATGAAGCCCATGAGCTATGCCCAGAGCAGTTTGTGGAACTGCGGCGGCTGCTGAATTTCCGCGACCCGCGTGGGGGGAAGGCGTTTCAGATGGTGCTGCTCGGCCGGCCGGAGCTGGATATTGCGCTGCGGGAGGTGCCAGATTTTAACGACCGCGTGGCAACCAGGTCTTCGCTCGACCCGCTTACGCCGGATGATACGCGGTCGCTGATTGAGTATCGGCTGCTGGCGGCGGGGCGGGATACAAAACAACGGCCGTTAATCACCGACGATGCCATCATGCCCATTTGGCGCGAAACGCGGGGGTATCCGCGCAGCATTTGTTTGCTTTGCCTGCACCTGTGTCTGGAACTATTGGCAACGGGCGGCAATGAAATTAACGCCGAATTTGTCGCCGATTTCCTGAAAGATCAACATGGCTATCGCCACGGCGGCAGCCAGGCAGCAGCATGAGTAAATCTGGCAAAAAAGGGGACAGCACCTTAGCGGCGCTGCTGCGGGAAAAACCCAAACGAGGGCGACCACGTCATGCTGTCAGCCGCCAAAATGTGTATGTGGAGCTGACTCCGGCCAACAAGAATCTGTTCAAACAATTGGTTGCCTTCTTGCCCGATGATCTCAAGCGAGCCGATTTGCCCGATTTGGCCGTGAGTGTGTTGACAGCGCGGCTGGAGGCTCTGCGCCGAGCGGTGGCCGGCCGTAACCGCGAAATTCCTGAAGGCATCACCGATTTAGAGTCGCTTTACTTGCTCTGGGATTTGCCGCTGCCCGATCATTCAGCCGAGCGCAGTTGGACATCCATTCGCTTGTCGCCACAGCAGTCCATTGAGTTAGGGCGGGCGCACGGCACCTTCAACGCTATCTTTGGCTCAAACCGCAGCGACACCTTTGAACTGGCGTTGGGGTTGTTGCAGCAGTTTTTGGAAGGGGGCAATTTCCAAAGTGAGAGCCTGTCGCTGCTGGATATGCAGCACCGTATCACCGAGAGTTATTTATGAGTAACTCATAATTTATTCCCCATTTTCTCCACAACCGCTTTTGAAAATTGACCCTGTAGCCGAGGATTCCAATCCTCGTTTTTTGCTTTGGCTAACTTTGTGTGCGTGTCAAACCGGAAATGGGACGCGGACAAACGCCGATGAACGCGGACGAAGGACGGAAGAAATGAACCGTTGTCTGTCGTCGGTTGCCTGTTGTCAACCCATTTGGGGCGGTGGTCAGGCAAAGGCGTTTGTGGCACAATTTGCGATGACAAATAGTTGAGCAGAATCTTTAAGGAAGGTTTATGGGCGGCGCATTACCACGAATGAAAAGCAAAGGTTTTACAAATTCGTCCGTGTTTGTCCGCGTCCTATCGAATTAGGAAGGGTGCTATGAGTGTGCAGCGGCAGCAGGTGGTGGCAAACGGCCGTTTAAACGGCCATGCAGAAACAATCGCGTGTATTAACCCCGGCACAGGGGAACAATTTGCCGAGGTGACAATGGCGACGGCGGCCGAGGTCAGTGCGGCGCGGCAGGAGATGGGGGTGGCGGCGCAGGTGTGGGGCCACAAGCCGGTGGCGGAGCGGGTGCGGATTGTGCGCCAGCTACAGTCGTTGATCATTGAGGAGATGGATGAATTAACGGCCGTTATCAACCAGGACGGCGGCAAAAGTCGTCAAGATGCCCTCACTGAGCTATTCGTCACCGTAGACAGCATGAACCAATATTGCCGCCATGCCGCCCAATGGCTGCGCCCGCGCCGCGTCTCTTCGGGGCTGCAATTGTTCAAACGCGGGCAGGTGGAACGGCGGCCCTATGGCGTGGTAGCGGTCATTAGCCCCTGGAACTACCCCTTTATTTTGACCATGCAGCCGGTGATTACGGCGTTGCTGGCGGGTAATACCGTTGTCGTCAAGCCTTCGGAAGTGACGGCCGCCACCGGTGTGGCGATGGAAAAGCTGTTTCAGCGTGTGCCAGAACTGGCTCCCTTTATCCGTTTTGTCCACGGCGATGGTCGGGTGGGGGCGGCGCTGGTGCAAACACGCCCCGATTTAATTTACGTCACCGGCTCGGTGCGAACGGGGCGGCTGATTACCCAGGCCGCCGCCGAAACGATGACCCCTGTCATCACCGAACTGGGCAGCAAAGACCCGATGATTGTGCTGGATGATGCCGACATTGCCGCAGCGGCACGATGGGGAGTTTGGGGAGCATTTTACAATGCCGGGCAAACGTGCGTGGCCGTGGAGCGGGTCTATGTGCTGGAGTCGGTTTATGAGCCGTTTGTGCAGGCGGTGCTGGCCGAGGTTGCCCAAATGAAGGTGGGATATTCCCCTACCATTGACAATGGGTTTGACATGGGGCCGCTGACCTTTGCCCGGCAGGGTGAAATTGTTGAGGATCATTTGGCCGATGCCGTGGCGAAAGGAGCCAAAGTATTAGCCGGGGGTGGTCGCAATGGCTATTTTATGGAGCCAACGGTGGTGGTGGACGTGGATCACACGATGCGGCTGATGCAGGACGAAACGTTTGGCCCGATTATGCCGATTATGAAGGTGGCCGATATTTCGCAGGCGGTGCGGTTGGCGAATGACTCTTATTTGGGGTTGGGGGCATCGGTGTGGGGGCAGGATGTGGCGCGGGCGGAGCGGGTGGCGCAGCGATTGGAAACGGGGTCGGTGAATATCAACGACACGGTGGTGCATTTTGCCATCCCGCATTTGCCGTTTGGCGGGGTGAAGCAGTCGGGAAACGGCCGTTCGCACGGTGAAGCCGACCTGCTGCAATTTACGCAAACGGTCTCCTACGCCATTGGCAAGCCGCCGCTGCCGTTTGACGTTGCCACCATTCTACGCTCGCCGGGCAACTACCACAAAAGCGCGGCCATTATGAAATTGGCTTTTGGGACGACCCCGCAGCAGCGGCTGGAGCCAGTGACGGAATTTTTGCAGGAGAACAAGGGGAAAGTGGCGGCGGTGGGGGGAATAACGGCCGTTTTGCTGGCTCTGACAAGGTTATTCAGAAAATCTTAACGGCCTGGTGGGTGCTTGGAGATTAGAGATTTGCCGAGTCTCCAATCTCTAATCTCATTTTCGCAGGTTATTTCAAGAAAACGCGCATTCAGCTTTGCCATTACTGTGCCGAAATGAGCAGTTGCCGCTGGGGGCTTTCGATGGTTGCATCGTTGGTTTCCAGAACGATCCACCAGACGGCATTGCCAACTATAGTGGGCGTAGTCTGTAGCTGGAACAAATCGCCAAAGTTGGGTTCGGTGAGCCGCCCGAGGAGTTGGGTTTGTTTGTCTTGCTGCCAGTAGACGCTGAATTGCTGCTCGTCGGTTAGTGGGTGGGGCCACTGCCAAAAGAGGGTGATGGGGGTGTTAGCAGGGAAGGTGCTGCCGGCCGGTGGGCCAAGCAAAATAATATTGTCTGCTGGCAAAGGGGTGGCTGGCTGGGCTGTGGGCGTGGGGGGAAGGGGTGTGGCTGCGTTTCCCGTGTCCGTCTCGGTGGGAGCGGGCAGGCTGGTGGGGGTGGCGGGTGGCGTGGTTGTGGCGCTTGGGGGGGAAACGGCCGTTTCTTCCCCTCCCCACAAACGAATCACCCCCAAAAACAAAAGCAACAAAAACAGCGGCATAAAAATGTAAACAATGCGCTGCCAATAGCCGGAGGGAGGAAGAGACGGTGCTGCCATCAGGCTAGTTTATAGCGAAAAATAACCAAATTACAACCAAAATTGCTATACTCTCTTGCGCCAGTATAGATATAATCTGTCCACTTTAATCCAGATTGCCAAACAACAAGGAGTGTGCAATGTTGCGTTTAGTCGCGTTTCCAAGAGCTTTGTGGGCTATTTCCCTGCTGCTGTTAATCATGTTTTCTTCTGTTCAAGTTGGGCAAACCCAGCCAGCCAATGCCTTTGTCTTAAGTGAAATCTTTGATGGAGGTACGAGTGGCACAGGTTTACAAGGATGTGATTATGTTGAACTCTACAACGGAACCAATGGCACCATTGACTTTAGCGTAACACCTTATTCCGTTCAGCGAGCGTCTGCAGCGGGAAACTTTACGCAGAAAATTGATTTAGCATCGGGATCGGTTGTTCCCGGTGCCTATTTTCTGGTGGCTGGGAGCTGTAATGATTTGGCTGGTTTTGAAACGGCCGTTGGTAGCCCTGTAGATGCCAGTGGCACAATGAATATTACCAGTAGTACCGATCAAAAGATAGCCCTTATTTTAGGAACAACCGCCCTTAACCCATGTGTTGCAAACTGTGCGACCAATGCCACTGTTGTGGACTTTGTTGGCATAGGGGGGACGGCAACTAGCTATGAGGGGAGCGGGCCGGCCGTTACACCCACTACAACCAATGCCATTCACCGGTTGGGCGACCAAGTGGTTGCCCGTTATTTAGAAGGGGATGTAGACAGCGACGATAACAGTGCTGATTGGTATCGCAATGCCCAAAACCCCACATCAGGATTACCCTCTCCCGTTTTAACGCCGCCTGTTAACGGAGCCGGGGCGGGGGGAATCTACATTAGCCATGAAATTAGTGGCTTGCAGTTTAGTAGCACCGTTTTAGATGAAGAACAGGTGGATCGGACGGATGATGGTTGGCGGGCTGCAGTTGATGCTGTTTTGGGTGGTGCGCCGGGTGTAACCAGCTTCAAACAGATGGATATTGGGTCGCCAAATGTAACGGCCGGCACAGACCCCACGTATGGCGCACCAGTTTGGACATATACCGGGGGAAGCACCCCCTTTTCTTTTACCGCCTACCAGATGAATATGAGTTCCACTGGAACTGGAAGCGAACACGAAACTTGTACAGCAGCTAAAGTCGGTGGCATTGTCCACAGTAGCCAACCATCTGCTGCTGACCCTTTGCAGGATAATCCACCCGAACCGAATATTGATACACCCGGTAGTAACGTCAACAGCATTGCCAATGCCTATAATGATTCTGGGGTAGGGGATAACTCCAATCCAAATGGGGTACTCATTGCATTTTCACCGCCAATTCGCGCTTGGGGAGCATTTTTTGCCGATATTGAAACCCGTGACCCTGAAATATTAACCCAAGCGATGATTGATGCTCAGCCCGCAGGCACTTTTGCCGGTATGTCCCTCGGCGATCCTATCGGCGGTGCTTTGGCAACGGTGCAGCTTTTTGATGCCAACTGTAATCCGATTGACGGGGTGCAAACCGTCCCCGCTTTTTTGGATGATAATGAAGATGGTGTTAACGAGTCACCTGTTGTTACCAACCCTACCATTGATTTTAGAACTTCAACGTGTGGTGGTGACAGCACCAATGGGTATGGATGTGGTAATCACACGACGCGCTGGATTGGGTTTGCGAATGGCACTACGCCTGTTTCGTATATGCTGTTGGTGGTTGGTGATGATGATGTACAAGGGGCAGATGGAGACGGAGACGTGGCTACGGCTGGCTCTGGCGTGATTACAACTTGTGATGGGAGCAATATGGCAAATTTTACGCAGCGGTGTCAGGGTGGGCAGGAATATATTAGTTTTGCGCGGGGGACGGTTTTGGTCGCAGGGGCTTCACCAACGGCCGTTTCCCTCACCCACCTCACCGCCTTGCCCACAACACCCACCCCCTGGCTGCTGCTGGTTGTGCTGGTTGTGCTGCTGGGGTTAACGGCCGGATTTGTCAGGCGTGCGGTGTAGGGCGTAGAGAGTGGGGAGTAGGGTGTGGGGTCTTCTGTCTGTGACACCCTACGCTCCACGCCCCACACTCCCCGGCTTCAAAACCAGCTTGTGGTGACAAACGGCCGTTATCTGCGCCTCCGTCCACGCCACCGGCACATACGCACCCGTGCGCCACAGCGGCAGCAGGTCGCCATAGTGTGGGCTGCCAAGCTGCCCCGACTGCCCCGGCGCGATAATCATTTGCCCCTGGCTCAGGTCGCCCAAGTTGACGATGTGGCGCGAGGAGATGGAGATGGCGTTGTTGTCATAAGGGGCATCGGCGCGGATGCTCGTTTGGGCCACCGTGTCAATATCCCCCCCAATGGGCAATGGCCCGTGGTTAAAAACAGCGTCCAGCGGGCGCAGTTGCCCCAGGGCGTGGGCAAAACAGACGCGGTGCAGCCGCCCCCACTGCCATTGCGCCGGGTCGTTGCCC
>JACKCD010000019.1 GCA_020634215.1 Ardenticatenaceae bacterium | reverse complement strand
CCCCCACCCACAACGCCAACAGCAACAGCGACCAGGACGGCAGCTATAACGTCACCGGGAGCAGCGTCGCCACAGCCAGCGGCTATGAGCTGCGCGAAAGCTATGTTGGCGGCGACTGGGCAACGGTCTACAGCGGCAGTGGCAGCAGTTATGCGGCCAGCGGCCGCACCGCCGGTGAATGGTGCTATCAGGTACGCGCCATTAACACGGCTGGCAGCAGCAACTGGAGCAGCAGCCAATGTACCACGGTGGTGGTCAAACCGGCCAAACCCGTGCTAGATGCCATTGCCAATGCCGATTTGGATGGTGACTACACGGTGAGCTGGACGGCCGTTCCCGATGCCGACGAATACCGGCTGCAAGAGCGACTAAACGGCGGCAGCTGGGAAACCCTTTTCCACAGCCCCGTCCTGGCCTACAGTGCGACTGATCAAGCCCAAGGGGAATGGTGCTATCGGCTTCGCGCCGAAAATGAGGCAGGCGACGGCGATTGGAGCAGCGTTGTTTGTACTACCGTTCTCTATCCACCGCCGGCCCCCACGCTGGCAACCATTGACAACAGCAGCCAAAACGACAGCTTCACCGTGGACTGGAACAGCGTTAGCAGCGCCACAAGCTATGAACTGCAAGAGCGGCTCAACTACAACGATTGGTCACGCACCCTCACCACCACCCAAAGCAGTTATGACATCACCAATCGGGATGATGGCACCTGGTGTTACCGTGTACGCGCCATCAATGCGGCCGGCAGCAGCGCGTGGAGCAACATCAAATGCACGGTGGTAGGCAGCCCCCCCGCCAAGCCTTCCCTGAGCAATATCAGCAACGATGGCGGCGACGGGAACTATGCCGTCAACTGGTCGAGCGAAACCGGGGCAACGAACTATCGGCTGCAAGCGCAGCACAATGGCGGCGATTGGGAAACGGTCTACAGTGGCCGTAACACCACCGCCAGCTTTTTCCACCAGGCAATCGGCGAATGGTGCTATCGCGTGCGGGCGGAAAATGCGGCTGGCAGCAGCGATTGGAGCGGCAGCAAATGCACCACCGTTGTCATTTCCGCCCCGGCCATGTATCCGATTGACAATGCCAGTGGCAACAGCTTTTATTCGGTGGGTTGGGCCACGGTGCCAACGGCCGTTTCCTACACCCTGCAAGAACAATACGGCGGCGGCAGTTGGGACACCATCTACAGCGGTGCCAACAGCAGCTTTGGCCGCGTAGACCGGCAAAGCGGTGAATGGTGCTACCGCGTGCAGGCCAGCAACAGCCTGGGCAGCAGCGAATGGAGTACCCCCACCTGCACCACGGTTCGCCCCAATACCCCCACCCTCAACAGCATTGACAACCCAACCGGGGCCTGGGTCTTTAACATCACCTGGACGGCCGTTCCCGGTGCCGCCAGCTATGAACTGCAAGAACTGGATGCCGACAACCTGTGGCACACCCGCTACACCGGCGCGGCTCTTGCCTACGAAGCCACGGTCACAGATGGGGGTCAATGGTGCTATCATCTACGCGCCGTCAACGCCGGTGGTACCAGCGAGTGGAGCAACGTCAAATGCACCCTGACCGTCCCAACTGCGCCCCAACTCCACACCATTGACAACCCCAGCGGCAGCGGCAGCTACCAGGTCACATGGGGCAGCAGCGTGAGCGCAACTGGCTATGTGCTGGAAGAAACCGCCCCGGCTGGCAGCAACACCCTTATTGACAACGGCGCAAACGTAACGTTTAGTGCCACAAACCGCAGCGGCGGTGAATGGTGCTACCGCGTGCAGGCAACCAACAGCGCCGGCAGCGGGGCGTGGAGTGAGTCATGCTGTACCACGGTTGCGCCCAGCGCTCCACTGGTGAACCCCATTGACAACAGCGATGGGGATGGCGGCTACACCGTTAGCTGGCAGGCGGCAGCAGGAGCCACGGATTATGTGTTGGAGGAAATGGGGGAAAACGGCCGTTTTGCAACCATCTACACCGGCCCCGACACCAGCTTCCCCGTCACCAACCGCGCCCCCGGCCAATGGTGTTACCGTGTCCAAGCCACCAACGCAGGTGGCAGCAGCGCGTGGAGCACCAGCCAATGTGTCTTTGTGGCTCCCACCGCCGCGCCCGACCTCGCCACCATTGACAACCCCGACAGCAAGGGCAGCTACCAGCTTGGCTGGACGGCCGTTCCAGGTGCCACCCGCTATCAGCTTGAAATGCGTCTAAACAATAATGGGTGGCAAACCGCCTATGAAGGCGAGGCCACGACCATCCTGCACCACGCGCCGATGGCTGGCGATTGGTGCTACCGCGTGCGCGGCCTGAATGAGGCTGGCGCTGGCCCGTGGAGCAATAGCCAGTGCACCACTGTCATCGTCCACACCGCCTTCTTGCCCGTCATGCGTAAAGATCATTGACTATTCCCTGCCCTCTCAATGATTGAGAGGGCAGCCATTCTCAATTTGAAAATGGGGGCAGTTGCCTTTTAGAAGTTCAACTTCTCCGAAGAAGTTGAACTTCTTATTCAACTCTAATCAACCAAAGCCTGATAAACGGCCGTTCTAAAATCCCCACTCAATGTAAACGCATCCGTTGGGATTAGCTGCGTCATGATCATGCCAATCAGCTGCTCTTGCGGGTCTACCCAGAAGTTAGTGCTGGCCCAGCCGCCCCAGCCGTGGTTGCCCACCGAGTTGACAACGGCCGTTTGTGCCGGATCCATTATCACTGAAAAGCCCAGCCCAAAGCCAAACCCAGGCATCGGTTCGCCCAGCACCATCGGCAGCAGGCTGGAATGCAGGTGATTTTGCGTCATGTACTCGACCGTTTTGCGCCCCAGCAGCCGCACCCCGTTGTGGCTCCCCTTTTGCCGCACCAGTTCGGCAAATTGCAGATAATCGAGAGCCGTGGAGACCAAACCGCCACCGCCGCCGTAGTAACGGCCGTTAAAAAACCGATCCGCAATATTGGGCGGAGCCAACGCCAGCGGGTCATGCGGCAACCTCATATACAAGGTCGCAAAGCGATCCCGTTTGGCAGCCGGAACATAGAAAAAGGTGTCGTGCATCCCCAACGGCGCAAAAATCTGACTGTGGAAAAAGTCAGCCAGCGTTTGGCCGGAAGCAATTTCCACAATTCGCCCCAGCACATCCGTCGCCAAGCTATAACGCCACTGTGTTCCCGGCTGGCAAACGTAGGGCAGCGTCGCCAGTTCATCCACAAATTCAGCCAGCGACAGGTCGCGGTCGCTAAACATCAGGTCAGACTTGGGGAAATCGTCGTCAAAGGGCGGGTTTTCAAAATCAGCATAGCTGAGGCCGGAGGTGTGGCGCAGCAAATCTTGAATGGTTGGCTGCCGTTCCAAATCGGTGTAGCCACCGCGCCCAACGTAGACCTTGACATTTTCAAATTGGGGCAAAAAGCGAGTAATCGGGTCGGTGAGCCGGATTTTGCCCTGCTCCCACAGCATCATCACGGCCACGCTGGTAATCGGCTTGGTCATGGAATAGATGCGGAAAAGGGTGTCGGTTTGCATCGGGGTTTGGCTGGCAATATCCTGCTGCCCAACGGCGTTGAGGTGAACTAAACGGCCGTTTCGCGCCACCAGCGTCACCGCCCCCGCAATCTTACCCTCATCCACATACCGCTGCGCCATCCGGCCAACTTCCGCCAGCCGTTCGCTAGCAAAACCAACTGTCTCCGGAGAATACATTGTTGTCATAAAAACTCCTTGTTTACCAGTAATCAGTTATCAGTTATCAGTAAACAGTTATCAGTTATCAGGGAACCGATTACCGATTACTGTTTACTGTTTACTGTTTACTGTTTACTCTCTCGCCGTTCCCAGCGTAATCAACACATCATCCGCTTCCAACACAGTGTCAGGGGCGGGGGCGTAGAGATAACGGCCGTTTCGCCGAATCGCCACCACCATCTGCCCCTGCGCCCGCAGCGAATCAGCCGTTTTGCCCACCCAGCCGGGGTTATCAGCCAGCGTCATATCCATAAAACGAATCAGCTGGTCATCCTCATACAGCATGTGGTCCCAAAACTCACCTAAATAGGGGCTAAGCATGTGGGAAGCGATGGAAAAACCACCAATCGCACTTGGCAAAACCACTTTCTGTGCGCCCGCCAAATACATGCGGCGCATGTTTTCCGTTTCGTTGACCAATGCCAACAGCCGCAGCCCGGCATTCCCCACCTTGGGGGCAATGTCGCGGGCGCTGAGCAAAATAGACATGTTATCGCGGTCATCGGCCATCGCCACAATCAGCCCGCTGGCTCGCGCCAGCCCGGCGCGACGAAGCTGCTGCTCGTCGGTGGGGTCTTCCAGCAGGTAGACAATGCCCATTTCGTCGGCCAGTTCAGCCACGCTCTTTTGCTCTTCCTCGGTATAGTCCACCTCGGCCGAATGCTCATAGGACAGGCGGCGTTTGCTGATGTACCCTTCGTGCAGCCACAGCAACGCCTGTTTTAGCTGGGCTTCGTTGGGTTCGAGAAGGATAAACGGCCGTTTGCGCCGATAAAACTCATTCGCCACCCGATGCCCCACCGTCGTCCCCCCGCAAATAATCGTATGGTTCTTCAACACCGCAATCTTACTCATTCGCCGCTCCTCCATCAGCCGCTGCCGCTTCGTCGCCTCAAACTCAATCACCACCGCCGCCAGCGACGAAATCGAATACCCCGCCAGCCCAATAGCCGTAATCGTAAAAAAGATGGCAAAAATTCGCCCCCCCACCGTCTGCGGCGTAAAGTCGCCATAGCCCACCGTGGTAATCGTAATCACGGTGGCATACAGCGACTCCAGCACCGTCCACCCCTCCAGCCAACGATACGCCAACGTGCCAACCGCCAGCAACCCCAAAATCGGCACCAGCAAAAAGGCAATGCCCGACTTCGCCATCGCTTTCACCAGGGCACGCATCGTTAAAAAAATGGTCAGGGCAAAACTAATCATGAGGCTTGTCCAAACAATCTTTATTTCACGCAAAGGCGCAAAGTCGCAAAGAGGTCTTTTTTGCGACTTTGCGCCTTTGCGTGAAACCTCTACCTACGCAGCCGCCACCCCATTACCACCAGCCCAATGCCCAGCAAAATGATAAAAATGGCGATAAAACGGAGGGTTGCCACCCCCACCGCCGCCGGAGCCGAAAGCAGCAGCACGGCCAGCAAAATGGAAAAGACGGCACTCACCAACGCCGAACTCATGGGCGCGCCGCGCCCCCGCAGCCGGTACGCCACGCCGATTTCCAAAATGGCGGCTATGATGAGCTGAATCGCCACCAGCGTTAGCATCACGCTCCAGGCAATGGCGGCAAACATAAAGGGCAGCGTCAGTGCCAATGCGCCAATGACAATGCCCAGCACGCCGCGCAGCAGCGTCAGCAACCGCCGCCCGCTATCGCCGCCGCTGCGGATGGCCCCAATGACGGTAGCAATGCCGTTTAGCAGGACAAAAAAGCCAACGGTGATGGTCAGAAGCTGGACAAAGTTATCGGTTTGAAAAAAGATAAACGCGCCCGCCAAAATAGCGATCACGCCGGGAACAAGCAGCGACCACCAGGGCAGGGATCGTGTGCTTACAAATATCGTAGAACGGCCGTTTTCCATCTCCTCTCCTCTTAAACATGGGACGCAGACGAACACGGATGAACGCGGATAAGTCGTCTGTCGTCACATTGGTGCGTGGCAATGTGCCACACCTTATAAACCAGGTTCTGTCGAAGACTGCAATCTCCTAATCTCCAATCTCCCAATCTCCAATCTCCAACCTATCCTACCTGAAACACCCCATTCCCCCACTCATCGCTGCGCCAACGGCCGTTAATCACCACCGGCTGCCACGATTTCCGCACCTTTCCCCCCTCTGTTGCCTCCCGCACCACCACAAAGCTGTCGCCGTCGCCAAAATAAAAGCCGCGCCCACCCGTCCAGCCGGGCAGCCGCCAGCCAGCAATTGTCACCAGCTTGCCCCGCGTTTGCGGCAGCTCGCGCAGCGGAACCGCCTCGGCTGGGGGCGCAACCAAATCGCCGGGCTGCACGCTCACCGGATACCCCAGCAGATGGCGTTCCCATTCGGCCCGTTCGGCAGCGGTGTCGGGCAAAACGGCCGTTTCCAGCGCAAAGCCAAAGCTCAACTGCCGCGCACTCCCCGCCCGCGCCACCCCCCGCGCCTCCGCCAGCAGCGCCGCTCGGCTCTCCCCCAGCCCATCCAGCGCCCCGCACTGGATGAGGTGCACCACTTCCTTGTCTTGCAACGCCACCCGCGCCAGCAGATCACGCAGGTTGGCAAACGGCCGTTCCGCCCGAATCGCCGCCACACTTTTGCGCCGCAGGTCACGGACTTGGCCGAGGCCCATCCAAAGCGTGGGGTGTGGGGTGTGGCGTGTGGGGTGTGGCGTACTCCCTACTCCCCACGCCCCACGCTCTTCATACGACAGCACAAACTTCCGCCCACTCGCATTCACATGCGGCGGCCGCACCGTGATGCCCAGCCGCCGCGCCTCGGCCACGTAAATCGCCTGATGGTGGAAGCCACCGGCATCGGCCAGCCGCGCACAGAGAAATTCGGCCGGCCAGTGGGCTTTCAAATAGGCCGACTCATAACTCACCGCCGCATACGCCGTGGCGTGACCCTGGTTGAAGCCGTATCCGGCAAAGGCCATCACCTGCTGCCACAGCGTCTCCGCTTGCTCCGGCGTAAACCCTGCCTGCCGCTGGCACCCCGTGACAAAGCGCGTCCGCAGTGCCGCCATCTCCCGCGCCAAAAATTTGCTCATCCCCCGCCGTAAATGGTCGGCTTCCTGCCAGCTTAACCCGGCGATCTCGGTGGCTATACGCAGAATTTGCTCCTGAAAGAGCAGCACCCCCTGCGTCTTGCCCAAAATCGGCTGCAACGTTGGGTGCAAATAGCTGACCGCCTCCTCGCCCCGATAGCGGCGGACAAAACTTTTTGCCATGCCGCCGGTGGCCGGGCCGGGCTTGAAAAAGGCGTTGGCAATGGCGAGATCGGCCACGCTGCGGGCGCGAAGCTGGCGCAGGGTGCGCTGCGCCCCGGTGGATTCGCATTGGAACACGCCAATGGTGTCGGCGGTGGCGAGCAAAACGGCCGTTTTTTCATCCCCCTGCCCAATCTGCCCCAGCCGAAACGACGGCGCGTGGTGGGTTCGCACCAGTTCGGCAGCATCGGCCAGCACCGTCAACGCCCGAATCCCCAGCAAATCAATCTTCGGCAGCCCAATCGCCTCCACGTCGCGGTGATCGTACTGGGTAATGAGAAACCCCTTCGGTGCCATCTGCACCGGCACCACGTCGGTGAGTGGGCCGGGGGTGATGACGATGCCGCCGGGGTGAACGCTGAGGTGATCCGGCTGTCCGATGAGTTGAAAGGCGGCGCGAAAGATTGCCTGCTCCTGCGGGTCGTCAAGCTGCGCCAGCAGGTCATCGAGCAAAGCTGTCTCGCGGCGGCGCGGGTCGGGGTGCCAATCGCGGTGCGGCACCAGCGCAGCCAGCTTGCCAATGCGGCTCTCCGGCAGCCCAAACGCCTTGGCAACCTCGCGCACCGCCGACTTGGGCTTGAGGGTGTTGACCGTCGCCACCAGCGCCACCCGATCCTCGCCATACGTTTGGCGCACATAATCCAGCACCTCGTCGCGGCGGCGGCTGCAAAAATCGAGGTCAATGTCAGGCAAGTTGGCGCGGGCGGGGTTGAGAAACCGCTCAAACAGCAGGTCATGGACGAGCGGGTTGACGGTGGTGATGCCGAGGCAGTAAGCAACGAGCGAATTGGCGACGCTACCCCGCGTGTTGACGGGAATATCAAGCTGGCGGGCAAACCCCACAATGTCGGCCACGACCAAAAAGAGGGGAGCCAACCCCCGCGCCCGCAATGCTTCCAATTCACGCCGCAGTCGCTGCTCTCCCGCCGCATCCAGCCCGTCAAGAAAATGGTCGCCCAGCCCCACTCGCACCCATTCGGCCAATGCCTCGTCGCTGCTTTGGCCGTCGGGCAGCTTGAGGGCGGGCCAGATGGAACGGCCGTCTGGCAGTGACGGCTCGCACTGTTTGACGATTTCGGCGGCGTTGGTGAGGGCTTCGGGCAGGTCGGCGTACCGCGCCAGCATCTCGTCGGGGGGCAGCCAGTGGAGGTCAACGGCCGTTTCTCCCTCGTCGGGCAGCAAAACGGGGTTGAGTTCGTCAAGGGTGCAGTTGTGGGAAACGGCCGTTAGCAGCCGCAGCATCTCCCGCTCATCGGGTTCCAGGCAGTAAACAGGCTGCAGAGCCACGGGAGCTAGGCCAAAACGTGCGCCAATTTTGAGCAGGTCTTGGGTGTGGCGGCGGGGGGAAACGGCCGTTAATTCCACCCCCACATACCCATTCTCCTGAAAAATCGCCGCCAGCCGCGACGCATAGCGCACCGCCGCCGCCGTGTTACCCGCCCGCACAAAGCGGTTGATCCAGCCCCGCCGCCCACCGTCCAGACAAATAACACCCTCGCTAAAATCGCGCAACAAGCCCAATTCCACCGGCTGCGCCCCGTCCAACTGCGAAGCGAGGCGGCACAGGGAGCGATAGCCAGCGGGGTTTTGCGCCAGCAGCACCACCTGCCCCGGCGTGGTTTGCTCGGCCAAATCTTCGGCGGGGGTGGCAATGGGGAGGGTAAGGCCAATGATGGGCTGAATGTTGGCGGCGCGGCACGCTTTGTGCAGGGCAACGGCCCCATAGAGGGCGGCGCTGTCGGTGAGCGTCAATGCTCGCCGCCCCTCCGCCACCGCCCGCGCCACCAAATCCGGCACGGCGGCGGTTCCACCCAGCAGCGAATAGTGGGAATGTACGTGAAGATGCGTAAAATAGGGCGGCAGTTCATCCATAGGCGTGATCTTATGGGTGAAGGGTGATGAAAGCAAATTATGATTTCTCTGGCATTAGCACAACGGCTTAAAGAGGCTGGGTTGATATGGATGGCGCAAAACCATGATTTTTTTGCAGTTCCAGTGAGTGGTCTGGACGAGCAGGTTTTTGTTCTCAGCGATACGATGGCTTATCTTGACCTGCTGCGCGGCTGGCCGGTGGTCGCTTTTGCGGGAGCAACGGAATGGGCGCTTGATCATATTTGGACGCATGAGGTGGTGTGGTTGCCTACAGAAACGCAGCTGCGGGAACAAATTGGGCAACGGGTGGCGGAATGTACGCTGCAACAAACGGCCGTTACCATCACCTGCATCCTCAACAATCGCCACCACTTTACCGCCACCAGCGCCAGCGAAGCATACGGGCTAGCACTGCTGCACTTGTTAGAGCAAGAGCAATGATTCGACTGACAGAAGCCCAAATTCGCTGGTATCGGTTGCGGCGGTCAGGGCTGGTGGAGCCGTTTGAGGGGGTGTTGACAGCGGCTCTCACAACGGCCGTTTGCGGCCATTACGCTACGGCCACCAAACAGCACCAAATTCATCTTGCTGATTATGCGTGATTTGAATGATTTCACCAGCATCTACAACAAGAACGTATAGTTCCATATCCCAATCTCCATACTCTCGTGCGGAGAACAGAACAGTTCGCCCATCAGATGACCAACTTATGGAGCGAAAATAAGTTGATTGGAACGCGATCTCTTGCTGCAAAACGCCTGCGCTATCCATGATTTGAATAACCGAATGAGCATCATCAACTTGCTTAGCCCAAACAAAATGAGAACCATCCACCGACCAAATAGGACGAGGATTGTTGTTTCGATAATCAAATGCACGCAAAACTTCAGTTGTTTCTAAACTCTCGACACCGACAGTAACCACTTTATACAGTTCATTAAACTGAACTTCCTGTGCAAACAATATTTGACTGCCATCCGCTGACCATTCAGGATCCAAATCACGACTATCGTTGTCTGTCAGGCGACGTAGTTGAGAACCATCAAAACGCATCACGTAAATTTCCGATGATACTTGCCATCCACCGTTCCTGTCAGATACAAAAGCAATTTGTTCACCATCAGGGGAAATAGCTGGAGCATAGTCACTTACATCGTTATTTGTGAGTTGTACAACATTTGTTCCATCGGCGGCCATGACATAAATTTCACTATCTCCATCACGATCTGAAGCAAAAACGATGTGCTGTCCATCTGGAAACCAGCTTGGCGAGAAATCATCAGCCAAATTATTTGTCAAACGCTGGCGATTTGTGCCGTCGGCTTCCATGACAAAAATCTCTTCATCACCATCATTGTCGGTTACAAACAGGATGCGGCCTTGTCCAACTAGTTGCGTGAGATCGGCCGTTAACGTTGGCGTTGCTGTAGGAATTGCAGACGAAATGAGCGAGGGTTCATCTTCACAATTTAAGACAGGCACATAATCCTTAGGTCGGCGAGGATAAGCCAGGGCATTTTGTAATGTCTCATGCGGCAAAATAGGGCGGATAAGCATCGTGTATACAATTTCATCCTCTTGAAAAGAGCGTACTGAGATTTGTCGTGAAAACAGGTCAAAAATTGATATTAGGAGATCATTCTCAATAACAAAAAGGTCTTGCCCAGGATCAGGTCGCAAATCAGCTAAAAGTGGCAAATCCTCAGGCCAAACAATTGGCTCAGTTTCCGTTTCGTAAGGCCATTCTTCCAACGAAACAAGAAATTGTTCCGGGATATAGGGTGCAAGAGGCTGTATCGGTTGAAAATTCTTTATGATCTCATAACCGCTGGCTAAATCATCTACCAAATAGTCCACATCGGGGCTGTAAAATGAATAAAATGTGTCTTCCACCTGAATAACTATATTTGTTGCGCCTGCACTCCCATCCTGCTGTGTAAAGTATTCAAACGGATCATGAGGGTTCATGAACCCAGTGGCAGCAATTTTCTCTCGTAAATCACACATCTCATTTGGTGAGAGATTGGATTCCATGATGACTCTGGTCTGCCAATCACCAACTTCCATGAGCAATTGCCCATCGTTATAAATCACCAAAGAAGGCAGTGTGTTACCAAGAGAGCCAGTACCATCTCCACCTACATCACCATAAAACAAGAAAATTTGTTTTGTTTCATGAAAAGGATAATCAGGTGTAACTGTTGGGAAGGGTTGCATCGGTGGGAGTGGTAAGGGAATTGGCGTGGCCGTCGGTGAGGAAGCAGGAGTGACGGTAGGCAATAGCGTGGCAGGAATGGTGGGGGTAAGAGTCGAGATAACTTGACGGGTCATGTTGATGGGGAGGGTAGCGATGGGAGTGGCAACGGCCGTTTCCGTACTCACCACCTTTACAACGGCCGTTTCTGCCACTTCCTCCTCTCTCGGCACACAACCAGCCATAAAAATTATCAGCAAACACAAACATCCACTAAAAATATAAGTAACTGGCCTGCCAAACATCTGTTTATCCTCGCTTTTTACCAACAAGTATAATCGTCAAAATAGCCAGCTCAGCACACGATAAGTCACTGATTGCTGAACGATTTCTCGTCTCCTTTTGTCGTCATAACAGCCAGGCTGGATTATAATCGCTTCATGCTCGGACAGTTAATCCCTATCTACACCATCGGTTATGGCAGTCGGTCGTTGGCGGATTTTACGGCCGTTCTCCAACAACACCACATCGCCTACCTCATTGACATTCGCTCTGCCCCCTACTCCCGCTATAAACCAGAGTTTGGCAAGGAGTCTTTGCCAGAGGCTTTACAGGCAGCAGGGATTCGCTACGTTTTTATGGGCGACAGCTTGGGCGGCCGGCCGTCTGATACCAGTTGTTACACAGATGGCAAGGTGGATTATGAGAAGGTAAAGCAAACGGCTTTTTATCAGGCAGGGATCGGCCGTCTGCAAACCGCCTTTCAACAGCAGCAGGCTGTGATGCTCATGTGCAGTGAGGGCAAGCCAGAAACATGCCACCGCAGCAAGTTAATCGGAGCAACGCTGACCCAGTTAGAGATTCCCGTAGCGCATATTGATGAGAATAATGAGGTGGTGGGGCAAACGGCCGTTATCAACCGCCTCACCGCTGGGCAGCTGAGCCTCTTTGGGGAACATACCTTCACGTCGCGTAAACGATATGAAGAAGCAGGGGAGCAAAGGAACGCCGGAGCAGAGGAGATAGAATGAAGCTGAAAATTGTGACCATTGGCGTTTATGGGTTTACAGAAGAGGGCTTTTTTGCCGCGTTGACTGAGGCTGGGGTAGACACCTTTTGCGATATTCGGCGGCGACGCGGGGTGCGTGACTCTCAGTACGCCTTTGCCAACAGCCAGCGTTTGCAAGCTCGATTGGCCGAAATGGGTATCCGTTACTTGCATCTGCAAGATTTAGCCCCCAGCCAAGCCGTTCGCGCCCGCCAAGAGGCGGCCGATAAAGCCAGCAAAACCGCTAAACGTCAACGCACCGCTCTTTCCGACACCTTCATCGCGGCCTACGAAGCCGAAATCTTGTCTCAGTTTCAGTCCCAATCGCTGCTAGATGCCCTACCTGACGCTGCCCAGACCATCGCCCTTTTTTGTGTAGAGCGGGAGCCAACTGCCTGTCATCGCTCCCTTGTGGCTAACAAATTAGCGGAGGCGTACCAGCTAGAAGTGGCGCATTTACTGCCGGATGTGTAGTAAGTCATCATTCAACCATAGGTAAGCAAGAAGTTCAACTTCTCCAAAGAAGTTGAACTTCTAAATCACTCATTATCCAGTCGCTCATGAAAGTTTTAATCGTCGCTAAAACGAGAATGGGGGGAAGGGCCTGTATTGGTGGCATTACCTTTGCCGGACAAAGTGTGCGCCTGGTTGCGCCAGACATGGAGAGCAATGAACGCGCCAACATGGTGTTTGAAGTGGGGGACGTGTGGGAGGTGGAAACGGCCGTTCTCTCCCATCGCCCCCTTCCCCACACCGAAGATGTCCTCATCCAGCACAAAGTCCGCCTCGCTCCCCTGTCTGGCATCATCCCCTTCATCGAAAAACATATGCCGCCCAAAACGGGCGGCCTGGATGTCCTCTATGATGGTTTGGTGCAACACAGAGAGACGGGGGCTATGTATATCAGCGAAAAAGGAGGCATCCCCACCTATAGCACCATGTTTTGGCGACCCGATCAACTATTAGTGCGAGACACCGAGGGCAAACGCATCCGCTACCGCTACCCCACCGCTAATGGCGGACGTACCCTTACCTTCGTCGGCTTCCAAGAACCGCCGGAGGAGATTCCCGCAGGCACGCTATTGCGCGTATCCCTGGCGCATTGGTGGCAGCCCGCAGATCGGTCGGCCGAAGAACCCCGCTGCTACCTCCAACTTTCCGGCTGGTTCCTGCCCACCTACGACGATGATGATCTCTGGCTGCCCGACTACCCGTTATCTGATGAAGTCCACTATTTTGACACACCCCAATCCATTCCCTTCAATCTCCCCATTTCCCAATCTCCAGTCTCTAATCTCCAATCTCCTCAAGAAGTTCTGCAAACCATCTTTGGCTACGAAGAGTTCCGCCCCATCCAGGCTGAAATCATTAACAACGTCCTGAAAAAGCGAGATACGCTCGTCATCATGCCCACCGGTGGCGGCAAATCACTTTGCTATCAGATTCCGGCATTGCTGTTTGATGGCCTCACCGTCGTTGTTTCACCCCTTATTTCCCTCATGCAAGATCAGGTGTCGCAGTTGCAGGCGGTAGGAATAACGGCCGTTTTCCTCAACAGCACCCTCAGCTATCTCCAATACCTCAAAACCAGCCAAGCCATCCGCCAAGGCCACGTCAAACTGCTCTACGTCGCCCCCGAAACCCTGCTGCGACCCGAAACCCTGCTCCTCCTCGAACAAAGCAATCTCGCCTGCCTCGCCATAGACGAAGCCCACTGCATCTCCCAATGGGGCCACGACTTTCGCCCCGAATACCGCCAACTCGTCACCGTGCGCCAGCGGCTACCCCACATCGTCACCGTCGCCCTTACTGCCACCGCTACACCTCGCGTCCAGCAAGACATCCAGCAAAGCCTCAACTTCAAGGAGCGCAACACCTTCATCGCCAGCTTCGACCGCCCCAACCTCTTCATCGAAGTCGCCCCCAAGACCAACACCCTGGAGCAGACTCTCAACTTCATCGCCGCCCATCCCGACCAATCGGGCATTATCTATTGCGCCACCCGCAAGACGGTAGATACCCTAACCGAAGAATTAACCAACCGAGGGTTATCCGTGCTACCTTACCACGCTGGCCTGGACAATGCTACGCGCAGCCACAACCAAACGGCCTTCATCCGCGACAATGTGCCAATCATGGTCGCCACCATCGCCTTTGGCATGGGCATAGACAAACCCGATGTGCGCTTCATCCTACATGTAGATTTGCCGCAAAACATGGAGCATTATTACCAGCAAATTGGCCGGGCTGGGCGCGATGGCCTCCGCTCCAACTGTCTGCTGCTCTTTGACTACGGCGATGTGGCAACGATTCGTCGCTTCATTAAACAAGGGGCAGAATCTGAGCAGCGTGGCAGCGAGGCGCGTTTACAAACGATGGTGAGTTGGGCAGAAACGGCCGTTTGCCGCCGCCAACAACTCATCGCCTACTTTGGCGAAAATTACCCCAAAGATAATTGCCAGATGTGTGACAACTGTCTACGTGAAAAACACGAACTAGACGATCTCACCATCCCCGCCCAAAAATTTCTCTCCTGCGCCTACCGCACCGGCCAGCTATACGGCATAAACCACATCATTGACGTGCTTCGCGGCTCCCGTTCCCAAAAAGTGTTGCAAAAAGGGCATGATCGCCTCTCCGCCTACAGCATCGGCCGCGAATTCTCCAAAAGTGATTGGCAACATTTAGCCCGCCAATTCATTCAGCAAGGGCTACTCGTCCAAGACCAAGAACATGGCGGCCTTAAGCTAACCAATGCCGCTTGGTCCGTACTCAAAAATGAGGCAAAAGTGTGGGGCCAATTAGCCAAACAAGTGATAAGGAGCGTGGAAATGGAAACGGCCGTTTACGACCCCACCCTCTTCCACCTCCTGCGCCAAAAACGCAAGGAACTGGCCGACCAGGTTGGCGTTCCTCCCTACGTCATCTTCCCCGACCGTGCCTTACAAGAAATGGCAACCTACTTCCCCCATTCAGCCAACACCTTTAGCCAGTTACACGGCATCGGCCAAGCCAAAGTAGAACAATATGCCGACATCTTCCTACCTCTCATCCGTAATTTTTGCGCCAAAAATAACTTGAGCGAAAAGCCTAAAATCGCCCCATCCCGCCCTGCTGCCCAGCCCCACCGCACCACCATTAGCAAATCCCGCTGGGAAGAGGTGGGAGAAGCCTTTGCTAACGGACAATCTATCGAGGCGTTAATGGCGAATTATGCTGTAAAGCGAAGGACGATTTTGGGACATTTGAGCAACTATGTGGAGGCTGGAAATAGGCTACCTGTGGAGAAGCTACGGATGGCTTCGGGTTTGATGGAGGAGGTGCAAACGGCCGTTCTCCAAAAATTCGCCGAACTCGACACCGATTATCTGCGCCCCTACTTCGATGCCTTCAACGAGACCATCGAGTTCGACGAACTCCACATCATGCGGCTCATTTACTGGCTAGAAACGACCGAACAACCCGATCCTGTATATGCCACCACATCCGCCTACCACGAGCGGTTAAACCAAATCAAGGCCAGCTATCCCCGTGCTTACGAAACCTGGTCAAACGAAGAAGATGAAAAGTTGCGACAGCTTTTTATCAACCACCATGGTACGCAGGCCATCTCCAACCTGTTGGAACGTCAGCCATCCGCTATTCGTAGCCGACTTCGTAAATTGGGGATAACTTGATCTCTCATTGCAATTTATTTTGAGCAGGTGGATAATTTCCTTAAGCTACACCCTATGATTGACAACTATTTCCTCGTTGGCTACCAGGCTAACAACCAGACCCTCCTGGCCTTGCAAATACCTATTTAGAAGTTCAACTTCTCAAAAGAAGTTGAACTTCTTCTGTAACGTCCAATGATTCGACTGACAGAAGCGCAAATTCGCTGGTTTCGGCTGCGGCGGTCGGGGCTGGTGAAGCCGTTTGATGGGGTGTTGACAGAAGCTGTCACAACGGCCGTTTCCACCCTCGCTGGCATCCAAGCCCAAATCCTCCCCGCCGCCGCCATTTCCCTGTGGAACCGCACCACCGGGTTAACCTACGCCCGCTTTGAAGAGATGCTGTTTACCGAACGCAGCTTGGTCAAGCTATGGGGGCAGCGGCAAACGCTCCATCTTTACACCAGCCGTGAATGGGCGCTCATCCACGCTGCCATGCCTTTGGAAGTGGCGTGGCAAGAGCTGCGGGCGGTGAAAAGCGGCGTAGACCACGCCCAATACCAGCAATTGGTGGCCGATTTGGCCGAACTGCTGCGGCAACGGGGAATCATGGGGCGCAGCGACCTGCGCGACAGCGATTTGGATGTTCACGGCGATCTTTTTTCCGCCTGGGGCGGCATCTTCCGCGATTTGGTCTATCGCGGCCACGCCTGCCACGCTGGGCGGGACGGCAGCGAGGGGCTGTTTGCCCACCGCGACTATTGGCTACCCGACCTGAAATGGGTACCGCCCAACGCCGAGGCAGCCAACATTGAGCTGGTGTGGCGTTTTCTCCACGCCTATGGCCCGGCCACGGTGCAGGACATTGGCTATTGGCGCGGCCGTAATCTGAGCGACATTCGCCGCTGGCTGAAGGCACTGGGCGAGGGGGTGGTGGAATTGGACGCGGCGGGAACGCCAATGCTGGCACTGCTCTCCGACCTGGAGGCGATGGCCGAAACGCCGCCGGAACGGGAAGCGTGGCCGATTCGGCTGCTTTACCGCTTTGAACCGCTGCTGCTGGGGCACCGGGAAAAAAGTTGGCTGATTGATATGGCGTATTACAAACGGGTGTGGCGGCCGGCCGGGCACATTGAGGGGGTTGTGCTGGAGCATGGCCGCATTGTGGGAACCTGGCGGTATGATCGGTCAGACAGCGGGATTGGTGTTACGGTGGAACTGTTTGAGGAATGGTGTGGGGAAAGGTTGACAGAAACCGTTTCCCACTACGCCACCCAGCTTGCCCACTTTTTTGGCCTCCCGTTATCTGCGCTCGAAATGAAAAGAGCCTGAAACGCAACTGCTACACCCTTGCCCGCAGTGCCTCATACCGTTCCAGCTTGAACCCATGTTTCTCAAAGCTGCGCCGCTGCAGCCGCGCAAATAGCCAATCCCTCAGCGCGTATGGGCTAAGCCGGTCTGGAGCCAACCAGACGAGCAGCGGTGCGGCCAGAGCCATCACCACGCTTACAATCCACGTATACGGCTCCAGCGTGTCCCAGCTTTGCCACGCCACCAGCTTGTTGAGCAGCCACCAAACCAGCAGCAGCAACCCCACATACAGCAGCACATACCCCACCGCTGCCACCCGCGCCCACAGCCGCAGGGGGCGCTCAAGCAGTTGTTTGTGGGTGGCGAGGGCAGCCAGCTCCGCTTGCTCTGCTTCTGTCAGCGGGGGCGGGGTGGGCGGGAGGCTGCTGCCCACGCTGGCCCGGCTCTTTCTGCCAACAGCTATTCCGGTGGCCTCGGTAATGTCGCCCACCTGCGTTCTGTCTCCCTCATGATGTTCCCCCGCATAGTAAGTCCCAAAGTTCACCATTTTGGCATCGCGCAGCATGTCGTTTAACAAATGGCTATCCCGCTGGCGGTCGGCGGGGCTGATGACGCTGTCCAGCAGTTGGGAGACGGGGAAGCTCTTGCGCAGCTTGCCGTCAAAATATTCCTCCCGCTTTTCCTGCTCATGCCCCAGCAGCACCTGGTACTCAACCAAAAAGTCGGGGTGGCCGGGCAGCGGAATCCACTCCTCAATCTGCAAATTTTCAAATTCGCTGCTGATGTCGCGCAGGGTGTGGCGGATGATGGCAAAATATTCCCGCTTGCGGTGGGCTTCCCCCTGCACGGTGATCTCGATGGACTTTTTCTGCTCATCGGCCTTGATTTTGGCGCGGCACTGGGTGCTGGAGTTTTGGAGCACCATGCCAAAACGCCACTGCTGCCCCGGCTCGATGTCGTTTCTGAAGTCAATCATGGTGCGCGGGATGATGGTGGCAGGCAGATAGTCGTAGCGCATGATAAAGCGCAGCGGGGTACCTTCATCCAGGTTTGGCTCGCTGTTGATCTCTTTGGGAAGCTGGCTGGGGATGATGTATTCGCGCCGTCGCTCGTTATAGAGGTAGCAGAGTTCAAACTGCTGCATGATGTTGAGGATGTAGCGTTGTTCGTCGAGGCTGTAGCGAATGCTTTGCTTGCTGGCCGGGTCATATTCTTGCTTTTTGATCGGCTCCTCGTTGAGAATGTAGTCGAGGTCGCTTTCTTGCAGCCGCCCTTCAACCACCTTTTCGGAATTGATGATTTTGTAAACGCCGATGGTGACCCAGTGGGGGTCGAGGACGTAGATGCTGGCGAGGTTGAGCTGCTTGAAATAGAGGACGATGCCGAGATCGTGGAGGTATTGCAGGAGGGTTTGCTGGCTGTCGCGGTCGTGGACGTTGTTCTCCTGGCAGATGGCGAGAAAGCGAGCTTGGCTGATGTACCGTTTGGAGGCTGTTTCCCGTTCAAGCTGGTTTTTGACGTTCATCCAGGCGACGCTGATCGGGCTGCCAAAGAGGGAGGTTTCGGGGATGGCGGCGGCGATGTGGTGGATGAGGTCGGGCAGGCCAGCCTCGGTGTGGCAGGAGAGGCGGACGAAGCGGTTTTTGATGCTGGGAAAGCTGCTGTTGAGGCTGTTTTGCTCGACGTTGTAGCCAGGGTTGATATCCATTTTGTTCATGGCGACGATGAGGGGAGAGGATTTGCCGCCAAATTTTTCGATATGCTTGAGCCAGTGGTGCTTTTTGTCGTCGGTGCGGCTGTCAATGACGAGGATGTAGAGGGCGCGCTGGCTGAGGAAGAATTGGTGTGAGGCGTGCATGATTTCCTGCCCGCCAAAATCCCAGCAGTGGAGCTGGCATTCGGCCAGGTCGGCGTGGGCTTCCAGCCCGCTGATGCTGGCGGCGGGGAGCGTGACCACGTTGATGCCGTGGGTTTGCGACTCCTGGGCATCAAAGGGAAGCCCCTGCAGCCGCTTGAGCAGCGACGTTTTGCCGGCCATCCCTTCCCCCACCAGCAGCAGCTTGACCTCGTTGAGCTGCACCGTTTCTTGCCCTTCCAGCGAACGGAAGTAGGCGCGGATGGCCGCCTTGCCCTGCTGCACAATTTCCAGCGGCGGCGTGGCAATGGGATTTTCAGCCAGCCTAATATCCCCGTGATTGCCACCGTATTTACTGATTACATCAATGCCCAACCCCTTTTCGGTGATCCAGGCTGGCAGCTCTGTTAACTTGTTTTTAGCCAGATCAACCTGTTCCAAAGCAGGCAAATGCTGCAAAAACGAGAGGTCACTGATTTGGTTAGAACTTAAATCGAGCGTCTGTAGCTGCCCCAGCCCCGACAAAAACGAGAGGTCGCTGATTGGGTTAGAACTTAAATCGAGCGTCTGTAGCTGCCCCAGCCCCGACAAAAACGAGAGGTCGCTGATTGGGTTAGAACTTAAATCGAGCGTCTGTAGCTGCCCCAGCCCCGACAAAAACGAGAGGTCGCTGATTGGGTTAGAACTTAAATCGAGCGTCTGTAGCTGCCCCAGCCCCGACAAAAACGAGAGGTCGCTGATTGGGTTAGAACTTAAATCGAGCGTCTGTAGCTGCCCCAGCCCCGACAAAAACGAGAGGTCGCTGATTGGGTTAGAACTTAAATCGAGCGTCTGTAGCTGCCCCAGCCCCGACAAAAACGAGAGGTCGCTGATTGGGTTAGAACTTAAATCGAGCGTCTGTAGCTGCCCCAGCCCCGACAAAAACGAGAGGTCGCTGATTGGGTTAGAACTTAAATCGAGCGTCTGTAGCTGCCCCAGCCCCGACAAAAACGAGAGGTCGCTGATTGGGTTAGAACTTAAATCGAGCGTCTGTAGCTGCCCCAGCCCCGACAAAAACGAGAGGTCGCTGATTGGGTTAGAACTTAAATCGAGCGTCTGTAGCTGCCCCAGCCCCGACAAAAACGAGAGGTCGCTGATTGGGTTAGAACTTAAATCGAGCGTCTGTAGCTGCCCCAGCCCCGACAAAAACGAGAGGTCGCTGATTGGGTTAGAACTTAAATCGAGCGTCTGTAGCTGCCCCAGCCCCGACAAAAACGAGAGGTCGCTGATTGGGTTAGAACTTAAATCGAGCGTCTGTAGCTGCCCCAGCCCCGACAAAAACGAGAGGTCGCTGATTGGGTTAGAACTTAAATCGAGCGTCTGTAGCTGCCCCAGCCCCGACAAAAACGAGAGGTCGCTGATTTGGTTATTCCTTAAAGAGAGCGTCTGTAGCTGCCCCAACTGTTGGAGCATGGGGGAAAGTTGGCTGATAAGGGCATCATTGAGGCCACACTGGGGCAGACCGAGGTGAATGACCTGCCCCGCCTCGTTGAGGCAGAAGCTTTTCTTTCCGCGCAGCTTGTCTGGCTCGTATGGCTTCAAAAACAGGCGGCGGTCTAAAATCTGTTCAATCTGCTGGATAATGTCGCGGTCGTTCATCGGGCAGTGCCTCTGGCGGTTTGGTTGGCAGCAGTCTAGCAGGTTGTAGCCGCGCTTTCAACCCCAAAAATCCGGTTCAAAGGGCCAGCTAAGGGTGGGGGCGGGATGGCGCGGATAAGCGCAAGGTGAACAAATGGTGCTGTCTCCGCGCCGTCTCGCCCTTGTGGTGGCCGAAAACGGTGTGTTTGGACAATACATGGGCGAGACGACCGGGAGAAAAGGCCAGCGGCGTTGCCAGCTTTACCCCCGGTCATCCCGCCCCTGCCAAAGGCGTGGGCTAAACTGAGAATTGCGGGAAAGGGATAAGGGCGTATGCAATACGCCCCTACTCAAGTATAATCACCCCTATGAAAGGATTCCTCACCCGCCTCGGCGTCATCCCCTCCCTGCTGTTTGGCCTCAGCCTGCTGGGGCTGGGGCTGCTGTCGCTCAACCACATTGTGGACAACTGGTGGCCGTTTGACGTGGAGCGGCTGGATTTGGTGCGGGCTACGGCGCAAGGCACCATTGATGCCCCCACCCTGATGGCCGCCGCCAACAGCGAAATCATCCTCGCCTTTCTCGCCGCCGTCCTCGTGGCCGTCACCGGGCTGGTGCTGCCCTTTGTCTTTTTCCTCAACAAACGGTTCAGCGGCTCTAGCCAAACCCCCGGCTTCCTGCTCACGCTGCGGCAGGCGATGTGGGTGGGGCTGTGGATCGCCTTCTGTACCTGGCTGCAAATGAACCGCACCCTCGGCATCGCCATCGTCATTTTGGTAGCAGTCGTCTTTATTTTGTTTGAATTTCTGCTGCAAGTCCGCACGCGGGCCGCACAGCTACAGTAATCAGTAATCGGTAATCGGTAATCAGTAACGAGGTCACTGATTACCGATTACTGATTACCGATTACTCTCTCGTATGAACAACGATAACCCCAATAATCGCTCCCTTTTACGTCACCTGCCCAGCGTGGACAAATTGCTGCTGCAAGCGGAGGGGCTGGTGGGGGAATACGGCCGTTTATTGACCACCGAAGCGTTGCGCCATACCCTTGACCAGCGGCGACAGCACATTTTGTCCGGCGGGAACGGTAGCATAACGGCCAGCGACCTGTTAGGGCTGGCGCAGGCGTGGCTGGACGACCAGTTTGGGGCCACATTACGACCGGTGATCAACGGCACGGGGGTAATTGTCCACACCAATTTGGGGCGGGCACCGCTGAGTGAGGGGGCAGTGGCGGCAATAACGGCCGTTTCTTCCACCTACTCCACCCTCGAATACGACCCCGAAGCCGGACAGCGCGGCTCCCGCACCATCCACGGCGAACAACTGCTCAACCAGATTACCGGCTCCGCCGCCTCCCTCGTCGTCAACAACAACGCCGCCGCCGTCCTGCTCATGCTCACCACCCTTTGCCAGGGGCGCGAAGTCATCATCAGCCGGGGGCAGCTTGTCGAAATCGGCGGCGGCTTCCGCATCCCCGACGTGATGGTGCAGTCGGGGGCTAAGCTGGTGGAAGTTGGCACCACCAACAAAACCCACCTGCGCGACTACGCCAACGCCATCAGCGCCAACACCGCCGCCATTTTGGTTGCCCACCACTCCAACTACAAAATCATCGGCTTTACCAGCGAACCAACGCTGGCCGAACTGGCCGAACTGGCACACGCCCACCAGTTGCCCCTGCTCTATGACCAGGGGAGCGGGGCGCTGCTGGACGTGGCTCCCTATGGGCTGGAGCCAGAGCCGACGGTGACGGAGGGGTTGGAAGCCGGGTGTGATGTGGTGGCGTTTAGCGGCGACAAGCTGCTGGGGGGGCCGCAGGCGGGCATTTTGTGCGGCCGCGCCGACCTGATCGCCCAGCTAAAGCGGCATCCGCTGGCGCGGGCGGTGCGAGCTGACAAGCTGTGTCTGGCAGCATTGGCGGCCACGCTGCGCCATTATGCGGCGGAACAAGCCACGACCCAGATTCCGGTGTGGCAGATGATTGCGGCACCGCTGGCTGCCATTACGGCACGGGCGGAGCAATGGGCAACCCGACTGGCAGAGAGCGGGATTGAGTGTGAGGTGATTAACGGCCGTTCGACCGTCGGCGGCGGCTCATTGCCTGGCACCAGCTTGCCCACCACGCTGCTGGCCCTGCCCCACCCCAACCCGGATGAACTGGCTGCGCGGCTGCGCGGCAACAACCCACCGGTGATTGGGCGCATTCAAAACGGCCGTTTTCTCCTCGACCCCCGCACCGTGCTGCCTAATCAGGAAGAGACGCTGCTGCAAGCAATTCTCCAGCAGTGTGGGAGATTGAGAGACTAAGAGACTGGGAGACTACGGCTATCCAATAATCTCTTAATCTCCGAGTCTCCTAATCTCTATCTGCAAACAAGCATAAACAACCTCGATAAATCTATATGAGATTTTTATGAACTTTGTGGGTACTTTTGCAAGCAAAAAGTAATCTGTTTTACACGTAAGCCCACCCTTAAGGATAGAATTAGCCCTATGGTCACCCCCGAAAAACAAATGATTCGCATTCTGGCGATAGAAACATCGTGTGATGAAACCGCCGCCGCCGTGGTTGAAAACGGTACGCGGATGCTCAGCAACGTGATCGCCAGCCAAACCGATTTACACGCTAAGTACGGCGGGGTTTTTCCTGAAGTGGCTTCGCGCAAGCATGTGGAGCTAATTTATGCCGTCATTCGGCAGGCAATGCAGCAGGCCCACATCGGCTATGACGACCTTGATGCCATTGCCGTGACGAAGGGGCCGGGGCTGGTAGGATCGCTGCTGGTGGGGGTGAACGCCGCCAAAGGGCTGGCGCTGGCGCGGCGCAAACCGCTGATTGGGGTCAACCACATCGAAGGCCACATCTATTCGCTGTGGCTAACGGAAGCGGCGGCGGAGATTGAATTTCCGCTGCTGACGCTAGTGGTAAGCGGCGGCCATACCGAGCTTTATTTGATGCGTGACCACGGGGTGTATGAGCATTTGGGTGGGACGCTGGATGATGCGGCGGGTGAGGCGTTTGACAAAGTGGGGCGGCTGCTGGGGCTGCCGTATCCGGGTGGGCCGGCCATTGACAAGGCAGCGACGCAGGGCAACGCGCAGGCGTACCGCTTCCCCCGCGCCGTGATGCAGAGCGAGCATGGGTATAATTTTAGTTTTAGCGGGCTGAAAACGGCCGTTTTGCGCCAAACCAAAAAATTTGAAAGCAACCGTCTGCCTGTGAATGATTTGGCCGCCAGCTTTCAGGCCGCCGTAGTGGAGTCGCTGGTGAGCAAGACGGTGCAGGCGGCGCAGGAACATGGGGTAACGGCCGTTCATCTGGCGGGGGGGGTGTCGGCCAACCGGGCGCTACGCCAGGCGATGAGCCAGCAAATTGATTTGCCCGTGCGCTACCCCCCCCCCGTCCTTTGCACCGACAACGCGGCCATGATTGGGGCAGCCGCGTATTGGGCTTTCAAAAACGGCCGTTTTGATACCCTTAACCTGGATGTGACTCCTAGTTTACGTCTCATTTAGACAGAAATATCTTTATTTTTACGAACAAAATGGTGAAATGGCTGTTTAATAAAAGCAAATGCTTGACCAGAACACAATTAACGGGTAGAAAACGGATGTGTCAATTGCAGCAGTATCGTGAGAGTCATCATCAAACATTCTTCATCATCACAACATCGTAGTGGAATACGTATTGTCTAATTTTGGTCTATGGAAACAATGAATCCAGAACTCCTAAGTGAAGTCAAAGACAGCGAACGGCTGCAAACCCTCTATCTCGTCAACGACATGCTCAACCAAATCGCGGCTGATGGGTTGGATATCAACACCATCTTACCGCGTGTGCTCAAGGTAGCCGTCAAACAACTCGATGCCCGCGATGGCAGCATCATTGTTGTGGATGAGCAGCTAGAAGTTGAGCACGCCTGGTTAGCCAACGACCAGTACAGTAACAAACAATTTACCCTTTTTCTAAGCGATATTATTCACAATGGGCTAGCTGGTTGGGTCATTCGCAATCGGGAACCAAGCGTCATCCACGATACGCTCAACGACAGCCGCTGGCTGCCACGGCCAGACGACAAGTACCCGGTCGAATCCTTGTCGGTGATGTGTACCCCGTTTGTGGTGCGGAATCAGGCCATTGGAGCGATCACCGTTCACAAACCGGGCACCAGCCAGTTTGATGACAGCGACCTCAGTCTGCTGAGCGCCATTTCTAGTCTGACGGCTAGCACCATCCAAAACGCGCGGCTTTACGAAAAGTCCATACGGCAGCTTCAAATTACCAACCTGCTGCGGGAAGCCAGCTCGGTTATTAACTCCTCGCTCGATATTAACGAAATTATGCAGCATTTGCTGACGCAGATGAATGAGTTGCTCAACGCCGAAGCCATTTCGATTGCGCTGGTGGATAAGAAAACCAACGAACTGGTTTACCGCACGGCTGAAGGGCTGGGCAGCGACAAGATCGTGGGGCTGCGGCTGCCGTCTAACCAAGGCATTTCAGGTTGGGTGATGGAGCATAGCGAGCCACTTATTGTCAATGACACCAGCCAGGATTCGAGGTTTGGTCGTTTGGGTGACAAACGCACCGGAGCGGTGACGCGAGCCATGCTATGTGCGCCAGTACAGTCGAAGGGAGAGGTGTGGGGAACGATTCAGGCGATTAATCCGATTAACGGCCGTTTTACCCAAGAAGACCTCGACCTCCTTATCAACCTTGCCAACATCGCCAGCAGCGCCATTGCCAACGCCCAACAGTTTGCCCGCACCCAGGCCGCCCAGGCCAGCTACCAAAGCCTCTTCCAAGGCAGCGTAGATCCCATTCTGCTCACCGACCTCGATGGCTATATTGTGGAAGCCAACCGCCGCGCCATCAACTTCTTTGGCTACACACGCGACAGTCTGATTGGGCTGCACATTTCCGAGCTGCACCCGCCAGACACCACCCTGCCCCCCGCCAAGCAGGTACGTGGCGACAGCGTGCGCGTTTTTACCAGCCAGGCACTACCCAAGGATCGCCACCCCATCCACGTGGAAATTTACGCCAAGCGCACCAGCTTTGGCGACCACGACATGATTCAGTGGATTCACCACGACATTTCCAAACAGGTGGAACTGGAAGAGATGCGCCGCGACCTGACGGCCATGCTGTTCCACGACCTGCAAAGCCCGCTGGGCAATGTCATCGCCAGCCTGGAACTCATCAAATTCCAAATGCCGGCCGACAGCGACGAAAGCCTCCTGTCCATGCTCGATATTGCCAAGCGCAGCAGTCATCACCTGCAATCCCTCATCCGCTCACTGCTGGACATTGACCGGCTGGAAGCGGGCAGCCCGGTGCGTGAGCTAAAGCAGGTGCCGGTGCAAAAGCTGATTGAGGATGTTTACGAAATTGAATCACCCAATCTGGAACGCCGGGAAATTGTCTTTACCAGCAACATCGAGCCTGACATTCCTCATCTGCGGATTGAAGAGGATATGATTCAGCGGGTACTGGTCAATTTGGTAGACAATGCCATTAAGCACAGCCTGGACAACAAGCGGATCACCATTGTGGCACGGCGGGATGACAAGAAGGAAAACATGCTTTTCCTGTCAGTAAGCGATGAGGGAGAGGGGATTCCCAAGGGGTACCGCGAAACGATTTTTGAAAAATTCCAGCGGATTAAGGATGACGAAACGTCGTCAAAGGGGCTGGGGCTGGGACTAGCGTTTTGTCGGTTGGCCGTGGAAGCCCATGGGGGGCAGATTTGGGTAGATGACGCGCCGGGGGGCGGGGCACAGTTTAATTTGACGTTGCCAACGGCCGTTTAAATTTGCTTTTAGCGTGGTGCGTCAAACACAATGAGCACGCACCACGTACCAAATTTATCACCTTTATGCTTGCAAAACCTGGTTAACTACCCAAACCAATTGTTCCACTGAGTAAGGCTTTTGTAAAAACCAGATATGGCTATCATTTGACAACGAAGGCTCAAGATCTGTCGCGCTATAGCCTGAAGACAAAATAATCTTTAGGTTAGGGTCTTCATAGCGAATGTGCTCAATAAATTCTGCTCCGCTCATCAATGGCATTTGCATATCAACAATCACAAGCTGTAGCTGCTCTCGATGCGCCTTGTGCAGAATTAAACCTTCACGACCATTATCGGCGGTAAAAACCCGAAAGCCAAAAGAAGTTAAACCATCCTCAACCACATCACGCACCCAAGCTTCATCATCAACGAGCAAGATCGTGTTGGCTGTAGCGGAAACCGTGGCCGTTGTATGAGCCTCTGGCTTTGGTGCTGATGGCGCACTGGTGGCGGGCAGATAGATGTAAAATGTGGTGCCAACGCCGGGCGTACTGCTAACATGCAGCCCACCATGATGCGCCTGAATGATGCCTAGAGTGGCTGACAGCCCTAACCCACGGCCGTTTTCACGAGTGGTGAAGAAGGGCTCAAAAATGTGGGATAAAACTGTCTCATCCATCCCTTTGCCCGTGTCACGCACAATCAGGGTATGATATTCGCCCGGCTTCAGCGGCGTTTCGGCAATGGTTGGTGGCGGAGTGTTGGTCACAATTAACGGCCGTGTTTGCACATGCACCTCTCCCCCATTTTCCGCACAGGCATTTACCGCATTCAAGATCAGGTTCATGACCACCTGCTGAATTTGCCCCGGATCGGCTTCAATGTAGGCGGCGTGAGCGGCCGGCTGCAGCACAAAGCGAACACGCGCCGGAATGAGTGTCTGCAAAAATAAGCGATTGTCGGCCAAAAGCTGGTTTATATCAATCACCCGCAGCTCAAAACGTCCCTTACCTGCATAGGCCAACAGCTTTTGGGTCAGATCAGCGGCGTGCTCTGCCGCCTTAATCACGCTGTCTATGTTCTTTTCAATGGGTCGCCTTTGCTGCAGCCGCAGTTTCACCAGAGAGGCCTGCCCCAAAATACCAGTCAGCAGATTATTAAAATCATGGGCAATGCCGCCAGCCAAAACCCCTACACTACGCAGCCGCTCGGCTTGGCTCAACGCTTCCTGCGTCTGCCGCTCGCTGGTAATATCTTGTGCAGCCACATAAATTTGCTGTTTGCTGCTGTCCACAGGGTCAGCAAAGCCGTAGGCATGAACCCGCAGCCACAGGAATCGGTCTGGCTTGTTGTAAAAGCGAAGGTCAACCGAGCTTTGATCTCCTTTTTGCACCCGGTCAATCATGGCTAAAGCATCTTCCAGGTCATCGGGATGAATGCTACGCAAAAGCTGAGATAAATCTCCATCTACCGCGTCACTCAACAGCCATTTGGCCTGGTCGCTCAGCCAGTCAATGGCAAACGTGCCGTCAGCCGTGGCGACAACAACGCCAGCATAATCAGCCACAAGGGTTGCCAGGGCGCGGTAGCGCAATTCACTGCTGCCTAGCTGGGCATTGGCCTGGGATAAGGCGGCGGTGCGACGGGCGACTGTGGCTTCCAGTTCGTTGACGTTTTCCCGAATCTGATAGGTCATGGTGTTGAAGGCGCGGGCTAAAACGCCAATTTCATTGTTGGTGTCAACGGTTACGGTGGCACTTAGATCGCCGTCGGTGACGCGAATGGCGGCTTCGGTTAGGCGAGAGATGGGGCGCACAAAGGCGTTGCTGAAGAAAAAGGAGATGATGATGGAGACGATGGCTCCAACCATGCCTATGAGGATGTTATAATTTTCTTGTTCGTTGCTGATGGCAAAGGCTTGGGTTTCGGCTAGGGTGAGGAGGATGTTCCATTGGAGGTTGCTAACGGCCGTTCGCCCCACAACGGGCGACAAACTCATAACCTCCAAAATGTTCAGGTTGTTTTCGATGGTTAAGGCATCAACAGCCCGCAGCCGATTGATCTGGGTGGGTGTGAGGTCAATAGGAGTGGGTGGGGCGAGCAGGTTATTGAGCGCAACTACCCCTTCTGGCGTTACGATTTGCAACTGTCCACCGGCGTTTTGATCGAGCAAGCGCATTTGATCAAGCAGGTGGCGCAGATTGTAGCTTAATAAGAGTGTGCCAATAACGGCCGTTTCGCCTGACGCATGAATGGGTACGGCGATGAGCAATTCGTAGCGGTCGTCTATAAATTTCAGGTCGCCTAGGTAGGGTTGCCCGCTGTTCACGGTTGGCTGCCATGTGGGTTGGGCGGGAAAAACGGCCGTTGGGGCCGATGCCTGCACCACAACTTTGCTATCATCCAGCAGCCAAAGGGCTTGGTAGCTGGCGTTTGCTTCGTAGATGGCTTGCAGAATTTGTGCGGCTGATTCAGAAGAACGGCCGTTTGCCAACACAGCTTGCAAAGCCGGTTCATTTCCCAGCGACTGCAACACACCCACCTCGCGCTGCAACGTTGAGGAAACAAAGGCCGCCTGCACCCCAACCCGCTGCTGAAGGCTCTTGCTCATTTGCGTCTGCAAAAGCACACGCTCCGACTGGTTCAGGAAAATCGCTACCCCTAAAATCGTCAGCATTGCCACAAAGCCAAAAGTCGTAATGAGGCGCGTTCGCAGTGACTGGTTGCGCCAGTTCCAAAAGACGTTATAGAGTAGAGCAATACCAAAAACGGCAACCAAGATCACAAAGATATATTGCCAAAGCGCAATCTCTCTAATGGGTAGCCGAAACGGCAATTCAAGCCAATTACTGCCTATTAAGACGAGAGCCACCAATGCTGTACGCAAAATAAACTGCCACGATGGCCGCCGCATACTCAACATCAAAATGGTTCCCGAAGCCAAAATGAGGGTGAATGCCAATATCCAACCCATCCCTTCAAGCAGCACCACCCCAGCAACAACAATGATCTCGCTGCTCAACATCAACGAGCTAATTCGTGCATTGGGGGAAAGAACCAGCGAAGGGAAAAAGTTGATGGCAGCAATGAGGGTGCCAAGAATAGAAACGGCTCCAACAACATATAGCTGCCAGGCGTTTAATTGCCAGGCCAGGTAAAAATAAACAAACGTACCACAAAGAAGGCTAAGAATCGTCCAGCGTACATTATCATAAATATTCTTGAGATATATTTGTGAAATAACGTCTTCGCCATCATACGGCATTTGGTTGTTTGTGTCGTGAACCTGTCTATCCATAAGAAAAGGATTGTAACAAGAGAGTATTAATTGCCTCATTACAAATAGCCAAATTAGGGCAATTTTCTGAGCAAATCATACCTTTTTCTTAGCACGTTTGGCAACAGAAACGGCCGTTTCTGCCCACCCCTTTAACTGCTCCAAATCCTCCAGCACCCCATCCGGCACCCGATAATACGGCATCCGCTCAAACCGTGGCATCCCCCGCCCCTCATACTCCACACGGTTGCTGTCATCTACCTTAAAATACAGCACATTATCACTCGTGATCAGGGCAAAAAACCACGTCTCGCTATAAATCCCCAGCCCACCAAACATCTTGCGGTCATGCACATCGGGCAAAACCAGCTCCAACTTCCCCATTACCTCATTGCGATATGTTTCATCTAAAGCCATGTTATGATCCTAACGCGGACAAGCCGCAACCAAAAAGATGAATCAACTACAGATAAACGCAGATGAAAACAGATAAGAAAATCAGTGTTTATCTGTGTGCATCTGTAGTTCATTTTCTTGTTTAGCTTACACGAATTTCATCGTTAAGATACTAACGGCAGCCAATAAAAACCCACATAACACATACGGCCTATTGCCAAAGAGGAGATTGGAGATTGACCGTCTTTCATTTCCAATCTCTAATCTCCCATTTGCTAGAACCTTAACCAAACGCCACTATTGTGGAACAACGGCCGTTACCCCCTCCATAGAATCATTAAAGTTAGCAATATCCTTCTTGATAAAGCTATTCATTTCCGCCAGCACGGCATCAATCTGACCCGCTAAATCGGCAAGCACCTCTTGCGCCTGATCCGTCGGCTTGTAATCACCCAGATTAACGGCCGATGGCAACCCCGCCAACTGCTCAAACAGCCGCGTACCGGCGTTAATGCCATCCGCCCAACCCGGCCGCAAATCCGGCACGTGGAGCTTCTCTTCAATCGCCAGCACCATTTTCCGCAGGTCAGAAGCCTGCTGCGCCAGCTCTTCATGACCAACCCGTTCTGCCCAGCCTGCCAACTGCGCCCGCAGGTCGCGTGACCGATTAATCGCCTTGGCCGCTTCATCCAGCTTGCCGTTGATCGCCAGCCACAAATCCCGCTGCGCCTCTAAATCTGCCTGCGTCCCCGTTGTGCCAGGCTCCTGCACAATCTCAAAAGTCTCGGTCATACTCTCCTCACCCACCACCAGCGTCACTGAGTAGGTACCCGGAGCCACCATTGCACCTTCGATGGTGGCCTCTGATATGGGGTCACTACCTTTAATCTTCGTCACCGGCGGATAGTGCATGTCCCATAGGAACCGATTCCAGCCCGCTTCCATCGGCGCTTCCAGCTCATCACCGCCCTTTTTCTTCTTATCATCATCGCTCGGTTCCACATACCCATCAAACGAACGCACCTCGTTGCCGGCCGAATCCTTAAAAACAAGCTTCAGCGGCTTCTCCAGCGCAGCCTGCAAGTGGTAGGTGACAATCACCTCACGCGGTGGGTTCTCACCCGAATCGTGGAAGCTGGCATCCAGCCGCCCCTCCTTTGTCTTGGTCTGCGTAAAGGCCGCCACAATCCCCAGCGTACTCATGTAGCTCTTCTTATTCAAGACCCCTCGGCTAAACCCTTCAAAAATCTTGGGCAGCACCCGCACGCTGCGGCGCGGCTTAAACAGATGCGCCGTCTTTTCGCGCAGTTCATCGCTGTACTGGTACAGCGGCGTAATGTCATCGAGAATCCAGAAGGAACGGCCGTGTGTTGCCACCACCAAATCCTGATTCTTCACCTTCAAATCATGGATTGGCGTGACAGGCAAATTGAGTTGGAAACGCTCCCACGAGCCACCATCATCGAAGGAGATATACAGCCCTGTTTCCGTTCCAGCATACAGCAACCCTTGCCGGTTCGGGTCTTCCCGAATCGCCCGCGTAAAGTCGTCATCGGCAATGCCGTCGTTAATGCGCGTCCAGCTTTGGCCGTAATCCGTTGTTTTGTAGAGGTAGGGCTGGTAATCATCCAGCTTGTAGCGCGTCCCCGCCACATACGCCGTTGCCGGGTCATGGGGCGATGGCTCAATCATGCTCACCATCATCCACTCCGGCCAACCCGGCTCCAGCTTTGTCCAGTTAGCCCCGCCATCTTTGGTAATGTGCAAATACCCGTCGTCAGAACCAGCCCACAGCACCCCCTGTTCATGGGGAGATTCAGCCAGCGCGAAGACGGTGGCGTAGGTTTCCGCCCCCAGCGCGTCCTTGTTGATCGGGCCACCGGTTGGTTGAAGCGTTTCCGGGTCGGCTCGCGTCAGGTCAGGGCTAATGGCTTGCCAGCTTTGCCCTTCGTTAGTCGTTTTAAAAACGTAGTTGCCGCCAATATAAATCACATTGCTGTCGTGGGGGGAGTAAATGATGGGGTAGGTCCAGGCAAAGCGGTGTTTGTGCTGCCCTGCGCCATAGCCGCGCATCCCCACCGGCCAGGTTGTCACCAGGCGAATTTGTTTGGTGCGATGATCATACCGCTGCAAGGCGTTGCCGCCGCCGGGGGAACTGCCAATCGCGCCCACAAACACAATGTCGGGGTCGTCAGGGTTGACGGCGATGTAGCCGCTTTCGCCAGAACCCGCGAGGAAACAGTCGGCCCAGGTGATAGAACGGCCGTTACTGCGACTCGGCACCCCCAAACTGCTGTTATCCTGCTGCGTCCCATAGACAATATACGGATCCTGGTTACTCACATCCAAATGGTAAAACTGCGCCGTTGGCTGGTTATAAATCGTTGACCACGAAACACCCCCATTCACCGTGACACACGCCCCCCCGTCATTCCCCTGCACCATCCGCTGCGGGTCGTTGGGGTTAATCCAAATGTCGTGGTTATCGCCGTGTGGGGTGGTAATCTGGTCATACGTCTTGCCAGCATCCACCGATTTCCACAGCGACAGGTTATTGACATAAACGGTGTCGCCATCCTGCGGGTCAGCCGTGAGGTGAATGTAGTACCAGGCGCGGGAAACGAGGTTTTGGTTATCGCTCACATGTTCCCATGTGTCGCCACCATTGTCGGAGCGGTACATCCCGGCGTGGCTTTTGTGTTCAATCAACGCCCACACCCGCCCCGGCCGCGCTGGCGAGGCCGCCACGGCAATCTTGCCCATGATTCCCTTTGGCAAACCAGGGTTTTTGCTGATGTCGCTCCACGTTTCGCCGCCGTCGGTGGATTTGTAAATGCTGCTGTCGGGGCCGCCGCTGGAAATTTGGGAAAAGCTGCGGTAAGCCTCCCAAAAAGCGGCGTAAATGACACGCGGGTTGGTGGGGTCAATGCTCAAATCAATCGCCCCAGCCTTGTCGCTGCGGAACAGCACCTGGCTCCACGTTTTGCCGCCGTCGGTAGATTTGTAAACGCCGCGCTCTGGGTTGGGGCCAAAGGCATGGCCGAAAGCGGCTACATACACAATGTCGGGGTTGGTGGGGTGGATGCGAATTTTGGCGATGTGGCGGGTGTCGGCCAGCCCCATGTGGCTCCAGCTCTTGCCCGCGTCGGTGGATTTATACACCCCGTCGCCGTGGGACACGTCAATGCGGATGGTGGTTTCGCCCGTTCCGGCAAAAATCACGTTGGGGTCAGAGTCGGCCACGGCCAGTGCGCCAACGGCCGATGTGTTGAAGTAACCATCGGAGATACATTCCCAATAGGTTCCTGCATCAGTGGTTTTCCACACGCCACCGGCGCAGCCGCCAAAATAAAAGGTGTTGGGGTTATGGCGGTCGCCAGCCACGGTGACAACGCGCCCGCCGCGAAATGGGCCAATACAGCGCCATTTGAGTAAGCCATCAAACTTGGACATTCGTTCCTCCTTACGTGGGACAAGGGGTTAATAAAACGGCCGTCAAGGTGCGTGATGGGGTTCAACGTTTTGACAGCGTGTGAGGATAGGATAACATTTTGTTAGATAAACGCCTAATGAAAACGGCCGTTTGTAGGGCAATTCCACCAAATTGTCCTATAATTGCACTTATATTTGAGAAGTTCAACTTCTCAGAAGAAGTTGAACTTCTGGTGAGAAAGGATACGCAATGATGGAGCAAAAATTAGCCGAACTGAAAGAGCGTCTGAGCGAAGTCAACGATTTGAACATGGCCGGAGCCGTATTAGGCTGGGATCAGCAAACCCACATGCCGCCAGGGGGAGCAGCAGCGCGGGGACGACAAATGGCAACGCTGGGTCGCCTGTCGCACGAAAAATTTACCGATGCCCGCGTAGGCCAACTTTTAGATGACCTGCAAGCGTATGGGGAATCATTACCGTATGACAGTGACGATGCCAGCCTGATTCGGGTGGTGCGACAGCAGTATGAACGGCTAATCAAGGTTCCTTCTAGCCTCCTATCACAAATTACCACCCACGCCTCAGAAAGCTACCAGGTGTGGGCCGAGGCACGGCCGGCCAACGATTTTGCCAAAACGCGCCCCTATCTGGAAAAAACGCTTGACTACAGCCGCCAAATGGCCGACTGTTTCCCCGGTTATGACCATATTGCCGACCCGCTGATTGATTTTTCTGACCAGGGGATGAAGGCGACCGATATTCAGCGGGTGTTTGGCGAACTGCGCCAGCAGCTTGTGCCGCTGGTGCAGGCCATTGCCGAACGGGAGCCGATTGACAACAGTTGTTTGCACCAGCCGTACCCGGAAGCAGAGCAGTTGGCCTTTGGAACGGCCGTTGCCACCGCCTTTGGCTATGATTTCCAGCGCGGCCGGCAGGACAAAACCCATCACCCCTTCGCCATCAAATTCAGCATCGGCGATGTCCGCATCACCACCCGCGTGGACGAAAACAACCTCGCCGACTGCCTTTTTAGCACCCTGCACGAAGCCGGACACGGCATGTATGAGCAGGGCATCAGCTTGGCATTGGAACAGACCACCCTTAACAGCGGCACCTCGGCCGGGGTGCATGAAAGCCAGTCGCGGCTGTGGGAAAACGTCGTTGGGCGCAGCCGGGGCATGTGGGGTCATTACTACCCGCAGCTACAGGCCGCCTTCCCCACCCAGCTTGGCAGCGTGCCGCTCGACACCTTCCACCGCGCCATCAACAAAGTCCAGCCCTCACTCATCCGCACCGAAGCCGACGAAGTGACCTACAACCTCCACGTTATGATCCGCTTCGATTTGGAACTGGCGCTGCTGGAAGGCAAGCTGGCGATCAAAGATTTGCCCGAAGCGTGGCACGCCCGCTACCAATCCGACCTGGGGCTGCACGCCCCCAGCGACGTGAACGGGGTGCTGCAAGATGTCCATTGGTATGGCGGACTGATTGGCGGTGCATTCCAGGGCTACACGCTGGGCAACATTTTAAGCGGGCTGTTTTATGACCAAGCCCTGCAAGCCCACCCCACCATTCCCGACGAAATCGGCCAGGGGCAGTTTGGCACGCTGCACAATTGGCTCATCGAAAACATCTACCAGCACGGCAGCAAACTCACCGCCAACGAACTCATCGAGCGCGTCACCGGCGGCCCGCTGCGAATTGAGCCATACATGGCTTATCTGCGTGGCAAATTTGGCGATCTTTATCAGTTGTGAACTATAAACCTGATGCAGGAGTTTGGAATCGTCTATCTACTCCCTGATGAAGTCAGTGTCTATCACCGCAGCTTGCGGCATAAAATTGAAGATGCTTTCAATTTGGTTGGGCACCACGATCTACATGCACCATCGCATATTACACTGAAATATCGTTTTCAGGCGTTAAATATCCACGAGGTAGATCACACTTTAGAGACGTTTAGCCTCTCACAGGCTAAAACCAAGTGGAACATAAAAGGATTTAACTTTTTTCAAAATGCTGGGGCTTTTGTTCTTTTTATGGATGTTGTGCCCTCAATAGCTGCCCGGCAAGCTCATAATCAATTGCTTGAAGCCTTAAAGCAGCTGGATTGGATGCAATGGAGTCCATTTGATAACGCAACGCTTCATTATCATATCACTTTGGCACATCAAGGACTAAACTCACAAAATTTCGACAACGTGTGGTCTTTTTTGGGACAAATCGACACGCCAAATTTTGAGTTGTGCTTCGATAATGTAGCACTGCTTCAAATAAACGAGGGAGTTCATACGGTTTGTAAAAAGTATTGGCTGTCAAACGACACCATCAACTAGGCAATTAAATGGGCGGCATAATGTTATCGTTCAGCCGCGCTGCTTTTCCTCATCGGCTGGAGCAACTTGTTGTGCGACCACCCGCTGACTTTTGCTGTAAACAAACTCAGGATCAAGGTCTATCCCTGACTCCCATTCTATGGTATCAAATGATACATGAACTCTATTAAAGGCTCTGCGCTCCTTGAGTTTTTGAAAAACACCAAAGCCCAAATATGGCTTCATATCTAAAATTCTTTTCTCTCCATTATCAAAGTCAATCGAGAGAAGATAATCCTCAGCAGGAATGACCTTTTTCACAGATGGATACATAATTTTACCTTTTACTGTAGCGGCTGAATTTTGAACGGTTCCTTTGGTGCATAGTACATCCGGATGATGATTCCATAGAACATGGATATTGTTGGCATTCATTTGCTCCAATCTAATCAGCATATCGAAGTTTGCAACTGCTTGCCGCACGTTGGACTGGTTCTTTTGCTCATCCCATTCAAACTTCATGAGTGTAGTATATACCCAACTCTATTATGGTCACAAGCTCCATCACCCAATGGGTGTATTTCAGTTTGGGAGCAAACTTAGTAAGTTTGACATAATCTTTAACCAAGCAGCTAGTAAAACAAGTGTCATTTCGAGGTCCTCCGAGAAATCCCGCTCTTATACCCGCCATTTGAGCGGGATTTCTCCTCGAAGACTCGTCGAAATGACAATTCTTGGCTAAAAAAATAGTTTGTGGAAAGGCGTGTTTAACATGCCCTAAAACTGAAATGCACCCCACCCAATTTCTCTATTGGGCAGCACAGACCATGTTATAATCATGTCATCTTGATGCAGGAGAAATAAAGACACCGACGAAGGCCGTTGGTGGTGGATAGTCATATGCCCATCGAACAAGAAATTGCCCAACTGCGAGATGAGATTAATTTTCATTTGTATCGCTACCATGTGCTGGATGCGCCGTTGATTAGCGATACAGAGTATGATGCGCTGTACCGGCGGCTGCTGGCGTTGGAGCAGGCGAACCCGGAGCTGGTAACGGCCGATTCGCCGACGCAGCGGGCGGGGGCTGACCCATTGGAAGGGTTTGAGAAAGTTACCCACCCCGCACCGATTTTGAGCTTGGCGAATGCGTTTAACGAAGCGGATTTGCGGGCGTGGCGGACGCGGATTGGGCGGCTGCTGCCAGACCCCGACATGACGCTGGATTATGTGGTGGAGCCGAAGCTGGATGGGTTAACGGTGGTGCTGACGTATGAAAACGGCCGTTTTTCCCAGGGAGCCACACGCGGCAATGGTGAAGTCGGCGAAGACATCACGCAAAACCTGCGAACCATCGTCGCCCTGCCCAAACGGATTCCCGTTGACCCCAACAGCGAGCTGACTCCCCCACCCACCCTGGTGGTACGCGGCGAGGTCTTTTTCCCGCTGGACAAATTTGAGGCGCTGAACGCGGCGCGGCTGGCGGCGGGGGAACCGATTTATATGAACCCGCGCAACACGGCGGCGGGGTCGCTGCGGCAGCTTGACCCGGCGAAAACGGCCGAACGGCCGTTAACCCTTTATTGCTACGATTGGATCGCGTGGGAGGGCGTGGAGCCACCCACCACTCAGTGGCAGCGGCTGGAACGGCTGCGCCAATACGGCTTCCCCGTCTCCCCCGACAGCCGCCACTGCGCCAATCTGGATGAAGTGGCCGTCGCCTATAGCGACTGGATTGCCAAACGCAACACGATTAACTACGAAGTAGACGGCGTGGTGGTTAAAATCAACGAACGGCCGTTGGCCGATAGCCTCGGCTTTGTCGGCAAAGACCCACGCGGGGCGGTAGCAATGAAGTTCCCGGCGCAGGAAAAGACGACCAAGCTGCTGGATGTGGTGGTCAACGTGGGGCGCACTGGGATTTTGGCACCAACGGCCGTTTTAGAACCCATCGAAATTGGCGGGGTCATCGTCCGCAACGCCACCCTCCACAACTATGACGAAATTGCCCGCAAAGATGTGCGGCTGGGGGACACGGTGCTGGTGAAGCGGGCGGGAGACGTGATTCCCTACATCATTGGGCCGGTGGTGGAGCTGCGCGACGGTAGCGAACGGCCGATTTCCACCCCCACTCACTGCCCCGTCTGCGGCGAACCGGCGGTGCGACCCGAAGGGGAGGTCGCCATCTACTGCGACAACCTCTCTTGTCCAGAGCAACTGGTGCGGCGAGTAGAATATTTTGTCAGCCGGGGAGCGATGGATGTGGATGGGTTTGGCTCACAAACGGCCGTTTTGCTAGCCGAAAAAGGGCTGATCCACGACATTGCCGACATTTACTATCTGGAACGCGACACCCTGCTCACGCTGGAAGGGTTCAAGGACAAAAAAGTAGACAACCTGCTCAACGGCGTGGCCGCCAGCAAGCAGCAGCCACCAGCGCGGGTACTAACGGCGCTGGGCATCCGCTATGTGGGCAGCGTGGTGGCCGGGCTGCTGATTGACGCGCTGGGCGGGATTGACCAATTGGCGGCGGCCAGCGTGGAGCGATTGCAGGAGATTGAGGGGATTGGAGAAAGAACGGCCGTTGCCGTTACCAGTTGGTTTGCCAACGAACGCAACCGCGCCGTGCTGGAAAAATTACGCACCGCTGGCCTCACCTTTGCCGCCGCCCCCCCCGCCACCGCCACCGCCCGCGCCGACACCCTGGCTGGCCTCACCTTCGTCATCACCGGCACCCTGCCCACCCTCTCCCGCGATGAAGCCAAGGCACTGATTGAAGCCCACGGTGGCAAAGTTACCGGCTCCGTCAGCAAAAACACTAGCTATCTGCTGGCCGGTGAAAAAGCCGGCAGCAAACTCAGCAAAGCCCAATCCCTGGGCGTGCCAATTCTGGATGAAGCCAGCTTAATGGCTTTGCTGCACCCAGCCATTTAACATGAGCTATGAGTAAGTCAAAAATACCTGTTTTTCACAATGAGCAAGAAGAATCCGAATTTTGGGATACACATGATTCTACAGAATTCTTTGATGAACTGGAAGAGGTTCAGATCATGAACATGTTAGCACTAAACCAAATTGAAAATCACATCAACCGACTTTCTTTGGATGAGCAACTTTGGCTAATGGAACGCCTTATTCACCGCATCCGCGAAAATCGTTTTGGGGAATCGTCCCAAATTGAAAGAGAGCTTCTTGAAATGGCAAATGATCCGGAAATCCGGGCCGAGTTAGAGCAAATAGAAGAAGATTTTGCGTTCACAGAACTTGATGGACTAGATAATCAAATATGACAATCCAGCGTGGCGAAATCTATTTTGTCAATTTAAATCCCGTAACGGGGCGCGAGCAGGCGGGGCATCGCCCAGTGTTGGTTTTATCCATTGATACTATCAACAAATTGCCCCTGGTTGTCACCGTCGTTGTTGGAACAAATGGGCAAAATATATCCCGTGACTATTCTACCAACGTTCGACTCAAAGCTAGTGAGACTGGGCTACCGCACGAAACTGTTTTCTTATGCTTCCAGGTTCGCTCATTAGATGCCAAACGCTTTCCAGAAAACCCTGCCGGAAAGATTTCTGGTCTGGCCTTGCAAAAAATTGAAGATGCCGCCCGGTATTGTTTAGGTTTATAGGATCTGATGGGAACGACCGACATACTCATTATTGGGGCGGGGATTGCCGGGCTGATGGCGGCGCGGCGGCTGCAGCGGGCGGGTTTGGCGGTGCGGGTGGTGGAAAAAGGCGTGGTGGTTGGCGGCCGGCTGGCAACGCGGCCAATGGGCGCAGGGCTGGCTGATTTGGGGGCGCAATTTTTTACGGTACGGTCGCCGCAGTTCCAACAGTTTATAGACCAATGGCTGGCCGAAGGAGTGGTATTTGAATGGTCGCGGGGATGGTCGGACGGCAGCTTGTTAGGGGAACAGGCGGTAGATGGCTTTCCACGCTATGCGGGGCGGGCAGGCATGGCGGGGATTGCTAATTGGCTGGCGCAGGGGGTGGAGGTTGAATTGGGGGTGGAGATGTGGGGATTAACGGCCGTTTCCCCCACCCTCTGGCAAGCCACCGACAGCCACAACCACACCTACCACAGCCGCACCGTGCTGCTAACCCCGCCCGTGCCACAATCACTGGCACTGCTGGCAAACGGCGACACATTGCTACACGCAGATGACCAGGCGGCTCTTGACCAAATCAGCTATGCTCCCTGCCTCTGCGGGCTGTTCTGGGTGGAAGGCGATGTTCATTTGCCCGAACCGGGAGCCTTACAACGGCCAAACCACCGCTTTAGCTGGTTAGCTGACAACCAGCGCAAGGGAATTTCTCCCACCACGCTTATTACCGTCCATGCCTCCCCTGCTGCCAGCCGCGAACTGTGGCAAACGGCCGTTAACGATGTATTGACACTCATGCAAACCGAGTTGGCGCAATTTTTAGCCGCAGGAGCTACCATCAGCCAAGCGCAGCTTACCAAATGGCCCTATGCTCTACCGGAAACGGTGCATCCAGCACCGTTTTTGCTGACACAGGGAACGCCCCCCCTGCTTTTTGCTGGCGATGCTTTCAATGGGCCGCGTGTGGAAGGCGCAGCCTTGTCGGGGCTGGCTGCAGCCACACAAATCCAAATCGAGCTGGGCAAACTTGTAGGCTGACTTGCAAGACAAAGATGAAAAACGGCCGTTAAAACGGCCGTTTTTCATCGTATAACCCAAACCGTAGCTGGCTACTTGGTAATATGCTGACGGTGAATGGTGGTGTCCTGAGCGCCAAAGCGGTACTTGTAAATTTCATTGCCGCGCAGAAAATCAAACTCAGAACAGCCGTTTTCAATCGCATACTCAATCGCCATCGCCGTTAACACCACGCCTAGGCTCAGCGGCCCATACGCATTTGGCTCCAAACCCGAATTATAAACCCAAATGCGACCCTTATAGTCAAAGTTAAACAAAGCCGCTGCCCGCTCGCCGTTTACTTCTACAAACAAAAGCTGGAGCGTATTTGCTTTTTGCGCCGCTGCTGCCACGTCATAAAAAAGAGCGCGGCGACCGTCGTTGAGCCAGTCGCGTTTTTCAAAGGTGCTGGATTGAAGCAACGTCAGGAATTGATCAACGGCCGTTTTCACATCATCTTCCGCCCCCACCACCCGCAGCCGCACGCCACTGGCCTGCGCCCGACGCAGCTTACGGTTAATCTCGCGCCGCTGTTTGCTGTCAATCCCGTCTAAATAGCCGTCAAAAGTGTTGGACAGCTTAATCACGGGGCACACCTCTTGCACCGATTCTTGCCATGTGTAGCCATATTTGGCTGCCAGCTTGGGCAGAATGGTACGGGTCGGCGAAGCGCTAGGCACGTTGCAAAAATCAAGTGTGTGCCATTGGGGAAAATCGGGACTATGGAAAGCTTCAAAAACGGCCGTCCACCCCGCTTCAGCATTTTGGGGAGCCGCAATTAAATCGAGGTAGTCGGTTTCTTCCAAACAGCCGTTAAAGTGGATCACGCCGTCAACCAAATAGAAACAACCAATGGCAAACGGCCGTTTATCCTCATAAGCCACCACCGTATGCAATGTCGCCCCGGCCGGCTGCAAATGCTCCCACCAAGCCCGCTGATACGCCCACATTTGAAATGGCGTATCACTCATTCCCGCCATTGCCACCTCATCCCACGTCTCCGCCAACGCCGAAAACGCCTCTTTTCCTTCAAACAAATGTACTTGCATAAACGTTTCTCACCCTTCTTCACAATGTTACTATGATTTGTCTAATTATACCCTCAGGCCAGACCAGTTGACACCAACAACAAAAGCACCTGCTGCAAAAGTACAGCAGGTGCTTTAAAACAAGCTGAATTCGCTCAGCGAACAGTTAACGGGGAATACGCAGTCGCCAGAAAAAACGCCACCAGTCCACAAAACGGGGAACACCACGCTCAAAGCGCACTAACAGCACGCTTGACAACAGCACAACCGCACCCAACACCTGCGTCAACGTCATCGTTTCCCCTAAGAAAACAATCGCCAACACAATACTTACCACGACCTCCAGAATATTCAACAAGGCCGTTTGCATACTACCCATATGCTTAACACCCAGGAACAACGTTAAGCGCGAAATGCTCGTCACCAATCCCATCAACACAATCGCCCGCCAACCTGCCACCGAAACAAGACGCAAATCAGACGGAAAAATAAACCAGGCAATTGTCACCACAATAGCCATAGCTGTTAATGCATATAATGTCATAGTTTGTGCAGGTGTTTCATATAAAATCCGCTGGCTCATCACCAAATGAATGGCAAACATAATGGCTCCAACCATCATCATCCCAACACCAATCCAATCTGGTGAGCCAATACCGCCAATGGTCAAAATATATATCCCGGTAATGGCAAGCAACGTACGCAACAAAGTAATGAAAGAGACGGTCTGACCACTTAGACGCAAAAAGAGGGTAACAAAAACAAGATAAGTGATGTTAATTAATTGACCAAGAGACGCATCAATCCGGGTAAGACTAGCATAAAAGAAAATGGAACCAATCCCATTAATGGCACCGATAAACAAGCTACTGGCTAATGCCGGCGAAGATGTATGAATATATTTTCGTTGAAAAATAAAAACGGCAACCCACAGCAGCGATGCTGCAAAAATAGTCCGAAATGCAACCACTGTGAAAACATTGACACCAGCCGCATAAGCTATTTTTGCCAGAATTGGAATGGTGCCAAGAAACAAGGGTGATAAAAGTGCCCATTGTAATCCTTTGTACCAATTTGTTGCTTGACTTTTCACACTATTTGTCCCTACTTGTGTACTTGCAGCTTGCGGCAATGAAAGAGGCGTAGTTTCGCTAGTTTGCGCTGGCATATTCTTACTCCTATATTTTTCTTGCATAAAAGCATAAAACAACCTAGACACAGTTTGCCTAAGCCCAAGGTGTTAGATAATAAATTGAATCAACTACCTGAGATAGTCTCGTCCTTGCTCTTGCTCAAATTAATAGCTCTCAATTACAATGAGATACACATTAGCATAGAAATGTTACAAACAAAATAAACATTCTAGTACCAAAGTACTATTAACATTATGGCTGATAAACTACCTGAGATACGTAGTTTTGTCAACTGTTTACAAAGATTTGAGACTAAATTTGTATATACTTTACATACAAGGTTTGAAAGGAGCAAAAGTAAGCGAAACTAAAGCTGTCTTTTTATAGGTAAGAAAATATGGAAGGTGCTGCCAGGTAAATTATCCAGGTCACGGCGTTCACTTTCTACAGAAATACGGCCGTTATGCGCTTCAAAAATACCCTTTGCCACTGCCAACCCAAGCCCTAACCCGCCACCTTGAAAAGCATGTTTGCTTGTTGAATGGTGCTCAATAGAGCCTAACACATAAAACTGTTCAAAAATTCGGCTTTGCTCTTCAGCAGGAATCCCAATACCCGTATCCCGCACCAAAACTTCCACAATATTGCCTACAGTACGCCCAACTACATAAATGTGGCCACCATCAGGCGTAAATTTTATGGCGTTGCTTAACAAATTGGAAAACGCCAGCCGCAACTGATTCCCATCACCCTCAATCAATGGCAAATGATAAAAATCACCCATATGCAAAGACAGATGCCGTTTCTCACATATTTTGCTAAATTCCTGCTCAATATCGTTAAACAATGCCTGTAAGGAAACTGGCCCAAACGATAAATCCAACATGCCGGCCGCCACCCGTGAAAAATTGATGATCTCATCAATGACCTCTTGCATACGGGCAACACCTAAATTTAGGCCAACAGCAACATTACTTAAAGACTCTACCGCAACTATCTTCTCTGCTCGCTTCAAATTTTCTTCAAGCAAGTAAGAATAGCCACTGATCAAAGTTAAAGGCGTTCGTAGTTCATGCGAAACCAAGACAATGAAATCACTTTTCATCTGATCCAGTTCGCGCAACCGCTTGTTCACATTTTCCAACTCACGCACCTTGCTTTCTAACCGCTCAACCAGTTTTTGTGCATGAAGTTGCAAATGTTGTGCCCGCTCTGTTTCACTCAGTGGCTCAATTCGCCCCTGCAAAAAATCTTCAACTTGCTTGGGAAATTGCGAAACGTTGATTGGCTTAGTCAGGAAGCCCGTGCAGCCGGCCGCCAAAGCAAGTTCACGGCTGCCAGGGCTGTTATTTGCTGTTAAAGCAACAATGGGGACATTCGCAAAATGAGGAATACTGCGTAGGCGCGTCGTAATCTCTCGGCCATCCATGTTGGGTAAATTAATATCCATCAGGATAAGCCGTGGCTGTTGCTCACGAGCAATCGTAATGCCTTCTAGCCCATCATTGGCAACATATACCTCATATCCCTTGCTACCCAACACACGCTGAACAAGCAACCGACTAGCGTTGTTGTCTTCAATATAAAGTATTTTGACAGGCCGTGTATACTCAACTACAGTATTGATAATCAAGTGCCTTTTATGGAAATCATCTCTTGGCTCTCAAACCGTTTGGGGAACGACACAGCAAGATGATCCCTTGTATAAAATTATTTCACCCACTACTCGCAACATGACATCCACACCAATGTTTGGTATGCTAATTTAGCAAGCTTAATCATTATTTCTTGCAAAACGTCTTAAAGAAGTGCCTGCTGGATACCCTCAACCAACTCCGTTATCATAAACGACCCCTTCTGAAGCAACGCCTTAATTTTTCCATCTAACCGCTTGCGCTCAAGAACAGAAAGATCGCGAGCCGTAATGACAATAACAGGAATATCTTTTAAATGCTTATCCCCTTTCATCGCCTCAACAATAGAAAAACCATCCAGGCCAGGCATGGTCAAATCCAATAATACCAAATCTGGCTGAATTGTCCTGATTTTTTCAAGGCCAATTACTCCATCGGCCGCTTCATCTATATGCAAATCGCTGTGAGATTGCAAGATGCGGCGAATCAGTTTGAGCGAATCCTCATTGTCCTCCACAATGACGACATGCTTCTGGCGCTGGTCAATATCTTCATGGGATGTGACAATATCGCCACTGTCTGTCAGGTCAAATTTATGGGCTTCGGCTTCGTTGAGAACCATATTCCGCATTTGGTTTTCACCAACAATATGCTTCTCCACGGGGAAAGTATGGCCAGAGCAGTTGACCACCACGGTTTCATGGGGGCGGATCACACCGGCACGGATGAGTTTAAATAGACCAGCAAACGCAACGGCCGTTGCTGGCTCAACCGAAATGCCATCCATCTTAGCCATCATTCGCAAGGCATTAAACGCCTCTTGGTCAGTCACCGTTTCCATGGTACCACCATGCTCCAAAATCAACTGCCGCAGCACCTGATACGCCTCGCCAGGAAACCCAGTTGCCAATGTTGTAATATCTGTCTCCGGTTCCTCAACATTTTCTGCAACTGCCAACCCTTTTTTAAATGAATTAGCCATCGGAGCACAGCCTGCGACCTGAATACAAGCCAGCTTAGGCAATTTTTCAACCAGCCCCAGATCCTTCAACTCTTGGAACCCCTTCATCACCCCCACAGGCCCCATACCACCACTAACGGCCTGAATAAACCAGTCCGGTGTTTGCCACGGGTGGCGGTTTCCATTTGGCATAGAAGGATCACCACCGGCGCGTAGGGTGCCAAGCTGCTCAGCAATCTCAAAGGCTACCGTTTTCATAGCCTCTTTGGCAGCAATACTTTTAATGCCGCGATCCAAAAAGAAACCCTTGTCATGGGCAAAATCGGCCGCCACTTTTTTGGCATCATCATAGGTACTAGCCACAATAATGACTTCAGAGCCATAAATGGCAATTTCGCGTACCTTTTCGGCCGGTATCGAATTGGTTACAAACGCCCACAGCTTTATGCCAGCCCGCGTGCAGTAAGCCGAGTAGGCAATGGCAACATTGCCTGTTGAGGCAACAACCGCCTCTTTGACTCCCGCCTCCTGCATCGCGCTCACGGCTACGGCTGCCTGACGATCCTTAAATGAGTTTGTTGGCCCCTGGCGCTCGTCTTTAAGATAAATATTAGGGTGGCCAAGCATGAGGCCCAAGTTCTTGGCACGAAGAAGCGGTGTCCACCCTTCCCCTAATGTAATAATGTTTTCGTCGTTACAGATTGGAAGCAGTTCGCGGTAACGCCACATGGTGGCTCCCCGCTCAGCTAATTGATCAACCCACTTGGAGTGATAACCATTTCCATTTTGTTTTTGTAGACTAGACAGATCATAGCAAGCGTCTAACTGCGTGCTGCTACAAACAGGACACCCTTCAACCGGTTTTGTATATAGAAATTGTGTCTGGCAATTTCTACAAACCAAATGAAAATTTCTCATGCGATACTTTACTTAAGCTAATGATTGTTTCCAATAAAATGTATACTGTTATTAGGTGCGCCTAACTGCTTGACTGGCAGCTTCACGTGGAACGTAGTGCCTTTGTTTAACTCACTTTCAACTTCAATAGAACCTCCATGCATGTTGATTAACCATTTGGTGATGGGAAGCCCCAAGCCAGTGCCCCCGACGACACGGGTTGTTGAGCTGTCTACTTGTTCAAAGGCAGCAAAGAGTTTTTCATAATTCTCTTTTGCAATACCAATACCTGAATCACGTACAGCAATATGAACTTCGTTACTTGATGATTGGTTGATCGCTAATTCAATCTGCCCTTTGCTGGTGAATTTGGCTGCATTAGACAACAAGTTGATCAAGATTTGGCGAATACGAATGGGGTCAGCTTCAATTTGGGGTAATTGTGGGGCAATGTTCCAAACCAATGCAATATCGGATTCTTTGACAAGACCAACGGTTATGGCATGAACCGTCCGCGCTATTTCAGACAAATCAACCTGCTCGAAGCTTAGCGTCATTTTACCAGCTTCGATTTTTGCCATGTCGAGAATTTCGTTGATGAGAGCCAGCAAGTGTTGTCCATTTCTGTAGATGGTATTGAGGTCTTCCTCTTGGGCTTCAGTAATGGGGCCGTCAATCCCTTTGAGAATGACGCGAGAGAAGCCAATGATAGAATTTAAGGGTGTACGCAGCTCATGCGACATATTTGCCAGGAATTGTGTTTTTAATTCATCGAGTTCGCGCAATTTGGCGTTGGCAGCTTGAATTTCTTCTAGGCTTTTCTGAATGCGCTGAAATAGCTGGGCATTGGCAATGGACAGGCTGGCTTGTGTGGCGACAGTACGCAGTAACTGTGCGCCATTTTCAGTGTAGGCATAGGGATCGTAGGATTGCAGGCTGATGAAGCCGGCCGGTTTGCCCTCTTGGCGTAAAGCGACCCAAATACCAGAACGAGGCAGCACAGAAAGCTCACGCGAAAGTTGGGGCAAGAATGTGCCGGTATCCTCACCGGTCAGAACGGGCTGATCGCTATGGATAATCTGATAAAGTGGCTCGCTGGGTTTCACTTGTTTAGACCCCAGCATGAGCCGATGCCCGTTGGCTGTGGTAAAGGCTGGCGTATAGGTAGCATTTTCTGGTTGATATTGAGCCAGAACAAAGATGGTATTGTCCAGTAGTGTGCCAACTTGCTCATAAACTGTTTTAGACAGGGTATTGATGTTTAGCGTACTAGAAATGGCGGAGCCGATGTGGTTCAGGCGGACAAGTTCTTGGGCACGGCTAAGCGCATCTTCGTACAACTTTAGGTTTTCAATCTGGATGGTGGCCTGTTCGACCACAGCCTGGGCAAATTTAATATTTTTTTCGGTAAACGGCCGTAAACTACCCGTTGAATCCAGTGCCATATAGCCAATCAATTCCTGCTGACTAGCTGCCGGAATGATATACGACGCATGGGCATCAAACGCCTCAAGATGCCGAGCCTTACAGGGCTGCGGCAGCATTTCATCGCCCTGCAACAGCAACAAAGGCTCACCCGACTCTTGCAGGGCAGCAAATACATAATCACCCACAATTTCAAACTGAGTTGGCTGTTTTTGTACAAAATCCTGCGCCGTGGTTGCCACAACAGTTGCCACGTCTTTCTGCTGTTCAAACAAAACAAAGCGGCATTGAGGCACCCCAATATACCGAGCCACATAGCCAACCGCTTCAGACAGTGCCAGATCGCGGGTAATGGCCTTGGTCAACAGGTTGTTGATGGTGTAAAGCGTGTTGGTTTCCTCAAGCAGCTTTTGGTTGGAAAGCACAACGGCCGCCTGGTCAGCCAGGGTGACAAAAGGCTGTAGCTCTTGCAAATCAAGCTGGCTTGGCTGGGTGCGGCAAAGTGCCAGGGTGCCTAGCCACTCTGTCTCATAAACAATCGGCAGCAAAGCCAGGGAGCGAAAGCCGTTGGCGAGGAAGAATTGCTGGATGGTGTGCTGAACGGCCGTTGTGTCCTTCAAATCATCAATCAACAGCAACCGGAATTGATATTCCCCCAGGTTGAATTGGTCAAAGGGATAGCGCGTGTTGGGATCAAACGGCTGTTGTGTCATCCCCCACAGCACCGGGCAAAGCAAAAAGTCCAGGTTAGCTGGATCATACGTTACCACGGCAGCCATATCAAACTGCTGTGACTTAGCGGCAAAATCAATGAGTGCCCGAAATACATCGGTTGCGGTCGTGGCCTCACTCAAATGGCGGCTGGTTTCATACAAATTGCTGGTTTCACTAAGGGTTGTTGTCAACTCCGTCAAGGTGGATTCCAACTGCGTAAACAGCCCGGCATTTTCAATAGCAATGGCAAGTTGGTCGGCCAAACTTTGCAGAATGGCAACGGTCTCTTCCGGGAAGGCACCCAAAGCCACATGCTGCACCGTCAATGCCCCAATGGTGCGTTCACCTGCCCGCAGCGGCAGTGCCAATTCTGACCGGGTATGGGGTAAGAGCGGGTTTGGCTGGAATGCTTTTGCCTGCGAAACGTCCTGTTCCACAATTGCCTCGCCCCGGGAAACGGCCGTTCCAATCATGGAAGGGCCACCGACAATATGCTTGAACCCACGCTCAATTTGAATGCGCCCTGCTTCACCAGTACCGGCCTGCAAAACGGCCGTTTCTCCACTGCTGTCTACCAAAAACAGCCCCACGTAGTACAGACCAAACCGCTCGCGTACCAGTTCCACCACCTGCTCAATCAGCACATTGCGGTCTAGAATGGTCGTCACACGCCGCGACACTTCGGCCGCCACACCAAGCTGGTTCGAGCTGGCACTGGCAGATTGCAGCAGCTTGGCATTGTTGAGCGCACTCCCCATCTCTTTGACCAGCTCTTCCACAAAAGCTATGTCTTCATCTGGCAACATCAGGCCAGGTGGCAGCACGACGTGCCCAAAGGGTTGCTCACCCACTTTCAAATTAAATTTTGCCCCATCCAGGTCATCGCTAACAGGATTCGTGACGCGGTTCAGCATCAGGCTGTGGTCGTGATAAGTTGCATGAACACCAGCAAATTCGCTGTTCCAAAGCGAGTCAAGATACCGTCCCTGCATCACTTCCAGCTCTCGTGAGCGATATTGAATTTGTTGGAAGAAAACGGCCGTTCGCCAAAGCGACCACAATTCTTGGGCAAATGCCCGCAACAAAATCGGCGTTTCAGCCAAATCGGCTCGCAGCGAACTGCTCTGCGTCACCACGCCACCCGTCTGGTTGTTAATATCCGGCAGCGTCAGTGCCATTAACAGCGTACTGTTACCATCGCTAGTCTGATAATATTCTCGGTATTCACCCTCCCGATTACCCTGCGCGTTGTCCAAAATCATTGCCAACCGGGATTCAATCAATCGCCCTGGGGCATGACTTGAGTCAGTACTATCCTTCACAATCCAGCGGTTTTCAACGGCATCAAACACACAAATTGCTGCCAAATCAAGCTGCAGAATCTGGACAACACCCGTTATAGCCTGGTGCAGCAGCTTGTTTTCTTCATTTAAGGTCGCCAAATGGCTGTTTAGCCCAATCAGATCCTGCAGCGTTTTGTTACGGCGCTCCTGGGCTTGCTGAAGCAGCCGCTGCTGGTCTAGCTGGCTGTGCAAGGCTCTCTGTAGGGCAATTTGTGACTGTTCACGAAAGGTATGCTCCAGAGCCACGTGAGCCTGAGCCAATTTTTCCAGAAAGAGAATTTGGAAATCGCCGATCTTAACAAAAACGGCCGTTTCCTCTTCCATCGTTTCCCACGGCACCCGATTAAGTGCCTGCATTAGCCGTGCCCCACTTTCCACCACCAGCCCTTGCTCTGCCATTTCCGAAGCGGCCACAGTAACGGCCGTTTCCCCCACCGTCCCCGCCATATAATCCCAAAACAGCTTTGCTAATCTGTCTACTACCAAAGCCGAACGTCGGGCCGATTTCAAAAATCCCCGATTATTGATGGCATGTTGAATAAATGCCTCCTGCAAATAATGCTCAATATTCAGTTGCTTCGTCAAATTTGCATTTCCCGTTTTCGCCATCATAACTCGACTTTAGCTAGCTCCTTACACAGGCCAGGCAGAAAAAAGCGCAGCCCTACTCCTTGACCAAAAAAAGCGCATAATGAGCCAAACCAGCCTCTTGAACCGCTACATCATCCAAAAAATCGGCCGGCAACCCCATAAATCTTATCGCCGTCTCCACCAGCTTCGGTTTCCACGGCCAAAAAAGCTCACACACCTTCCCTACATCCACATACCGCACCGGAACCCCCATCCGCTGCAGCTTCATCTGAGCCTCGTCCGCCTTGCTCGATTGTGCCTCCGCTGCCCGCATCTGCAAGAAAAACGAAATCTGCGAACCAGCCGCCAGCCGGTCATACAAGGTTTTCGCCAGCAGGCGCAGCTCAGTCTCCGCCAAAAACATCGGAATGTTATTTAAACCCACCGCCAAACGCTCATCAAAGCGCAATCGCTGCTTAACATCCTTGTGCGCCAACAACGCCCCAATCTCACGAGCATCCCCATGCACATACGCCACCCGCTCCTGCCCAGCAAGCAAATGAACCCCGTAGCTCACAGCCACCGGGTTAATATCGCTATACACAAACATCGCATCCGGCACAAGCTGATGCACCATGTCACCACTTGGAATCCCAGACCCCAAATCTAAAAACTGACGAAACCCTTCAACCACATGAAGATGCTGCACCGCTTCAACTGTAAATGCCTTACTCAATTGCACCAGCTTTTTCAAAGGCGGAAACTCCACCAACATTTTTTCCGCCACGACACGATCAGCCTCAAAATAAGCAGAACCACCTGTCAGGTAATTAAAAACCCGCGACAGGTTTGGCTGAGAGGCATCCAGAAACGATGACGGACTAAATGTTGCCGCAGCGGCAGATTGTATTGGCCTGTTTTGGGACATGGGTATTGAAGGTATGCATGTCTTACTGACGGCTACCCAAAGTCAGTTCAACATCCGCATGACCGATGTATTCGGATAATGCTTTAAGCCCAATTTCAATGATACTGTTCACATCACTTGTGCCATGCAGTTGCGTGCTAATTTGGTTGAGTTTGCGCTGCCGTTCGGCACGCTCTTGAACCTGGGCAAGCAACTGAGCATTTTCAATGGCAACAGACATCTGATCAGACATCGTGAGCAGTGTTTCAATTAGCTCTTCGGAGAAGTGGTTTGGCCGCACGCTCTGCACAGTTAAAGCACCAATAATACGTCCGCGAACGCGCAACGGCAGTGCCAGTTCTGAGCGTGTTTCTGGAAGATGAGGGTTGGGTCGCCATTCGCTATCTTGCAACACATCCTGCGTAATACGCGATTGCCCATCAAATGTTGCCCCACCAATAAGTGAACGGCCGCCAACATGCAGTTGATGATGATTTGCCACCTGCATACGCCCCGGCTCACCCGTACCGGCGCGCAAAACCGCAAAATTGGTTTCCCCATCAATCAAAAACAAACCCACATAGTAGAGTTGAAACCGTTCTTTAATGAGGTCTACAGCCCGCTGAATCAGTTCTTCTAGCTTCAGGATGTCGGTGGTGGCAGCCGCTACCGCGGCGGCCGTTTGCAGTTGCAGGCGCTGCTCCGATTGCCGTACCAACGCCGCTTGCAACGCCTCAAACTGAATTAACCGGCTAATGGTTGTGGCAAGTGGGCCAACAATTGTGTGGAGCAAATCAAGGTCTTGCGGGTTAAAGGCATTTTCGTCATACTCGTTTTCAAGTATCAACACGCCCATAACACGATTGGCTACAATCAAGGGCAAGCCCAACCACGCTCCGTCATCCTTTACCAACAGCAAATCGCGCTGCTCGACTACCTGCTTTAGCAAAGCCATCTTGGCAGCTTCCATCGAAAACTGTTCGGGATCCACTTCCATCTCGTTATCCAAACAGTAGTGGAGTTGCAGCTTTTCCTGTTCTTCCCCCCGCAAGAACAAGGCAAGTTTGGTGATTTCAAAGAGGGAAGTGATTTCACGGTTGGCGCTAAGAAAAACATCAGCAAGCGACGGTGCTGAAGAGAAAGCCGTGCCAAGGCGATTCAACATACTCAATTCGGCGGCACGACGATTGGCTTCAGTGGTGATTTGGGCATTGTGCAGAGCACCAGCAACTTGTACCGCCATTGCCCTGGCAAAATCAATTTCTTCATTGTTGAAAATGTGCTGGTCGTCACTGCGGTATAGTTCAACAAGACCAATGGTTTTATTTTGATAAGCCAATGGCACTTCTAGCGAATGTGCCATTTGCATCTCAAGCAAAATTTCTTTCTCGGTTACTGCTAGACCAGGATCGTCTACAAAACGAATAACTGGCTCATTGGTCTGCAACAGCTTTTGGGAGTCTGGAAAATCCGCCAGGTCATAAATCTCGACGGCTTGTGTAAATTCAAAGGCACCCTCACGCAAGGCTTTATCGGTAAACTCTGCCTGTGTGGTTAAGGTGTTGGCCGCTTGATCCCAACTGGAAATAGCGCAGTATCGAATCTCAAAATTTTCCACAAAGGCGCGAGCGGCACGACGGTATACTTCTGCGACATCAAGGGTGGAAGTCAGCAGTTCTTTTAGCTGTAGGAGCGATTCAGCCCATTGCAGCCGAGCCTGTAATCTTTCGACAGAGGTAGGGTATCTTTGCATCTGCTTTGTTTGGGGCGGTGGGGGTGGAATTAACGGCCGTTAGTTTACTACACACCCAAATCCCAAATTTGCTTGCCATTCAAGATTTTATCGATTTGTTCAGGGAACTTGTCAGCATCAAGCGGCTTGGCAATAAAACCATCAAAACCAGCCCGCTTCGCCTTCTGCATTTCTGCCGCGCTACCCTGCGCCGTCACCACCACCACCAGCGTATCTTGCAAATGGGGGTTGGCTCGCACTTGTTGCAACGCTTCATAACCATCTTCATGCGGCAGCCCTAAATCCATCAAGATCAGGTCAACACGGGGCATGGTATTGGCAAACTCCACAACGCCCCAGCCCGTTGTTTTCCACTCACACTTTTGCACACCCATAAAAGCCAGCAAACGGGCAATGAGAACAAAGTTAGAAACGTTGTCCTCTACAACCAAAATATAAGCATCCTTCGGATCAATCTGCGGTTTATTTGTCACGTGCGGTTTATTTGTCACGTGCGGTTTATTTGTCACGGAGGAGGGAGAAGTTTTCATAAAACCACCTTACTTACTCAAGATAACTCAAGATTTGCTCCGGCAACGTATCTACATCAATCGGTTTAGCAATGTAGCCATTGCATCCGGCAGCTATGCATTTTTCTTGGTCATCCTTCAAGGCATGAGCCGTTAATGCCAAAATAGGAAGCTGTTTCTGATCATACGTTTTTCGCAGCTCACGAACAACTGTATAACCATCAATTTCAGGAAGATTAATATCAACCAGGATTAAATCGGGAAGCTCACTCTCTACATAGCTCAAACCGGTTCTGCCATCGGGAGCTAAATCAACTGTAATACCAGCCGCTCTCAAAATACGGTTCACCAGTTTCCGATTATCTTCGTTGTCCTCGATATAGAGAACTTTGAGATCTCCTATCATTTGCTCTCTCAGACTTAAAAAAACTTACGTTGGACGTTAACTACAATGAGCCATCGTCATATGATAATTCACGAACCTTAAGATTTCCGTTAATTATACGCTAAAATAGACGGTATGATCGAAAACGGCCGTTTTACACTCCAAATTCACCAATTTAGAAGGCATTGTAACGGTTCCAAGGCTGATTGCCAAAATTTTCAATAAGATAACAGTGATTATGGCGATGAAGAAAACAGTGGTTATAAGATTATTAGAAGGGAAAAAAGTAGTGCATCAAATCTGTGAATATCCCACAGGTATAACGGATGCCACAGAAGTTGCCCATAGGCTAGGAGTACCACCTGATCAGGTATTCAAAACCCTGGTTGCCTATGAACAACCCGAAAAAAAGTTCCTGGTCATGATTCCGGCCAACAAACAGCTTGATTTGAAAAAACTGGCAAAAGTTGTGGGGGTCAAAAAGATGAAAATGGCAACCCACAAAGAAGCGGAAGCATTCACAGGGTTACAGGTGGGGGGGATTTCAGCCTTGGCACTGCTCAACCGGGGCTTCAAAATGCTGCTGGCTCAAGAGGCCAGCGGCTTTGATGCCGTTTTTATCAGTGCCGCTGAACGCGGCATTAACGTCAAAATTGGTGTCAACGATTTACTCAAGCTGACAAGTGCCCGCTTGGTAGATGTTGCTGCTGAACATGAGGCGTAAAGTTACGGTCTCTCAGCTAAAAACTGAATGGTGCGAACCAGTTTAGGAAAATCAAAGGGCTTAGCCAGAAAAACGGCGTTAACCTCTTCTAATACGTCGCGGGGAGGCGAAGGCCAGGCACTCACCAACACAAACGGCCGTTGTTCTCCCCTTGCCCGCAACTCCGCCGCCAATTCAACCCCCGTCATTTGCGGCAGGCGCACATCAAAAAACAAAATATCCGCCTCGGCAAACTCAGGTTGGCAAACACTATTCAGCAGTGCCTCCCCACTCATATAAATGGGACGCACCCTGATACCAAATAATCCCAGCCCCGAAACCAAAAGCTGGGCAATACTTGGCTCATCTTCAACATAGGCAATCGTAATATCGCGTAACTTCTCTCGCTGCATATGATGTTCTTTATTCACTCCAAATCAACAAGATAATAGTACTAGAGTACCATAAATTTTGCCTTTTGGCGACTATCCTAGACAAAATCTCACCAAAGTCAAGCTGGTATAGACAGCTTAAATGAGGGTTCATCTTGCCGCAAGTATAGCGGGGGGTAATTATAAAGGTTTATGGCGTACTGAAAAAGGGAAATAGTATTGATACGGCGGCAAGTAAAGCTGCAAATGCTTGATAACCGGCTGTGTAACGCCATCATCTACAACGGCCGTTCCTGCCAGCCACACATCCACACGGGGAGTATAGGTTAGCACAATCGTGGTTGTCACGGTATCACCAGGTGCCACCGCCACTTGCCAATTCACCCGATGCTGCTTTAGCGTCGTTGTGCCGTCGCTGCTGTGCAGGGTATCGGTAATGGGGCTTGCGGCATCGGGCAAGCGCAGTTCAATTTGGGCATTGGCAGCAGCCAGGCCGCTGTTGCTCACGACCAATGTATAGGTAAGCGCCGGGCTGGGGGTAGCGGTGGCAGAAACGGCCGTTAAAGCCACCTCCCGCAAATCTGGCGCATCCAGCCACACCGCCGCCGTTCGCGTCAACACAATCCCATCCACATCATCCGCCAACTGCACGGTGCTGACCAACGGCGCAGCCGTCGCCTGGGGAACGGCCTGATAGCGAATTTGGTGGCTACCGCTTACAACTCCCTGCCAGGTCAATTGGTTTGTGGCGGCATCATACACCGCCCCACCGTCAAGCGTGGCTGGCAGCAACATCAACCCCGTTGGCAGCGTGTTGGTCAGCCGCAGCGTGCGCGTGGGAGCCACGCTAGGCAGCGTTAGGGTATAGGTTCGCGGTTCACCCGGCACACCCGTTTGGCTGTCCACGACAAAGATGGCATCACCCCAGTTGGAAAGCCAGCCGACAACGCTGCCCATCATTGCAGGTTGCTCGGCTGGCGGCAGCACTTCCAACGGCACATCCCAAAAAACGGCTCGCCAGCCGTCCCCCTTTCGCGCCACGCCCGCCGGTGTTCCCTGGTTATGCCACAAAAAGGTCATCGTGCCGGGAGCTAAAATCAGCCCGTCGCTAAAGTTTTGGTAGCCCACCGCCTTGTAATCCAGCGGCAGCAGGCCAGCCAGCGCGGGCGGCAACCCCAGCGACCCGTCAGGATAAACGGCCGTTGGTGTAATGCTCTCACTCTGGCTAATGATGCCAAAATAGTTCAGCGTCAGCGGCGTGTGCAGGTTGTAGTACAAATAATCCTGGCTGTTGAGGAACAAACGGCCGTTTTGCGCCAAATACTCAGTCAGCAGTTCATTTTCTGCCCGCGTCACCGGGGCAAACCAGTCGTAGCCAGTAAACCAAAAAACGTAGTCATATTGCGCCAGCAAATGGAGCGTAGGGCTGCCGCGCACCGCCGGGCTGCCGCCAATCTCCCACACGTCGGGGACAATACCATTACCCGCCAACGCTGCCAGAAAAGTGCGCTGTTGATCAAACCAGCGGTCATCGTCCACCAGCAAGAAGCGGCCGGGGGTTTTGTGGCGAACGGGAAGTTCGATACGGTTGCCGGGGTTTTGGCGGGAAACGGCCGTTAATACCATCTCATGCACCACATCCCGCCCCACATCCGGCGGCACCGCCAGCCGCAGCACCGTCTCCCCCATTTGGCACGGCCCCAGCGTCAGCGTCGGGGTTAGCAGCGTCGTCGGCCAACTGCCGCCGCTGAGCAAGATGTCAACCGTCTCCGTCACCGCCTCGCTCAGGTTCCGCACGGTGATGGTGTAGACCAGTTCGTCACCGGCAATGGCAAAATCGTCCACGCGGCCGGGCGTAAGCTGCAAACCCTGCTGCACTAGCGGGTCGGCAAAGTGGGCAAAGCTGCGCCGCAGCAGTTCGGCGCGGTCATCCGCACGGCGCACCCCTTCCAACCCAAAACCCAAATAAATGAGTTGGTACGGGGCGCAATGACCCGCCAGCAGCCCGGCGGTGTGGCCGTCGGTATAGCGCAAAACGGGGCGCGTCAGCACATTTTCGCGCAGGCGGCTGTTGTCGGGAGTCGCCTGGTTGTTGGCACTGTCGCCGCCGTTCAGTGCCAGCGTCATCCCAGCAAAGGGGGTGGCAGGCAGGCTGGAAACGGCCGTTTCTCCCTCCTGCTCCCCATCAAACAGTGCTCCCAGATTGCGGAAAAACCACGGCTGCGTGCCAAACCCCTGCCCGTCGTAATAGGCCACATTCTCTCCGCTAATCAGCAAATTCCCCCCCGTTTTCAAATAATCGGTGATGACATCGTTGGCCGCCACCCGGCCCGGCGCGTCGTGGGGTGCCGACCAGATGACAACGTCGTAGGGTTGCACCTGTTCCAGCGTTGGTACATCGGCAAACGGGTTGCGGATGGTAGCGGTGTCGTGGTCAAAACCAGCCGCCAGCAGCGCCTCATCGTAATAACGGGCATAGCTTTGGTAATACCATTGGCCGCTGTCAATCAGCAGCACGGTGGGGGCAGCCGCTAAATCAAAATTGCGGGTCAGCACTTGGCCGACGGCCAGCGTGAGCGACGCTTTACCCAGTTCATGGCCGTGGGCGTGTACTGCAAGCTGGTAGCTGCCGCTGGGAAGGGTGAGGGCATAACGGCCGTTTTCATCCGTCCTCACCGCCACCGGCAACCCCACCACCTGCACCGTCGCCGTCAGCGGTTGCCCCCCGCTGCGAATTTGCCCCTGAACCGTGCCGCCGGGCAGTGGGGTCGCATTCAAATCGGCAACCGCCGTTTGCCCAAGCTGTACCGTGACACTGGTTTGGGCAGGGGCATAGCCAAAGGGGGCGGCAGCGACGGTGTAGCCACCAGCCACTAACGACAATTCAAATTGGCCGCTGTCGTCGCTGGCAAATGGCAAAGCCGCGCCGCTGGGGGTGGTTAGGGTTAGCGGCACGTTGGGCAGCGGCAGGCCATTGCCGCGCACGGTGCCGCGCAGCCGCCCGGTGGCAAGCTGGCTGGCAACAGCGGCATAGACATCCAGCCGCCCCCAACCGCTGTCAAAGTTGGGGTGGGTGGTGGTGATGGCAACGGCCGTTTGCAGCAGCACACGGGTGAGATCATCCGGCGAAAGGGCGGGATTGGCCGAGAGCAGCAGCGCCGCCGCGCCACTGACGTGGGGCGCAGCCATCGAAGTACCGAGAAAGGTGCGGTATTGGTTGTCGGGGAAGGTGGAAAAAACGGCCGTTCCCGGTGCCACCAACTGCGGCTTGGGTTCAGGGGTAAAAAATGACGGGCCACGGCTGGAAAACCAAGCCAGCGCGTCAATGTCGTCACTGGCACCCACGGCCAGCGTGGTGGGGTAGCTGGCGGGGGCACCAATGGTTTCAGGGAAGGGGCCGTTGTTGCCGCTGGCAAAGACAGGCAAAATGCCGCCCGCCCGCAGCGCCGCCAAATCGGGCAAAAATAAATCAAGGTTGCCTGCCCCCGACCAGGAGCCGTTGACAATATCAGGAGCAAGGCTGGGGTCGCCACCCGGTGCCAGCAGCCATTCAAACCCGGCGTGGACGGCACTGGTGAGAATAAGGCCATCGGGGTTGGCGATGTTGACGGCGATCCAGCGGGCGGCGGGTGCAACACCGATACCGCTTTGCCCAACGGCCGTTCCTGCCACGTGGGTGCCATGCCCCACCACGTCGGTGGGCTGGCGCAAAAGCGGGTTGCCGGGGGAGTACCAACTGGCGCGGTGGTCAACGGTGCCGTTGGGGTTCAAGCCACGATAAGTAGGACGAAGTTGGGGATGGTTCCAATCCACGCCGCTGTCCATGATGGCAACCACCACCCCTTCGCCGCGCACGCCCAGCCCGTCCCACACCAGCGGTGCCCCAATGCGCTCTACGCCCCAGGTGGGCAAAACGGCCGTTTCTGTCACCGGGACGGCCGGTTCGGGAGCATTAGCAGGAGGGGCAAAACCGTCAAAGGCGACATCTGGGAGAATATGGCTGACGCTGGACAGGGCGGCAATAGCGGGCAAGGCGGCGGGGTCTACGGTGGCGGCGATGGCGTTAACAATCCAGAAGGGATGAATATCAGCGACAAGTCCGGCTTGCTGCTGCCGGGTGAGTAGGTTGCGGAGAGGGGTTTGGCTGGAAACGGCCGTTTGTTGCAACCCCTCCACCACTGCCACCCGCTGTGCCAAACGGCTGCCGCTGCGCTGCGGCGGCAAATCGGCCTGCTGCTGCAGGTAGATGATGACGGAAACGGGGTTCGGGCTTTGGGCAAGGGTGGGGTCGTATTTGGTGGTGGTGGCAAAAACGGCCGTTGGCGACCACAACAAAAACACGGCCAGCAGGGTAAGCGGAGCAAGGGTGGCAAGCAGCAAGATGACCAGACGCTGTTTCATGGAATGTATTGTACAGCAACTTTGGCGGCAAAAAAGATTTAGCGCAGGGTGCTTAGCTCCACATAGCGAGCCATGACGCATTGCCACAGTGCCTGGCGCAGTGCCTCACCCGTCAACTCCTGCCGATGGGTTAAAGTTTCAAGATGTCGAGCAAGAATGTCATCATCCAACGCACTTCTGACCCAGTTGGCAAAATCGTCACGCCGATGATGGTAAATGAGGCATTCCATTGGCAGTTGCAGCAGCAGTTCTTTAAATTCAAAAAGACTGGCGGCCTCAATACCCAAATAGGTCTTGTCGGTGCGGAAGTAAAAACGCTTGTGCTTGGGCAGCGGCATGTCTAGATATTTGTACAGGTGCCGAATGTGGGGAATGCGCCGTGCCGACGGGCGCAGCCGCACCTGCTGCTGCCCGCAAAGCCAGATGTGGCTGTTAGGCGTTTGGGCTAGAGCCTCTACATCTGGCAGATGAGCAATAGATGAAATGGCCTCCAGCGCCTCCCTCTCGGTCAACCGCGAAACAAGGCAGCAGGTTAGCATAGCTAGTATCTGTTTGTCTAAGCGGTCTGGACGATAGGAGACAAAAGCCAAGCCGCCATCTGCCAGCATGGGGAGCAGGGCAGCCGATACATCATTACCGTTGGGTGGCAAAAAATACTGGGCTTCTTCCAGTACAATCCACTGGGGGCGAAATCTGTGTTTTTTAAGCGGCTGCAGCGCATGGAACAGCTCAACCAGATAGTCCCCGCGCTGCTCGTGTGGGTATTGACACAGGTCTAACACAACGGAGTTGGAGGCTTCGGCCAGCAGCAAGACCACGGTGGCAGGCGTGGGCAGCGTATTTTTGTCGCCGCTTAGGGCAATGATCCCCGGCAAGCTGCTAAGACCGCGAAAATCTCCTTCGGGGTCAAGGAGCAAAACCTGATAGCCAGCCACGTGCATGCCTTCGGCCAGCAGGCCTGTTACCCAGGATTTGCCGCTGTGGGAATCGCCAAAAATGCCGATGTTGCTGTTGGTGAGCATGGCACCGGGCAGGGAAACGGCCTTGCCGTTTTCGTCGGTGCCAAGCAGGATGGCGCGTTCAGGTCGGGTGGGGGTGGTTAACAAACGGCCGTTTTGCCAATAGGTTTCCAAAGTATGCTGCACACCGGCCGGCCCCGGCTTCTCTGCCACCATGTCGGCCACGCTCAACAAACTGGGTACGGCATCGGCTACAGCAATCCCAACTTCACACACCTGGAAAAGTGCCAAATCGTTCTCGCCATCGCCAAAACAGGCAACATTGCGCGGTGAAAAGCCACACAGCTCCAGCAAGCGCACCAGCCCGGTACCTTTTGATGCGCCCGGTGGTAAAATCATCAAGGCACCTTTGTTGTGGACAATAACCACATCACTGCCCGTTTCGGCCAGAAGCTGCCACACCACAGCCTCGTGGTCTATCCAGGTGGAAGCAATAGCAACGCCACGCTCCAAAGGCATATCCGTTTTTTCCAGCGCCCGAATCAGCCGCGCATCAACATGACCAAAAGGAAGGTATAGCTCCTGACTTGCCATGTGTTCCAGCACGGCACCATTTTCCCAGGCAATGCCGGTGAATAAATCCGCCAGTGACCCCAAATCCAAGCTGGCATACCGTCGCCCGGTGACGAGAAAGAGAACACAACCCGCCAGTTTTAACTGTTCTAGCACGTGGCACAGGGCGGCAGGAACCTGGCCGTTCTCAGCCAGCGTGCCATCATAATCAAAGGCCAACACTTTTTGTTGCATCACCACAACTCCATTTTTGTCATTATTTGGGGAAGCAGGGTTGAAACCTAAATGATTGCCAGCAGCTTGAATATGCGCCAATGATCATTTACACAATGCCCCATACCAACACAATAATCAGTCACAGGCCAGCGCAATAGTGGCAAACGACACGAGTCACAGGTGAAATTTGTCACTAGAAGCCAATCTTGTTTTGAACCATACTAGAAAGTGACTGGGATAGGTTTATACGTAGGCTTATTTCCAGCCTCGGAGGGATGAGCGATGACAACTCACACTGTACCGCAAGCTAATCAAAACGGCCGTTTTTACTTTCCATGGGGCTGGGTAGTACTGTTGCTACTGCTGGGGCTAACCGCTTCGGCCATCGTGCAGCGGGTGGAAAATTGGCTGGCGACTGAACAAACGGCCGTTTCATCTAGCACCAACAAATATGCGTCCGCCCTGGCTCAAGCTACCGACCCTACCCCCATTATCATCTACCTGGCGCGGCAAACAAGCATAGACTCAACCAAACTGCCAAACGATAAAACGGAACGGCGACAGATTATCATTGACGGCTTGCAAAAAACGGCCGTTTCCACGCAAACACCGCTACTCAACCTGCTCACCCAACAAAAACGGCTTGGCTTGGCCGATAATATTCGTCCCTTTTGGATCATCAACGCCATTGCCGCCACCGTTGACCCAACCATTCTGCCCCTCATCGCCTCCCTGCCCAGCGTCGGGGCTATTGTGCCCGATCTTACCTTTAGCGGCTTTGCCCCTCCTGACAGCATCAGCCTGCCCCACGCCATCTTCACCGATGACCAAACCTTGCCTACCTGGGGCGTACAGCACGTCGGCGCACCGTTGGTGTGGGAAGGGCTGGGCGTGCGCGGCGAAGGGGTGGTGGTTGCCATCATGGACAGCGGCGTGGATTGGAACCATCCCCAACTTCGTCCTACTTATCGTGGCTTGAACCCCAACGGCACCGTTGACCACCGCGCTAGTTGGTATTCCCCGGCCAATCAGTCGCTACGCGAACCGACTGATGTGATGGGGCATGGAACGCACGTGGCGGGAACGGCCGTTGGGCAAGATGGCATCGGTGTAGCTCCCGCCGCCCGCTGGATTGCCGTCAACATCACCAATGCCGACAATCTCATTGTCACCAGTGCCGTTCACGCCGGGTTTGAATGGCTGCTGGCACCTAACAGCGACCCCAGCCTGGCTCCTGATATTGTCAACGGTTCCTGGTCGGGCGCGGCCGATCTCACCCTTTTTGCACCTGATTTAGTAGCACTAAAAGCAGGTGGCATTTTGCCTATCTTTGCCAGTGGCAACAGTGGCCCACTGCCAACGGCTATTGGCGCACCGGCCAGCTATGGCACTGTTCTGGCCGTTGGTGCTTGCGATGTGGGCGATACGATGGTTTGGTTTTCCAGCCGTGGCTCTTCCAACTTTACCGACGATAACAAACCGGAGTTAATGGCACCGGGAACGGCCGTTTATTCCACCTACCCCAACAACCAATACCGCACCTTTTTTGGTACTTCGATGGCGGCACCCCACGTCAGCGGCGCAGCAGCACTACTGCTGTCAGCCAACCCCACCTTATTGCCTGAGGAACTGATTGATGTGCTAACACAAACGGCCGTTATGCCAACCACCTGCATCAGCGGCTGCGGTCGGCTAGATGCCTACGCCGCCGTTGCCAGCCAAATGCTCACCGGGCGGCTGCAAGGCACCCTATATGCCGACGGTGTGCCGCTGCCGGAAGCACCCCTAGCATTGACCACGCCCAATGGGGCAACGGTTCAAGTCATCAGCGATGCCAGCGGACAATTCAATCTGCCACTGCTGGCTGGGCAGTATACCCTCACTAGCTCAGTCAAAGGCTACAACACCGTTTCCGTGAGTGCCAGGGTAGAGTTGGGGGAATTAACGGCCGTTAATCTCATTTTGCAGCCACTCCCCGCTAGAAAACCAGAATGAAAGAAAATAGTGGCAAACGACATGGTTCCCAGGTGAACTTCGTCACTAGAAGGAAGGTGTTTTCTGTCGCATAATAAAGGTGGGCTTGGTAGGCTTCGCGGTCAGAGGTTGATCCGCTGTGAACAAGTTTACCGTTCTTGCCTCTTCTCCCTCCACAGCTACTTCCTATCAACACCCACAAGTTATTGAGCGCACGGAAGTAAAATTCCTTCCTCCGCTCGGAGGGACGAGCGTTGACAACCAATCGTTTACCACACAGTGAACAAAACGGCCGTTTTGGCTTCCCCTGGGGCTGGGCATTGCTGCTGACTGTCCTGTTTGTCTTGCTGAGCATCGTCCTGACCATGCTCATCCAGCAGTGGGATAGTTTGTTTGCGCCAGCACCTGTGGCAACGGCCGTTCCTAGCAGCGCAGCCATCACCACCGAACAAAAAATCCAGATTTCGCCCACCAGCGGCAGTGCTGGCATCAATATTGCCGTTTGGGGTACCGGCTGGGCAGCCAATGAGACCGTACAGCTTTATCTGGATGATCTGGGCAGCAACAGTGAGCCACCCGTCATTGCCCAAGCAACGGCCAACGAAACGGGGCTGTTCTTTGTTTCGTTTACGTTCCCCACCGATATTGAATGGCGCAGCTTGCCCGATGTTCACATTGTCGCCCAGTCCACCAGCAGCGAACGAGCAGCAACGGCCGTTTTTGCTCTCCAATCCCAACCCATTCCCCCCACCGAAGTCGCTACTCTGCCGCCTACACCCACCCCTACTCCCATTCCCACGGCCACGGCAACCCCTACTCCCACCCCGACACCCATCCCAACCCCAACCTGCACCTATGACATGGACTTTGTTGCCGACATGAGCATTCCCGATGACACCACCGTACAACCGGGCGTTGGCTTCCTCAAAACCTGGCGTATCCGCAACAGCGGCAACTGCGCCTGGCCGGCCGGAACCAGTTGGGTCTTTATCGCTGGCAACCTGATGAGCGGCTCCACTTCTATCCCCGTTGCCGCCACCAATCCTAGAGAAACGGCTGACGTTTCCGTTTATCTGATTGCCCCCAGCACCCCCGGTACCTACACTGGCTACTGGTCGCTGAGGTTGCCCAACGGAACGGCCGTTGGCGAACGGTGCTACGTCCGCATCGTTGTACCGTCACCGCCTACCCCCACACCCACACCGGTTCCCGTGCCCACCATCTACAACTGGCGCGGCGAATACTTTGCCAACAGCTCGCTCAGTGGCACACCGGGGTTGGTTCGTGATGATACGGGCGTTGATTTCAACTGGGGTTTTGACCCACCAGCAGTTGCCCTACCTGCCGACAACTTCTCGGCACGCTGGACGCGCAGCTTGTACTTTGCCGAAGGTGACTACCGCTTCTATGTCCACAGCGACGACGGCGTTCGGCTTTGGATTGACAGCGTACTGCGGCTGAATGAATGGCACGATGCCGATGGCAGCACCTACACTGCTGATGTTGCTCTGACGGCCGGCAATCACTTCATCCAGGTAGAGTTTTATGAAGCCCAGGGCATTGCCCAAATTCAACTGTGGTGGGAAGAAACAACCCCCTATACCGACTGGCGCGGTGAATATTGGGCCAACAGATATTTGGCCGGTACGCCTGCTTTTGTCCGCAACGACACCGACATTGATTTCAACTGGGGCGAACAGGCCCCCTTCCCGGCTCTGCCCACCGACGAATTCTCGGCTCGCTGGGTACGCACGCTCACTTTCACCCCCGGCATCTATCGCCTCTACGCCCAAGCGGATGATGGCGTGCGGGTCGCCGTGGACAACTTACAGGTCATTGACGAGTGGCATTCCAATGATGGCTCCGCTCCCTACGCCATTGATCTCTTCCTTGATGGGGAACACACGCTCTACGTTGATTACTTTGAAAGCCACGGGCAGGCAAAAATTCACGTTTGGTATGAGCTAATTGAAGCAAAGCCAGATAGCGTTAAGTAACGGTATTGGAGGTGTATTGGCAAAGAAAAACCGCCAACGCTGTGGATGTAAGCGTTGGCGGTTCTTTTTTGCGTCCTAAAAGAGACCCCAGTCGCCACCGGCTCCCTCTTCCATCATGGAAGGATCCCACAATTCGGTACCAATTTCCACCGTCACGCCGCCGGACATGACGTTGTTGGCAACCATTCGTACCTGCTCAATGATTTGTGGGCCATAGGGGCAAAAGGGGGTGGTCAAAATCATGGTGATTTTGGCAGAATCATCTTCTTCGTTCAGCTCGATGTTGCGAACCAAACCAAGCTCAACAATGTTCATGCCAATTTCGGGGTCAATAACAACCCGCAATGTTTCGACTAATTCTTCTTCCTTGCTAATAACCATTTTTTCCATCCTTATCGTATGGTTTCTGCCGCTACAGAAAATTCGCAGCAATCTGCGCCCTCTAACATGCAGCTGTGCTGCTGCACGGGCAGTTGCAGTACGTTGAGCATGAGTTCTTTGTCAATGTTGCACACGTCACTGTGCTTGGAACCAACAGAAATGTAGGGGCAGCTATATTCGATGAGCTTGTAACTAGTTTCATCCCGCTCCCAGCGTGCCAGGAACCCTTCTTTGCCTAGAAGCTGCACCAGATAGTCGAGCTTTTCTTCCAGCGATAGATGCTCAAATGCGCCTTCGTGTTCGGTAATGACCCCGTCTACGACACCTTTGAAGATTTCGGCCACGGTGTCCGCCGGCAAGCGTGATTTGAGTTCGCTAAGGAGACGGTTAGTAAGGCTAACGTACCGTTTGGGGAACAGTTCTTGCCCTTTTTCGCTGAGAGCATAGACGTAATAAGGCCGGCCGACTTTGCGACGAACGGCCGTTGCTTCAATCAACCCCTCCGCCTGCAACACATTGACATGATGCCGCACCGTTACAGGAGAAACATCCGCCGCCTGCGCCAGCTCCTCAACTGTCACCTGCCCCGATTCTTTTATGGTTTGCAACACGACATCGCGCGTGCCCGTTTTGTTGCTTGTAACAAATTTCACGATACAATCCCTGTCTACCAAACGCAAAAAATTATAGCATTCGGTCATACCCCTGTCAATTTCCGCTATTTTTATCATTTTTATCATAAATATTGACGCAAAACAACCCATTTGCTATAATTTAGCCTTGTAAACGCCCCTTGAAAAGGTACCGTCTATACTTTGTACAATTAACGAACAGCTTTTAGCTGCTATTCTAAGAACTCAACACGCACGACAGGAGATGTAGAATCAGATGAGTGCTGCACTAGAAATCAAAAATTTGCACGCTAATGTGGGGGAAACCCATATTTTAAAAGGAATTGACCTGCTAATTAAGCAAGGCGAAGTACACGCCATGATGGGGCCAAACGGCTCCGGCAAAAGCACCCTGGCCTATACACTGGCTGGTCATCCAGCTTACGAACCCACCGCTGGGCAGGTGATTTTCAACGGCGAGGATTTGCTGGAAATGGAAGCAGACGAACGCGCCCGCGCTGGGCTTTTCCTGGCTTTCCAATATCCATCGGCCGTGCCGGGTGTGACCCTTGCCAAGTTCCTGCGCCAGGCCATCAACTCCAAGCGCAAAGGGGAAAACCCGGAAGACGCAGGAATTCCTATTCCCATGTTCCGCCGCGTGCTTAAAGAGAAGATGGATCTGCTAGGAATTGACCACAAATTTGCCGGCCGCTACCTCAATGAAGGGTTCTCTGGTGGCGAAAAGAAACGAGCCGAGATTTTACAGATGGCAACGCTGGAACCCAAGATCGCCATTATGGACGAAACCGATTCTGGGCTGGACATTGACGCGCTGCGGGTGGTTTCCGAAGGAGCCAACCGACTCAAGGAATCCTACGGGATGGGGATGCTGGTCATTACCCACTACCACCGTATTCTCAACTACATCAAACCAGATTATGTCCACATTATGCTAGACGGCCGTATTGTGGAAAGCGGTGGCCCTGAGCTGGCACTGGTCATGGAAGAACGTGGCTATGACTGGATTCGTGAAAAGCATGGCGTTGCCGAGGAGGCATAAAAATGGCTGAATTGATTGAGCGTGAATTAACCGAAGAAGAAATTATTGCCGATGTTAATGCCGACTACGCCGAAAAATATGGGTTTGCCGACAAGGAAGATTATGTCTTCAAAGCCGAAAAAGGGCTGAATGAAGAAATGATCCGCATGATGTCGCGGATGAAAAACGAGCCAGAATGGATGCTGGATATTCGCCTCAAGGCCTATCAACATTTTCTCAGCCGCCCCATGCCCAACTGGGGGTCAGACTTATCGGGCATTAATTTTGACGACATTTATTACTACATTAAGCCGGCCGACCGGCAGGGCGATGATTGGGAAGATATTCCCAGCTACATTAAAGATACTTTTAATAAGCTTGGCATTCCTGAAGCTGAACAAAAGTTCCTCTCTGGAGTAGCGGCTCAATATGAGTCAGAAGTGGTTTACCACAACATCAAGAAGGAACTTGAGGAGAAAGGGGTTGTCTTCCTGGGGATGGACGATGGGCTGGCACAATACCCCGAGCTGGTCAAAGAATATTTTGGCACGATCATCCCCTATAATGACAACAAGTTTGCGGCGCTAAATACGGCCGTTTGGTCAGGCGGCAGCTTTATCTATGTTCCCCCAGGGGTTCACATTGACATGCCGCTGCAAGCCTATTTCCGCATCAACGCCAAAAACGTGGGACAGTTTGAGCGTACACTCATTATTGTGGATGAAGGGGCGTATGTCCACTATGTTGAAGGCTGCACCGCGCCCATCTACTCGTCAGACTCGCTGCACTCGGCCGTTGTGGAAATCATCGTCCGCAAGGGTGGCCGCTGCCGCTACACCACCATCCAGAACTGGTCGAACAACGTCTACAATTTGGTGACAAAACGGGCTGTGGCCGAAGAAAAGGCGACGATGGAATGGGTGGACGGCAATTTAGGCTGTTTGGCTGAGGGGTCTACGGTGACGACTCCAGAGGGTGTTTTGCCAATTGAAGCCCTTGAGGCAGGAGATCAGGTGCTTTCTTACGATGAAGCAACCGGACAGCTTTGCTTCCGCACGGTACTGGGCAAGAAATTTTCGGGCTATCAACCGGTTCATACAGTATCAGTTGGGGAACGGAAGCTCAATGTGACAGCTAACCACCCGTTTTATTCGTATGCTTATGATCAAACGGCCGCTAAAAAGGCCGGACGGTATCGTTTGGCTTATGTACGAGCTGACCATCTGCGAGAAGCGATCATTCCGCGCACATCGTTGGATTATGGACAGCCGCACCCGCTGGTTTTGCCAGCACTGGAAACAACCTTCACTACCTCCAATCAATATGCCGAGCAATTGACGGCCACACGGTCACGGCCATCAAAAATGAATGTGGGGGAAGTGACCACTGATGAAATCATGTGGCTGTTTGGCTACTGGGTTGGTGACGGCAATATTGAGGTCAAACAAGGCAAAACGGAAGAGATGATCCGGTGGGGGAAGGTTGGTTTTTCCACGCCCCAACAAGACCGAGCGCGTCCTCAATTGCTTAAAACAATGACAGGTTTGATTGATGTAGAACCTGTAGAACGACCCGACGGCGTTCATCTGGCCTGGAATAGTAAAGAATTGGTTGAGTTCTTCCAAGCGAACGGGTTTAGCGGCAAAGCGATTAGCAAACGGGTGCCAGAATGGGTTTGGTCGCTGCCAGAATCGCAGCGGCTGGCGTTTGTAGCTGGCTATTTAGATGCCGATGGTTTGGTGCGAGAACGGTATTTTTGCCTGAAATCGGCTAATCAGCCGCTGCTGGGAGATGTAGCATCGCTGCTGGTTTCGCTGGGCATTACACCGCGCTTACACACCGAATTTATGGAGCCGCGTCAAGTAGAAATTATGGGGGTGACTTGTACGGCGCATGGGTCGCATCGCCTGGACTTTATGGTGGATGAACGACTCTACCCGTATATTAGTGAGGGGTTGCGAGAACGGGCGGAAAAACGGCCGTTATCCAAACTTACCATGCGGCGGCAAATCGGCCGTTCTAGCATCACCCTCGGTGAAGATGTGGAAATTGTCCCCGTCACCGTTTCGGAAACCACCGAAGTTGTTCCTACCTGGGACATTGAAGTAGAAGGGACCGGCAACTTTGTCTCACAAGGTTTCATTGTCCACAACTCCAAAGTAACGATGAAATACCCGGCCGTTTATATGACGGGCGAAGGGGCGCACGGCGAAATTTTGTCTATTGCTTTTGCGGGCAAAGGCCAGCACCAAGACGCTGGCGGCAAGGTTGTTCATGTGGCTCCCAACACCAGCAGCCGCATCATCTCTAAGTCCATTAGCAAAGACGGTGGCCGTTCTTCCTATCGTGGGCTGCTCAAGGTGCAGGATGGGGCGCACAGCGTCAAATCCAACGTGGTGTGCGACGCGCTGCTGCTGGACGAGCGCAGCCGTTCCGATACCTATCCCTACATTGAAATTGACGAACAAGATGTAACCATTGGGCATGAAGCATCCGTAAGCAAGGTCGGCGAAGAGCAGTTGTTCTACCTCATGAGCCGGGGCATTGATGAGGAAACTGCCAACACCATGATTGTCAACGGCTTTATTGAACCGCTGGTGAAAGAGCTGCCAATGGAGTATGCAATTGAAATGAATCGCCTGATCCAACTGCAAATGGAAGGATCAATAGGATAGTAATCGGTAATCGGTAATCAGTAATCGGTCAAGAACTGATTACTGCTTACTGATTACTGGTCACTGATTACCGACATGAGTGGATTTACAAAAGAAGCAGTAGAACAATTATCCGCCTATTTGCAGGAACCAGCGTGGATGCTGGAATTTCGGCTGAAGGCGTTTGACGTGTATGAAAGCTTGCCCATGCCCACCACACAGGATGAGGCGTGGCGGCGGACAAATTTGCGGCGCTTTAAGATGGACGCAGTTAGCCCGTCCATTAACGGGGACGCGGCTACAAGCGCAACCCTGCCGGCTTCGCTGACAGAGCAGTTTGCGGCAGAAACGGCCGGCGGGCACCTTGTTCAGGTGGACGGCGTGACCACATCCTATGCGTTGAGCGATGAGCTGAAGGCGCAGGGGGTGATCTTCTGTGATATGTCAACGGCCGTTTCCAACCACCCCGACCTCGTACAAAAATATTTCATGACCCAGGGCGTAAAAGTGGACGAAGGGAAATTTGCCGCCCTGCACGGCGCGTTTTGGCGCGGCGGCACGTTTTTGTATGTGCCAAAGAACGTCAAGGCAGCAGCTCCTGTTCACAGCGTGCTGTGGTCGGAAAACGGCCGTACTTTCGCCCACACCCTCGTGGTGCTGGAAGAAGGTGCCGAAGCCGACTTCCTCGACTTCTACGCTTCTAACGAAGGGGAAGATCAAGCCATTCACAACGGCGTGATTGAGCTGCTGGTGGGTGACAACGCCAGCCTCATCTACTCTGGTTTGCAGGATTTTGGCACCAACGTCTGGCAGTTTAACCACGAGCGCGGGCGCGTGGGGCGCGATGGCAAGCTGGACTGGGTGACAAGCTGGATGGGTACACGCCTTTCCAAAGCGTTCCAAACGCTGGAACTGGACAAACCGGGTAGCTGGGGACGGATGTCGGGGGTGTTTTTCACAAACGGCCGTCAACATCTTGACCTCGACACCCAGCAAAACCACAACGCTGGCGACACCGTAAGCGACCTGCTCTATAAAGGGGCGCTGAAAGAAAACTCCCGCATCGTTTGGCAGGGGATGATCAAGGCGCAAAAAGATTCGCAAAAGATTGACGGCTTCCAGGCCAACCGCAACTTGATGCTGGACAAAACCGCCCGCGCCGACTCTATTCCTGGGTTGGAGATTGAGGCCGACGATGTGGCCTGCACCCACGCCTCCACCATCGGCAAGATGGATCAGGAAGAGGTGTTCTACCTGATGGCACGCGGCATTCCGCGCAACCGCGCCGAGCAAATGGTGGTGGAAGGGTTCTTTGACCCGCTGCTGCGCCGCATTCCTGTGGAAGGGGTGCGCGACCGCATTTTCTCCCGTATTTTGGAAAAGATGGGCTAGGAAAATGGATGCGCGGATAACGCGGATCAAAACGGATTTTCGCGGATAAATCAGTAACGGTGGCTGCTGCTCTTGCCTTTGTTCAGCATGTGGTGGGGGTGGTGCCACCGTTTTATGATCTTAGCCAACGAAATTTGGTAAAATGAGGGTATCGGTATTTGTTACGCAGAGCTTCTCAAAGAAGATACAGAAGTTCACAGAGAAATTTAGGCGACATCTTTGAGTTCTTGGCTGCTTTGCAGTGCAAACAATTGTTGTCCATAAGCGTATCAAATCAGGAAAATCAGGTTAATCTGCGTCCTATTGAAAATAAAAGCGGGAACGCCCGAAAAGGAATCACATGATGAGCGACAAAGGATATATTCACCCAAATGTGTTGGTTAGCACGGAGTGGGTGGCGGCTAATTTGCATGACACCGACAAGGTGCGGCTGGTTGAATCGAATGAGGATGTGCTGTTGTACCGTACCGGCCACGTGCCAAATGCAGCGCATATTGACTGGGTGGCGGATTTGAATGATGCGATTCGCCGCGACTATTTGGATGAGGCGGGTTTTGCTGCCTTGATGGCAAAACATGGCATTGCCAAGGATACGACGGTTGTTTTTTACGGGGACAAGAACAATTGGTGGGCGTGTTATGCGTTTTGGGTGTTCAAATTGTTTGACCACGGCGATTGCCGGGTGATGGATGGTGGGCGCAAGAAGTGGATTGATGAGGGGCGGGAGTTGACGAAGGAGGTGCCGTCATTCCCCACCACGACGTATGCTGTACCAAGCCGGACGGATTACAAGATTCGGGCGTTTCGGGATCAGGTGTTGGAGCATGTGCGGGCAGAACGGCCGTTAGTTGACGTTCGCAGCCCCCAAGAATTCAGCGGCGAATTGCTCCACATGCCCGGCTCCCCACAGGAAGGAGCCTTACGCGGCGGCCATATTCGTGGTGCCAAGAGCGTTCCCTGGAGCCGCGCCGTGGCTGAAGACGGCACCTTCAAAACCGCCGACGACCTGCGCGGCATCTATGAAGCCGAACAAGGGCTTTCCCCCAGCGACAGCGTCGTTGCCTACTGCCGCATTGGCGAACGCAGCTCCCACACCTGGTTTGTTCTCACCTACCTGCTCGGCTACCCCAACGTCCGCAACTACGATGGCTCGTGGACGGAATGGGGCAATTTGGTGGGTGTGCCGATTGAAAACCCGTCTAAAGCAAAGTAGAGATTGGAGATTGGAGATCGCCACTTCAATGGGATCAATCTCCAATCTCTAATCTCTAATCTCTAAATATGTTAGATGTAGCCAAAATCCGCGCCGATTTTCCCATTTTGGCCGATGAAGCGTATCCCGGCGTGCCATTGGTTTATTTAGATAGTGCTGCTTCATCGCAAAAGCCGCTGGCGGTCATTGAGGCGATGAACCAGTATTATCGCCACAGCAACGCCAACGTCCATCGCGGCATTCATCGGCTGAGCGAAGAGGCGACCAATGCCTATGAGGGAGCGCGGGAGCGGATTGCCCGCTTTATCAACGCCCCCGATTCGGCCGAGGTGATTTATGTCCGCAACGCTACCGAGGCGTTTAATCTAGTAGCCGCCACCTGGGGACGTGCCAACATTGGCCCCGGCGACGAGATTTTGCTGACGGAGATGGAGCACCACGCCAACATCGTGCCGTGGCAAATGGTGGCGCAGGAAAAGGGGGCCACGGTACGCTATGTGCCGTTTGCGGCGGATGGGACGCTGGATTTAACCGCCCTACCCCAGTTGCTGACGGAGCGGACGAAGATTTTTTCATTTACGGCCGTTTCCAACGTCTTTGGCACCATCAACCCCGTCACCGAACTGGTGGCGGCGGCCAAAGCGGTGGGCGCGGTGACAATGGTGGACGCAGCGCAAAGCGTGCCGCATATGGCGGTAGACGTGCAGGCGTTGGGGTGCGACTTTTTGGCTTTTTCCGGCCACAAAATGTGTGGCCCCACCGGAATTGGCATTTTGTATGGCAAACGCCATTTGCTGGAAGCGATGCCCCCCTACATGGGCGGCGGTGATATGATCCGGCGGGTGACGCTGGAGGGGTCAACGTGGAACGAGTTACCGTGGAAGTTTGAGGCGGGTACGCCAAGTATTGCCGAGGGGGTGGGGCTGGGAACGGCCGTTGATTACCTTAACACTGTGGGCATGAACAACATCCACGCCCACGAACAACTGCTCACCAGCTACGCCCTCGAAGCCCTGCGCGATGTCAAAGGGCTAACGCTGATTGGCCCCCCCGCCACCCAAAAAGGGAGCGTTGCCACCTTCACTCTGCAAGGGGTGCACCCCCACGACATTGCCGAACTGCTGGACAAGGACGGCATTGCTATTCGCGCCGGGCATCATTGCGCCATGCCGCTGCACCACAAGCTCCGCGTACCTGCCACCGCCCGCGCCAGCTTCTACCTCTACAACACTACACAAGAGATTGACCAATTGGTGCAAAGCCTGGAGAAAGTGCGGAAGGTTTTCCGGCTTGCATAAGGACAAAAATAGGACGCAGATTGACCTGATGCCCCTGATTTATCACGATAGAGGTGTCATACTCGCCGACGCGGCGAGTATCCATCTTGAGGATTAGGTTAGCTTCCCGCTTTTGCGGGAATGACACTTCTTTCAGGAAAATCAGCGTCCCATTTTCGCAGGAAGTAAAATGGACGATTCCTATTACCGCGAGCAAATTATTGATTTATACGAACATCCGTTAAACCACGGTACATTGGCCGAGGCTGATTTTTCCTATGAGGAGGACAACCCGCTTTGTGGCGACCTCATCCGCATAGACGTGCGGCTGGGGGATGACAATCGGGTGGCAGAGGTGGCGTGGAGCGGCGAGGGGTGCGCCATTAGCCAGGCGGCAGCATCACTGCTAACGGAAGAGATTAAGGGGAAAACGCTGGCCGAGATTCGCAACTTCCCCAAGGAGACGCTGCTAGATTTGGTTGGCATTCCCCTGAGCATGGCGCGGGTGAAATGTGCGCTGTTGTCGCTGAAGGTGCTGAAGGCTGGAGCGTATGGGCTGCCCGACGCGGATGAGATGCGGAGTGAGCATGAGTAAGTTTGTGAAGGTAGCCAATGTAGCTGATATTCTACCGGGCGAACGGCTGTGGGTAGATTTTGACGAGGAGACGGTCATTGTGTTTAATGTGGGCGGTGCGTTTTATTGCATTGCTGACCTGTGTACGCATGATGATGGGCCACTGGAAGATGGGGCGTTGGAGGGGCATGAGGTGGAATGTCCGCGCCACGGGGCGCGGTTTGATGTACGAACGGGGAAGGCGCTGTGTTTGCCGGCCACTGCGCCGGTTCCAACCTTTGCGGTGAAGGTGGAGGATGGGGCAGTGTGGGTAGAGTCGCCGGATGGGTAGAAAACGGCCGTTTTGGTCATTCACATCGCTTTATGATAGATTTGGCAAAGGGTAGCGTTACTACCCTTTTTTTCTGTTTGACAGCCACCGGTAAATTGCCTATAGTTGACGCAATTTATAGAACATATATTTCATTTTTGCGCTATTGACCCCACACTACGTGGTCAACAGCGTTTAGCAGACAATACGGTATGGAAATTGGACTTGTAAAACAAATCAATATTGACAAAGAAATGCGCGAGTCGTATTTGAGCTACGCGATGAGCGTCATCGTGTCGCGGGCGTTGCCAGATGCCCGTGACGGCTTAAAACCAGTGCAGCGGCGCATTTTGTATGCCATGTATGACATGGCGTTGCGGCCAGACAACCCTTATAAAAAATCGGCTCGCGTGGTAGGCGAAGTGCTGGGGAAATATCATCCCCACAGCGATCAATCGGTATATGATGCAATGGTGCGGATGGCGCAGGATTTTTCCATGCGCTACACACTGGTAGATGGGCAAGGGAACTTTGGCTCCATTGATGGCGATGCCGCTGCTGCGATGCGCTACACCGAAGCGCGAATGTCGGCTATAGGCTATGACATGTTGGAAGACATCGGCAAGGAAACGGTAGATTTTGGTCGCAACTTTGACGATTCACTCAAGGAACCAGATGTTTTGCCCGCTACCCTGCCCAATCTGCTTGTTAACGGCTCGGCAGGGATTGCCGTGGGGATGGCGACGAGCATTCCCCCGCACAATTTAGGTGAAATCATTGATGCCCTGGTTTACATGATTGACCATTGGGACAAGCTGGATGAGGTCGGCGTTGGGGATTTGATGCAATTTGTCAAAGGGCCAGATTTTCCTACAGGGGGGTTGATTTTCCGCTATAAGGGGAGCGAGGAACATGATGCAGATGCCATTGCCAAAGCATATGCTACGGGGAAAGGGCGAATTACGGTACGAGCCAAGACGCATGTGGAGCAAATGGAGCGCAACAAATCGCGCATTGTGATTACAGAACTACCGTATCAGGCCAACAAGACCAATTTGTTGGGGCGCATTGCCTCGTTGCACCGAGATGGCAAGCTGGAAGGGCTGACAGATTTGCGCGATGAGTCGGATCGCAACGGGATGCGGATTGTGATTGAGACAACGCGCAATGTGGAGCCAGAAGCGGTGCTGGCGGAGTTGTTCCGGCAAACGCCGATGCAGGCAACGTTTAGCATTTCGCTGTTGGCATTGGTGAATGGGGAGCCACGGGTGCTAACGTTGAAGCAGGCGTTGCGGGTGTATATTGACCATCGGCTGGAGGTGGTACGGCGGCGGAGTGTGTATGATTTGGAGCGGGCGCGGCAGCGGGCGCATATTTTGGAGGGGTTGCTGAAGGCGTTGGATCATTTGGATGAGGTGATTGACCTGATCCGGCGGTCGCGGACGGTGGAGACGGCGCGGGCAAATTTGATCAAAAATTTGAAGCTGACGGAGATTCAAGCGCAGGCCATTCTGGATATGCAACTGCGGCGGCTGGCGGCATTGGAGCGGCGCAAGATTCAGGATGAGTATAAGGAGAAGCTGGATGAGATTGCGCGGCTGGAGAAGCTGTTGGCGAGTCCGGTGTTGCTGCGAACGGCCGTTAAAAACGAACTCCTTGCCATGCGCGAAAAATACGCCGACCCACGCCGCACCCAAATTGTGGATTCAGCCGAAACGAAGGCGATCACGGCGGCTGACTTGCTGCCTGACCAGCAGGTGTGGGTGCTTGTGGGGCAGAAGGGGACGATTGCCCGGACGACATCGCCAGAGATGATTGACATTCCGCTGAAGCCGGCCGAGCAGCCAATGGCGTTGTTGGAGGCTAATACACAGGATATTTTGTATTTGTTTACGGCGGCAGGAACGGCCGTTTCCCTCCCCGTTTACCAGCTACCCCAGGCGCGTGAACTGGGGCAAGGCACCCACTGGGCCGACATGACCATTCTAACGCGGCGCGACCACGTCGCAGCGACCCTGGTGCGCTCGATGAACCAAAATTCGGGCTATTTGTTCCTAACCACCTTAGGCGGCGCGGTCAAGCGCGTGCGCGTCGAAGACATGCCCGGCATCACCTCTGAACCCTTTGCCGTCATGAATGTGCCAGAGAAAGATGCTTTGGGCTGGGCAAAATTAACCAGCGGCATGGATGAGGTTATGCTGGCAACGGCGGCCGGGCAAGTTATTCGCTTCAAGGAAGACGATGTGCGCCCCATGGGACTACCGGCCGGCGGTGTGTCTGGCATCAAACTAAGCGGCAAAACCGACGGCGTAGTGGCAATGGAAGTCGTTGATCCAACAGCCTATATTTGGAGTATTACCGACAATGGGCTGGCGAAAGCCTCACCGATGGACGACTATCCGGTACAGGGGCGGTATGGACAAGGGGTGATGAACCTGAAGCTGCCGGACGGTGCGCGTGAGGTGGTAACGGCCGTTATTGCCCAAGAAGATACAGAAATTATCATCACAACCAAAATTGGCTCAATTAAGAAGATTCAGTTAAAAAAGATGGCCTCGGTTGGGCGGCGGACGTTGAAGCCACGCGAAGTGGTATCAATCACCGAACGGAACCGGGTAACAGGGGCTGTGCGAACAGTTCAGCGACCAGTGATAGAGGAAGCAGAGGAAAAAACGGCCGTTATAACCCAGCTAACCTTGCTAGACGATGTACAACCTAAGCGCCCAAAACGCAGCAGTAAGAACAAATAACAACCTGCACTCTATTTAAACGTTACCCGTTTAATGCTGATCAATTCTTGCAGGAAATCCTTCTCTCAAACTTCTAGTGAATAATCCCGCAGATATAGAATGATGGAGACTAAGAACAATGAACTTTCGAGACACGTGGGCAACAGATGAAAATGGCAACCAATTTGTTTTTACCGTAGAAATGCAGCGAATGCTCAGTCAGGCTGGGCTACCTGTCGAGCCAGCCGCCTTGGCAAAGCTTAGACAAAAACCATCGAGATCATCCTCACAACCAGCCGCTGACTCATCCCGCTCATCTATCCCAACTACAACGCAGGAGATCGCCGAACCAGCATCTATTCAAATTGACCCCTTAACTGGAAAGTACATTGGGCGCGTCAAATGGTATAACGTCCGCAAAAAATATGGCTTCATTATGCGTGGTGGGGGCGAAGAAATTTTCTTCCACGAATCGGGACTGGAAATTCCCTCTGAAATATTGCAGGAAGGCGCCTGGGTCCTTTATGATGTTGAGGAAACCTTCAAAGGTCCCGAAGCGACAGACCTGGAAGCATATATTGGCGAATTACCAGCTTAGCGTTTGGCAAAAAAAAGCCCGGTAAAACCGGGCTTTTCGCTCATTTTAAGAAAAAGAATTACTTTACCTTGAACACCAGTTGTTTTAATTCAAAAACGTCGTTGGGCATTACGTCAGGGATAATGATAGCATCTCCTGCCTTAGCCGTGCCATCAACAAACTTAAAGGCTGTCATACTCAGGTACAGGTCACGAGCACCCGTAAAGAACTGAAAAATACGCCAAAGTGGTCTTGGAGACCAGTTTGTGTCCAACACTTTTGGCAAACCATCTAGCTCAATGTTATCTACCAGCGGAAAGGCGTTTTTCTGTGGTTGGGAAATAATCAACCGGGCGTTTGTTTTTAAAATACGCCACTGATTATAGGCAATTCGCTCCTTGATCCCAAACAGGAAAACAACGATAAACAAAGCAAAAGGAACGGCACTATACAGTAAGGCAGTTGTTACGGGCAGGGCACGCTGCTGAAAAGCGAGGTAAAAAACAAGCAGAATCAACAGCAACGTCAGGAGCAATATCCACCGAATAAAGCGGAACACAATTGTACCAAAGATATCGCGGTACCAAGCAGGCCGTATCTCCAACACAGCCTGCTCACCAGGAAGCAAACGGTCGCTAATGTCTTCTGGCTGAAACGTATCTTCCAGATTCCAGCGAAATCCATCCGGCAACAGCTTCCAGAGACGAATAACCCTTTCCATACGTCCTAAAACCCCGTCATGTAGCTAAACCAATCAACGTCTATTGCGAAGCCGGAATTACTAGCTGCTGTCCAGGGTAAATGGTCGTCGTTGACAATCCGTTTTGTGCCATAATCGCATCAACGGTTGTGCCATTGCGCTTGGCAATATCAAACAGGGTATCTCCGGCAGCCACAGTGTATGTACCACCGCTCCCCGTAATCGCCCGTGTTCCACCCAGATCGGTACCTGAAGACGGCGTGGGGGTCAAAACGATAATCTGAGATTGTGGCTGCTGAACCTGCACGGTACTGCCACCAGAACCATCGCTGGCAAAAGCATCTTCAACCACATTCTCGCTCTGATTGATAAATTGCTGCCATTCGGCAGAGGTTGTGCCAGCTTGCAGCATGTCGGTTGCCCAACCCGCCAGGAAAGTTGTAATAAGCCAGCTAATTGCCACAAAGACAATAATGATCCCAACAAAATAGGTAAGAATAGACCCAATGTTTTTTGTTGGCAGGTTTTGCTTAAAAATTAGATGATAAGCTAAAAAGGCACCAATCAACAATGGCAAAAATTTGAGAAGTTCTGTTAAATTCATTAGGTAAACTCCTTTTCTTAAATGCATTCCATAAAGAATACATTTTTAGGGAACAAAGAGACTTGGATCGACAAATTGTTCCCGTATCTTATCGTAAACAGTGTAGTGAACGTGAGGGCCTGTTGAATAGCCTACAGAACCCATGACACCGACGGGTTGTCCGCGTGTTACCTTCCCTTCTTCCACAAGATAGGATCGGGGATGCAGCAGCCAGACAACCCATTCGTCGTTTTCAATGCGAATCGTTGTATTTTGCCAAACGTCTGTGTAGGTAGTGACATTGCCTTCCATTGGTGCACGTAAGATGGCACGTCGGTTAGAACTAGTAATGTCAATACCGGGTAAGCTGTAGCTGCACCCATGTACATCCTGCGTTAGAACAGGGTCTTCGGATACGGGGTTCAGCCGAGGCCGAAGCCGTGGGTTGCCAAGAAGATGTGGGGATTCTAAACATGTTTCATATGCCAAACTGCGTTCACCGGGGAAAATCAGTTTGGTACGGTCATCGAAACTGCCAAAGCCCCAACCAAGGGTAGTGCCGGCAACCCAATCGTACAGACGGGTGCTCATATCAACTAGGGCGAGGGAAAACGGCCGTTCTTCTACATCCATTTGCGACACAATCAAACTCTGCATCGCCAAATGCGTCGGCCATGCCCCTAGTGCCGTTACTTGAACTGTCCCCAACTCCACATCTGAATAAACCATGTTTTGATATGACGCACTGTAATTGTTCATCACATACGCCGATTGGTTTGCATCCAGACGTGCCGCTGCCCCTGCACCAGCATTATAGGCAAAATAACATTTTTTAATGAGCTCGGGACTTTGCGTCCAATAACTAATTTCAGGGCACCGCTCTTTAAACTGAGTTGCCGCGATTGTAAGCTGCTGGCTAACTTCAATATCAGAGACAGGGCCTGGTGTAAAGCAAGGAGCCTCCCCAGAACGTACTAAATCGTAGGCACCAATGATGCCAGTGCAGTTCTCTGGGTTTTCACTCCGCATACTATTTTCTTTGAACCACAACACTAACGGTACTTCGCGGGGAACATCTGCCTTCCGTGCTATATGATCCGCAACTGGTGCCCATTTCAATACATCCGACTGCACCTGCCTGGGCAAAGCATATTCACCGTTCATATATAGGCGACCACCGGTGAGAAAACCTAACCCAAGAAAAACCAGTAAAAGCGTATCAAAAGCGCCTCGTAATACGCCTACGGCAAGCTGCTGCGGTTGAAAGCCTAGAGCCGGGATAAGCTGATAACGGATCCAGGTTCTAAACCACTCCGGGATCAATGCCGCCATGACGGAAGGAGACATAATAGCACCATTATAACTTGACTTAAGGTTAAGTCAAGGTTATGTCATGTTGTAGCCTCCCGTGACATCGGTACTGCTTTGCACAAAATTTTAGCCCAAACAGCAAGATTATTAAGAGAGTTTACTACTTCTTCAAGGTATCATTTTACACATAGATGTTAAGAACAAGCTTACGATTTTAACATAATGTTGGCAAAAAGTGGAAAGAGCAGCTTATGTCATTTACACAAGCTGCTCTTTGCCAGGAGATAATGAAAAAGCAAAGGATGTAGCCGTTTACAAAAACGGCCGTTTTCCCCCCATCTACTCACCCATGCTGCTAATTACTGGCCCGTGTCCAGTCGGCAATGTTCCACAGTTCTGAATCCCAACCGTTGATACGAACGCCGAGCAGGCTGTTGCTGTGCGCCGAGACGCTGCCGCGATGCACCAAGGGGAGTAGGACATATTCTTGCACCAGAATATCGTTCATCTGTTTGGCAAGTTCGGCGCGGTCTTCAAGAACGGCCGTTTCCGCCATCTGCCCCGCCAACGCATCATACGCTTCGCTGCAAAAACGAGGAATATTGTTGCCCAACCAATTATTCTCCGTCCGTGCAATCTCCGAACAGCGCCAGTTGCCCATATACGTTTCCGGGTCAGGACTGGAAGCCCCATTGGTAAACATTTCCACATCAGCAAAAAACTTACCATAGGTATCGGGGCTGGCCGGATCACCGCCAAAGAACACGGCCGCATCAATGCTGCGAAGCTCCGTTTCCACCCCAATCGCTTCCCACCACTGCTTCACCAACGCCTGGGTGCTTTGTCGCACCGAGTTGGTAGATGTTTGGTACAACATGCTCAAGCGGACACCATCTTTTGCCCGCACGCCATCGGCACCAAGCACCCAGCCAGCTTCGTCTAGCAGTTGGTTGGCGGCTTCGATATCTTGCGTCAGGCAACCGTCATTGGCAGTCGAGACATAAACGGCTGGCGCAGGCAAAACGTTGCAGGTGGCCTGCCCGGCACTGCCATAGAGATGAGAGGCAATGGTGTTGCGGTCAATTGCCAGCGACAATGCCTGCCGCACGGCTGGATCGGTGAGGAAGGGATGGGGGTTGGCATTATCGGCCGTCCACTCAGAACGCTGTTCGCCTAAGGCAGGGTCAGGATTGGTCAGGTTGATGAGGATGCGCTCAACGTTTCCAGCAAACGCGGCCACTACTTTCCCCTGTCCCGCCAGTTCCATAGAGCGCAAGACTTCTGGCTCAATCTGCAAATTCCAGGCGTAATCAGCCTCCCCTACCTCCAAAACGCTGCGAGCGGCAGAAGCTGCGTCACCACCCCCTTTCAAAAATACTTCAGCAAAGTATGGTTTATTGGGGTCGCGGTAACTATCGTTAACGGTAAACAAAGCCACATCGTTAGGACGAAACTCGGTTACAACAAAGGGGCCGGTGCCAATGGGGGCAAAGTTTTCGTCGTTGCAATTTTGGGCATTTACACCCAAGCAGTTTTCAAACTGGGCTTTTTGCAAAATGGGTACCAACGAACTGACAAAAGGGCCATAAGGATATGGCTTTGGCACTGAGAAGTTGACGCGAACGGTGGTGGCATCAATCGCCTCGACACTGGCAACATCCTGAAATTGGGTAAGCTGGGAGCAGCCAGCGTCAGGGTGCATACAATATTCGCCCGTAAACACCACATCCTCGGCGGTCAGCGGTGTGTCGTCTGACCAGACAATCCCTTGGCGCAGCTTCCAGGTGATGCTCATGAGGTCTTCAGAAATACCACCATTTTCGACTGTGGGCAGTTCTTCGGCCAGCCAGGGGATGAGGGCACCGGTTTCGTCATAACGCGCCAATGGCTCTAGCACCAAGGTTGCGGCATCAGTATCTTTGGTGCCACCGGACAGGTAGGGGTTGAGGGTGGAGGCGGCTTGCCAGTAAATGATGGACAGTGTGCCACCTTCACCACGTGTGGTTGGGCTTTCGACGACGCGGGTCACTTCGACTTGCTCAGTGACGGTTTCGGTTTCGGTGACGACGCGGGTCACTTCAACAGTTTCCCCCTGTACCACTTCGGTTTCGGTAACGACACGGGTGACTTCAACAGTTTGGGGTTGGCAGGCAGCGAGCAAAACGGCCGTTATTCCCGCCACCACCAGCAATAAACATCTCTTTTTCTTCATAAAAAACCTCCTCAGGTAAATGGTTTGTCAGCATATGGGCAGCACTATAGCACAGGCAAAACCAATTTGCAACCATTTTGACACTTTTATTTAACCAATTTGTCACCAAAAAGACTCTTTTTGTCGGTGTGGAGGCAACAAAAAAGGCACTCGCTGTCAGCAAGTGCCTTTAGAGTAATTATATAGGTTAGGGGAAAAACGGCCGTTTCTATTCAGCCAAATGACACGACACCCAATGCTCTGCCCGCAGTTCACGCCACTCCGGAATCGCCTGGCGGCAAACCTCCACGGCTACCGGGCAGCGTGTATGGAACACACATCCTGATGGCGGGTTCGCTGGGCTAGGCACATCCCCCGTCAAAATAATCCGTTCCCGCTTCGCCTCTAAATTCGGATCTGGCACCGGAACAGCCGATAACAATGCCTGCGTATAAGGATGAAGCGGGTCTCGATACAAATCATGGCTGTTCGCCAACTCCATAATTTTTCCCAAATACATCACCGCCACTCGATCCGAAATGTGGCGAATCATACTCAAGTCATGGGAAATAAAGAGATAAGTCAGCCCCAGCTCCGCCTGCAAATCCTCCAACAAGTTCACCACTTGCGCCTGAATCGAAACATCCAGTGCCGCAATTGGCTCATCACACACAATAAACTTCGGGTTCAACGCCAACGCCCGCGCAATCCCAATACGCTGCCGCTGCCCACCCGAAAACTCATGTGGGTACCGATTGGCATGGTTAGGGTTCAACCCCACCAATTTCAGCAGCTCCTGCACCCGCTCCCGCTTCTTTTCGCCGCTCACCACGCTATGCTCATCCAGCGGCTCGGAAATAATGCTGCCAACCGTCATACGCGGGTTCAAACACGCCTGTGGATCCTGAAAAATCATCTGCATCCGGGGCCGAACCTTACGCAATTCGTCCGGTGCCAGCGCGGCCAAATCGCGCCCCTCAAAATGAATGCTGCCATCCGTTATCGGGTAAAGCTGTAAGATGGTACGGCCGGCCGTAGACTTCCCACAACCACTCTCACCCACCATCCCCAATGTTTCCCCCTCATAAACATCAAACGTCAACCCATCAACCGCCTTCACAGCCCCCACCTGACGGCGAAAAATCCCACGCATAATGGGAAAATGCTTCTTTAAATTCTCAACGCGCAGCAGAACTTTCTTATCAGCGGTCATAGCGCGGTTCTCCTTTCTTCACGTTCCACCAACAAGCAATCTTGTGTTCGCCAGAGATGGGTTTTAACTGTGGGTTTTCTTCACGACAGCGATCATAAGCATAGGCACAGCGGGGGGCAAAAGAGCAGCTTACAGGCGCACTGGAAAGGTTAGGTGGCTGTCCTTCAATATTTAACAGCCGATCATTGCGGTTGCTATCCAACCGGGGCAGCGACCCCAGCAACCCCAATGTGTATGGATGCTGCGGACCGGCATACAGTTCCTTCACCGGTGCCTCTTCCACAATTTGACCCCCGTACATCACCAACACCCGATCAGCAATCCCAGCCACAACCCCTAAATCATGGGTAATCCAGATGATTGACATTCCGATTTCCTGACGCAGCCGCTTCACCAGATCCACAATTTGCGCCTGGATTGTCACATCCAAAGCCGTTGTGGGTTCATCAGCAATGAGAAGTTGCGGCGAACAAGCGAGAGCAATGGCGATCATGACACGCTGCCTCATACCGCCGGAAAATTGATGCGGATAGTCTGACAAACGGGATTCAGCCATAGGAATGCCAACCAACTGCAGAAGCTCCACCGCCCGCTGATGCGCCTGCTCGTTGGTCATTCCCATATGCAAACGCAGGGATTCAGTTAGCTGATAGCCAATCGTGAGAACAGGATTGAGGGAAGTCATCGGGTCTTGAAAAATAAACCCGATTTGGCCGCCACGCACACCACGAATCTCATCACTGTTCATTTTGATAAGATCACGGCCGTTAAATATGGCACTGCCGGCCGCAATTTTGCCTGGGGGAATGGGAATAAGCTGGAGGAGCGACATCATGGTTACACTTTTGCCAGAACCACTTTCGCCCACCACACCTAGCAGTTCTCCTTCGCGCAGCTCAAAAGAGACCCCGTTCACTGCATGTACTGTGCCATCCTGGGTATGAAAGCGCGTTTCCAGACCCGTTACTTCCAACGCTTTTGGCTGATTTACTGACCAGTCTAATGAGGACATAGGCGTTTAACTCCAGATTTGTTATGGTTCATACAAGCAGCAGACTTTTACAAAACGGCTCAGAAAATATTTAGTACCCAAATTTCCTTTCTGAGGGCTGTTTTTTAGGAAACTTTCGCTCCCTAGCTTGTCACTGTATTGTCACTTTTTGAGTTTACCTGAAAAAGTCAAAATAGAAAAATAGTTTTTGGTATAATCAAGCCCATGAAAAATAGAGAGGTTGCAGAGCTTTTTGAAAAAGTAGCAAACATGCTGGCGATTCGGGGCGACTCGATTCACCGGATATTAGCGTATCGGCGGGCGGCGGAGAGCATCAGCGAGTTGGGGCGGGACATCAACCAAGTGTATGCGGCGGGGGAGCTAACCGACTTGCCGGGAATTGGGCAAACATTGGCCGACAAAATTGAAGAGATGCTGACAACGGGCAAGCTGGAATTTTTTGAGCGGCTGGCGCAAGAGATACCGCCGTCGCTGGTGGAGCTGCTGCGGGTGGAGGGGCTGGGACCGAAGCGGGTCAAGCAGATTTATGACGAGTTGGGGGTAACGACGATTGAGGGATTAACGGCCGTTGCCCGCGAAGGCAAACTGCAAAACCTCCCCGGCCTGGGCAAAAAATCGGAAACCAAGCTCATTACCGCCATTGAAGCGTTGCAAAAACACGGCGACGGCCGCACCCCTTTGGGCGATGCGTGGCCGGTGGCGCAGCGGATTTTAGGCGAGTTGGCGCAGTTGGAGGGGGTGGTCAAAACGGCCGTTGCTGGCTCCCTGCGCCGAATGCGCGAAACCATTGGTGATGTGGATTTGCTGGTAGCCGCCGACCAATCCGCCCCCATCATGGATTATTTTGTCGCCATGCCCGACGTGGAATCCGTTTCCGGCCACGGGCCAACCAAGTCCAGCGTGGTGCTGCACAGCGGCTTGCAGGTAGATTTGCGCGTGCTGCCCGCCGACCGCTGGGGAACCCTCCTCTCCTACTTCACCGGTAGCCAAGCCCACAACGTCAAACTGCGTGAACTTGCCCTGAAAAAAGGTCTCAGCCTCAACGAACACGCCTTCACTCCCAGCGACGGCAGCCCGGAAATTCTGTGCGCCAGCGAGGAAGATGTTTATACCACCTTGGGCTTGCCCTACATCATTCCCACAATGCGCGAAGACCGGGGGGAAATTGAGGCGGCAATGGCCGGGAATTTGCCCCGCGTGGTGCAACTAGGCGACATCCGCAGCGATTTGCACATGCACACCACCTGGTCCGACGGCAAAATGAGCGTGCTGGAAATGGCGCAAGCGGCGCAAGCACGCGGGCTGAACGCTATCGCCATCACCGACCATTCGGTGAGCCTGGGCATTGCCAACGGGCTGTCGGTAGAGCGGCTGTGGCAGCAGGCAGAGGAAATAGCGGCGGCACAGGCGGCCATGGGGGCAGATTTCCGCATTTTGCACGGCACGGAAATGGAAATTCGCGCCGATGGGGAGCTGGATTTCCCCGATGAGGTGCTGGCAAAGCTGGATTTTGTCATTGCCAGCCTGCACGTCAGCCTGAGCCAGCCGCAGGAGCAGGTAACAAACCGGGCGCTAAATGCGCTGTGGAATCCGCACGTAGACATGCTGGCGCACCCCACAGGGCGGCTGCTGCCGGACAGACCGGGGGCGGATTTGGATATGGATGTGGTGCTGGAAACGGCCGTTATCACCAACACCATCCTCGAAATCAACGCCAACCCCAGCCGCCTTGACCTACGCGATAGCCACGTCCGCCGCGCCGTTGAACTGGGGGTCAAGCTCGCCATCAACTGCGATGCCCACCACGTCAGCCATTTTGACCTGCTCCACTACGGCATCGCCACTGCCCAGCGCGGCTGGGCCACGGCCGAAAACGTGGTTAACACCTGGCCGCTGGAAAAATTGCTGGCGTTTTTGCGGGAGAAGAATTAGAGATTGGAGATTAGAGATTGGAGATTGTCGCTGCACTAATGGCAATTTCCAATCTCCAATCTCCAATAACCACCTTTATGAACGATAACGGCCGTTCTCGGCCTTACGAAGAAAAAGAACCGATTCCCTGGCTGTGGCTGGGGTTGGGGTTGATTGTCACCCTCATTTCGCTGGCGGTGGCGTTTGCCATTTTGCGGGCGTTTTTGCTGCGCCCGCCGCTGGATGTGGGGGCACAGCCCGAACCCACGATCATTATCCTAACGGCTCCGCCCAGCGCCACGCCTGCCCCCACAACGGCCGTTTCCACCCCCACCCCCATCCCCACCTTTACCCCCATCCCCACCCCCGACAACGCCATAGCTCCACCTGAGGTGCGGGTCGGCTTCTACGCCGTCGTGGCCGACACCGGCGGCGTGGGGCTAACCATTCGCGGTGGCCCCAACACTAGCAACCCGCCCATCACCATTGCCGAAGAAGGGGCGATTGTGCTGGTTTTAAGCGGCCCAGCCGAAGGCAACGACCTGCTCTGGTGGCAAGTAGAACTGCCGGACGGGACGCAGGGCTGGGGCGCGGCGGACTTTTTGCTGCCGTCGGCGGCTCCATAGCGTGAAGAGTAGGGCGTGGGGAGTAGGGTGTAAAATCTCCCCACTCCCCACACCCTACTCCCCACAACCCATCTATGTTTGACTTACTCATCCAAAACTGCAATGCCCTTGTGCCAGAAAACGGCCGTTTTACCATTCGCCATGCCGTAGATATTGGGGTTAAAGGCGACCGTATTGCCGCCATTGAACCCACCCAGCCTGACCCACCCGCCACGCAGCAGGTGGTGGTCGCCAATGGACAGCTTGCCATCCCCGGCCTGATGAACACCCACGCCCATGCTCCGATGGTTGTTTTTCGCGGGCTGGCCGAGGATGTGACGGTGCATCGCTGGTTTAACGACTACATCTGGCCGCTGGAAAGCAACCTCACGCCGGAAGATGTCTATTGGGGGATGCAGCTTGCTCTGGCGGAGATGATTGAAAGTGGGGTGACAACGGTGACCGACCATTACTTTTTTATGGACGAGGCGGCCGAGGCGGTGGTGCAGGCGGGGACGCGGGCGGCGCTGGGCTGGGCGGCGTTTGGCAGCCAGGGGAAGGAAGGGTTGGCAAAAACGGCCGTTTTTGCCCAAAAGTGGCACAACCAGGCCGATGGCCGTATCACCACCTGGATGGCACCCCATGCCCCCTACACCTGCGACGACGACTTTCTCCGCGCCGCCGTGGCCCACGCCCGGCGATTAGGCATCGGCATCCACATCCACGCCGCCGAAGAAATGAGCCAAACCGAGTCCAGCCTGGCAAAACGGGGGCAAACCCCCATTCAGGTGCTGGCCGAAACCGGCATCCTCGACCTGCCCACCATCATCGCCCACGGCTGCGGCATCATCCCCGCCGACATTCCCTTGCTACAACAGGCCAAACAGGTTGGCATCGCCCACGCCCCCAAAACCTACCTCAAGCTCGGCTCCGGCCTGACTCCCATTCCCGCACTACGCGAAGCAGGCATTCCCATTGGGCTGGCAACCGACGGTGCGGCCAGCAACAACACACTCGACATTTTGGAAAGTATGCGGCTGATGGTGCTGCTGCAAAAACACGAAGCCCGTGACCCGGAGGTAATGCCGCTGCAAGAAGTCCTTGACATCACCTTTCACGGCAGCGCGGCGGTGGTGGGGCTGGGGGAAAAAATCGGCCGTTTGCAGCCGGGCTATCTGGCCGACGTGGTGCTAATTGACATGGATGGTATGCACCAGCAGCCGCGCCACAGCCTAACGGCCGGTTTTGTCTACAACACGCGAGCCGGTGATGTGCAGTCGGTGGTGGTAAACGGCCGTTTGCTCCTCCACAACCGCCGCCACCTCACTCTCGACAAAGCCCAAATTATCCGCGAGGTGCAAAAATCCATGACCCGCCTCGCCCAGCGCGTTCCCAGCAAACGGATTCAGGTATATAACCCGTAGGAAACGGCCGTTATATCGTTCCTATTACTCTACTTCACTACTAAATTGCGAAGGCCAAATCTGTTGACAAACTCACCTTAGCCCGCAGACAATAGAGACGAGAATTATGCAACAATGCCCAAGCGCGGGTACGTAACTCAGCCGTCTGCGAGCCGTCGGATGGTCACAGGCCAGACAATACGACTTTGTACTCATCATATGCCAACAGAATGCCAGTTTATACCCTCGTTCGGTATATTTACCCTTCCACCCAATCAAACGTTCGCGTGACTGCCTTAAGCCAGCCAGCGTATAACCTTTCCCGCTGCTCGCTGTCCATTTGCGGCTGCCACGTCCGCGCAATTTGCCAATTGTCGCGCAAATCGTTGAGGTTGTCCCAAAAGCCAACCGCCAGCCCAGCCGCATAGGCTGCCCCCAGTGCCGTCGTTTCTGCCACCTGCGGACGCACCACCGGCACACCCAAAATGTCGGACTGGAACTGCATCAGCAGTTCGTTATGCACCATGCCACCGTCAACCTTAAGCGCGGTTAGCTCCACGCCCGAATCCTTTTTCATCGCCTCCAGCACCTCCCGCGTTTGGTATGCCGTAGCTTCCAGCGTGGCGCGGGCAATGTGGCCTTTGTTGACATAGCGGGTCATCCCCACAATCGCCCCCCGTGCATCGGAACGCCAGTAGGGGGCGTAGAGGCCTGAAAAGGCGGGGACAAAGTAGATGCCACCGTTGTCAGCCACGCTGTTGGCAAGCGTTTCTACCTCGGCGGCATTGCTAATTAACCCCAAATTGTCGCGCAGCCACTGCACCAGCGCCCCGGTGATGGCAATAGAACCTTCCAGGGCATAGACGGCGCGGTCGCTGCCCAGCTTATAGCCTAACGTTGTTAAAAGCCCGTTTTGCGAATGAACAATTTCGGTGCCGGTGTTGAGAATCATAAAACAGCCAGTGCCGTAGGTGTTTTTGGCCTCGCCCACGCCAAAACAGGTTTGGCCGACGGTCGCCGCCTGCTGGTCGCCCAAATCACCGCAAATGGGGATAGCCAAGCCAAAAGGCCCATTAGGCAGGGTGCTGCCCCAGGTGTGGGGGTCGCTGGAAGGGACGATGCGGGGGAGCATGGCGGCGGGAATGTCCATGATGCTCAAAATTTCGTCGTCCCAGTCGAGCGTTTGCAAATTCATCAGCATGGTGCGGCTGGCGTTGGTGACATCGGTGACGTGGGAGCCGCCGTTTACACCACCGGTCAGGTTCCAGATGAGCCAGGTGTCTATGTTGCCAAAGATGGCATCACCCCGTTCAGCAGCTTCGGCCACGCCAGGTACGTTGTCGAGTATCCAGCGGATTTTGGGGCCGGAAAAGTAGGTGGCAAGGGGAAGACCAACGCGGGAGCGGAAGCGATCTTGCCCACCTTCTTTGGCAAGGGTGGCGCAAATTTTGTCGGTGCGGGTGTCTTGCCAGACAATGGCGTTGTAATAGGGCTGGCCCGTGTGACGGTTCCAAACGAGGGTTGTTTCGCGCTGGTTGGTGATGCCAACGGCGGCGATTTGGTGGGGAGAAACGGCCGTTTTTCCCACCGCCCCCCGAATCACCTCCTCCGTCCGCTGCCAAATCTCCAGCGCGTCATGCTCCACCCAACCCGGCTGCGGATAAATTTGCTGATGCTCTTTCTGGGCAATGCCCACCACCGACCCGCTCCGGTCAAAAATCATGCAGCGAGTACTGGTCGTTCCCTGGTCAATTGCGGCGACATAGTTGCTCATTGGTTGGTTCTCCTTGTCTCGTCCCCCAAATCATGCACAAAAAAGAGATTAGCGATTGGAGATTAGAGATTGACCAATCTCCAATCTCCAATCTCTAATCTCCCTAAAACAATATAGAACGAGGAAATTTACTCAAGCAATTGACTGGCGGCCAATTATGGCAGTTGCCAGCAATTCCCCGTAGACGGGATGCTCGTATGGTCGGCATTAGCAACCACAGCACACATGGCAGTCACGCCACCCGGCCGTTCCCCAACCGTATAGCCATCAAACGGGCGCGGGCCACCCCAAACAAACCAGGAGCCGCCACCACCCACGCCAGCCTGCGTCGCCGTGATGTTGTTCCAGTAAAAGTGAACGTGCATTCCCGGTAGCACTTCGGTATAGCCGTTAGTTACATAATCCACAATATAGCGGTCGTTGGCAATGGAAATGCCGGTAATGGCTACATCTGGCCCGGCCGGTACAGGCGTATCCGTTGGCGGCGGCGGGGTGTTGGTCGGCGCTGGGGTGTTGGTCGGCACTGGGGTATCGGTGGCAGCGACCGTAGCGGTTGCCGATGGCTCAGCCGTAGCCGTTGGCGCGGTGGTGGCGGTTGCCTCCGCCTCCGTGGTCGCCGTTGGCTCAGTAGTCGCCGTTGGTTCGGCCTGAGTGGTGGCAGTTGGGTTGTCAACAACGGCCGTTTCTGGCGTACTCGTCTCATCACCCGTCACCGCCACCAGCGTCGTTTGCGCCCCATTATTGCCATCGTCACCCCCACCAAACAGCCCTGTGGCGTAGCCAACCAACAAGAGGAGCAGCAACACCCCCACCACACCCCCAATCAGCATCAGATTGCGGTTGCCGCCGCCGGTGGCTGCTGCCGCAGGCTGGCGCGTTTCCGCTGGCGGCGTAGCTGGTTTAGCTGGCGGAGTGGTGGTGCGCGGTGGTACCGTTGCCCCACGCGACCCCGTCTGTGATTTTGTCTGGCTCGGCGGCTCAACAACGGTGTGGTCGGGCGGCGGAGCAGGTTTGCTGGCTGGAGGTGTGGTGAGTGGCTCAACAACGGTCATATCGGGCGGAGGAACAACAGCAGCCCGTGTACCAACAGCCGTTGGTGTTTCCCCGGCCGCTACTTTGCGTAAATCGCTCACCAGTTGCCCAGACGATTGATACCGATTGGCTGGGTCTTTGGCAAGTGCCTTGTTAATGACGGCAGACAGCCCCGGTGGCACATCGGAACGCACTTTGCTGATGTCTGGCACGGGGTCGCTGACGTGCATCATCATGAGGGTCATAGCAGAGTCGGATTCAAACGGCCGTTTCCCCGCCACCATCTCATACAGCATCGTCCCCAGCGAGTAAATATCAGAACGGCCGTCCAGCACCTGCCCCCGAATCTGCTCCGGCGACATATACCGCGCCGTCCCAACGACGGCTCCCGTGGCCGTGTGCTGCGTGCCGCCCACCATTTTCACAATGCCAAAATCCATTAAAATGGCATCACCGTGAATGTTGATCATCACATTGGCGGGCTTCACGTCCCGATGCACCACCCCTTGCCGATGGGCATAATCCAGCGCACTGCCCACGCCAGAAGCAATTTTGATCACTTCGTCAATGGAGAAAGAACGGCCGTTGTCCACCAACCGCTTCAGCCGATCTTGCAGCGACTCGCCCGGCACATATTCAAAAATGATGTAGTACGTATCCCCATCATTGTTAAAGTCATAGACCTGAACAATATTTGGGTGGCGGAACTGCGCCACAGCAGCCGCTTCCTGCCGAAACCGCTTCACAAAATCCCCGTCACTCGACAAATGGGGATGAATCAGCTTCACCGCCACCACCCGATTCAAGTTTGGATCCAACGCCTTGTAAACAGCCGCCATCCCCCCCTGCCCCAGCAATTCCTGTATTTCGTACCGGCCTCCCAGCTTTTCCCCAATCCAGCTTTGTTTTGCCATCTTTTCACTTACCAGTAACCAGTCATCAGCAATCGGTCATCAGTGGCTTTGTGACTGATGACCGATTAACGATGACTGATTACTGAAACTTATTACTCATTCAACAGCCAGAGCCACGCATTGTCATACTGACAGCGCGTATAGCCCGACTCGTTTAGTGCCACAAACGCTACAAACCCTTTTTCATACACCGTTTCCGGCGTAATCTGCCCAATTTCAGTGCCGTTAGTATAGATGGTAAAAGTCCCACCTCGCCCTACAACAGCAATCTTATTGGTCGTGTCATTTTCCCACTCAAACAGCGGGTCAATACCGTTGGCATAAATGTCCTGCGACTGGTCAAGGTCTACCTCGCCGTCAATCATCGTGACAAACCCCACATGCCCCTGCGCCCCGCGTGTGGCAATCACCATGTATTGGTTCAGCGACTCCTCGTTGCCATCGGTACGCAGCACAAAGCCGCAGCCGGTGGTGCCAAACTGGGTGTTCCAGGTAATGTCGGCCGAGATGACGAAATCACGGGCCACGGTTGCCAAAAAGCGGTTGGTGTAGGTGTAGCCCATGTACCCCTGCACGTCCAGCAGTTCCGGCGGATGAATCCACCCTAGCCGCCCCACGCTGGAGTCAACCCCATAGGTTGCCAGTTCGGCACGAATCGGTTCTTCGGCAGCAGCCGTGGCAGCCGCATTGGCGTTGGCCGCATCAGCGGCTGCCGCCTGGGCGGCCTCAGCTTCCAGGGCAAGGGCGGTGGCGGTGGCCTGCACGGCTTGCAGGTTTTCCGAGGGGGGCAGCGGGGTTGAGGTGGCGTTGTCGGTGGCGGTGCTGTCGGTGGAGGAAACGGCCGTTTCTCCCCCCTCGCCCGTCTCACCCCCACCACCACCCAGCCGTGCTGCTAGTGCCGTCGCCGTCGCCGCCTGGTTCGCCTCCCCTGCGTCTGCCCCACCGCACGCCGCCAGCAGCAAACCCAGCCCGGCCACCACCGCCAAGGCCAAAGCCATCACCCGCCGCGCCATACCGTCTTGTACAGGCATCATTTCACCATATCCTTGCGCTTTTGCAGCACCACAATCAGGCCAAACAACACCAGAATAATCACTGTCTGGGCAATCCAGGTCTGGAAAACCGTACCCGGATAAACATCTGCATTATTCTTGTCCACAAACGTCCAGCCGTACCCCTCATTAAACTGGCGAATCAACTCTTCGGCTGGCAGCACCGACGACTCCTGAGCAATTTGCCACTGCACGCGCTCCCGCTCCCGGTTGGCAAACCGCTCCTGATACGCCCCCACCTCAGCCTCAAAAACCGCCAATTCGGCCCGATACGCCTCAATATCTGCCCGATAACCCGCCTGAATCGCCTCAGCTTCCTGCTGCCACGCCAGCAAATCCTCACGGAATTCACCCTGCGCTACCAGGTCAGACTGGTCGGCCGGCTCCTCCGGCTGCGGCGGAATCACCGGTTCCAGCGGTTCCACAGGCTTCTCCGGCGGAGCTTCTGTCAGCGATTCCGGCTGCGGCAAATCAACCGCCGGGGTATAAAACGCCCCCAGCCCCGGATAATTACAGCTTTCCTGATGCAGCGCATTCACCCCCATACAATTACAATTTTGGTTCTTCTGCTCCAAGGTCAGCGCTTTCTGTTGATCCGTATCCAGCGTCGTCCAACAAGCATCCCGCGCCACATCCGACCCCGAACCCGTCACCGCCATAAATGCCTGAAACGCCCAGCGCGTCGAAATCGGCGTGGTCACACTTGGCGGCAAGGGAACCAGCGCCCCGCCCAGCACAATCTGCGGCAGCATCAGCAGCACCACAATCAGCGGAGCCGAATTAGCGTTGGGCGACACTGCCGAGGCAAACAGCCCCAGCATCATCCCCGCCATCGTCGCCAGCGTTAGCGACACTAAAACATAGATAAACTCCGTCGTCCCGCCTGGCATATCAAACGACACATAATGGACAACGGTATAAACAACAGCCCCGTACACCGCCAGCAGTGCCGCCACCCACACTTTAGACAAGATATAGGGGAACAGCCGCAAATTAACCAATCGCTCTCGCTTATAAATATCCTGCTCTTTAACAATTTCGCGCATCTGCGCCAGCCCACCAACCATTACCCCATACACCGAAAGCAGGAAAAGGGTAATCATGACTTCGGGCAGCTTGCCGGTGACAAAATCAAACGGGGCTTTATTCAACACGCGAGACAGCACCACATCAAGCAAGCTCACCAGCGGTGGAGCCGCCAGCATCAGCCCCAGGCTAAAGCGGTCACGGGTCAAAATTTTCAGGTTGCGCGAGGAAAGGATAAAGAATTGGCGCAAACCGCTAACCTGCTTTTTGCGCTTGGGGCCGGCCGCCGCCGACACCGTTGTTTGTCCCGTTGCCTGAGGTGTTAAATCCTGCTCTTGCAGCGGCTCTTCAACATATTTGCGATACGCGGGATGAGCGCGATAGCGCTGCGCCCAATCTTGCGCCCCGCCCTTGCTGCGGTCGTCCAGAATGTTATAAATCTCGTCAAACTCAATATCCCGCGCCCGTCGCTCCCGTTCGGAACGGTATTCATCAAAATAGGCCAGGGCCTCATCGGGCGGGCCAAACCAGGCCAGATAACCACCCCGCGCCAAAAACACGACCTTGTCGGCCAACATCACGTTCTTGGTAGCGTGGGTAATCAGCACAATGGTGCGTCCCTGGTCGGCCAAACGGCGCATCAACTGCATCAACGCTGTCTCCGTCCCCGGATCAAGCCCCGATGTGGGTTCATCCAGAAAGAACAACCCTGGTTTGGTCAGTAGCTCTACGCCAATAGAAACACGCTTTTGCTGCCCACCGCTTAACCCGCTAATTTGCACATCCCGCCGATGTGCCAAGTCAAGGTCGTTTAGCACTTCTTCAATTCGCTTGTAACGCTCTTCCTTGGTCGTATCCGAAGGCATCCGCAGTTGGGCGGCGTAGTCCAACGCCTGGAAGACCGTTAGCTCCATGTGGATGATGTCTTTTTGCGGTACAAAACCGATGTCGTTGCGGATGGCATCAAAGTTTTCGTAAACATCCAAATCGTTTACCAGCACCTTGCCATCGGTCGCCGGCCGATACCCCGCAATTGAATCCACCAACGTAGATTTGCCACCACCACTTTGACCAACCACCACCACAAATTCACGCGGTTGGAAAACCAGCGAAATATCCTGCAAAATGTTGAGGTCTTTCCGCACCCATTTGTTGAGGCCAATCGCCTCAACGCGCAGCCCCTTGCTCTCGTCAAACTGCGCCAACTCGTCCTGCCCCATGACAAAACGATAGGTTCCAATGCGGACAGCATCATCTGGCTGGAGCCAAACAGGTTCTTCGACTTCCTGCCCATTAACAAAAGTGCCGTTGGAGCTACGCAGGTCGCTAACACGGTAACGCTGCCCCACCCGCTCGATTTGGGAGTGGAAGCGGGAAACGTTGGGGCTATCCAGCACCACATCGTTTTCCGGGTCGCGGCCGATGGTGATGATGGTTTTGCCACCAAAGTTGATGGATTTGGACTCGCCATCAAGGGAGGCTTCAGCAGGGGAGTTGTAGGCTAGTGTGACCATGAGGCCGGGGTCGAGACCACCAATGCGGAGTTTGTCACCGTGGCTTAAACGCTGGGGCTGGCTTAACGGCCGTCCTGCGTGCAGCACCGGATTACTAGCCTCCGGCAGCACCACCATCATATACCCTTCATCATCCTTCATCAGCCGAGCGTGGTAGCGCGAAACGACTTTAGAGGGGATGACAATGGTGTTGTCATTGGCGCGGCCAATGGTGACGCTGTTGCTGGTGAGGGTGTGGGTGATCGGGGCATCACCGGCGACGGTGACAACAAGCTGGGGTGGCTTTTGGGCAAGCTGGGCAGCGAAATCCTGAAAAAGCTGGGTTTCGGCTGCAGAAGCGGGTTTTTGGCTGGGGGTTGGCGCAACAGGAACGGCCGTTTTCTCTGCCTCATCCCGTTTCCTTCTCGCCTCCTCCACCTGCCGCGCAACCGCCGCCTGCGCCTCCACATCCAGCGTATCTTCCGCCTCCACAGGCACCGTCGCCGTTGGCTCCGGCAACTTCTGCTCCAAAATCGTCGCCTCAGGCCGCTTTTGTTCCAACATCGTCGCATCCGGAGCCATCTCCAGCATCGTATGCGACGGATCAGGCACCACCGGGCGCGGTGCTTCAAACGTTAGAACCACCGAATGCCCCAGCCCAATCTCATCCCCCGCCTGCATTTGCGTTAATTCTGCAATACGCTGGCCGTTCAGGAAAGTCCCATTACTGCTATTTAAATCCTCAAGAAAATAGAAACTCCCCTCTATCGTAATCCGGGCGTGCTGCCCAGAAACGGCCGGAAAAGCAACCACAATATCATTGCCTTCCCGCCGCCCCAGCGTGGTCTCCCGCTGCGTTAGTTCAAACTGTGTACCCGGATTTGGGCCTTCCTTCACAATGAGCCGAATGGTATTGCCTGCTACCATGAAATCCTCCTTCATGATTTCGGTCGTGTCAACAATCAATTACTCCCCATTATACCCCCTCTCGAAAATCATTCATACCGTTTCGCAATTAATGTGACATTACTGCCCCCAAACGCAAAAGAATTGGAAAGGCAAAGCCGCACATCCTGCTCCCGCGCCCCTTCCACCACATAATCCAAATCACACGCCGGGTCTGGCTCTTCATAGTTGATGGTAGGTGGCAAACGGCCGTTCTGAATGGCAAGGACACAGGTCAGAAACTCAATCGCCCCCGAAGCGGCCAGCGTATGCCCAACGGCCGCTTTTATCCCACTCATCGGCACGCTATACGCCTGCTCCCCAAAGACCCGCTTAATCGCCTCGGTCTCCATGGCATCATTAACGGCCGTTCCCGTCCCATGCGCGTTAATATAATCCACCTCATCCACATTCACCCGCGCATCGGCCAGCGCATTATAAACGGCCGTTGCCATCCCCCCCGCCTGCGGCTGCGTCAAATGATGAGCATCACTGCTAAACCCATACCCCGCCACCTCCGCATACACCCGCGCCCCCCGCCGCCGCGCCGCCGCCTCCGACTCCAGCACCAGCATCGCCGACCCCTCCCCCAGCAGCGTCCCATCCCGGTTCTGGCTAAATGGCTTACACGCTTTTTTCGGCCGTTCGTTCTCCCGGCTCAACGCCCCCAGCGAACACCACGACCGAAACACATCCCGCGAAAACACCGTATCCACCCCACCCACCACCGCCCGCTCAATCTGCCCATACCGAATCATCAACGCCGCCATCCCAATCGCATGGCTGGCCGACGAACACGCCGTATCATAAGTCAACAATGGGCCAGTCAAATTAAACGTAATGGAGATATTGGAGGCCGGTGCCGAATTCATCGGCATCAACAGCGCCAGCGGACTGGGGCGGCTCTTGGCAAAAAACCCCTCGCTTTCCACAAACCCCCCTTGCGAACACCCCACAAACACCCCCACCGGCGACTCCCCCGCCGCCCCATTCAGCCCCGCATCCAGCAACGCCTTCTCCGTCGTATACACCGCCAACTGCGACACCCGGCTCATACGCCGCGCCACCTTGCGTGTAAAATAGGTATCGGCATCAAATGCACGCACCTCAGCCCCAATTGTCGTCGTATACGGGGACGCATCAAACCGGCCAATCTGGTCAGCACCAGATTCCCCCGCCAGCAATGCCTGCCAAAATTCTTCAATCGTCAGCCCAACGGCCGTTGTTACACCCAAACCTGTTACCAAAACTCGATTCATTGCGGCTGCCTCACCATATTGAACCCACCTTCCAACTTATACACCCTCAATGATGAACCAACTTGCTGCCATTTCAGCTTACAATCCTGCAAAACTGGTTCAGACAGTACCCAAGTCCCACCCGCTTACCTATTGAAGCAGAAAACCGCCCCACTGCAACGCAACCAATACTACTGCCAATTTATCAAAAAGTTGGCAGTTGTGGTATAAGATAGGGCATAGTCGAAGCATTAATTTTTTCACATCATTTTTACATGTAACTGGATTTGATAAGGAAGGATCGATTCATGACAACAGAACACAACACCGAGAAGCCTGCTTCGATCACGGCGCTTCTCCGTTGGCGTGCTGCGGCACAGCCAGAAAAACTCGCCTACGCCTATCTTTCCGATGGCGAAACCGACGATGTTCACCTCACCTACGCCCAACTCGACACCCAAGCCCGCGCCATTGCCAGTTGGCTTCAGGCACAAGGGCAACCCGGCGACCGCGTGCTGCTGCTCTATCCCCCAGGGCTAGATTACATTGCCGCCTACTTTGGCTGCCTCTACGCCGGGTTTATCGCCGTCCCCGCCTACCCGCCCCGGCTCAACCGCCCCTCACCCCGCATCCAAGGCATTGTGCGCGATGCCGGGGCCACCCTCGCCATTGCCGACACCCAAATTCTTGCCAGCCTCAGCCGCCGTTTTGAACACATGCCCGAACTGGCCGGCCTGAAATGGCTCAACAGCGAAACCATTACCAGCAACATGGCCGCCAACTGGCGCGAACCAGCGATCAATGCCGATACCATCGCCTTCCTACAATACACCTCCGGCTCCACCAGCACCCCCAAGGGGGTCATCGTCAGCCACGGCAATTTGCTCCACAATCTGGAAGCGATTCGCACCAGCTTCCACATTTCCCCCGACGGCATCGGCGTGTTTTGGCTGCCCAGCTACCACGACATGGGGCTAATCGGTGGCATTTTAGAGCCGATGTATGTCGGTGGCACCAGCTATTTGATGGCTCCGGCAGCGTTTCTGCAACGGCCGTTTCGCTGGCTCCAAGCCATCGGCCGCTACAAAGCCACCATCAGCGGTGCGCCAAACTTTGCCTATAAGCTGTGTGTGGAAAAAATCACCCCCGAACAGCGAGCGCAACTTGACCTCAGCAGTTGGGAAATCGCCTTTAGCGGAGCCGAGCCGGTCAACGCCGACACCATGCACGAGTTTGCCAACACCTTTGCGCCGCACGGCTTCAACCCCGCCGCCTTCTACCCCTGCTACGGGCTGGCCGAAGGGACGCTCATCGCCTCTGGTGGCGATGGCCCCGGCCCGCTGCAAACGCTCACCGTCAACCGGGAAGCCATTGCCAGCAACCGCGTCCAGTTGACTGAACCCCACAGCCCTAACAGCCAAACGCTGGTTAGCTGCGGCCAAACGATACTTGACCAAACGACTACCATTGTTAACCCAGAAACAGAACTGCCCGTTCCCCCCGGCGAAATTGGCGAGGTGTGGCTGTCTGGCCGCAGCGTGGCGCAGGGCTATTGGGGAATGGCGGAACAAACGGCCGTTACCTTCCACGCCACCCTCCCCCACAACCCAAGCCACCACCTTCGCACCGGCGATTTGGGCTTTTTGCACGACGGCAATTTGTATGTTACCGGCCGACTCAAAGATCTCATCATCATTCGCGGGCGCAACCTCTACCCGCAGGACATCGAACACACCGCCTGGCAAGCGCATGAGGCGTTGGAGCCGGGCATGGGGGCAGCGTTTGCCGTCACCGCCGACGGGGAAGAAAAGCTGGCGCTAGTGTATGAGGTTAAACGGCAGTTTCGCAAAATTGAGGCGGTGGATGTGGCAACGGCCGTTCGTGCCGCCATCGCCCAGGAACACGGGGTGCAACTCCACACCCTCACCCTCATCAAACCCCTCGCCATCCCCAAAACCTCCAGCGGCAAAATCCGCCGCGCCGCCACCCGGCAGATGTTATTGACCGATGCTCTGCCGGTGATTAGCCAGTGGATAGCGCTAGGGGAGCAGGGGAGCGGAGGAGCAGAGGAGCATTCCCCCCTGCCCCCCTGCCCCCCTGCCCCCCTGCCCACAAACCAGCCCCAC
>JACKCD010000018.1 GCA_020634215.1 Ardenticatenaceae bacterium | reverse complement strand
TGCTTCAACCCATCACCGTTGCCCGGCCCGGCTTCCACCTCGCCCAACCCGATGGCGCGGGGCAGCAGTTTGAAGGGGGCTGGCGTTTTTCGCCCGAATTTGGGGCCGACATCAGCGACTCTGGCGACCGCGCCAGCCTCACCTTTTGGGGAACCGACATCGGGCTGCGCGTGCGCCGCGCCGACTTCCGCGCCCGGCTCTATGTGACCGTGGACGGCCAGCCCGCCAACGCCCTCCCCCGCGACGAAAACGGAACGATGCTCATTTTGACCTCGCCCAGCCAGGCCGACGACTATGTGACGACGGAGCTGGTGGCCCGTAACCTGCCGCCCGGTGTCCACACGGTGGAAATTGTCGCTTCACGCGGCTGGGATCAATGGGCATTGAATGGTTGGAGCGTAGGCTACCGGCCACCAAACCCCTGGCTGTGGCAACCGTGGTTGTGGCAGCTTGGGCTGGGGTTAACGGCCGTTTTCGCCCTCCTCCTCGCCCTCCACAACGGCCGTTTAGCCGACTGGGGCAGCATTGGCCGCGCCGTCCGGCAGGCGTATGAACGGTTGACAGAGTGGGCGCAGTGGGGATTAACGGCCGTTGCCGCCCTCATCGTCGCCGTCATGGGGTGGCTCACCTGGGGCACCCACGGCAGCGGCCTCTACCGCCGCCTCGGTGACGTGGGGCAAATTGCCCTCACCGCCGCCACCGCCGCCCTTTTCTACGTCACCCCCAACTTCATCCTCTTCACCCTCGCCCTCCTCCTCCTCTTCCTGCTCATCTACCTCCGGCCGGCCTGGGGACTCGCCCTCATCGCCCTCTGCTTTCCTTTTTATATCAACGACACCCTCAAACCCATCTTCGTCTACCGCTTCTCCCCCGTCGAAATCTTCACCCTTGTCTCGTTTATCGCCGTCATCCTCAACTTACTCACCACAAAAAACAAAAGAGACAGCCATCTACTCCCCACTCCCCACTCCCTACACCTCCCCGATTACTGCCTCCTCCTCTTCCTCACAGTCGCCACCCTCTCCCTCCCCTTCACCGAACGGCTGAACGTGGCGAGCAACGAGTGGCGGGTGGTCATCATGGAGCCAGCCCTGTTTTATGTGATGCTGCGGCTGCTGCGCCCCACACAGCGCGAAATGTGGGTCATTTTGGATGCGTTTGTGCTGGGGGCGGTTGCGGTAGCACTAATTGGGCTGGGGCAGTACGTCACCGGCTACAACCTTATCACCGCCGAGGGAGGGCTGCTGCGGCTGCGAGCGCACTATGGCTCCCCCAACAACGTCGCCCTCTACTTTGGCCGGGTCATCCCGCTACTGGCGGCGATGGTGCTGCTGGGCAAGGAAAACGGCCGTCGGCGCTGGTGGTATGCTGCTGCCGCTATGCCTATTGGTCTGGCTATGCTGCTCACCTTTAGCAAGGGGGGACTGCTGCTGGGGGTTCCGGCCGGGCTGCTGGTTGTGTTTTGGCAGTGGCAGCGACAGGCGGGGCGGCGCACCTGGCCGTGGCTGCTGGCGGCGGCGATTGTGGGCGGGGCGGGGCTGCTGGGGGTGCAGCAAATTCCGCAGTTGGCCGAACGGTTCAATGTGGGCAGCGCAACGGCCGTTTTTCGCCTCAACCTATGGCGTGCCAGTCTGGAAATGGTGCGTCAGCACCCCTGGTTCGGCGTTGGCCTCGACAACTTCCTCTACGCCTATCGCGGTCGCTACATTCTCGATGCCGCCTGGCAGGAACCCAACCTCAACCACCCGCACAACATCATCCTCGATTTTGCCACGCGACTGGGGCTGCTGGGGCTGTTGGCTGGCACGGCTCTTTTTGCCTCATTGGCCTACACCCTGCACCGCACCCGCCCCGACACCACCTGGCGACCGGTTGTGGTGGGTATGTGGGGCAGCCTGGCTGCCATTCTGACCCACGGATTGGTTGACCACAGCTTTTTTTTGGTTGATTTGGCGTTTGTGTTTTATTTATGGTTGGGAACGGCCGTTTGGCTCACGCATCTTCCCCCTGAGAATTAAACCCGCTCACCAAATTGCCGTAACTTACCCCAGTGCCGGGTGTTTTTTTATACGATCCGGCTAGACAAGGCAAAGACGGGTATTTGTGAAATTCTTGACAATCAACCGGGACAGTCTAAAATTGCCCGCTGGTTGCAGCACACGCATAAAAATTTTTGAAGGAGTGGTTTCTCAATGAGTGAAAAGAAAACAACGTTGGAACGTGTTTCAGCAATTATTGTTGATTTATTAGGTGTCAAAGAAGAGCAAATTGTCGCAAAGGCACGTTTTCGGGAAGATTTGGAAGCTGATTCGCTTGATCTAGTTGAACTTATTATGGCTTTTGAGGAAGAATTTGATGGTGAGATTTCCGACGAGGACGCGCAAACCATTACAACTGTTGACGAGGCCGTCAAATACATTGAAGAACATATGACCGTTTAGGCCATTTGGTGCTTAGTTATTGGTTATTGCTCGATAACCAATAACTAATACCTTTCCCTATTTGCCATCCAAACGGCAGCGGCCAACAGTAAATGACCTACGCCGTTGAGCCAAACACCAATTCCTACCCCAATTTGAACCCCTACCGCATTTTCCACCAGCGGGCGCACTTGAAAATAGAACCAGGTGGGTAGTAGTGCGCCAATTAGACCCAACACAACAAGCAACGGCCAATGAGACAGTTGGCGCGGCCAAACGGCCGTTAATCCCGCCAACACCCCCACGCTGGCAATCAACAGCAACCGCAGCAGCCACTCGCTCGGTGGCTCATCCAAAATGGCGGCAATGGCCGGAAACGACTGCAGGCTGACGGCCAACGCCAGTCCCCGCCACGCCCACGTCTGCCAACGGCCGTTTTGCCAGCCCACACTCAACAACGCCAGCGACCAGCCTAAGGTAATGGGCGGTAAATAAAACCAGTTTCGCGCCCCCCGCACCCCCATAAACTTAATCCACTCCCCCAGTTCAACCCCTAAGAAGCTTAGCCCTACCGCCGGCCCCGGCAGCCAAACAGAAAGATAGCCGATAAAAACGGCCGTTAATCCCACAAAGGTTACTGTTCGCCACATAAGCAAGTGGACAGTAAACAGTTATCAGTTGAGTTCACTGATTACCGATTACCGATTACCGATTACTGATTACCGAAATCTCCTCATCCTCACGCTGCTGCTGGGTAAAAAATGCCGTCAACTGGTCGCTGCGCCGCTGCCGCAGAGCCAGCAGCGCAACGGCGTTAATGTCGGCCACCTCAGCCACTTCCCGCCCATCGGCGGCGGTGTGCGCCCGCGCCGCCTCAAACAGCGTCATCTCCGCCCGGTTAGAGGCAATGCTAAGCTGCTGAATTAGCCCCAGCCCATGCTGCCGCGCCGCCTCGGCCAGCGTCACTTGGAGCAATCGCTGCCGCGCCGCCTGAATTTCTGCCGCCAGTGCCAGCGTCTGTTCGGCATAGGCCGCCGCCAACGCCTCTGGTTCCTGCCGATACAGGGCGGCGTGTTCATACGCCTGAAAACGGAGCGCAGGGTCGGTTAGCCCCGGCACCAATGCCCGCAGCCCAAAGCGATCCATTAACTGGGGGCGAAGCTCCCCTTCGGCCGGGTTCATGGAGCCGATAAGGGTGAAGCGGGAGGCGTAGCGCAATTTAAGCGCCCCGCGCCAGACGGTGTAATGCCCCTGCGCCGCCGCATCCAAAATGGCATCGGTGACAGTGCTTTCCAGCAGGTTGACCTCATCAATGTACAAAATGTGGCCGTTGGCGTGACCCAAAATGCCGCGCTCCAGCCGCAGCCGCTGCTGCTCCAACGCCAAACGCTCGTTAATGCCACCCACCACATCTTCCAGCCGGGCGTTGAGCGGCAGATCAAACATCCGCACGTTGTCGAGCGTGGTGAGGGGTTCGCCATACCCCACCTTTTGGGCGCACTCGGGACAGAGGGCATCCATGCCGCCTGCTTCAAGCATGGCTTCGGTGCAGCCGTAGGCGCATAGACTACGTGTTACCTGGGGTAACAGATCAACGAGACCACGAACGGCCGTTGTTTTTCCCGTTCCCCGTGGCCCCACCAGCAACACGCCTCCCACATTGGGGTTAATGAGTGCCAGCAGCAGTGCCAGCTTCATCTCTTGCTGCCCAACAATGGCTAAAAAGGGAAATGGCTCATCATCGGCCGAAACAAAATCGGTGGTGGCAGAAACGGCCGTTGTTTGCGCTGACCGCTGTTGCAACAGGTCAAGCAGTTGGGAACGGGGTTGGCTCATGTTTTGTCGTGGTGGCTTTGCTGCAAGCGAAAGGCGCGGCGCTCTTCGGCACGAGCAAAACGGAGCTTTTGCGCTTCGGTTTCACACAACAATGACGGTACTGGGGTCGGCCGGCCGTCATCGCCCAGCGCCACATAAACAAAGTAAGCAGTATTGGTGTGGGTCACTTCTCCCTTAATCACATTTTCCGCCCGTACCGCCACCCGCGTTTCCAGCGAGGTGCGCCCCACCCACGATACTTCGGCCTCAACCGTCAGCAGTTGGCCGATGTGGACAGGGTTATGAAAGTGCATGGAATCTACGGTAACGGTGACAACATGGCGGCGGGCATGTTTGGAGGCAGCCATGCCACCTGCTTCATCACACAGCTTCATGATGACACCACCGTGGACATTACCCAAAAAGTTGGCATGTTCTTGCCCCATCACCAACGTCAGCGTCACCCGCGACTCTTCTGGTCTCTTTCCTTCCATCTATCACTCCATATCAGGGCGGGTGTCGGAAATATAGATAAACCGCTCTGGGTAGGCTTCAAATAAATCAATGAGGCTGTAAGGTAATGAAGGGAGCATGGGAGCTAGTGGTACACTAGCGGGGATTTGCGGGCGTAACGGCCGTTTCGGTGGCTTACGATGGGGTTGTTCAGCACCAACCGTGCGCTGCCGCAGCAGCCGCCGATCATTGCTCAAAAAACCGACATATCTCCCCATCGGATCAAACAAATCACGCCCTACCACAAATCCCAACCATTCACCATCCACATTAAACAAGTGGCCTTGCTCATAAATTGCCACCCATTCCCCATCGCTCCGATAAATCGGCTGCATACATTACTCCTATACCCTACAGAAAAAGGAGCGGCACAGACTATTGCCTATGCCGCCTGATTAACTATCTGCGGGCATTATAATGTTGGTTAGGGGAGTTGGCAAACAGAGATAAGGGGATAAGCTACTCAAATGCCGCGCACCGCAGACGGTACAAGGTGCTTATGCCTGGGCAGAAAAATGACCCAATTCCTGTAAAATATAATGGGTTGTCGGCGAAATGGGTTTGTTATTCACGGTCATCAAATTTTCTATTTCTGCCAGTGTTACCATGACATTTGATCGCCCCGTTGAAAACCACTTGAGCGTATTGTTTAGCTGTTGGGCATCAAGTGCTAACTGCGGAAACAACGAGACTTCAAACACAACAAACTGATACTCCTTCATTCGCTTTTCTCGCCGTGAATATTGGCGCATTTCAAGCTGGAGCATCTCACGCCCGATCTGGCAATCTTTCGCAACGCCCAGCCCGGTTTCCTCTTCTAGCTCTCGGCCAATCGTTCGCAGAAAGCTATTATCATCCCCTTTGCCATTGTCCATTTTGCCGCCAATCAAATTGTACATGCGCCAATTTTCGTTCCATTGCAGCAAATAACGGCGGTTTGCTCCCGCTCCCAAAGCAATCAACGCGAACGCACTACGCTGTTTGACTGCACCTGCCCATTGTTGATGGGCAACGGAATCAAACCGGTTGGAGAAATAGAGCGGAGATTGGGAAGTCAACATAGCTACAAATACATTCCTTCTTTTCTTTGTCACCAAGTACCTCTATTTTGGAATGGATAACAGACAAAATCAGTAGTACTTTGGTGCAAACGAGGGTTATGTCGAGGCTAAATCATTGCCAATAGTACTAATTCGCCAACGGCCGTTTATCCTCCCTCAGCTAACAACCCCTCATAAATGCCCATAAGCTGCCGCGCCGACTGCTCCCAACGAAAGTGCCGCGCCTGCCGAAAACCAGCCCCAACCAGCTTGGTACGCCGCTGCCCGTCCCCCAGCAAATTTAGCATCGCCGCCGTCCACCCCGCTTCGTCATAGGGCGACAGCAACACCGTCGCCTGCCCTGCCACCTCCGGCAGGCAAGAGGCATCCGAACTAATGATTGGCACGCCACACTGCATGGCTTCCAACAGCGGCAGCCCAAACCCTTCATACAGGCTGGGAAAAACAAACAGAGCCGCACCGCTGTAAAGCGCGGGTAAATCGTCGTCATCGGCAAAACCAACAAAACGCACCCGATCCTCCAGCCCTTGCCGCGCTATTTCGTCCATCATCTCATCCATCAGCCACCCCTTGCCCCCGGCAATCACTAAGTTATGGGGCCATTGAGCGGCCACCGGCTGGAAGGCGCGAATAAGCATCTGGTAATTTTTGCGCGGCTGCACGGTGCCAACGGCAAAGATGTAGGGTTGAGTGCCGAGGTGGTATTTGTGGCGAACGGCCGTTAACACCCCTTCCTCCCCCACCGGCTGAAACCGCTCATGCACCCCGCTGTACAACACCGACACCTTTCCCTGCGGCACTCCCCACAGCGACACCAAATCTGCCCGCGTCGCCTCCGAATCGGCCAAAATGTGGGTTGCCCGCCCCACCGACCATGGCACCACGCTGTTCAAATAGCGCACCAACGGCTCCGGGTATACCTCCGGGTAATGAGCAAACGACAAATCATGCACCGTCAGCAGCGTCGGAATTCTCCCCGCCACTGGCGGCAGCACAAAATCCGGCGAATGAAAAAGATCAAGCCGCCCCAGCACCCACTGCACCGGCAGCGGCAGCCGCAGTCGGTACCACAGCCGATACAGCCACCGTTCATTCAGTGGTGCGGGATAATGTTGAATATGCGAAGCAGTTGGAAGAGGATTACGAACAGGGGGGCTGGACGGAGGCTTAGCCGAAAAAAAGCGGAATTGGTGCACCGTTGGCACCTGCGCCAGTGCCTGAATCAGCTCGCGGGTATAACGCCCAATGCCACCACCCTGCACAATGGCCGAGGTGACATCAATGCCAATGACTTTTACGGTTGTCAAATAGTATTGCCTCTTGGAAAACGGATTTCAAGCCAAAATCAGGATCATCAGGAAAATCTGCATCCTATTTTTCAACATCAGCATAAGTCCAATACCGATTGACAAAAAAGTTCCAAAACATCACCACAATCACCGCCAGCATCAGTGCCAAATTGCTGCCGACGCGGTTTGCCACCGGTCGTAATGCCGCCATGCTTTCCGTCAGCCGAATAAACAGCGGGGTGGTCAACGCCATCATAGGAACACGAATGACGATACCTGCGACGCTAACCACCATAAATTGGGCGAATTGGCGGCGCAGCGACTTTGAGCGAGAGTCTGGGTAGGTCCAGTACCGATTCCAGAGAAAGTTGCTCACAATGGCTGCAACAAAGGAAATTAACCCCGCTGCTGTGCCAGCCAACGCCACCACCTGCTCATCGGCCAGCCCATAGCTAGCGATCAGCTTGTGCAGGGGAGTGCCATCGGCCAGCAACCCCGAAAAAGGGGAAAATAGCAGGTTAAAAATGCCGAAATCAACGACGAAACCAATGGCACCCACGACGGCAAATTTAACAAAACGCTTGGCTTCTTTTTGGTTTACACCAACACGGTCGGCTACATTTGCAATAATTGAACTCATCATTCTCTTTTTGGGTCGAGCAGTTGCAGCAACCCAAACATGACTCCAATATGAAGATAAATGTTATTGACATAAAGTTTGTCAACCAGATGGTGGACAGACAGCCCAACCCAAACGGCTAGTAATCCTAGCACGATTCCACGCTGCGGCCAATCAACTGACAGTAGACGAATGGTTTGCCAAAAAACGGCCGTCCACAGCAGCGCATAGGCCAGCAGCCCCACTACGCCCACCTCTGCCAACAAGTTGAGGTAGTAATTGTGGGCGTGGCCTAAAGGAGCAGGCCAGTTGATAAGGGCGTAGTCGGCATAGGCGGGTTCATAGTTGCCAAAACCAACCCCCAGCCACAGCCTGTCCCGCGCCATGCCCAACGCCGCCTGCCAATGCGCCAGCCGTTCGATGACGGCGTAGTTGTTGTCGTTGACATCTACCCCGCGCACGTCGCCCAGGCGAAAATCTTCGCTGAAGCTGGTGAGCCGGTTGCTGATGGCGGCGGGAATGAGGTTGAAAGTGGAGCCGAGGAGAAAAACGGCCGTTATTCCCGCCATCATCACCCCACCCAGCCAGCGGCGGCGCGGCCAAAACAGCACCAACGCCGCCCCGCCAGCTGCAAACCCCAGCCACGCCCCCCGGCTCCAAGAGCTAATTAACCCCAAGGTCAATAACCCGGTTGTTGCCGCAGCAGCCACCAACGCCAACAGCGGCCACTTTTCCCAGCGCGGCCGCGACCACACCCAGCCCAGCAGCCCCACTGTTACTCCCAACGCTAACAGCGTCATCAGGTTGACAAAGCCGCCAAAGGGGTTGGGCTGCATAAAGGTGCCGTAAGCGCGGTAAAAACGGCCGTTTATCAAAAAATGAGCCGGGCCATCCCCCCGCAAAGCAAACTGCCAAAAGCCGCCCAGTGCCTGGCTCAACCCCGCCAGCAGCAGCAGCCCTACAAGCAGCCAGCCGGTTTGGCGCGGGGCTTCGCGGCCACAGTCAGCCACCAGCAGCATAATTAGCCCAATTTCCACCCACTTAACCAGTTCGCGCAGCCCAAAGGTGATGTTGGCAGCATCGAACAAGGTGAGAGCCGCAATAACGACAAACAGGATCAGGGGAAGAGTGAGAAAAGTGTGGGGGATGAACAAACGGCCGTTACGCAGTCCCCGCCCCAGCCACACCGCCAATGTCAGCAGCAGCAGCAGTTGCCCACTGTCCAACACGCTGCCACCCAGCACTAGGCTTTCCCACGCCCCCAGCGGCCCCAGCAGCAGGGCCAGCCCCAGCCCAAACAGGGGTTGGATGAGGGTGAGGAGAAAAACGGCCGTTATTGCCACCATGCCCCCTACCCATAGCGGCGGCAACCACACAATGCCTACCCCCAGCAGCAGTGCCAACAGCAGCGACACCCATTGTCCCCAAACGGCCGTGTCTTTTCGCAGCAAAACCATATTCAAAAACAGAGAAGGCGACGCAAGCGTCGCCCCCTCAAAAAACTCTTATGAAAAGCCAGTATTAATGAATGCGGCTGCGGAAAAACTCAATCGTCTCCGCCAACCCGTCGCGCAGCGACACCCGTGGCTCCCAGCCCAGCAGCGTCCGCGCCTTGGTAATGTCCGGCCGGCGCACCTTCGGGTCATCGGCAATCCGCTCATCCTGCGGCTTCACAAAAACAATGTCCGATTTGCTGCCGGCAATCTCCACCACAGCCTGGGCAAACTCCAGGATGGACATCTCATTGGGGTTGCCAATGTTGACCGGCAAATTCTCGGCCGACAACAGCAGTCGGTAAATGCCTTCCACCAAATCGGTATAATATTGGAAGGAGCGAGTTTGGCTGCCATCTCCATACACTGTCAGCGGCTGCCCCAGCAGCGCCTGGTGAATAAAGTTTGGCACCACACGCCCATCATTCAGACGCATACGCGGTCCATACGTGTTAAAAATCCGCACAATGCGCGTTTCCATCTGATGTGACCGTTGGTAAGCCAGCACCAAAGCTTCGGAAAACCGCTTGGCCTCATCATATACCCCACGTGGGCCAATGGGGTTGACATGCCCCCAATACGTCTCTGGCTGGGGGTTCACCTGGGGGTCGCCATATACCTCTGACGTTGAGGCCAACAAGTAGCGAGCGCCTTTGTCTTTGGCTAACCCCAACGTGTTGTGTGTACCGAGCGACCCCACCTTTAACGTGGGAATGGGATGTTCCAAATAATCATTGGGGCTGGCCGGGGAGGCAAAATGCAGCACAGCGTCCAATGCACCGGGCACATAAATGTAATTGCTTACATCTTGCTTGATAAAAGAGAATCGCTTATGCCCCATCAGGTGGGCAATGTTATCCATGTTGCCCGTGATGAGGTTATCCATACCCACAACTGTATGCCCTTCCTGTACAAACCGATCTGCCAGATGGGAACCTAAGAAACCAGCAGCACCTGTAATCAATACTCGCATCTCTAAACAACTCCTATGTTCGCAAATATGTTGCTAATATTGTATCGAAGCGATGACCGCATGGCGAATCAGCGTAGGGTATTGGTAGGCGAAACGGCAATTTAAGCAAAACGGCCGTTTTTCCAGCCCACCGCTTAAACCAACTCGCACATCAGTCCGCTCCGTTGTATACTTCCACCTTGTCTGGGCAAGGTGGTACCAACACATATTATCGGGTAGAAACATAAAAAAATCCGTTTCAATGTGCTCCCAACTGCCAGCAAAACACGGAAGAGGTAGAGGAATTGATGACTAGTACCCCAAACAGCCAGGTAGCTGCCGATACCCAAATTCATGAGCGCCGCAAGGCAGACCACATTCGCATTAACCTGGAAGAAGATGTCGCTTTTAAAGGAGTCAACACCGGGCTGGATCGCTATTTTTTCATGCACCAAGCGCTGCCGGAGATCAATTTGGCTGAGGTAGAAACGGCCGTTTCCCTCTTTGGCAAAACCCTCCGCACCCCCCTGCTCATTTCCTCCATGACTGGCGGAGCCGCCGAAGCCCACCAAATCAACCTCGTCCTGGCCGAAGCCGCCCAGGCCACCGGCATGGCAATGGGGCTTGGCTCCATGCGTGCTGCCATCGAAGACCCCACCCTGGAATACACCTATCAGGTTCGCAGCGTCGCCCCGGACATCTTGCTCTTTGCCAACCTCGGTGCTGTCCAGTTCAACTACGGCTACGGCCTATCCGAATGCCAGCGCGCTGTAGACATGATCGAAGCCGATGCCCTCATTCTCCACTTCAACGCCCTGCAAGAAGCCGTCCAGCCCGAAGGAGACGGAGATTTTTCCGCCCTGCTGCCCCAGGTTGAACACATTTGCCGCCACCTGCCCGTGCCCGTTATCGCCAAAGAAGTTGGCTGGGGCTTCGCCGAACAAACGGCCCGCGACCTGTTTAATGCCGGTGTCGCCGCCATTGACGTGGCCGGAGCGGGCGGCACCTCCTGGAGCCAGGTAGAAATGTACCGCGCCCCCACCGCCCGCCACCGCCGCGTGGCCGGGACATTTATTGATTGGGGCATCCCAACGGCCGTTTCCGTCCAATATTGCCGCCGCGCTCATCCTACTCTGCCCATCATCGCCAGCGGCGGCATTCGCCACGGCATAGACGTTGCCAAATGTATCGCCCTCGGTGCCAACCTCGTTGGCCTAGCCGGTGACTTCCTTCGCGCCGCCGACCAAAACGGCGTTGCCGGTGTTGTCGAATTAGCCGAAACCCTCACCGATGAACTCCGCATCGCCATGTTTTGCAGCGGTGCCGCCGATTTACAAGCACTATCCCAAACGCCGCTCCACACGGCCTTTTAATTTTGAATAGGGTCATAGCATGGTATCTTGAAAAGGAGATTGGAGATTAGAGATTGGAGATTAGGGGTTAACGAGTCTCCAATCTCTAATCTCCAATCTTCAATCTCTCCTAATACACCACTTTATGCCCCAACACAACATTTCCATTTAACCTTATGTCTACTGAACTCCAAAAACAGTTTGAAACCCTCCTGCCCGCCATCGAAGCTGAAATGCGAGCCGTTTTACATGCCACCACCCCCACCGATGACTCATTCTATGGCATGATCCATTACCACATGGGCTGGGCCGACGAACAGCTTCGCCCCCTTGTGGTTAAAAGCGGCAAAAACATTCGCCCCGTTCTCTGCCTGCTCATTTGCCAGGCCGCCGGGGGCAACTGGGAGCAGGCTGTTCCCGCCGCCGCCGCCATCGAAATCCTCCACAACTTCTCGCTTGTCCACGACGACATAGAAGACATTAGCCCCACGCGGCGCGGCCGGCCGACGGTGTGGACGCTTTGGGGCAAGCCGCTTGCCATCAACACTGGCGACGCGATGTTTGCCCTGGCACACCTGGCACTGGCACGGCTGGCCGACCGAGGGGTGGATGCAACCCGCGTGGTGCGAGCATTGCGCCGCTTTGATGAAACCTGTGTGCAGCTAACGCAGGGGCAGCACGCCGACATGAGCTTTGAAACGCGCAGCGAGGTAGGGGTGGATGAATATATTGAGATGATTACGGGAAAAACGGCCGTTCTCATCTCCCTTTGCGCCGAATTGGGAGCCTTGGTGGCTGGCTGTGATGATGAAACCATTGCCCACTACGCCACCTTTGGCCGCAACATCGGCCTCGCCTTCCAGGTCATAGACGACATCCTCGGCATTTGGGGCGACGAGGCACTCATCGGCAAATCCACCTCCACCGACATTACCACCAAGAAAAAGACGCTGCCAGTGCTATATGGGCTGGAGCGCAGCCAATCACTGCGCCAGCTTTATGTGGAAACGGAAGAAACGGACGAGCAATTTGTGGCGCAGGTGACAGAACTGCTCACCGAAAACGGGGCGGATGTGTTTGCCAATCAGCGGGCGGAGTTTTATTCACAAACGGCCGTTTCCCATCTCGAAGCCGCCCAACCCACCGGCCCCGGCTACACCGCCCTCAACCAACTGGTCGAAATGCTTCTCAACCGCAACCATTAAAACAGCCGAGGATTAGAATCCTCGCTTTGACGACGATTGATTGAAAATAAAAAGGCTCCTAGATTTCTCTAGGAGCCTTTTTCATTCAGCCCAAGACCTCATCAGCCTATGGCCTTATTCATCATCAAAATCGTACTCTAAATCGTCTTCGTACTCGTCGTCTTCATCAAGGTCGGCAATTGTCTTCGTCCGTGCATCCGCCGCCGCTGCTGCAATAGCCGCCAGCAAATCTTCATCGGTGTTATCATCAATCATGATCTTGCTCAAATCAAGCCGCGAGATAGCCGGGACAACTTCTTCCTCTTCTTCATCATAGTCCAGTTCATCTGGTTCCATGCTCATCGGCTCTTGATGGTGCAAATCAAAGCCCGTTCCCGCTGGGATCAGCTTACCGATAATCACATTTTCCTTCAAACCCAACAACTGGTCTTCACGGCCGGCAATGGCTGCCCCAGCCAACACTTTAATGGTGTGCTGGAACGAACTAGCCGAAAGGAAGCTCTCTGTATTGAGCGAAGCCTTTGTGATCCCTAGCAGCACTGGCTCTGCCTGTGCCGGTTCACCACCCTCTTCAATCACTTCACGGTTAATTGCCTGGAAGGCAGGTGCATCCACCAAATCTCCCGGCAATAGCTCCGTATCACCAGATTGCGTCACCGACACCTTGCTCAACATCTTGCGGATAATCACCTCAAAATGTTTATCATGGATATTTTGCCCCTGCGGACGATATACTTGCTGCACTTCATACAGCAAATATTGCGTGACTGCATCCCGACCCAGAATCTCCAGAATGCGGTGCGGGTTCTTCGGCCCTTCCGTTAACCGATCACCAGGCTTGACTTCCTGACCATCCGAAATGACCATACGTGTGCCGGCCGGAATCTCATAATCACGCTCATCCCGGCTTTCCCATACCACGCGCACACCTTGGGCATCCACCACGGCCCGGCCGACACGCCGCGCCGTCATCAGCTCATCATCTTTCTCAGCAATGATGTCGCCAACTTGCACTTCATCCCGATTTTGCGCTTTTACCGTCCAGCCAGCAGGAATCTCATAAACATCATCCACCAGCTTGCTCTCGGTCACAAACACATGGCGCACACCGTCAATCATCCGAATATCGGCAATACCACCAATTTCGGTGATAACAGCCTCACCCTTTGGTCGTTGCCGTGCTTCAAACAGCTCTTCCACGCGGGGCAAACCCTGGGTAATGTCACCACCGGCCGAAGCCGTACCACCGGTATGGAATGTCCGCAGCGTCAACTGGGTGCCAGGCTCACCGATGGACTGTGCCGCCACAATACCAACGGCCGTTCCTCGTTCCACATTTCGCCCACGCGCCAAATCCATGCCATAGCACTTCGCACAAATCCCAAGCCGCAGTTCACACGTCATCGGCGAGAAAACATACACCTCGCCAATGCCACTCTTGTCAACCGCCTCGGCAATTTGCGGCGTATAAAATTCATCCTTCTCAATGATAATCTTGCCCGTTTGCGGATGCACCACCGTCTCAGCCGCCACACGACCCAGAATACGTTCCGCCAGCGTCTGCTTACCAAAGTTATCAGCCCGCCGCACGTAAATACCCTTGTCCGTGCCACAATCCTCATCCATAATGATGATGTCTTGCGCCACATCCACCAGACGCCGCGTCAAATACCCAGCATCGGCCGTTCGCAGTGCCGTATCAGCCAAACCCTTCCGCGCCCCGTGCGTCGAAATAAAATACTCCAAAGCCTCCAAACCCTGCCGGAAATTCGACTGAATCGGAACCGGGATAATGCGACCCTGCGGATCAGCCATCAAACCACGCATCCCAGCCAACTGCGTAATTGGGCCAAAGCCACCCTTACCAGCACCAGAAAGCGCCATCACCGCCATCGGCCCATGTGGATCCATCGCATTGCGAACCGCCTTTTCCACATCATCTTTGGCGTTATTCCAAACCTCAACCGTTCGCAGATACTGCTCTTCTTCCGTTAAAAGGCCACGACGGTATTGCCGGTCAATCTCATCAACCCGCTGCCGTGCCCCCACCAAAATGTCGCTACGCTCCTCAGGAATCGTCAGGTCAGCAACCGCCACCGTTGTTCCCGAAATCGTTGCATACTTAAAGCCAATGTTCTTAATAGCATCAGCCATCTCAATCGTCGCCCAGTCACCTACAGCACGGTAAACGCTGTTGATATAAGCATTTACCCCACCCTTATCCAGCATACGATTGACAAAACGCGCCTCTTTCGGCAGCGCCATATTAAAGATCACACGGCCGGGCGACGTTTCAATAATCCGTTTACGAGGGCCATCCTCATACCGTTCCTCATTGTCGTCAAGGTAAGTCTCGATATAAACTTTAATCTTGGCGTGAATATCAACCAAGCCAAGCTCATAAGCCGTCTCAACCTCTTCCGGCGTACTAAAAATCTTACCCTCGCCCTTCAAGCCATCACGCATCATGGTCAGGTAATAAACGCCCAACACCATATCTTTCGATGGCCCTACAATCGGCTGCCCATCCGATGGCTTCAGCAGGTTGCGCGTGGCAAGCATCATGGACTTGGCTTCTTCCACCGCCTTATCCGACAAAGGCACATGCACCGCCATTTGGTCACCATCAAAGTCAGCATTAAACGCGGCGCAAACCAGCGGGTGAAGCTGAATGGCTTTGCCTTCAACCAGGGTAGGCATAAACGCCTGGATACCCAAACGGTGCAGCGTAGGCGCACGATTCAGCAAAATCGGGCGACCCACAATCACCTCTTCCAGCACTTCCCATACTTCTGGGGGCTGCCGTTCAATATACCGCTTTGCTCCCTTCACATTGCTGGCATAGCCATATTCAACCAATTTGCTTATGACAAACGGTCGAAATAGCTCCAGTGCCATCGTCTTGGGCAAACCACACTGCCCCATATTCAACTTTGGCCCCACCACAATCACCGAACGGCCGGAATAGTCCACACGCTTACCCAGCAAGTTGCGGCGGAAACGCCCCTTCTTACCCTTCAGCATGTCGGACAGCGACTTAAGCTCACGGCGACCACGGCGGCTCAACGCCTTGCCTCGCTGGCTGTTGTCAATCAAACTGTCCACTGCTTCCTGAAGCATACGCTTTTCGTTGCGGACAATCACATCCGGCGCACCCAACTCCAGCAGCCGCTTCAAGCGATTGTTGCGGTTAATCACACGGCGGTAGAGATCGTTTAAGTCAGACGTAGCAAAACGACCACCATCCAACTGCACCATCGGGCGCAAATCGGGCGGAATGACGGGCAGGACGGTCAAGATCATCCACTCAGGACGGTTGCCACTCTTACGCAGGGCCTCAACCACCTGCAGCCGCTTCGTAGCTCGCTTGGCCGCCTGCTTAGAGCGCGTTGTCCGCACCTCGCGCCACAAATCTCTGGACAACTTGTCCAGATCCATGCTCTTTAAAATATCATAGAATGCTTCCGCACCCATGCTGGCGCGAAAAACATTACCAAACTTGCTCTTATATTCGCGGAAATCATTTTCATTCAGGAACATCATTTGCGCCAAAGACTCAATCTGATCCTGATTGGCCTGCGCCTGCTGCCGCAGCTTCACCAAACGCTGCTCCATTTGGTCACGCAGTGTATCTGCTACCTGGCCAATTTCCACGCGCAGTTCAGATAATTCTTTTTGCAGCTTGGCAACCTGCGTCTGATGCTGCTCCTCATACTCGACTTTAACCGTAGTCAGGCGTTCCTTAACGATGTCTTGCAGCAACACAGCATGTTCACGGCCAATAACTTCGCCTGCTTCGGCAATGACCTCACCCGCAAAAACGATGTTTTCGGAAGCTTTATTGCCAGTCAGATTCTCCAGCCGTTGTTCAATTGAACGGGCTTCGTTGATAACCTTGTCAGTCGCCTCATTTTGGCGGTCATCAAACGACAGATTTAGCTCTTCTAGCTCGGCTTCCAAATCAGCAATCTTCGCGGCTGCGTCAGTCGTTGTCTCGTCAACACGTTCCTGAAGCTTTTTCTCAAGCTGCTGTTCCGCCTCCACCAACTCGTCCTGCATCCGCCGCACGGCGCGTTCCCGTGCTTCCTCATCCACATGCGTTACAACATATTGGGCAAAGTAGAGGACGCGATCCAAATTACGGCGGGAAATATTAAGTAATAAACCCATGTAGCTGGGGACGCGACGGGTATACCAAACATGAGCGACGGGTGCCGCCAGTTCAATGTGCCCCAAACGTTCACGCCGTACTGAAGAACGGGTAATCTCTACACCGCACTTATCGCAGACGATACCTTTGTAGCGAACATTCTTGTATTTGCCACAATAACATTGCCAATCACGCTGAGGACCAAAAATGGCTTCACAGAATAAACCATCTTTTTCTGGACGCAAACGGCGGTAGTTGATCGTCTCCGGCTTGGTGACTTCACCATATGACCAAGAACGAATCTGTTCAGGGGACGCTAAGCTAACACGCAACGAACGGAAATCAGTTGTTTCCACGTAGTTGACCTCCCGGAAAAGTTAGAGACTCCGACCCTTCCTAAGATAGAGCGATTCCGCACAAAAACGTCCAGGCTTACTTCTTCTGGTAAAATGTCGTTTCCTGGTAAATCTTTTTGCGCTGAACCTAACAATTTTTTCTTTGGAAATTCCAAAAATGTCGACCAATTGAGCGGTTTGACACACGCTTTAGACGCACAAAAGAGCGTTTGGCTTGCGCCAACGCTCTTGTTTATCTTTTTTCTGTATCAGTTATTGTTATTATATCGGCAAACTTCGATATGTCAAAAATTTCACATAAGAAAGCCATTAATATTTGCAAACGGTTAATTATAGGTGAAAGGAACATCTTGTGCAAAAAATGGCATGGTGATTTCGATGTGGCCTCAATGTGGGGGGAAAACGGCCGTTTTTTCCTTGTGCCATTCCCCAAACCACCCTACAATTCGGAGCATATGTTCTACAGAGGCTAACCCATGGGCTTTTTACGCAATGCAGGTAGCAGCAGCGGCTACAGCGAAGTTTGGACCGTTGGCGAACTCAACAGCTACATCAAAGATTTGTTTGAGATTGATTACCGGCTGCAAGATGTCGAAGTCAGCGGCGAAATCTCCAACTTTTCTTTGGCTCGCTCCGGGCATCTCTATTTCACCCTGAAAGACGAGAAGGCACAGCTCCGCTGCGTCATGTGGCGGTCAGCCGCCGAGCGGCTGCGCTTTGCGCCAAAAGACGGAGATGCCGTGGTCGCGGGCGGGCGCGTCTCGGTTTACGAGGCCAGCGGCGTGTATCAGCTTTACGCCGAACGGCTGGAGCCAGCCGGCCGAGGCAACCTTGCCCTGGCTTTTGAACGACTCAAAGAGCAACTGGCCGATGAGGGGCTGTTCGACCCCGCCCACAAAAAACCCATTCCCGCATTCCCCAGCAAAATCGGCATTGTCACCTCGGCCGATGCCGCCGCGCTGCGCGACATTTTGAACGTGCTGCGCCGCCGCTACCCGCTGGTGCAAGTACTCATTGCCCCCACGCTGGTGCAGGGTGAGCAGGCTCCGGCGCAAATTGTGCGGGCGTTGCAATGGCTAGACGGCCGTTCCGACCTCGACACCCTCATCATCGCTCGCGGCGGTGGCTCCATTGAAGATTTGTGGGCGTTTAACGACGAACGGGTTGCCCGCGCTGTGTTTGCCGCCCACCATCCCATTATTAGCGGCGTGGGGCATGAGACCGATTTTACCATCACCGATTTTGTGGCCGATTTACGCGCCCCCACCCCATCGGCCGCCGCTGAACTGGCCGTACCCGACCGCGAAGAGCTGTATCCACTGGTTTTGGGGCTGCAAAATGGCCTTACCGCCGACATTAAAAGCCGGATTCAGGAGGCGCGGTGGGAGGTGCAATCATTGGGACAGCAGTTGGCGCTGCACAACCCGCGCCGCAGTTTGGACAGCAGCCGCCAGCGGGTAGATATGCTGGTCAACCGGCTGGATCAAAGCATGGAGCGACGATTGACAACGGCACGCAATCGGCTGGCGCTGTTGGAAGCGCAGCTAACGGCCGTTAATCCCCAAACTATTCTCGCCCGTGGCTACGCTATTGTCCGCGACCCAAACGGCCGTTTGCTCCGTACCGCTGCCAACGCCACGGTGGGACAACATTTACACGTCCAACTCAGTGATGGCGTTATTGAAGTAGAAGTAATCAGTAATCGGTAATCGGTAATCAGTGACCAGTACTGATTACCGATTACTGTTTACTGATTACTACGCAAAAAAATGAGCAACAAACCCTTCGTCATCGTCAGCCACACTCTACCAGAAGCATGGCTGGCAAAATTGGTTGAAACGTGCGAGGTGTTGGTGGGGCCGGAAACGGCCGTTACCCCCGCCCTCTCCCCCGAGCTTGAAGCCCAACTCCCCCACGCCGACGGCCTTATGACCATGCTCACCGTGCGCGTGGATGAGGCGCTGCTGGCAAAAGCCCCCAACCTGCGCGTGGTCAGCAACATGGCCGTTGGCACCGACAACGTGGACAAAGCCGCCTGCACCGCACGCGGCATCCCCGTCGGCAATACCCCCGGCGTTCTCACCGAAGGCACGGCCGATTTGGCGATGGCGATTTTGCTCGCTGTTGCTCGCCGCCTGCCCGAAGCCAGCCGCGATGCCCGCGAAGGGCGTTGGACAACGTGGTCGCCCACCGGCTGGCTCGGTGCCGACCTCAACGGGGCGACATTGGGCATCATTGGGCTGGGGCAAATTGGCAGCGCCATCGCCCACCGCGCCCGCGCCTTTGGCCTCAACATTGTCTACCACAACCGCAGCCGCTATCCCGACAAGGAGCAGGCACTCAAAGCCACCTGGCTGCCGCTGCCTGACCTGTTGGCGCAAAGTGATTTTGTCATGGTCAGCACCCCGCTCACCCCCGACACCCATCATCTGATCAACGCCGCCGCCCTGCAAATGATGAAACCGACGGCCATTTTGGTCAATATCGCCCGTGGGCCAGTGGTGGACAGCAACGCCCTGCTCACCGCCCTACGCGACGGCTGGATTCAGGCCGCCGCCCTCGATGTCACCGACCCAGAACCGCTGCCAGCCGACCATCCCCTTTACGCCCTGCCCAACTGCTTCATCACCCCCCACATTGGTTCAGCCGCCAACGGCACGCGCCGGGCGATGGCGGAGTTGGCGGTGGAAAATCTGCTATTGGGGGTGCAGGGGGAACGGTTAAAACATTGTGTGAATACGGCCGTTTATCAATGACATGACGACTCTGTAGCCGAGGATTCCAAAGCTCGCTCTTTTGCTTAGGCCAAAGAACGAGCTTTGGAAAGCTCGGCTACACAAAATGACCAGAACCCCGTGTCATGCCGAGAGCCTGCATTGAGTGCGCCAAAGCATCTCTAACATCACCGCACCCAGCGTACATGCGTTCGCATCTACTGCGAAATCGTCACATCATCAATGTACCAGCCATCCCAGCCATCGCCCTCGTTAAAATCATCGGTAGCTAGGCGGAAGCGAATAAGCACGCTGCTGCCACTGAAGCTCCCAAGTGCTATTTTTGTTTCTTTTTGACCACTGCTGGTACCCGTAAACGCTTGTTGACCTCCGATAGGGCTATTGAAGCCTGTAGAAATTGAAGCATCATAATTACCCAGCGTGATTTGCGATTCCAAGTTAGTCCATGTGGTGCCCCCATTAAGTGATATTTCCACAACGCCGCCATCATAACCACTTTCAAGGTTATACTGGTGCCAAAAAGTTAAGACGGAACTGCTGCTGGGTGTCACGGCCGTTGCCATGGTCAGGAATTGGTCAGATAGATTGCCTACGTCATTGCCAAACCAGGCATGGGTGGGGCTGTGTGGGTTAGCGGTGCCGAGTCCCCAATCGTCCGTTCCCAAAGCATGGCTAACGATCCATTTGCTGCTGCCGTTTTCCATGTTATCGCTGAACAGATCGGATGAGGGTGGCGCGGTGCCGGGTGTGATGGCGAAGCTAAAATCACCCACGCGCTTGGTGGCAGTGGCTTTCACATTACAGCTATTGGCTGCCACAACCTGATAGAAGTAGTTGGTGCCCGGCGTGGATGCCAAACCTGTGTTTTGCCCAGAAGTGGCATTGGCAGCACAGTTGCCGGTACAGGAAGACCCAGGCGTGAAATAAGGATTATTGACGGCGTGCCAGCGTTCATATAACGAGGCGGTGCCGCCAGACCAGGTGAGGGCGACGTTGTTACCTGTGCGGCTTATATTAACGGCCGTTGGTGCCGTTGGCGCAGTACAATTGTTAATCTCAACTGAGGGGTCAATCCAATCAAAGGTTACAATCATCGCCGGTTCCCACGGACAGCTACCACAACCAGGGAAGCTGTAGCCGGTTAGCTTGGTGCCAAGACCGATACCTATCAAACCCTCTGACCCTGCGCTGCCCGTGTTATTGACTAAACTATCATTCAAATCATTTTCGCGGTGTCCCCAAGCAGAGCTGCTGTCGTCGTAATTCCAGTTATACACGGCCAGCGCCACGGGAAAATCAACGGCAGTCCCGTGGACAGCTAGATTTTCCCCAGAACTGCTATATTGCCCGGTCAAACCCTGGGCATCAAGCCGGCCGCCAAGCAGCCCGGTGAGGTTGTGGTCGAACTGGTTGTTGTCTAACAGCCATTGGGTATAGTCTTGCGCCACCGTTGTCACCGCGCTGTTAACGCCTTCGTATGGCAGCAGATCGCGGGCAACACGTTCATCGTTTAACAACCAGAGGGCGCGTTCACCGGCAGACAGGGCTTGCCATTGCGCCAATGTGAAGGCACCCGTGAGATTCATCATGGGCATGGGCACATAAGCCTGACCACTGGTATTAGCATCGTTGTTCTCAAAGGTTCGTGCGGCGTTAAAGGCATCTTGCACCTGTTGCAAAGTGGTGACACTCCACCAGTTGGTACCGCTATTTGTCACATTCCAGGGGAAGTCTACGCTGGGGTTAGACGGTGCGGCTTGCACGACCGCCGGGGGGTGCAGAATAACAATTAGACTTGCTGCGAGTAAAAGCAATGCTGGAGTCCAGAATCTAAAGTTGTTTTTCGATCTTATGATATAGGAATATCGTCTCATGGTAAATCTCCAAATGCGCCAAATCACAAACATATAAGACTATAGTATCACGGTCACGACAAAACAACACTGAAGTGGCCGGTTTATGTTGGGGCACACAGGGGTATTTGTCAGTGATCTTGGGACGAAAACGGCCGTTTTTCCTCCACCTCCCTTCTACGGTATAATCAGCCATCATGCCCACCGGCCACAAGGAATCAGGTTCATATGTCCATTCAGCTTATCCAGCAGTACCATGCCCAGGTAGACAAGATTATTCGCTATGGCGGCAGCCGCAAGGAAACGGCCGTTCGTAAACCGTTCCAAGACCTGCTGGAGCAATATGCGCGGCAGAAAAACCTGGAACTGATTGCCGAACTGGAATACCGCACCCGCAACGGCCGTTCTGTCTATCCCGACGGCACGCTCAAGGATGCGCTGCGGCAGGATTGGGGGTACTGGGAGGCGAAGGATGAGGCCGATGACCTGGATACGGAGATTGCCAACAAGCTGGCAAAGGGGTATCCGGCCAACAATATGCTGTTTGAGGACACACAAACGGCCGTTCTCTACCAAAACAGCACCGAAGTCGCCCGCGTCAGCCTGCTCGATGCCCCCGCCCTCGATGCCCTCCTCACCCGCTTTGTCAGCTACGAAAGCCGTGAGGTGCGCGAATTCCGCGAGGCCATCGAAAATTTTAGCCGCGACATTCCCGCGCTGGGCGAAACGCTGCGCGGGCTGATTCGGGAGCAGTATGAGCGCAACAAGGGGTTTCAGAAAGAGGCCAAGGATTTTTTGGAGCTGTGCCAGGAGGCAATTAACCCCAGCATGGAGATGAGCGACGTGCGCGAGATGATGGTGCAGCACGTGTTGACCGAGGATATTTTTGTCACCGTTTTTGACGAGCCGCAGTTTCACCGCGAAAACATCATTGCCCATGAGCTGGGGACGGTGGTAGGGACGTTTTACAAGGGGCAGGTGCGGCGGCAGATTGACGGCAAAATTGCTGGCTATACGCAGGCAATTAAGGCGCGAGCGGCGCAAATTTACAACCATCAGGAGAAGCAGAAGTTCCTGAAGGTGCTGTATGAGAACTTTTACAAGGCGTATAACCCCAAGGCGGCCGACCGGCTGGGGATTGTCTACACCCCCAATGAGATTGTGCGCTTTATGATTGAGGCGGCCGACCATTTGTGTTTTAAACATTTTGGCCGCACGCTGGGGGACAAGGGGGTGGAGATTTTGGACCCGGCGACGGGGACGGGGACGTTTATCACCGAACTGATTGAATATTTGCCGCCCCACCAGCTTGAACACAAATACCGCCACGAACTGCACTGCAACGAGGTTTCGATTTTGCCCTACTACATCGCCAACCTCAACATTGAGTACACCTATAAGCAGAAGATGGGGGCGTATTTGCCGTTTGACAACATTGTCTTTGTGGACACGCTCGACAACATGGGGTTTGCCTACCAGGGGAAGCAGCTTTCGCTGTTTGGGCTGACCGATGAGAACGCGGAGCGGATTCAGCGGCAAAACCAGCGCGATATTTCCGTCATCATTGGCAACCCGCCATACAATGCCAACCAGCTTAACGAGAACGAAAACAACAAAAACCGCGAATACCCCGAAATTGACAGGCGGATCAAGGAAACCTACATCAAGCACAGCACGGCGCAAAAAACGAAGCTGTACGATATGTACACCCGCTTTTATCGTTGGGCAACAGATCGTTTGCAGCAAAATGGCATTGTTGCATTTATCACCAATCGCTCGTTTTTGGATGCGCGTACCTTTGACGGCTTTCGCAAAGTTGTGACCGATGAATTTAGCGATATTTATGTCGTGGATTTGGGTGGGGATGTTCGTAAAAACCCCAAATTATCAGGCCCACGGCACAATGTTTTTGCCATTCAAACGGGTGTGGCGATTGCTTTTTTGGTGCGGAAGCGTGACAAAGGGGAGCAGCCAGCCCAAATTTGGTATGCTCGCCGCCCTGAAATGGAAGAAGCACCCGACAAACTGCGCTTTTTAGCAACCACCCCACTCTCACAATTAAAGTTTGAGCGCATCCAACCCAGCGACCGCAACAACTGGCTCAACATTCCTGAAAATTCATGGGATGATTTTCTGCCATTGCTATCCAAAGATGCAAAACTTGGTAAGGTACCTCAAGGAATTATTGCCCAATATTATTCAGGAGGTGCTAAAACAAACCGAGATGACTGGGCTATTGACGTTTCGAGGGAAAACCTCGAAACAAAAATGCGCTTCTTAACAAACTTTTACAACACTTACAAGCATGAAGATACGTTTGATACGACTATTAAATGGTCACGTGACCTCAAAGTAAAATATCAACGAGGTAATCAAGAACACTTTTCACCTAATCAAATCGTAGACACCCTTTATCGTCCTTATTGTCATTTCGTTATGTACGATTCGTCTTTGTTTGTAGATGTTCGCGGAATAACAGATGAAATGTATTTGCCTGACAATGTTGCCATTTCCATATCCGGATCACCTCTGTCAAAACCATTTCAATGTCTTGCCACCAGGCTAGTGCCAGCATATGACATGCTTGAAAAAACGCAGTGTTTTACGCTTTACAGACGTGATCAGTCAGGGAATCGGATAGACAACATCACCGACTGGGCGCTGGCGCAGTTCCGCCACCACTACGCCAATCTCCCAATCCCCCAATCTCCCAATCTCCCAATCTCCAATCCCCAATCCCCAATCTCCAAACACGACATCTTCCACTATGTCTACGCCGTCCTCCACCACCCCGCCTACCGCGAAAAATATAGGCTCAACCTCAAACGCGACTTCCCCCGCATCCCGTTCTACCCCGACTTTTGGCAGTGGGCGGCGTGGGGCAAGGCACTCATGGCGCTGCACCTGCATTACGAAACCATCGAACCCCACCCCCTGCTGCGCCACGAAACCGACCCCGAAACCACCCGCACAGCCTACAAAGCCAAGCTCAAGGCCGACAAAGCCAACGGCACCATCGAACTCGACACCCTGACCACCCTCAGCGGCATCCCCGCGCTGGCGTGGCAATACCAACTGGGCAACCGCTCCGCCCTGGAATGGGTGCTAGACCGCTACAAGGAGCGCACCCCCAAAGACCCCACCATCCGCGAGCAGTTCAACAGCTACCGCTTTGCCGATTACAAAGAGCAGGTGATTGATTTGTTGGGGCGAATAACGGCCGTTTCCCTGCAAACCATGCACATCATCCACGCCATGAATGGCACCATGAATGGCGCCATGCCCGCCACCGTCGAAACGGCATAGGGACAGGGCATACTTGAGGCATGATCGGCACTAACTTTATGTCACGCAAGGCGCGAAGATGCGGTGGTTTTCTTGACATCGTTGCGCCTTTGCCTGATCTTTCTAACCATCCTCTACATGCCCGTTGGAAAATCAAAAAAGCGGGTCTCGATGCCAAATTTCTCGGTCAGGTGCGCCCCCAGTGCCTTCACCCCCACCGTTTCGGTGGCATAATGCCCGGCAAAAATGACGTTCATCCCCACGTCAGATGCTGCCCAAAAATGGGCATGTGACGTTTCCCCGGTCAGAAACACGTCGGCTCCTAACTGCTGCGCCGCTTCCACCTTGTCAGCACCAAAGCCAGAGACAATGGCGACTGTTTGCACCCGGTCTGACCCGTGTGCCAGCACGCGGGCAGAGGTGGAAAGGTGGTGATTAACGGCCGTTACCACCTCCCCCAACCCCACCGGCTCTGCCAGCCGCCCCAACACCCCAATCGGCGTTCCCTTCGGCGCACACCACCACGACTCCACCGCCACGCCCAACATCCTCGCCAGCACTGCATTATTCCCCACCTCCGGGTGGGCATCCAGTGCCAAATGCGCCGCATAGAGATGGATATTGTGCTGCAACAGCAGCCGCACCCGTCGCCCAAACGGCCCGGCAATCGGCTGCGCCCCGCCCCAAAAAATGCCGTGATGCACCAGCAGCATCTCCGCGCCCCATTCGGCAGCCGCCGCAATCGTGGCCGGTGAAGTATCAACCGCCAGCGCAATTCGCGCCACGCCGTCAGCCTCGGCTTCCACCTGCAGCCCCTGTGGCCCATAGTCGGCAATGTCCCGAATGTGCAAATAGTTGTCCAAATAAGCAATCAGCTCGTCCCGCTGCATCGCTGCCTCCTTGTGGCTAAAAAAAACCGCCGCCTTCTGCTAACAAGAAAGGCGGCGGTCTGGTTATTCACTATCAGCTTCCCGCTAACCTATCGCCCAGCGTTTTCCTCCGCCAGACGAATGATTTCATCCAGCCCTTCGTCAATGATTTCCTCAACCTCATTTGCCATCAGCTTGTAGGCATTCAACGACTGCCCATACGGGTCACTGATGCTGTAATGTCGGCCGGCCATTTCCGTAAGCAAATGGATTTTGGGCGCATATGGATGAAATTCCGCACGCAATGCTTCAGCATGACCCGTTTCCATACACAAAACTAAATCAGCCTGCCGCAAATGCGGCGCTTCAACCATTTGTGCCAGATGGTTACTAATGTCAAGGCCACGCTCATTCATCACAATCACGCTGTTTTGCGAAGCACCGCGTTTAAGCTGTGCCCAGGTTCCCGCTGAACTGACCGTCCAATTGGTTAAACCTCGTTTATGCAGCCGATCACGCAGCAAGCCTTCAGCCACTGGGGAACGGCAAATGTTAGCCGTACAAATCATTAAAACGTGGGGCATATTTCCTCTCAACTAATCAAACTCTGGCTGCAACAAGCCATAGTTTCCGTCATGTCTCCGATACAATACATTAATTGCCTCTTCCTCGCTGTTAAAAAAGACAAAAAAATCGTGCCCCAGCAGTTCCATTTGCTCAATGGCTTCTTCAGAGTTCATGGGGTTGAGAGCAAAGCGTTTAGAACGGACAATTGCGCCTTCATCCTCCAGGCTTTCTTCAGCGATGGGCAAAGGTTCACCCAAGTCAACTATTTCCTCAACATGGGGGGCGGCGACCCGCCGTTTACGGTTTTGCCCACGGTAGCGCCGAATTTGCCGATAGAGCTTGTCGACAACGGCATCAATAGCGGCAAACATGTCGTTGTTATGCTCTTCGGCACGTAGCATGGTGCCGCGCCGGTCACGAATGGTGACTTGAGCCACCTGGCGTTCTAGTGCGTTACGGGCTTTTTGAGTGGACAAATCAACCCGGACTTCTTCAAGATTGGGCATGTAACGGTCAAGCCGCTCGGTTTTCTTTTCAACATAATTGCGCAATCTTGTGGTTATGTCTATATTTTTTCCGTTTACTGTAAGTTCCATTTCTTGTTCTCCCATGTGATTATTGGGTTTTTGAGACAGCACGAGCCAGACAGTAGGCAGACACAGAGGCTGCACCACCGTCTAACAATGCTTCAGCACAGGCGATTAAGGTTGCGCCTGTAGTACAGACATCGTCAATGAGCAGGATGTGTTGACCACAAACCAGGTGGGGTGTTGCAGCAAAGGCTTGCTGCATGTTTTGCTGTCGTTGGTCGGCTCCTAACTCAATTTGGGGGCGTGTAAACCGTACACGCTGTAAGGCGTCTGGCATGAGCGGTAAGGGGTGGTAATGACACAACTGTTGTGCTAGCAGCATGGACTGATTATACCCTCTTTTTTTATAACGTTTAGGGTGTAGAGGTACGGGAATAACGGCCGTTACGGCCACATTTTGCCCCAACCAAGCACCCGCCATCGCTTGCCCTAATGGTTCTGCCAGTGCAAAGCTGTTTTCGTATTTAAATTTGTGAATAAGTTCTTTAACGGGGCTGACATAGCGATAGGTGGCGCGAATAGTTTGCAGGGGAAACGGCCGTTTTTGACAATGGGCACACAGGGAAAACGGCCGTTTTACCGGCCGGCTACACCGCCCACACACCGCCTCCGGCAGACGCGGCAATGTCCGCACACAATCCTCGCACAACACTTCCCCCACCCGCTTGCACACCGCGCAGGTAGGCGGAAACAACAAAGTTAAAAACTGCTGTGAGAGACGTTGCCAAGAAGAAACTGCCACTTGGCCCATTCCTAGTGCTGCATGGTCATATCCACCTAATTTAAGACACCACGCAATGGCCCACTGCGTAGCACCTGCAAAGCGGCCGGCCCTAACAAAACCATTAGAACCGACGGGAAAATGAGAAAGACCAACGGAAATAGCATCTTCACCGGAGCCTGCTGCGCCTTCTCCTCCGCCCGCTGTCGCCGCCGAATTCGCATCTGCTCCGACTGAATCCGCAAAATCTTAGAAACCCCACCGCCCAGCTGATCCGCCTGTAAAATCGCTGCAATAAAGCTCGTCACATCAGGCACTTCCATGCGGTCAACCATATCACGCAGTGCCTGCCGCCGCGATTTCCCCAACTGCATCTCCTGTAACACACGCCCAAACTCATTTGCCAGCGGGTCATCCCACTTTTCCGCCACGCGCTGCATGGCCCCATTAAACGCCAGCCCCGCCTCCACACAAATCGTCATCAAATCAAGCGCATCAGGCAGCTTTTTGATAATTGCCTGTTTACGCCGATCAATCCTGGAGCGGAGCACCATGCCAGGGATAAAAAAGCCAATAACCAAAGCACCAAAAATATAGGCTAATGTGCGACTAACCCCTGCCTGGTTGTTCGAAGCTACCAAAAAACCTAATGCCCCAAACAGCACCATAACCAAAAGCCGTAAAATCCAAAACCCTGCCGCCGTCATGTTGCGGGGGTTCCCTGCTAGCTCTAATTGGTGGGTTGTGCGTTCCAGCGTGGATTGGGGTGTCAGTTTGACAACAAAATCGCTAATACGCCGCGCAATTGGCACCAAGACACGGTCACTCAAGGGCATTGACAGTTCGATTTCTTCTATTGAAACAACTTCTTCACGGCTGGCAAATTCATCAATACGCGCCGCTAGTGGGTCTTCTTCCGCCCGGCGCAACAGAATCAGGCTATAAATGATAATGACCGCAGCGGCGATGATTAGCAAACCAAAAATTGGTAAATTCATCCAGATTCTCCTAACACGGATAAATCGCAAGTGGCTGGTGGTCAGTAGCTGATAGCTAGTAAACTTTTCTGACTAACCACTCGCAGCCATCCACCACAATGACCTCCGAAACTACACCTCAATATCAACAATTTTACGGATGAAGATAACGCCCGCAATCGTTGCAATCGCGCCAATGCCCAACATATACCAACCGCAGGGTAAAAACACGATGGGTGGTTCCCAAGCCCATAATTCCGAAATGTAGCTGGGGTTAATGCCCAGCAAGACAAACATGAGAACAAGAGGCAGCAGCCCCACCACCCAGCCAGAAATACGACCTTGGGCCGTTAAGGTGCGTATCTCCCCTTTAATGCGAACTCGTTCGCGGATGGTGAAGCTGATGTTGTCGAGAATTTCTGAGAGGTTGCCGCCTACTTCGCGCTGAATTTTAACGGCCGTTACCACCAAATCCAAATCCTCACTCGGCACACGCGCCAGCATATTATCCAGCGCCTGCTCCAAGCTCAAACCCAGCCGCACCTCCTGCACCACCCGCTCAAACTCCTTAGAAACTGGTGGCGGCAACTCCGTCGCAATCGTCTCCATACTTTGCAGCACACTATAACCCGACCGCAGCGCATTCACCCACAAATTCAGCGTATCACTCAGCTGATCCCCAAACGCATTCACCCGCCGTGTCGCCGCATACCCCAAATAAAACCGTGGTATCCGCAGTCCCAGCAAAAAACCAAGAATCGCCAAAGGCAAATTCCTATTCAAAAAGAAATAAAAAAAGACCGCCACCAGGAACGCGCTGATCAACGTCAGCACCAAATACTCGCTCACCCGCAGCTTCACATCCGACCGCGAAATACGCTCCCGAATCGGCTGAAAAAAGCCACGGCGGGACATCAGGCTGTCAAACCGTTCTGCTACATCCGGCCCAACAGCAACTTCCGCCAGTTCCTCCGGAATCTCATACGTTGTCGAGCTAACATACTGCTCCAACCGCTGGTCAACCCCACGCCGACCCTCGGTCAAGAGTGCCATACCAGCCCCCACAATCATTAAAAAGGCAATAACCAGCCCAATAACAATGAACGTCGTTGGCATCACTTACTCCTCCAAAGTGCTAAACAACCCACCTAATTCCGCCCACGACGTGTACCAATGCCAAAAATAGAAGGTGGCAGCATAATCCCTGCATCCTGAATCTTCCACATAAACTTTGGCCGCAAGCCCGTTGGCCGCAAACGGCCGATAACCTTCCCATTCTCAATCCCCGTCTGCTCAAAGCGGAAGATTTCCGAAGTCGTAATAATATCCCCCTCCATCCCCTGAATCTCGCTAATAGATGTAATCTTGCGCGTCCCGTCCCGCATCCGGTCTACCTGCACAATCAAATTAATAGCCGAAGAAATTTGCTCCCGAATCGCCCGATGCGGCAAATCCGTCCCCGCCATCAGCACCATCGTCTCCAACCGCGACAACACATCTCGCACCGTATTCGCGTGCGCCGTCGTCATGCTCCCCTCATGCCCTGTATTCATTGCCTGGAGCATATCCAACGCCTCACCCCCGCGCACCTCACCGACAATAATACGATCTGGGCGCATACGCAGCGAATTAATCACCAAATCACGAATGGCAACCGTCCCACGCCCCTCCACATTCGCCGTGCGCGATTCCAGCGTCACCACATGATCTTGCCGTAACTGTAGCTCAGCCGCATTCTCAATGGTCACAATCCGCTCACCATCGGGAATAAAGCCAGACAAAATATTTAGCATCGTTGTCTTACCAGAACCCGTACCGCCCGAAATCAAAACATTGAGCCGCGCAATGACACACGCCTTCAAAAACTCAATCGCTTCCGGCGTTACCGTACCAAACTCAATGATATTTTCCACTGTATACGGAATCTTGGAGAACAGGCGAATGGTCAGCACCGGCCCATTCAGCGAAATGGGCGGCACCACAGCGTTTACACGTGACCCATCCGGCAAACGTGCATCCACCAGCGGCGACCCTTCATCAATCCGCCGGCCGAGCGGAGCCACAATTCGGTCAATGATACGCATCAAATGGTCGTCATCTTCAAATTCAACGTTGACCCGTTGAATCTTCCCGCCGCGCTCAATGTAAATGTGCTTTGGCCCATTTACCATAATTTCGGTGACGCCATCCATAGACAAATATTGTTCCAACGGCCCAAACCCCAAAATTTCGGCCACAATGGATTCAAACAGTCGCCGCTTTTCGTTGCGCGTCAGCACAATGCTTTCTTCCAAAAGCATTGTCTCAAACATTTCCTGAATGGTTGCCCGCACTTCGGCCGTTTGGGCAATATCAATACTTGGATCCAGTTCAGCAATGAGCCGCTCCTGAATGCGATTTTTTAAATCCACGGTGGCATCCCGTGAGCCAGCCACAGGTGCCGCCCGCTTCACGCGCAGCTCCTGCAATTTAGATGTTTCAGATTTAACTGGCTGTTGATTCCGTTCCAGTCGCTTTAAGAGTGACACTATAAGCCTCCGTTACTCGCTTTTTCGCCCAAACAAACGGCCGAAAATACCGCCAGATTTACCTGCATCCCCGTTCTCATTCCCATCCTGCTTCAAATCTTCAAGCGCATGATCCACCAGCTTGGCAAACGCCCCAGTAATAGGTTGACGCCGATTTTGCTGCAAAACAACCGGCACCCCTTGGTCGGCCGCCGCATCAAACAACAAATCTTCGCTTGGAATGGTGCCGATCACGGGGCGCTTCAACGCGCTTGCCACGTCCTTGACTGAAATACCATACCGGCTTGAGGTGCGGTTGACCATCAACCAGATTTTAGAGGGTTCATAAGACAAACTATCTGTCAGGTCATAAAAGCGGCTGACGTTTTTCAGGCTGGGCAACGTTTGCTGCGTCACCAGCACAATGCGGTCGGCATTGTCGAGCATCGCCAAAGTGACCTCGTTTAAGCTGGAGCTGGTGTCTATAATGGCAAAATCATACATGGGGCGCAGCGTTTCAAACAACCGCTTCACATGGTTTTCGGTAATCACATCGGCCATTTCAGGCTTGGGCGGAGCCAACAGCACTTCCAGGCCGCTGTCCTGGTGAATTTGCACCACGCTGCTTACCAACTCGGCATCCAAATCTTCTATCCGATCGGTAATGTCAACCATGCTGCTAAGCGTTTGCATGTTGAGCATGACGGAGACATCGCCAAATTGAAAACTGCCATCAATCAAAATGGTTTTGTAGCCGCGCTTGGCAAGCGAAACGGCCATGTTAATGGCAACCGTTGTGCAGCCGCTGCCACCCTTGGGGCTAAATACGGCTAGAACATGGCCGTTGGTAAATTTGGCGGGGGCGGCTACAGCACCAGCCGGCACGCCTGTCACCACAGGAGCAGGCGCAAAAGACGGCCGTTTTGCATACACGCGCCGAATAGCCGTAATTAGCTCATCGCCGCCAAACGGCTTGGTCAAGAAATCCCGCGCCCCAGCCAGCATCGCCCGGCGCAGATAGTCCGGGTCGCTCTGCACCGACATGATGATGATTTGAACACGAGGAATGGTTTCGGAGATTTTTTGGCTCGCCCCAATCCCGTCAATGCCAGGCATATTAATATCCATCAGGATAATGTCTGGCTGCTGCTTTTTCGCCAGGCTAATCGCCTCTTCACCGGTACCAGCCTGCCCAATAACCTCAATATCAGATTCAAACTGCAATAATTTGCGTACATTCTCTCTTGTTTCCGAGAGATCATCTACTATAAGCACGCGGATGGTGTCTGACATATTGTATCTATCTCTAATGAATGCAAGTGTCTATTAATTAGTCATCATCATACTATGATCCGAGGTAATGTCAAGTTGCCCCCCTGCGGGTACCGTTGCTAACATTAGGCGTATGATACGATGGTTAAAACAACAGCTACAAACCACCCCTAACGGCCGTTCTTTACCCCTCAACTACCGTGCTGCCGCCGTGCTGCTGCCGCTGTATGAGCAAAACGGCCGTTTTCATCTCCTGTACACCCGCCGCACCGATCTGCTGCCCACGCACAAAGGGCAAGTCGCTTTTCCCGGCGGCAAGCTAAATGGGCATGAAGAAACGGCCGTTGCCGCCGCCCTGCGCGAAACCCACGAAGAAGTGGGCATTTTACCCCATGACGTGGAAGTCCTAGGCTGTTTGGAGCCGGTTGAAACCAATTACGGCCGTTTTGTCGTCACCCCGGTGGTGGGTCGCATCCCCTGGCCCTATCCCCTGCAAATTAACCGCGCCGAAGTTGCCACTACCTTTGGCGTACCGCTGCCCTGGCTACTCAACCCCGCCAACATAGACTACCAAGCCGAGCACCGCTATACCTTTCGTCCCTACGCCGGGGAAACTATTTGGGGATTAACTGGCTGGATCACGACCAATTTCCTACAACTACTCCAGCCGGCCGTCAACGAGATCGAGGATTAGGATTCTCTCATTTCTAACGGCTCATCAGGGGGTTGTTCGGGCAAAACGGCCGTTTCTTCCCCCTCCCCATCCGGCGACAGCACCACCCGATACGGGTCAATATGCTGGTTGCCACAAAACGGGCACAGCGTCCACGGCAACTCCATTAGCGAATTGCAGTCCGGGCACGCCTTCTTCAGCCGCGTATGGCAATAGGCACAAACCAGCCAATTCTTATCCACCGTGCGCGAACAACCCGGACACACCGGCCGATTCTCAATCTCCTGCAGCAGCGCCTCCTCCTCCAACATCTGCTGGTATGCCTGCGCCAACGTCTGCGGTGGCCGCAAAATCAAATAAACCAGAATTCCCACCACCGGCAGTGCCGCCACCACCAACGCTGCCAAAAAATAGGCAAACGGGTCACGCGAACGCAACCGCATATCGCGGTACGCCCAAACAACCAAACTCAGCCACAGCGCCAGCAGCAGCCCCGCCACCACCGCCACAATAATCGTCAAATAGGAGAGGATCGTTTGCAAAAGTTGCTCGCTCATCCCCTTATTATACCAGTAATCAGTGATCGGTAATCGGTAATCAGTCTTGAACTGATTACCGATTACTGATTACCGTCTACCGTTCAATACGCGGCGTATCATATCCCTCGGCCCGCAAATCACTGCCCAAATCATCTTCCAGCATCTTCACCACCTGCGTAGACCAGGCATCATCCCCATATTTGCGCCGCGCCCGCAGCAAAATCTGTTCCACCAGCCCCCCCATTTCCAGCGGCACGCCATACTTGCGCCCCAGCTCATAGGCTAAATTAGCGTCCTTGGAAGCCAATGCCAGCGTAAAGCCATAATCATATGAACCATTCAAAATCTCCGGCCCTTCCGTTGCCGCCACAAAGCTATCGCCACAGCTTGCCCGAATCGCTTCAAACAGCGGGCCCACCGACAACCCCGCCTGCCGGCCGAGCATCAGCCCCTCACCCAACGCCCACAAATGAATAAACGCCAGCATGTTGGTAATCACCTTCGCCACCGACGCGCTTCCGGGCGGCCCCAGGTGCAAAATATCCCCGGCATACACCTGAATGACAGGCAAATTTTTGGCAAACACGTCTGGCTCCGCCCCCACCAGTGCCGTAATCGTACCGCTGTGCGCCTTGGGAATGCCACCTGTTACCGGGCTTTCTACCATGCCAATCCCTTTTTCAGCACACAGGGCAGCATACCGTTCGATGTCGCCCGCGTCATTGGTGCTGCTGTCAATCCACGAGCTGCCCGGCTTTAACCCAGCCAAAATGCCGTCATCGCCAAACACCACCGCCCGCACCGAGGCCGGCGAAGGCAGCACAGTAATGACCGTTTCCACCTGTTCCGCCAGAGCGCGGGGAGATGCTGCCCAAATAGCACCCGCTGCTTCCAGCTTGGCCGCCGCCTCACGGCGCAAATCATGCACAAACAGGGTATGCCCAGCCGCCAACAGGTTTTTCCCAATTGGCATTCCCAAATTACCTAAACCAATTAAACCAAGATTCACGTTTTTTCCTCTTCGTTAATAAAATGTTTTAGGTTGTGTTGACATTTCGTAAAAAGGGTCACAATTACCGAATGCGAGGTGTCATTCCGAGGTCCTCCGAGGAATCTTTCTCTTTGTCAGGAGATTTTATGGCCGAATCGAAAGATTCCTCCTCAAAGACTCGTCGGAATGACAAATGTCAACAGAACCTAAGGTGCTAGGCGCAAACGGGTGAATTCGCAAAAGCCTCCAGCCGCGCCATATTATAAATATCGCCTTCATATTGTCCGGCGATGATTTGCGCCTTAGCCGCCATCCACATTTGCTGCCAAATGGCGGGGTCGCGTAACTCTTGTGCCGGGTTACTGCGGCTGCGAGCCACAAACTCTGGAAATGCCGGCCGACCCGATGGTTGCCCCGTGGGATGCCAACGCAAATCAAAGCTCCAGCGCAGTTCGGTGGATGTATTGCTCAGGGCGGCGTGTTCGGTGAAGCAGTTGAGCAGCACCACGCCGCCCCGGCGCACCGGCAACGGCACAACCGTCTTGTTGCCTAGATCATCCCCCAACAGCTTGGCCGGAATGAAGTTCTCCACCTGCACATCCTTGCCCATGCAGTGGGTGGTCAGGCCGCCCTTGCGATGGCTGCCGGGAATAACACACAGCGGCCCCCGATCCAGCGGCGCATCGGTGATGGCAACCCAGGTGGTTAGCACCTGCGTTTCGTCGGCCTCATCCAGCAGCCCGGCCAAATCCTGGTGCCACGTTGTTTTGCCCACGTAGGAATTTTCCGCTACCTCCTGCCGCACCGCACGCATGGGGGGCTTTAGCCGGACGTGCTGCACCGGGTTGCTGCTCACTTCTGGCCCCAGCACCGACTCCACCACATCGAGCAGTTTGGGGTTGGTGAGCAGGCCAAAGATGCCGGGGCCGTGATTGGGGGTTGTTTCCAGCGAAATTTGGCTGTTGACCAGCGGCAAGGTAATTTCAACATAGTCAATCAGTTCGGGTGCTTCGGCCATGATTGCCATATACCGCTGGTCAAAGGGAAGGTGGTCATAGCTGGAACAGATGCGCCCTTCGGCCAGAAATTTGGGGGCAACCCAGTCGAGAATGGCACTGTATTCGGCCCACAACGGCCGTAAATCTGCCTCATCCAACACATCTTCCACAACCAAATACCCGTTCACTGCAAAAAACTCAAGCTGCGTTTGCGTCAAATGCGCCATTTCTCCCTTCCTTTTTGGATGGTCTACCGATTGCTCTGCCTGAGCAGGTCGGTCATTTTTCTCCCCGCATCTAAAGCGAGCGACAATACCGCAGCACGGTTGTCGCCGGGAAAACGAAATGAAGGGCCGTAGATGGTCACGGCCGCCACGATTTGATTGTTGCTGTCAAAAATAGGCACGGCAAGGCCAGCAAGCCCGTCGGCAAATTCGTCCAGCACCCAGGAGTAGCCGTGTTGGCGGATGGCAAGCAGGTGGGGGCGCAGCTGGTCGGGGTCGGTGTAGGTTTGGCTGGCGTAGCGAATTAACGGCCGTTCCCGCAAATACCGCTCCCGCCTCTCCTCGGCAAAAAAGGCCAAAAACAGCTTGCCCGCCACACTGGAATGCAGCGGGTACCGTTCCCCAATCCAGTTCCGCACCTGAATTTGCTGCTGCCCGCGCACCTGGTCAATTTGCAGCACCTGGTCGCCATCCGGCACACATAACCCACTGTCCTCCCCAATTTGCGCCGTCAATTGGTGCAAAAAAGGGGAAGCCAACGCAATTAATTGTTGATGAAAGGGAACTTGAGAGATGAGAGAGAGCAGGCTGGGGCCTATCCGGAACAGGTTGCTTTCTGGCAGCCGCGCCACCGCGCCCACCCCTTCCAACGTTGCCAACAGGCGGGAAACGGTGCTTTTGTGCATCTCAACTTGCTGGGAAACGGCCGTTACCCCCACCCCGTCTGGATGTGCCGCCACCACCTGCAAAATCGCAAAAGCCCGCTCAATGGATTGAACCGTTGACATGTTTGTCCCACATTATGAAACAGTTTTGCAAAGCAGGACAATTTTAGCAGGATTAAAGGCAATGTCAAAAAAGACCACCGACGACAGGCCACAGACCACTTATCCGTCGTCTGTCGTCCGTCGTCATCCTGCTAACCAATTAGCCACATGATCCACAACGGCCGTTTCCACCCCCACCCCATCCATATCAAACCAAGCAATCTGCGGGTCATCCAGCCGAAACCAGGTCGCCTGCTGCCGGGCAAAGCGGTGGGTCTCAAACTTGATCCGCTCCACCGCCTCCGCCAGCGTCAGCTCGCCGCGCAGGTGCGCCAAAAGCTGCCGATACCCCAGCCCACTCATCGCCGCCAGCGGCTCGTCGTACCCTTGCGCCCGCAGCCCCACGACTTCTTCCAATAGCCCGTCGGCCATCATCTGGTCAACACGGGCATCAATCCGCCGGTAAAGCGACTCCCGGTCGCGGTGCAGGCCGATCAAACAAATGTCATACGGGGGGGGATTTTTGCGCTGGATGTCGGAGATGGGTCGGCCGGCGACCAGCGTCACTTCCAGGGCGCGAACGACACGGCGCACGTTGCGCGGGTCAATTTTGGCGGCGGCTTCGGGGTCTAAGGCGGCCAGCCACCGCGCCAGCTCCTCACCCCCCAATGTTTCCAATGCTTGCCGCAGTTCCGGCTGGGGAGCCACGCGGGGAATGCCCCACCCTTCCACTACCGCCTGCACATATTGTCCAGTGCCGCCAACGAGGAGAGGCAAACGGCCGTTTCCCGCCACCCGCTCAATCACTCCATACGCCAACTGCTGGTACGTCCCCAGCGTCACCGTCTCATCCGGCGCACACAGGTCAATTAAATGGTGCGGCACTTGCGCCTGCTCCGCCGCCGTCGGCTTGGCTGTGCCAATGTCCATACCGCGATAAAACAAACGGGAATCGGCCGAAATAATTTCCCCGCCAAACTGCTGCGCCAGCCGCAGCGACAGCGCCGTTTTGCCAACAGCCGTTGGCCCCACCAGCACCAGCAGCGGGACACAAACCTCTCCTGACATGGATCATGGCTCACGCAAAGGCGCAAAGACGCAAAGATAGAACCCCTTTGCGTCTTTGCGCCTTTGCGTGAAATAAAAACAGCAACCCATTTTACCAAAACCCAATATTCGGCACATGCTCACAGCGCAGCAGCTTCCCCCGGCTGTCAAGCTCCACTGCCACCAGATCCACCCGCCAGGCCACATCATCCAAATCATGCGCCAGCAGGTAATGTTGTCCCAGTTCAAACAGCTTTCGCAGCTTGTGGGGTGTCACCCCTTCTTCTGGCGTGCCAAAGCCGCGCCCGCGCCGCGTTTTGACCTCGACAAACACCAGTTCTTCCCCGGTCTGCGCCACCAAATCAATTTCGCCGTGGCGGCAACGCCAGTTCCGCGCCACAATGGCATACCCTTTGGCCTCCAAATGGTGTGCCGCCACTGCTTCGCCCCATTTGCCAAGCTGTTTACGGCCGTTTTTTTTCTCTTCCGTCATGATTGTTGCTGGCTCCCCAAACGCTGGTTTATTGGCAAGCGATGGGTGAGAAAATAAAGCAGCAGACCGGGCACCCCACCCACTAACGTAACAAGCAGTGCCCCCCAACTGCCAAGGGAAAGCAAACCGGCCGTTCCCGGCAGGCCAAAGACCAAATAGAGATAGGCCAGCAGCCCGCCAATGATTCCCCATAGCGGCCAGCCAAAATAATCGGCCAGCGAAAGCTGCCGCTGAAAGGCCAACCATACGCCCAGGCTACCCAGCAGGACGGTGCCAAAGCTCAGAGCAATCAGCATTTGAATTTCAGATAAGTCCACGCGGAAGCCGGGTTCAGGCGGGGGCACCACCGGGGTGGCGGTGGCGGTGGGCGGAACGGCCGTTGCCGTGGACGATGGCGTGGCCGTGGGAGACGGCGTTTCGGTCGGTGTGGTGGTGGGCGTAGCGGTCGGGGCATTTGTCGGGGTGATAATGGATACCGAAGCGGCCTCGCCAATGGCAATATCTACCTGCTGTGATTGCAAGGCCGGGGCAGAAACGGCCGTTATCCGAATTCGACCGTCCCGCGTGCGCTCCGGCAGCACATAATCAAGCTGCGCCACTCCATCCACCGTTGCCACCTCCTCAATGATGGTCGTCGCTTCCTGCACCAAATCCCGCTGCTCAAAGCGCACCGTCGTCCCATCCGGCACCGGGTTGCCGTTGCGGTCTCGAATGATGCCCGTTTGCAAATGCAGCGTTTCGCCAATCGAGGCATCCAGCGGAGCTTCGCCGGGGGGCGATTCAGCGCTGCCGGTATCCGTTACAATAAACAGTTCAATGACCTGTTCGGGGTCAGGCTGGGTTTGCTCAAACAACGTATAGTTGACGCTATCAATATTGACAGGGGAGGCACCTGAAAGCGGTGACTCCAAAAACAGTGCCCGCACCGAGGCATCTATAAAGGGGTCAATTTTGCTGTAAATGCCAAAATAGGCCGTCAGCTTGCTGATCTCGGTGGTGTCGAGATAGTAGGGGGCGTTGTAGGCAAAGACAATGACGCGGGTCTTACTGACAATATCGGGTCGCTGTGCCAAAAAGTTGGTCAGGGCGTTATCAGGGTCGTTCAGGTCAAGCGCGGCAAAGATGATCCAGTCGGCCTGCTCAATTTGGGACTGGATGAGAGCGGGCGTGGAAGGAACGGCCGTTGCTTCGGGCTGTTCCGAAGTGGCCTCTGGTGTCAAGGTAGGCGAGATGGGGACGGTGGGCAGCAGTTCTTCCGGCGTGGCCGCCAAAAAGTCGTTGAGATCGGCAAAAGAGTAGCTGTGGATCTGCCCTGGCGTGAGCTGATTGCTGGCCGTAGGGCCATACAGCGCCAGCATCCGCTCTTGCAGGGCCGTTTCACTGATGTAGGGCTGCGGGTCACAAACATCACACGGCTGCGTTTGGCGCACGTCGGTAAAAATGAGCAGCGTTTCGTTGGCGCTGGGGGGGCTGGCAAGCCGTTCGCTAAATTCGGCCGGGCTGGGGGAGATGAGAGTAACGGCCGTTTGCGCCAGTTCAAACATCAGCCCACCCGTCGCCTCCTGTGGCCGCGCCGCCGCCGGGTCAACCAGCACATTTTCAGGGGTGAAATTGCCGCCATAGAGCCGCAGCTTAAGCTGCAAAATGTGCAGCAACGCCTCGTCAACCCGCTGCTGAAACGAGACATCAGTGTCATACTTTTCCCGAAACCAGAGAATCGTGTCCTTGATATTTGCCAACTGCTCGCTGTACGGGGCATCGCCTAAAGCAAAGTCAGACAGATAAAGCAAATCGTTACCCGCCAGCAGCGCATCTTTTGCCACCAGTCGGGGGCGAAATTCCTGCTCGGTATCGTCGTAAAACCGCTCCACGGAGCGCACGCCCAGCGAATCGGAAACGATAATGCCGCCATTGGCACGCCAACTCCCCATCTCCTCCAGCGACATCAATGCGGACAGTGCCTGCGGGTCAAAGCTGACGGGAGCGGTGGTGGCACGGATGTTGCCCTGGAAGCCCTGGTAGCGAATGTGGGTGGTCAACAAAGCATCTACAGTGGCGGTGGGGCTTTTTGCCTGCCCGGTGACGGCAAAGAAGGGTGCCAACTCAATTTGCTTCAGTTGCTCCAGTGATTTACGGACGGTGGGCACTTCTTCCTCAACGGGGCGGTCGCTGCTGCCGTTGCCAGGGAAATGGGTGGCAACCACGGCCATGCGGTTGCGGCTGCCCTCGTGAACGCCGCTGGTGTAGGCACTGCCCATTTGCCCCACCCAGTACGGGTCGCCGCCAAAAACGCGGGTACCCAGGTCGCTGCGGCTGGCAGGGTCAGGGTTTTCCAGCACGTCGAGCGTGGGGCCAAAGAGCATGTTAACACCAACGGCCGTTAATTCCCGCCCCACAACCTGCCCCACCTGCTGCGCCATTTTCGGCTGCCACGTCGCCCCAATTGCCATATTGTTGGGCAATTGGCTCAGCCCGTTAAACAAGGTGGTATACGGCGGCCCGTCCCCTTCATGCGCCATCCCAATCAGCAGCGGCAGCGGGGTTTGCAGGGCACTGGGTACGGCGGTAGGCGGTACGGCTTCGCTGCCCAGGGTGTCGGTGTCAGAAACGGCCGTTGATTCTCCCAGCAGTGCCAGCCGCTGTAAATCATTAATGAGTTCCGCTACCTGGCGCGGCGTGTCGCCGGGGTTGCCATAGCCAGTAACGTTGTTGCTCGTCGGCCGCAGCATCACCCCACCCACGCGGTAGTTGAGAATGAGGTCGGCAATGTCGCTGTCGCTGGGTGCCATGTCTCCCTCAAATGTGACCAGGAAAAGCTGACCCACCCGCTCGGCCACGCTCATGGAAGCCAGCAGTTCGTTGGCCGTGGGAGTTTGCTGGGATGCAAAAACGGCCGTTGTGCTTGAGGGCCAAATTGAGGTGAGCAGCCAAATAAAAGCCAACCCAACACGCCAAAAACGGTTCATGACAACGAATACTTCAAACTGCGGGGTAAACAATTCCCGCACTATCAATTGGTAGTTTAGGCTGAAACACGCGGCATTCAAGGGGCAAAGCGGCGTTTTTGCACGTTACCGCATGTAACGCACCAGAATTATACCGTAGATTGCCCAGCAGAACACCTGTGTTACAATCGTTTTATACTGATTCATCCATAACATGCTTTATATATGCAGGTAACAAGGCAAGTCATCTTTAACGACACGGCTTGCCACGATAAACCATGTCCGACACAATACGCAATATCCTCACGGTTGTCATGCTGCTGGTACTGGCCGTCAGCGCCTTTGCCGCCGGGTTTATGGCTAACGATTTTTTGGAACGGCAGCAAATCACCATTTGGGGGCAGCCGAAAGCACTTTCTGCGGAAGAACAATTTGCCGTTTTTGATGAAGCGTGGGAACGGATTAACGGAAGCTTTATTGGCGATCTCCCGTCTGACCAGCAGAAAACATATGGAGCCATTCGTGGCTCGATGCAGTTGCTTAACGACCCCTACACAGTGTTTATTGAACCGGTGGCACGGGATCAGGAGCGCGACAGCTTGCAGGGGACGTTTGGCGGGATCGGCGCCACGTTATCGCGCCCGGAAGATGGGGCCGACATTGTGTTGGAGCCGATTCCGGGGAACCCGGCCGAGGCGGCGGGCATTTTGTCGGGCGATGTGCTGTTGGCGGTGGACGGCACGCCGATTACAACCGACATGACGGTGCAAGCGGTGAGTGATCTGATTCGGGGGGAGAAAGGAACGGCCGTTATCCTCACCGTCCGCCACCCCAACGCAACCGACCCTGTAGACATCGCAATCACCCGTGCCGACATCCTCATCCCCTCCGTCAGCTACCGGCTGCTGGAAAACAACGTTGGTTATATCCAGCTAACCCGCTTTAGCGGCGAAAGCAACAACGAAATTGCCGCTGCCCTGGAAGACCTGATTGCCCAAGGAGCCGAGCAATATGTGCTTGATCTGCGCGGCAATGGCGGCGGGCTGCTGGATGCGGCTGTAGAAATTGCCGACCATTTTCTCAACGAGATGCCCGTGCTGTATCAGCAAAGCAAAAACGAAGGAGAGCGCGTGTTTAGCACCACCAACAGCACCATTTTGCCCGATGCACCTCTAGCAATTTTGGTAGATGGTGGCACGGCCAGCGCATCGGAAATTTTGGCCGGGGCACTGCAAGATTATGACCGCGCCGTGCTGGTGGGCAGATCCAAAACCTTTGGCAAGGGGTCGGTGCAGTTGGTCTATGACCTGCGCGATGGCTCCTCGGTGCATGTCACTTCTGCCCGCTGGTTCACCCCCAACCACACCCAAATTGACCAGCAGGGGCTGGAGCCGGATGTACTGGTGACGGTGACGCAAGAGGCGATTGATGCCGGCCGGGATGAAGTGTTGCTGCGGGCGATTGAGCATTTAACCCATAACAATTAGGGAATTCAGGGGGTTAACTTCCTTTTAACGTGATGCGTGGTACGTGGTGCGTAACCAATTAACTCCTTTGACGCACCACGCACTACGTACCAAATTTGTCAACCTCGCAAAATCCGAAAGAACCATGAATATTTCCCAAAGAGGGTTAAAGTTTTTGCCAGGCTGCTTTATAATGGGGTGCTATATTAACGACTTGGACACTTAAAAAGCATGATTAATCCCCCCACTTCCAACGAAACTCCTTCTAAACGGCTGCCATACATTTTGGGCGCAATGATTGTGCTGTTGCTGTGTGGCGCAACGGCCGTTTTTGGCTATTACCTTGGGCGTTCTTCGGGCGGTGAAAAAACGGCCGTTGTGGTGACGCAGGAAACGACCCGCGAGATTGTGGTGACGGCCACGCCGAAGCCCACGGCGCAACCGGCTGAGGAGGCGGTGGCAAATGTAACGGATCCGGAGCCAGAGGAATTAACGGCCGTTCCCACCATCGCTGTCGAAGTTGTACCCGCCCCTGCCCAAACCGAACCCACCCCTGCTGCCGAATTTGTACCGCGCCAGGAAGAAGTTGGCGACATAGATTTTGCCCTCTTCTACGAAGCGTGGCGCGTCCTGATCGAAGAATACGACGGCCAAATTCCCAGCAACGAAGAGCTGCTTTTTTCCGCTATCAACGGCTCCATTGACACCCTGGGCGACGAACACACCCGCTTTGTCAACCCCGAAACTGCCCAGCGCATCCGCGAAAACCAGGGGCCGGTGGAAGGCATTGGTGCGATTGTCACCGAAAACGAAGACGGCCAAATTGAAATTGTGCGCCCCATTGACGGCCAGCCGGCCGACCTCGTTGGGGTCAAAGCCGGGGATGTCATCATTGCTGTCAACGGCGAATCGGTCGAGGGGCAGTCACTAGATGAAGTGGTGCTGGTGGTACGCGGCCCCAGCGGCACCCAAGTCACCATCACCGTCCGCCGCCCCGGTGTGGACGAGCCAATTGATTTCACCATCACCCGCGCCCGCTTTGAGGTGCCAGTAGTGGAGTCTGAAATGCTGCCAGAGCAAATTGCCTATGTGCGGCTGACCACCTTCCTTGACCAAAATGCGTCCATTCAGCTTAAAGACGCGCTGGAAACATTGCTGGCGCAAAACCCTGTGGGCATCATCTTCGACCTGCGCGACAACGGCGGCGGCTATCTGACCGAGGCGATCAACGTGGGCGATCTATTCTTGCCCGAAGGCACCATCCTGATGGAGCGCAACATTCGCGGGCTGGACGAAACGTTTGGCGGTGACAGCGGCGACATTGGCGAGACGCTGCCGCTGGTGGTGCTGGTCAATGCAGGCAGTGCCAGTGCCTCAGAAATTGTGGCCGGAGCCATTCAAGACAGTGGGCGGGGCATTATTTTGGGAGAAACGACCTTTGGCAAGGGGTCGGTGCAACAGGTGCATACCCTGAGCAACGGCGCGGAACTGCGCGTGACCATTGCCCGCTGGTTTACCCCCAACAACCACAGCATTGACGGCGCGGGCATTACCCCCGACATTGTGGTGGAAACCCCCGCCGACTTGGGTGGTGATGCCGACACCCAACTGCAACGCGCCATCGAATATATTTTGACCGATACCGGCCAATAGCGTTGATCAAGAAGTTCAACTTCTTTGGAGAAGTTGAACTTCTCAATGGGTTGCATCATGTTAACTGAAACTATTACCCTAAAAATTCCAGAACTTTTGTATCGCCGCCTGCAAAACACGGCGCAATCTACCCGTCGCCCCCTAGATGAGGTCATTATCCACGCTTTGCAAATTGGTAGCCCACCCGTATGGGATGATGTCCCAGCCGAATTTCAGGCGGATTTGGCTGTCATGGACAGGCTGGATGATGATGCGCTGTGGCAAATTGCCCGCAGTTACAAGACGGAAGCGGATATGGAGCGGTATGACGAATTGTTGGAGAAAAGTGGGACCGGGGGATTAACGGCCGTTGAAGCCCAAGAACTACAACAGCTACGCCAAGAAACTGACCGCTTTATGCTACAAAAAGCTCATGCTGCCGCCCTCCTTCGCTGGCGCGGTCATACAGTTCCTATCAAATGGTGCCATTATTTAATCCGCGCAGACAGCAATGGGCAAATCACTTTGCTTGGGATGCGACCAGCATCCATATCATTGGGCTAACAGCCGTAGGGCGTGCCACAATTATCGCTTTAGACATGAATAACGCCACTATCAGACCAGATCGTCGTCGGTGGGTTGCAGCCGGTTGGCACCCACCCCAAAACTAAACAGCCCAATCCCCTTTATGACTTATCAGTTTTTCAACTGAGCAGTTTTTCGTCAGCAGACAATGATCTGCTGACGAAGTGCTGACGTTTGCTGTGTAAACTGCTTGCAATACTTTATTGGAGGCACACACATGCAGCAAACAGCATTCAGCTTTCGCTTTTGTTTCCCACAAATTGACCGGCAAACGGCCGTTTCCTTCCTTTACCAAAACAAAGAAGAACTCCATTTGGCCGACGAAACGGCCGTTTCTCAGGTCGTTGACCTCGTTTTCGATAAAGGCGGCGTTTTTGGTGGCTTTGACCGCCAGCAGCAAATGCAGGGAATGCTCGGCTTCTTCTTCGGTGAACCCCAACAAGAGTATCGCAACAAAGAGGTTCTCTTCATGTACGTTGCCGCCATTGCCCCATCATATCGCCTGACGCGCATGTTCCACACTGCCCTAACCACAGCACTCCACGAATTCCAAAAGATGGGGCTAGAGGAGATTCGGCTGCAGGCGGAAGATATAGACCGCTATACAAATAAGCTTTACGGCCGTTTTGCCCAGCCCATCAGCGAAGATGTAACCATACGCGGCATCAAGGTCATCACCTACGGTGGCTCCATCGAAAATGCGCTGGCCTATCTGCAGCGCGGCCGGCAGCCTCAATTTCACCACACGCCCCATTACAGTGACCGTAATACAGCCCAACATGCGGCGGCGCTGCTACCTTGAGCAAGTCCCGATTTAGAAGTTCAACTTCTGAGAAAGGATGCAATATGTTATTGGTTACTGGCTATTTTTAAGTGGTTCATAACCAATAACCAATAACTCTATATCTATAGCAAACAATCGCCTGAATCTTTTAACAAGGAGGTGACATCATGATGCCTATGCCCATGCCTATGCCAATGCCGTAGTCCATTCGCCCTGTTGACACAACCACGACGTTGTGCCAACACCAGGGAAGGCCAGCCTCACAACTGAGGCTGGCCTTCTTGCGCTGTCTGCTCATTCGGGTGACACTTTGGTGGCAGCCTACATCGAAGCACCTTTTTGCTCTCAACAACCAAATCAGGAGAAGTTTTATTATGTGGAAACGGCCGTTTGCTTTCAAATCACCCACAATACTGTTGGTTTTCAATAAGCTTACCAAATCTCTTGCACGATTTGAAAATCAGGATAACAATCTTTTGTCAATATCCACGATGTAATTCATTCAAAAAACAGACGCTAGCTAAACGCAGCTACGTCGCATGCAGCCAACTCATAAACGCATTGTTTATTTTAGCCGATAAAAATTGGCTCATTGCAACTTGAAAAACAGGAGGATACTGTTCTATGCCACAATTGCATAACTTACCCGAAACCCAGAAGAATCTCACAAACATGCCTGCTTCATTAACCCCGAAGGAGCAACCAAGCGTATTTGCACCGCCGCCGTGGCCTTGGACTAAAGAACGCTGGAACAAGAAAATTGAAGGCGTGCACGAAGCCATCAGAGAAACAATAGATTACGTCACTCACACCATTAACGCTCGCAATAACGCCATTGACGAGAAAAAAGGCCTCAAAGCGGAAGGGGTGGCAAAAGTCGCAAACAACCGCATGAAGCTTACACTCGAACTTACTGAACTCCTGACCGAGCTAGCGTCACTCGGTCCGAAACCTAGAAGCCCACTTGATCGGAAAAAGAAATGGTCGGAAAATAGGATTTCAGAAATTGAAAAACTCTTGGGAAACGACTTGGATATCCTCCAGGAAAGCATGCGGCAGAATGAATTGTCCAAAACGATTTTTGAGTTAGACAATCAAACAGCCAGGTTAAACGATTGCGAGAAAGTGCTTGAGTCTTTAAAAGATAATGTATTATCTCTTTTTGAAAAAATATTAAGCAACGAGATAAAAAATGAACTGCAAAAATATAGTCCTGATTATGTTTTTCGCCTCTTCCTGGAACAAGTTTCTATTGACATAAATTTAATTCACCAAGCTTTGCAGCAACGCCAGTTAAATAAGGACGACGAAATTACGCAGCAAGGATTTGTCTTACAGATGGCTCACATTATCGGGATGAATGCTGTTCTACCAGCTATCAATGACAAAGGTGGGTTTACAGAGGACACCAATATTATTTGCTATTTGCGAAATGGTGTCGATATCCGCCTCATCCCTTATCAAAATGTTATGTTAATTGGGGTTCCGTATGGGGTCTTGTGCCACAACAGTCAGTGGGTACCAACCGATTATCTCGCTCTCCCTCATGAAATTGGTCACTATCTATTTTGGTTTAGACAAGAGCCGACAAAAGAAATTTTAAAAGAAAATTTAGAAGAAAAGCTAAGAACACAGTTTGGAGAGGATTTTGAATCTTCGTGGCAATTTCATTGGCTTGAAGAAATAGTTGCCGATGCCTTTGGCTGTCGCATTGCCGGGCCTATTTCCGTCCTAGGCTTCCAAGAGCTTCTTGCCAGCAGCCCGCCAACAGCCCGTGAAGCCCTTGATCACGTACATCCTACTCCTGAATTACGGCCGTTTATTCAATCTGAATTATTGCACAAAATGGGGCAAATCAATGCAGAGCAAAAAGAAAAACTGGATCAAAACTGGATCAGCTGGGTAAAAGAAAATTGGCTCAAGGAGAAAACAGCCAACCCCATGGATGAACACCCATTTCAGCTTCATGGGCAGAACCCAAATTCTAAACTTACAGGCAAAGAAATATTAGAGAGCCTTGATCCTGTTCTGGAAATAGTCGCCGATCAAATAATGGCCTTAATCCCTGAAAATGAGCATAGAAACTGGTCGCACGATTGGGGCAATAACGAACCAATGTCGGTGGAGACGTTGTACAATAATTTTACCAGCGGGGGTTTTCTTGAACGCTTCAAGCCTTTAGAAGCTGTCAAACCTGATGCTCCCAGGCCGGTTCACCGATTTGATCCTTCACAAACTAAGCTAGATAAGTTAGATGACAAATGGGTTGAAGACATGCTCTTTAAAGGCTGGTCGAAAGAAGGCCCAGAGGGAAGCAATTTGGGAACGTAGCAGCGCTTGCACCCAACTCATGGGGCGATACGCTCCATAAGTTGGGCAATCAGGTGCGAATGATTCAACAATTGGGCAATTTGAAGCGCTTCTTGCCAATAGGTTTGGCTTTTTTCGACTAGATTCATCTCTTTAAAAATGTCTCCTAATTGACGTAAAGCATATCCATAACCCAATCGATCTTCGATTTCTTTATATGTCTTAAGAGCAATTTCAATACACTCTTTAGCTTCGTCAAACTGATTAGACCTTAAATAAGAAGTGCTTAACGTTTGCAAAATCATACTTTGGTAACGTTTATTTCCTAGCTTTTCAAACAAGGGTAACGTTTCCAGGCAAATTTGTATGGCGGCCGAATATTTATCTTGCCGCAGATAAATAGCGGCGATGATGTAGTTTGTTGCCCCTACCTCAGCGGTATTATTTTGTTCCAATCCCAAATCAAGAGCTTTGATTGCATATTTCAGCGCATTCTCAATATCTCCTTTGCGATATTCAATTTCTGCCAGCAGCCGCAAAGTTAACATAACGTTATTTTTGTTGTTTTGGAGTGATTGGATTGTTTCAAGTGCCTGGATCGCTATTTCCTCAGCGCGTTGGGGCGTGGGGTCTATTGCCAGATATACTCTAGACAGACTACGTGCTGTTGTTGCCGCCTTGGCACACTCACCCAGTTCAGTATGCAAAGCTCGACTTTTTTCTAACAATTTTTTGGCATCACCGTATAATCCTCTATCAAAAAGAATATATCCTTGTAGGTATTGTGTTGTTGCAATGCCATCATCATCTTCAAGATCATAATAAAGTTGTAATGCCTCTTCCAAATGTTGGTATGCTGAATCATATAAACTTTGCTCGATTTCGATTTTCGTTATATGAATAAGTATCCTGGCGAGTTCTTGCGGTGCTTGGCGTATTTCAGCCGCCTTCTGCGCTAATTCGTAGGCATCAGTTGCATCCTGATACCGGCCATATTGCAACCAGCTTTCAGCTAATATCTCGGCAAAATCGACCACCGCCTGCCATGCTGCCAAGTCATCAGCGGCACGTATCGCCGCTGTGATATTTTCCCATTCAGGATCAAGGGCTGTAAACCGCTCTCTGTTTTCTTGAGCCAGGGTCAGGTAATAACTAACCATGCGTTGCTTTAATTCATTAGGCTCGGTTAGCTTTTCGGCGGCAAAATCAGCCAGCAGTGGATGCTGATAATAACGGGTTTCTTCAACCTCGTTAACAAGCGAAAGAGCTACCAGCGTATAAAGATTATCCTCTGTGTCAAAAAGCTCTTGGTCGAGAACGGCCGTTAATGCTGCTACGGAAAACGGCCGTCCCCCAAAAACAGCCATTGCCGCAAAGGTCTGGCGCAAATCTTCATCTAGCCCGTCCCAGCTTACCTGAAACGATGCCCGCACCGCCTGATCGCTAATCCTCAAGCCCAAACGGTGCTGCGTATCTTGCAAACGCTGCACCATATTAGCTAGCGTCATTCGCTGGCGCGACTTTAATCGCTGCGCAGCAATCTCCACCGCCAGCGGCAAATAATGGAGCAAATGGCCGATTTGCATCGCCGCATCCTCTTCTGCACTCACTCGCTCCTTGCCCAAAATCTGCTCCAACAGGTCGCGGCAACTGCTGGGCGACAGCTCTTTTAGCTGAAAGGCAACGGCGTTTAAAACCGAAGCAATGTCTAAATTGCGGGTTGTCAGAATGACGCGACAGCGATCTCCATGAACAAGCAGCGAACGCACGGTCGCCGCCTCATCAACATTGTCAAGAACAATCAGGGTTTGTTTGGTTGCCAGCAGGCTGCGAACGGCCAGTTCACGGCTTCCCAAATCAGCCAACCCACTATAATCATAACCGTAGGCACGCCCCCACAATGCTAATATGTTGATGGCCTCGCTGGTATGGGTATTGACCCACAATACACCGTCGGCAAATTGATCGCGCAAATGATGCGCCAAGGCAGCCGCCAACGATGTTTTGCCCGCTCCACCCATGCCAACTAGCGCCATGGGCGATCTGTTTTCTACTTCCATAAGCTGTGCCGCCAACGCCTCAATTTCGCGGGTGCGCCCTACAAAATGAGGCGGAAGATGGGGTGCTTGGAAAGGTGGCGGAAGACCAGGGGCAGGTATAATAAGTTGCGCGGCTCGTTCGGCGCTAATCTCACCACTGCGAATCTGCTCAAAAACGGCCGTTGTTTCTGCCTCCGGCTCCACCCCCAACTCGTCCTCCAACAGATTGCAACATGCTTCATATTGAGCAACGGCTGCGCCTCGCTCTCCATCTAATGCCAGAGCTAACATCAACTGCCGATGAGCCACCTCACGCCACGGCTCGATGGCAAGCTGCTGTCGCGCTAACAGCTTGACCTGCATAAATTCACCTTGCTTCAAGGCACTCGTTGCGGCTCTCTCTAGTGCTTCTAACTCTAATTTATCCATTTAGTGGACAAAAAAAGGCGGGGTAGGTAAGCTGACTTCAAAAACAAGACCAATTGTTAGGAGAAGTCAGATATGCTAACCATACCCCAAGAAATGATGCCCGTGATTTTACCATTTGTCGCCTTGTTTAGCGAAACCGTGTGGGACTATGCCCAAATCCTCTTGCTGGGTGCTGTTTTGGCACCGGGAAAGCGAACCGTGAGCGCGGCTCTGACGGTGATGGGTTTGAAGGATGACCCACAGTATCAGAATTATCATCGTGTTCTCAATCGCGCCCAATGGTGCGGCTTGACCGCCAGCCGCATCTTGCTGGGGTTACTGGTGGCTACCTTTGTGCCAGCCGATGCGCCTATCGTCCTGGGCATAGATGAGACCTTGGAACGGCGGCGGGGTGAACGAATCAAGCAGAAAGGGGTGTTCCGAGACAGTGTCCGTTCAAGCAAGAAATATCTGGTACACAGTTTTGGCTTGCGGTGGGTCAGCATGATGCTCATGGTGGCGGTTCCATGGAGCAGTCGGACGTGGGCGTTACCCTTTTTGACCTTGAATGCCCCCAGTGAAGCAACCAACCAGAAAAATGGGAAACGGCACAAGACAAGCATTGATTGGATACGGCAGATGATATGCCAGGTACGCCGCTGGTTACACAACCGCGTCATGGTCGTCGTCACCGATGGGGGGTTAGCGGCGGTGAAATTAGGCTTGACCTGTGTCGGAATGCTCCTACCCGTGACTTGGGTATCCCGTTTGCGGCTAGATGCCAGGCTGTATGGGTGGCCGGAAGAACAAGCCAAGGGCAAAAGAGGGGTGAAAGCGAAAAAAGGGAAACGGCAGCCATCGTTGAAAGTCCGTTTGCTGGATAAAGGGACGAAGTGGCTCAAGACCGAGGTTGCCTGGTATGGGGGACGAACCTACACGATTGAGTATGTCTTCGGTCAGGCTTTATGGTACACACCAGGGTTTGACCCGCTGCCCATCCGTTGGGTTTTGGTGCGCGACCCTGCTGGCAAGTATGAGGCCACCGCCTTTCTTTGCACGGACTTGACGGCCGACCCCTTGCAAATTCTGCACTGGTTTATCCTGCGGTGGAATGTCGAAGTCACCTTTGAGGAAGCCCGTGCCCATTTGGGCATGGAAACGCAACGTCAATGGTCAGAACTGGCGATTGCCCGAACGACACCCGTTTTATTGGGTTTGTTCTCATTGGTCACGCTGTGGGCGTACCACTTGACCAAAGACAAACCTTTCCCAGTGCGTACCTCGGCATGGTATGCGAAAAAGAAACCCACCTTTTCCGATGCCTTGGCGGTGGTACGTCGGCAAATCTGGTTTGGGCTATGGGGAAAATATGTCGAATCCACCGCCAAACCGGACTATGTCCTAATTCCCACCGCTATTTTCAACGGTTTGGTGGAAGCGATGTGTTACACCGCTTGATAGGGCGATAATTCAGGGTTTTGCGGCACATTGGGCATATTTGGCAGAGGGTGTAGATACAACGTCCTGCTTCTTCCTGCCAATCTCCTACATTTCCAATGTTCCCAAATGGACAAAGTCGAGTCTAAAGCAAGGTGATAAAAGTGCTCCCGCTCCAGCCGCAGCCACTCTTCAAACGGTTCGCTGTCGCAAAAGAAGCCGGGGAGCAGGGTGCCAGCATAGAGGGAAACGGCCGTTTGCCAATCCTCACGCCCACAGGCGGCTAAAAATTGATCCAGGTCGAGCGAGCAATCGGCGGCGGGGTTGAACTGTACCGTCTGCCGCGTGACCAGCAAAAATGGCTGGGGCGAATCGTCGCTGTCGTTTAGCACTTTCCGCAGTTGGTACAGCGACTGGCGCAAATTTTTCTTGGCGGTGGCGTCGGTATCGGTCGGCCAAAAGAGGGTGGCGAGGGTGTCGCGGGGAAACGGCCGTTCTGCCTGCATTACCAAATAAACCAGCAGCCCCTGCACGTTGGCCGAGCGGAAATGGAGCAGCGGCTCACCGTTCAGTTCGGCCTGAAAGACACCTAAAAAAGCTAAAGACAGACGAGCCATGCCCTATTTTACACCCAATTTTGCCAAGTGATAAGCAGTTAACAACGTCTTTATCGCCTGCACCACAGGTGCCGACGAACTGCTGACGTTGGTGGGCTAAAGTGTGAACAACAAGCAGACAGCAACGCGGCCACAAGAAAAATCAGGTATCTAAAAAAAACAGGAGTATTTGAAATGATTAATCGGCAAGCTATCAAATCTGGATTGGACAAAGCGTATCGGAACAACGAGGCCATCAAACAGCTCTCTGCTATCAACACCGAACAGGAAAATCAGACGCGCTACATTATCTTTTCCGATCAACATCGTGGCGCACGCAATGGGGCGGATGATTTTAAGCGTTCTGAGCAGGCGTATAACGCGGCTCTGGCCTATTACAACGCGATGGAGTATCACTTAATTGCGTTGGGTGATGTGGAAGAGCTTTGGGAGGAGACACCCGAGACTGTCTTGGAAGCGTATGACCGCACCTTGTCGCTGGAACATGATTTTCATAAAAACGGCCGTTATCACCGCGTCTTTGGCAACCATGACGAAATTTGGCAAGACCCGGCCAATGTCAAAAAATATTTGCAGCCCCACTTTGGCGAGCGTGAACTCAAAGTACACGAGGGCTTCAAAATCCCCGTTGCTAAGAACGGACGGGACATTGGCGAACTTTTCCTGGTGCATGGGCATCAGGGAACGGCCGATAGTGACAAATACGCCTGGTTTTCCAAACTATTTGTGCGCTACGTGTGGCAACCATTCCAGCGGCTCACCAAGTACCGCCTCAATACGCCAGCCCAGGATTGGGAGCTGCGGCAAGGTTACAATGAGGCTATGTATGAGTGGGCGAAAAATCAGAGGGAAAAAGTTGTCCTAATCACGGGCCACACCCACAAACCTGTTTTTGAATCGCAAACCAAGGAACAGCAGCTGCTGGCGGCACAGCAAGCCATTATGCACGACAAGACCCTGCCGGACGCAGAAAAACGCCAGAAACGGGCTGAACTGGCCGTCCAAATCGAGCGCTTCCGCACGGTTGAATCCGCCGATGCCGAGGTAATCGCTGATATGCTTCCCTGCTATTTTAATACGGGCTGTTGCAGCTTTGCCGATGGCGATGTCACTGGCCTGGAAATTGCCGATAACCAAATTAAGCTCATCCGCTGGTCAGGTGATAACCTCAATTTGAAACCCGAAATTTTGGCCGCGGCCTCCCTGGAAATGGTCTTCGACAAAATTCGCGCCGACCGGCAGACAAAGGCGCAACCACAAACCCAGCCGGGCGTTGCCCAACCGGGCGGTTTGTTCCCTCAGCCTGCACTCGCAACTGGGTAGCACCCCAGCACACCTCGACCCGTTTCTTAAGCAAAAAGGCAGCCTGTTTGTACAGGCTGCTTTTTTTAGACTCTATCGGCAAGAACTATATGTTCCACAAAGACGCAAAACCACGAAGATCTTTCTTTGCGTCTTTGCGACTTTGCGACTTTGCGACTTTGCGTGAGCTATCCTCTTGTTGCCAAACTCGTTACGCATTTGCCGCCACTTGCGGGGTGGCTGGGTCGGGGGTGTAGTGACGGGTGTTTGTGGGGGGAGGAACGGCCGTTTGTGTCGCCGCCGCCAAATGTTCCTGCAGCAGCCGATGGATAAACATATAGCCGCCCCCCACGCGGTAGAGCAGCACATGCCGCACCGCCGCATTGAGAAACGGCGTAAGCGGCTGCGGCAGTTGCCCCGACCACCACAAAATCAGGCGCAGCAGCAGATGGTTAATCACATTAAAGCCGCCAAAAACCAGCGCGGCAACCAGAAAGGCCACCAAGCCCCCATACAAGCTAAATAAACGCCCAATGACAACCCCTTGCCACCCTAACAGCAGTCGCACCAGTGCCATTGCCAGCGCAATCACCACGGCGGCGATACTGCCACCCAGCAGTGCATTCCGCCCCGATAACCAAATTCCCTGGTTCGGCCACGCCCGCGTTTCCAAATAGCGGCTGGTTAAACCTGACAAGATCACAACCAGCAGGGCAATGGGCAGGCCAAGCAGCCAAATGACCTGTGCCAGCGTCATGGTGGCAGAAAAAAGCCGCCACAAAATGAGGCTAAAGCTGAAACCAACGGCCAGTGCCGGAATCATGCTGCGTAAACTGGCCCGCCACGACCCGCTCAAGGCCTCGACCCGACCAATGTCGTTGTCATACCCTTGCCCAAAAGCAAAGTGGGAGACAAGCAAAAACATGAACGTTGAACCCGTTAACTGCAATAACAGCAGTATGGTCTGCTCGCCAAACAGCAGGAGTTGCGCCAGAGCCATGAGGGCGACGGTAAGACCAACGGCCGTTTTTCGCTCCCAATCCCAACTGGAAAACGGCCGTTCTTGCCCCCAGCGCCGCGCAAAAAAAACGGCATCTACGACCGCCACCGCCAGCCCATACCCGGCATGAAGCAGCAGCGACATTACACAATCCACCAGGACGATAGGCAACCCCCAGCGAGCTATAATCAGCAACGACGACCGGCTGTGATCATGAATGCCCGCTTGCGGCCCAACCAGGCCAAACAACCATAGCAACAACCCCACGAACAGCCCCATAAAGAGGCGCGTTAGCAGCATATAGCCCCATCGCTGCCGCCGCGATGTTAGCCAGCCTGGCTGCAACCCCTCGACCAAAAAAAGCGTCTGGTTGTTAGCCGTTAGCCCCCGCGCCAGCCAGCCCAGCCAGTGCGGCACGGCTTCAGGCTGGTAGCGACTGGTTGCCCCCATCTGCTGCGCCATTTGCCCCACATAGCTGGCAAAAATGGTATGAAGCAGCCGTTCCTTGCGCTGCTGTCCAGCCACAGCCGGCAGCAGCTTGCCATCGGGCAAATCTCTGGCCGACAATGTTTTCGACATCACCTGCAGCATCAGCGGCGACTGGGCAATCTCTTGCAGCAGCGGATCCTGGGCAATCGCCTGCTGTAGTTCGTGGGCTGCGCCGCCAAGCTGGTGCAAATAGGTCATGGTCTGGCTGCTGGTTAACGGCCGTAAACCAACCGCTCCACCTAACCGCAGTGGCACGCCAATCGCCCTATATATCTGCTGGCGACAGCACAGCACCATCGCCCCCAGCCCATGTTCCTGCCGAAAAGCGTTGATCGCTGCCACACACGCCGCCTGTTTGGGTTGCGTCACCTCATCCAACCCATCCAGTAGCAGTGCCAGCCGTCCGGTATCAACCCAATCCTGCCCAATCCGGCGCGGAATCAAATATTTTTCGTTGAGTTCGGCCACCAGCCAGTCGGCCAACGGCCGTTCGTCGTTCCCCCATGAAGCCAGGTTAAACACCACGGGCAGCGGTTGGGCAGCGTCGGCTTGGGCAGCGGCCAGCAGCGACTGCGCCAGCCGCAGCAGCAGCACCGTTTTGCCCGCCCCCGGTGCACCCAAAATGAGCAGCGAACGGCCGTTTGCAGCAAAAACCTCGTCAATCGGCACCTCCACCGGCAGCGGGGTGTCATCGTGGGCGACCACCATCCCCTGCCACGGATTTGCCACCGCGTCCGGCACCGTTTCCAGCATCACGTCCAACTGCTGGCTATCGGCCAATGCCCGTTGCAGCACCCCCTCCACCCAAAAGCGGTTGACCTTTTGCAGCAGCACCTGTTCGGCGGTGCGGTCGAGAGATAGCGCAAGAGGGAGCGAAACGGCCGTTTTTGTCGCCAACGCCGGTTTTCCCAACGGCACAGCCATCTCACCTGTAACCATCGCCTCATACAAAGCCGTTGTCTCAGCCGAGGGAGCCACTCCCAATTCCTCTTGCAGCGTCGCTACGCAATTTTCATACTGCGCCAGCGCCGCGCTGCGTGCTCCCGCCGCCAGCCAAGCCCGCATTAGTTGGCGATGCGCTTCCTCCCGCCACGGTTCCAGCGACAACTGCCGCTGCGCCCACATCCGCGCCGCGTCGGGGTTTTGCGCCGCCAAGGCCTGCTCGGCCGCTTCATAGAGCGCATCGAGAGTGAGCCGATGGAACCGCTCTTGCTCCAGTCGCAGCCACGCTTCAAATTCGTCGTTGTCGCCAAAAAAGCCGGAAAGGAGGGGGGCATGAGCCAGGGAAACGGCCGTTTGCCAATCCGTCGCCGCCACCGCCGCCTCAAACTGTGCCGCGTCGAGCCAGTAGTCGCTGGCCTCATTCCACTGCACAGTATGGCGCGTTACTAGCAAAAATGGCTCACCATCACCATCGTCTAAAAGCTGGCGCAGTTGGTAGAGTGCCTGGCGCAAATTTTTCTTGGCACTGCTGTCGGGTAAATGAGGCCAAAAGAGGGTGGCGAGGGTGTCACGGGGAAACGGCCGTTTGGCCTGCATCGCCAAATAAACCAGCAGCCCCTGCACGTTGGCCGAGCGAAAATACAGAATCGGTTCGCCGTTTAGTTCGGCCTGGAAGACACCAAAAAATGATAAAGACAAACGAGGCATGGAACTATTTTACACGAGATTCCCCTAAAGAAACCCAGTTGACAAACTTTCTGAATCGCAGGTAACAGGTTGAGACGATCTGCTGACGTTTTTGACGGCTGCTGACGACGAACTGCTGACGGCCGTTTTCTACAATGCTGGCAACTTAGTCAGGAATTCGGCCGAACTCCTCAAACAACAAATTTTATTGTCACCGAGCAAGCGCTCCCCACAAGTGAAGTAATGGAAGAAGCCTGTTTCCAGCGCACGCTCACAAACAGTATGTCTTAAAGGAGTTTGTCATGTCCACATTTATCGGTTTGAAAGTCTCGTCTGTCCTTATCCTCACCTACATCATCCCCGCCCTTACCCCCCTCATCAGCTTTGGTCTCATGTGCAGCGGCGAAATGGGTCACTGCGGAACATAACCCTACAAACCAATCAAACAGAGATAGTCGCTGTGGCTATCTCTGTTTTTGCCTCTTCTTGTAGATCCCCCAAATATTGCAATACCTTTTCCTCCCCTTTCTTATCTCCAATACGCCGCCGCATTCTTAACGCATCTTCCCAATAGCGTTTTGCTTCAGAAGCCAAACCTTGATGCTTGGCATTCCAACCTAGATTCACAAAAACAAGTGCTTTTGCATACTGGTCCCTGGTTAAATTAGCAATGTCCAATGCCTGTAGTAAATGCTTTTTTGCGCCCTGATAGTCTCCATCCTCTGTGGCAATGACACTCAGATTGTTCAAAACAATATTTTGCCCTTGTAAATCTCCATTCGCCTGATTAAGCTCTAGGGCTTCATTCAAAGTAAGTCGCGCTTTTTCCAATTGCCCAAGTCGAAAAGAAACAGCTCCAATACTCACCAAGGTAAAACCTTGCTGTTTTTGATTGTCTAGATTGCGCCAAACGGCTAAAGCGCGTTCTAAATGCTCAAGCCCCCTTTCTGGTTTATCCATGTAATCATTGATTATCCCCAAATGAAAATCTGCAATACCCAGAAGAAGCGGCGAGGCGATTGTTTTTGCAATTTGATAAGCTTCTTTTAAGGCAACTTCAGCCCTAGCCAGTTCCCCTTGCCTCCATAAAGCCTCTCCGTAATGTGTAAAAATCTTTCCCTTTGCCCATTGCAACAATGTATCGTTTTCCCCCGCAACCAACCCCAACGTCTCCTGAATCAAGGCAATGGCTGCATCATACTGCGACAGCCGCACCCGCATTCCGGCCTGGTGGGTCATGAGGGTGGCAAGGGTGAGGGTTTTACTGTCGGATGGGGGGAGGGGTTGGAGGGCAGAAACGGCCGTTTCTAGCATCTCCTCCGCCTCCTGATACAGCCCGCGAATCTGGTAAAAGTCGGCCAACCCGTTAGCGCAGGCCAGCAAGCGTTCGGCGGCACTTTCACCAACGGCGGTTTGCCACGCCAGCCGCACATTGTCCAGGTCGGCGGCAATGGCTCGCGCCGGAATTTGCGGCGTGGCTCCCGCCAACGGCTGCTCCTGTTCTGCTACAAAGTTGAGGTAATAACTGCTGTGTTTGCTCGCCAAAGATTGGTTCATTTTCAAAAAATGAACCGATCTCACTGCCCCATCCAGCTTCTCCGCCGCAAACTGCCGCAGCAGGTCATGCAGTTGGTACCGCTCCCCCACGAGATGCAGCAGCGATTTGCCACACAGCCCCTCAAGCAACGCTTCCGTTGCCCCGGCAACGGCCGTTGCCGCTGCCAGGGTAAAACCACTGCGAAAGACCGACAGGCTGGCAAAAAGCTGCTGCTCGGCCGCCGTCAGCAGATGCCAGGAGCTTTCAAAAACGGCGCGGACGGTGCGGTGGCGGGTTGGCACGTCGCGGAAGCGGGTGGCGAGCGCGTCGAGTGCGTTTTGCATGGCGGCAATTAGCTCGGCGAGCGACCATTGGCGCAGCCCGGCCGCCGCCAGCTCCAGAGCCAGCGGAATGCCAGCGGTGAGGCGGCAAAGCTGGGCGACCTGGGTTTGGTTATCAGCAGTGAGGGCAAAACGGCCGTTTGCCCGTTCAGCCCGATCCAGAAAAAGGCGCACGGAGGGAAAATCGGCCAGGGGTGGTGGGGTGATGGGAGAAACGGCCGTTTGCGAGAAAAACGCCTCGGCCAGCTCCACGTCCACTACCTCCGGCAGCGGCGGCAACGGCAGATACGCCAACCGGTAAACCCACTCCGCCATAAAACCCAGCGGCTCCCGCGAGGTGCAAATCACCCGCAGCTGCTGCGCCTCTTGCAGCAGTTCAAGCACCACATCAGCCCCGTCCAGCAAATGCTCAAAATTATCCAGCAGCAGCAGCGCCCGGCGGTCACGCAGCAGCGCCAAAAGCTGCTCCTTGGGCGGCGTTTGCCCCCGCAGCGAATGCCCCATCGCCGCCGCAATGGCTGTGGCAATATCGTTTTCCAGCCCAGCGGCCTCGGCACGGCTGGCTACCCCCGCCAGCGGCACAAACCACACCCCATCGGCAAACTGCTCCTTAACCCGCCACCCGATCTCCTGCGCCAACCGCGATTTACCGAGGCCGCCCTCCCCCACCAGCGTGATAAAGCGATGGTCAGAACCGCTAACACGCTCGGTCAGCAACGCAACATCCGTTTCGCGGCCAAAATAGGGGGTGACATGGGCGGGTAGGTTGTGGGGCGTGGGAATGGGTTCCTGGGGCTGCGGGGCAATGGTTTCGCCAGCGAGAATTTTTTCATAAACGGCCGTTGTCTCCCCACTTGGCTCCGTCCCCAATTCAGCGGCCAAAATTTGGCGGCAGCTATCAAACTGCGCCAGCGCCGCGCTGCGCTCCCCGTTTTGCGCCAACGCCAGCATCAACTGCCGGTGCGCTTCCTCGCGCCACGGCTCAAAGGCAAGCTGCCGTCGCGCCGCCGCCTGCGCCGCCGCAAAATCCTGCACCGCCAGCCGCTGCTCCCCCAGCCGATAAAGCGCGTCCAGCGCCTGCCGGTGAAGCTGTTCCCGCTGGTGCAGCAGCCACTCTTCAAATTCCAGGCTGTCGCAGGTGAAGCCGGGCAGCAGTTCGCCGGTGTAGATGGAAACGGCCGTTTGCCAATCTTCGGCCGCAATGGCTACGATAAAACGGTCAACGTCAAGGCGGTAATCACTGTCAGGATTGAATTGAACGGATTGGCGATTGACGAGCAAAAACGGTACCTGGGCTTGCTCCCCCAATACCTTCCGCAACTGATAGAGCGACTGGCGCAAATTTTGCCGCGCCACGTCTTCTGGCTCGTCGGGCCAAAAGAGGGCGGCCAGGGTTTCGCGGGGAAACGGCCGTTTGGCCTGCATCGCCAAATAGATCAGCAACCCCTGCACGTTGGCCGAGCGAAAATTTGTGATGGCTTTGGCTGCGATGTTGGCTTGGAAGGCGTTGAAAAAGGTTAACTCCAAAGACTCCATAGTCCATTATACCTATGAACCATTGACTTTTGCCAAAAGTGCTGACGAACTGCTGACGGCCGTTGGCTAAGCTAACACTATCAACAAACTCATCCATTAGCTTATTAACGATCATGTAGAACAATCGGCTAAAGCAAACCGTCAATTCTTCTGCAAAAATTATTAAGGAGACGATTCATGTCTGACTCAACCTTTCGCTCGGTTCATAGTAATACCTCTGTTAGCTTAACAATTCGCAACAAGACCAATCAGTCCGTTGATATCTTCTGGGTTAATTACCAAGGGGATGATATCAAATATGCTAGCTTGGCACCGCGAGACGAATATCTGATCGGAACATATGCGACTCACCCATGGCGAGCTCGCTATAAAAGTAGCGGGCAAGAAGTCAACCATTACGTCGCTACGACAGCTTCACAGCAGATTTTTCTAGTTGAGGATGAAACCAACCCTCCGCTCACATCTGTTTCGCTAACGCCCCTCAACGCTTTTCGTGAAGACAAGCTCAACAATTCTTCACAAATCGCTACATGGAGCTTCAATATAGACTTTACCCTCTACCATGCGGGCGATCCTGGTTTCAAATATCTGCATGTCGATGCCCACAATACCCGCGTGGCTGCCAGCAAAAACGGCCGTCTTCACTTTGACCAAGATGATAAACGTGGCTATTTCCTAGAAAAAGCAGAGGTAATCATGGAGGTACGGCACCAAAACGCCTTACTGGTTTCTGACGGGCCAGACACGGATATGGGTGGGGGATCGGTCACAAGCAGCAGCACTTGGAACGTCGGCGGAGATTTTAGTATCAGCAAAAGCCCCTCGGTCGGCGGTAACGCTGGCTTAACCATTGGCCGAAGCTACAGCGAAACTTTGACCGATTTTGTCGTCCAAAATAACTCAACTGGCAACAAAGCGATTCACAATTATTTACTCGGTGCCACCAGCAAAGTAGACGGTGGTGGCAAAATGAAATATAGCAGTTGGCGAGATCTCTTTCCCATGGATGCCGAAGGGCAATTGACGGGTGTTCGTCTGAATGATGTGCCAGCTCTCTCTAAATCGAACATCCCTATTCCAAGCCAGGCAATTTGGCGATTAGACGGTGATTTTCGCGGCCAAGTTCAATTTTATATCAAAATCAGGCAGGTATTACGCTATTGCGAGAAAACGTTCAATGTTTTTTGGGTAGACCGCGATACTCACAGCTATAATCGTTATTGGTGGTTTACAAGAACCATCGACTTCTCAGAAATCAACTGAAAAACCATCTTACCAGGCAGTTGTGTAGCACATGGTGAGGATAGTTTGACTGTGCAGGTGGGGGAGCCCAGTTGAACCGTTGATAATGGCGGTTTCGGCTGTATTGTTTTGCATTTTGAGAGGGAAAACGGCCGTTTTCCCCCTCTCATTCCCCCTCCTCTTAGCAACTCTAACCAGACAAGTTTCGTAGAGAAATCAGTAAGTTAGAACAGCCTTAGCGGCTGTCCTATACAGGAGGTTTCTCATGGACGTGGTGAAGAAAAAAGCCGTTCATATGGGTTGGGGTGTCACGAAGCAGATGAAAAACGGCCGTTTGCGCCTAACAGTACCTTGCAGCAAGCGTTGGCGCGGCAGCATTGCTATCACCCTCTTCCTTAGGTTGCAATTTCTAACCTTTACGGGCGCTCTCTACTTTATTTGACCCCTCTCTCAACCCAGCAAAATAGCAACCGCTTCCCCTTGGCTTGCTCTGGCTGTCACCGGTATTTGGCTCAAGATCGCGGCTGCCTTCTTGCTGGCCGTATTATGGCATTTACTGGGTATTTATGTTGTTGAACTTGGCGACAAGACGGTAAAAGTCGGCCGTTCCTTACTCGGATACGATTTTCTAAGTACCCACGACACTAGGCCACATGAAAGTGGACACATTTGGTACACGCTACTTCGGCAGGAAAGAGAGCCACAGGAAACAGTAACCCAGTGGTATAAGCAGTTAGTGTAAGTATAAGAGCTATTCATCCCGCTCCATTTGGGCTAAAGCACTCTCTAAAGCTGGTTGTAGCTCAACTGGGAAGTTGTCAGGCCAGTAACGGCCCTGTTGGTAACGAAGCATATCCTCAATCGTTACCAGCCATGTTTTACCAGAGCGACGCGAGCGCAAAGCACCGCGCCGACAAGCATCACTTACCGCATTGCGCGACAAGCCCCAAAGTTGGGCAGCTTCTTGAGCCGTAATAACAGCAAACAAACAGTTAGAATCGTTGTTTTTGTGCATACGCACAGTTTAGAGCCAAAAGAGCCATAAGAAAAGCGTCAATGCCGCCCCCCACAAGAATAGTTGTGTCGCCTCTGGGGATCGTTGCGGCTGGCGTGGGTGATAAGGTGGGCGTTCCAGCACCTTGAGCCATTGCTCATCATCTAAGACCAACAGTTCTTGCTGGGGTGAGCGAAAAGGGGTGTCGTAGAGCTTGGGGTCAGTTACTGCTGTAATTTTGTTCTGCTTACGTGCCACTGTACATTCATAGCGAGCCAAGAGCGTTTGTTTGTATTCAATGTTGAGACGGTCTTCGTAAATCCAAACGGTGACAGGCTGCTTGGTCAAACCACGTTCAGCATAAAGGTAAAAGCGTTGTAGACTGACAGCCCCATGCTGGTTCACAACGCGAGAAACTTGTAGCTGGCGAAAGGCTTGACGCAATTGTGAGGCTGTTACCGCTCGACCGAGCCGACCACCCAAGACAGAAATAGGGGTCAAACAATCATCGGTGCGCTGGCGATGCGCCCAATGGCGTGTGGTATTGAATACCTGAATAAAGGCGGCATGTTGCGTTTGTATCTCGGCAAAGGTCTCGCTTTGCTTAAATTTGGCATCCGCCAAACGACGTTGGACATTAAATTGGGCTTCGATGAGATTCTGCCACGCTTGCCGCTTTTCAATGGGGCAGGGTTGAATCTCTAAATCATCCAGAACCCGTAAGAAGGCATCGGCTGTGAAGACGGAGCCGTTGTCAGAGACAATCCCCCACGGTCGTCCGTAATGGCTCACAGCCGTGTGTAAAAGCTGGAGAATCACCAACTCATCTTGGTAGTGGGAAGCCATTCCCGCGAGAATGGCACGGGACATCCCTTCAATAATACAGACGCTGTAGACCCAGTTCCCTTCTTGTTTGACCAAGTAGCGGATGTCGATGAACCAATATTGGTGATGATAGCGTGGTTCATAGGGCAATTCGGCTGGTTCTTTCTTTTCTGCTTCTTGCTTGAGGGGATGAGGCGCACCAAGCCAGAGACGATTATGGTTCATAGCACGGCCGACGGTAGTCTCGCTGGGCGTATCTTCACCCATTTCTTGTTCCAACACCCCGTGGAGACGGAAGCGACCAAGATCTGGATACTCAAGCTGGGCTTTGAAGACCTGTTCCATAAAAGGAAGTGTCATTTGGTTATCGGGATGGTTAGTTGGTCGGGTTCGTTTATCTTCCAAGGCGGCAAAGCCATCCTTCGCAAAGGCTTGAATGAGGTCGGTAACATGTTGCCGTGAAAGCTTCAGCAAGTTGGCGATGCTCTTTTTATTCCAGCCTTCGTAAAACATCCGCACCACTGTCCAACGAGCTTCATAAGCATCATCAAAATCATGGAAGGTGACAAATGGGATTTCCAGTTGAACAGGAACTGGGTTGCCTGTCAGAAACCGCTTTACCTTATTGTGGTTGGTCTTGTGACCAAACTTGTTCTCGATAATGCGGACAATTTCTCGATAGTGGATGGGTGGATAAAGTTGTTTGAGGTACAGAATGTGGTTGGCGATGGGGTCTGGATAGCCAACTTCTTGTTGCTGGCTCGTTTGTGACCGTTTATCGACAAGTCCCAGCATCCCGCCGATAACGAATCGCCGCGCTTTATCGCTGACGGTGCTGCGCGGTGTCTCCGTTTCATGGCTTCGTTCGGCAACGGGTTGGGAGAACAAGATGATGGGGCGGATGACTTCGTAATCGTGTTGGATGGGGTCGATAAACTGTAGTTGTAACTGGGAAAAGGGGTGATTGGTCTCCATTTGCTCTCTCCTGCGCTCTTCTGCGGCGTTTTTGGAGAGAATTATGGCTGATTTTGTGTTTTTCTTCCTTCTCTGGCCGTTTCAGTGAAACGGCCGTTTTTGGCTTACCCCCTACCGATGTAGGGTGTACCAAATGTGTCCACTTTCATGTGACCTAGTATCTACCCACGATGTTACCAGCTTACTCCGCCTGCGTTTTGTACCCACTCTCAACATTAGAGATAGAAGATATGGAAGCAAAACGGGCAAGGTGTATAAAACAGGTCGCTATGAATTGCGTCTTGACTATGGGTTAAAATTGCACCACGCGCTCAATATGGCTATTGAGGAAGTTCAGGTTCGCATTATTAAGCAGGTTCTTGGTTCATACCTCCCTGATGTCTCCTATAACAATTTGGAGGTTAAAAAAAACGGCCGATTATGCCAATCTTGACAAAGACATTTTGGAGATTAAAAAGTGGATTAATTCATAATGGGCTGATTGCCCAATAAAAGAGCAAGCGGCACATGACCGCTGTCTGGCACCACCCTTCATTTCTATCGCATGAACGATTGGGGAGGAAAACGGCCGTTTTCCTCCCACCTCTCAAACATCCCCTCCAAAAAACCAATCCACTGCCCTATGATGCTGACGATCTGCTGACGTTTGTTCTGTATGCTACCCACAACAACCAGCCCACAACGCTCCCCTAACTACCCACATAATTTTTGTAAGAGGTGCAGTATCATGACAGATCAAGCAAATGACAAGATTCAGTTGGATGATGGCCGTATTTGTATTCCCAATATCCAGGGCAACATTGGTGGCGTGGTTTGGCTCGATGTCAATGGCAGCGGGCGCAAAGGCAACGATGAAGAGGGAATTCCCAATGTTGCGGTGATGTTATATGACAACAGCGGTTGTAAATTAAAGCAGGTCATGACAGATAAAAACGGCCGTTATTCCTTTCCCGGCCTCTCTGTCGGCCACTATCGAGTCGTGGTAGACCGCAAAACCCTGCCTGATCCAGACTATAAACCAACGTTTCGGCGTAAGGACACGGACATTCCCATGGCTCCTGGCGAAGCAGAAAATGATGCCGATTTTGGTTTTTGCCCACCCTATGACACCATTGGCGGCCAGGTGTGGCTGAAAAAAAAGGAGGCACAAGCAGGTGTAAAAGATGTTGCCGTCACCCTGAGCAGCGAAAACAAAGCCATTCATCGCACCACCCGCACCACCGCCAAGGGAACATACCGCTTTCACCAGTTGCCGCCCGGCAAATACACCATCTCCCTCAACCCCGATACCTTGCCCGACAACGTGCAGCCAGTTGCCGACCGGGATGGCAAGCTAGACCATCAAACCACTGTCACCCTCCAGTCCGGCCGGCCTGCCAACGATGCCAATTTTGGCTATCGCCTCCTGCTCGGTTCCATTGGCGACCTAGTGTGGCTCGATTACAACCGCAGCGGGCGCAAGGGAAACAATGAGGAAGGTATCCCTAGCGTAACTGTCATGCTCTATACGGCTGCCGGGAAAAAGTTGGCGCAGACCGTGACGACCGCAGACGGCAAGTATCGCTTCACCGACCTCCCCACAGACAGCTACCGCGTCGTCATTGACCCCAGCACGCTGCCCGATCCCTGCTATGAACCCACCTTTGACCTTGACGGAGGCCGAGATCATGAAACCATCGTGCAGCTTGCCCCCGGTGAAAACGATTGCCGCGCCGATTTTGGCTATCGCCCGCCGCTTGGCTCCATTGGCGACCGCGTTTGGCTGGAACACAGGGGAGAAAGAAAAGGAATATCTGGGGTGGCTGTTAGCATTGCCAGCACCCTGGGCAACATCCGCCGCACCATGCAAACCAGCCCCGAAGGGATGTACCGCTTTCACAACTTGCCCCCTGGTCACTACACCATCTCGCTCAAACCCAACACTCTGCCGCAAAACGTTAAACAAACCCATGATCGTGATGGTGAATTAGATCACCAAACCAGCGTCTACCTCAATCCCGGCCAGGATATTGACGATGCCGACTTTGGTTATCGGCAGCACCGCCGCTGGTGGCTGCTGCCGCTGGCGCTGCTGGGCTGGCTCGCTTTTTTGGCGCTGCTGCTCTACTGCTGCCGTCAGCCGCAGCAGGCTGACTTGGTGATTGAGGTGCAGGAAATGGCTATCAGCCAGCAGTTTGCCTGTAATGGAGTGATTGTGGGGGAAACGGCCGTTTCTGTCACCGTCAGCAATGTGGGCAACCAGGCTGCTGGTAGCTTCGTCATCACCCTCAACGGCAGCGAACAGGCGGTTGACGGTCTGGACGCTGGTGAAAGTGCCACCTTCACCTTTGACCTGCCCGATGCCACCACGCTGGAAGCGGTGGCCGATACCGCTGGGCAAGTAGCCGAAAGCAACGAAGACAACAATCGTGACGCGGTAACGTTGACGTTAGAAACAGTGGCCGCCGCCGAATTTGCCTGCCAGCCCGATTTAGCCGTCATCGTTGCGCCACAGTGCAGCAACGATGGGGTCACGCTGTGGGCACACGTGGGCAACTATGGTGTAGTTGATGTGGCTGCCCCGGTGCTGCACATCAACGGCGAGACGGTTGCGGTAGGCTCCCTGGCGGCTGGCGAGCAGCGGGATTTGGCGGGGCTGGCTTGGGACGGAAGCAGCACGATAACGGCCGTTATTGACCCCAACAACACCGTGGCCGAACAAAACGAAGCCAACAACGAGTACAGCCTCACTCTAAACGGCTCGCCTTGTTCGACTGGGGAAATAGTAGGCCCAGAGTTGTTTGTTGTGTTGAGTGCCAGTTGTGTGGACGAACAAACGGCCGTTGGTCAGGCCATTGTCATCAACAGCGGCACCAGTGCCGTAGAGCAGGTAGAAGTTAGCATCAATGGCGAGGTGCAAACAGTTACCCGTATTGACGCAGCGGCCACGGAAACGGTGCCGTTTACGGTGGCAGCGGAGGAAATAACGGCCGTTGTTGACCCCAACGACCAAATCAGCGAAGCCAACGAAGCCAACAATTCCGCCAGCATCACCGTTGATACCGCTCCTTGCCGAATAATAGAGCGACCAGATTTAACCGTTGACATCACGGTTAACGCTGCTACCGCCGACTGCTCTATGGCAAAAACGGCCGTTACTGTCACCGTCACCAATCATGGCCCCAACGCCGTCGGTGAATTTACCCTCACCATTGGCAGCGAAAAAGAGAGCATCTCCGGGCTAGGTGGCGACAAATCGCTGGCCTTCAACAAAGTCATCGCCGCCAGCACCATCACCGCCATGGTAGATGCCGATAATCAAATTGATGAAAGGAATGAAAACAACAACAGCGCCACAGCAACCGTTGATACTGAAACCCCACTAACCTGTGTTCAGCCCGACCTCACTGTTGCCATCGGCTGTGATTTGGATGCCCCCAACCAAGCCTACCGCGTTACGGTTGAAACCCGCAACGACAATATGACCTCGGTTGGTTCCTTCCAACTAAGTCTCAACGGACAAACGGCGCAGGTGGATGGCCTTGCCCAAGGTGCCAAAGCACAGCAAACGTTTAGCTTCCCCGTCGGCACCGCCGACTTCATCGCCCGCGTGGACACGGCCAACCAAATCGCGGAAAGCAACGAGCGCAACAATCAGTCCGTACTTTACATTGACCTATTGCCCAGCAGCAGCCCCTGCCGCATTGTCGCCGAAGGCTGCACGCGCATTGACTTTGAAATTGGCCGTGAGGCGACAACAGGGGTGCGCCAGGAAGGAACGTTTGTGGTGCGGGAAGCGACAAACGGCCGTTTTGTCACCAGTTGGCGGGCGCGTGTCGGCGAAACTGATTCCGGCCTTATGCGTAACTTCACCCTCTCCCGCTCCACCGTTCATGTTACCGTAGATTTTGTTCCCGATGGCGGCAGCCCCGTTCGTATGGAAATCCTCAACCCGGCTCCCAACACCCCCTACGGCTGGTTGAGCAACGGCATGTGTCATGCGCTGGAAGTGCAGTATCCAGTGGGCGGTTAGTCCCTTAAAATTCTTGTACGCAAGACAAGAAGTGACACAGAGTGACACAGAGATAAGAGAGAGGTTCACAGAGAAAGCGAGAAAAACAACTCATTTCTTCCCTGTACCTCTCTGTGTCTTCTCTATGAAACTCCGCGTAATGCTTTTGATTTGGCTTGCATAGGTTAGGTGAAATAGAAACGACCGTTTTGTCATACAACAAACGGCCGTTTTTCCTCTCTCATCCCCCCTCCTCTTAGCAACTTTCACCAGACAACTTTCGTAGAGAAATCAGTACAGTAGAACAGCTAATGAGGCTGTTCTATTCAGGAGGTTTCTCATGGACGCGGTGAAGAAAAAAGCCGTTCATATGGGTTGGGGGGTCATGAAGCAGATGAAAAACGGCCGTTTACGCATTACTGTGCCTTGCAGCAAGCGTTGGCGTGGCAGCATTACCATCACACTCTTTCTTGGGCTGCAGTTTCTAAACTTTACGGGTGCTCTCTATTTTATTTGGTCCCTCTCTCAACCCAGCGAAATAGCGACCGCTTTCCCTTGGCTCGCTCTGGCTGTCACCGGTATTTGGCTCGTGATCACGGCCGCCTTCTTGCTGGCCGTATTATGGCATTTACTGGGTATTTATGTTGTTGAACTTGGCGACAAGACGGTAAAAGTCGGCCGTTCCTTACTCGGATACGATTTTCTAAGTACCCACGATGTTACCAGCTTACTCCGCCTGCGTTTTGTACCCACTCTCAACATTAGAGATAGAAGATACGGAAGCAAAACGGGCAAGGTGTATAAAACAGGTCGCTATGAATTGCGTCTTGACTATGGGTTAAAATTGCACCACGCGCTCAATATGGCTATTGAGGAAGTTCAGGTTCGCATTATTAAGCAGGTTCTTGGTTCATACCTCCCTGATGTCTCCTATAACAATTTGGAGGTTAGAAAAACGGCCGATTATGCCAATCTTGACAAAGACATTTTGGAGATTAAAAAGTGGATTAATTCATAATGGGCTGATTGCCCAATAAAAGAGCAAGCGGCACATGACCGCTGTCTGGCACCACCCTTCATTTCTATCGCATGAACGATTGGGGAGGAAAACGGCCGTTTTCCTCCCCCCAACTCCCCGCTCACCCTATTTGCTTTAGCTCCGTTAACAGAGAAACGGCCGTTTCCGCCAAATCCAGCCCTCTGCCCCGTGCCTGCGCCGCCGCATACGCCGCTGGCGGCAGCAACGCCCGCAGCTTGGCCGACAACCGCTGGGTCAACGGCCAGCGAGACCACCATCCATGTGGGCAAGCCGGATGCACCTCCGCCATCGCCAAAATTTCAACCGCCCGCTTCACCCGCTTGGCAACCATCAGGCAAGCTGCAACAGTTGGCAAGCACCAAATCAGCACCACATAGCTTTTGCCCGCCAGCACCCCCGGCAACAAAAGCAGCAAATAAACCATCGCCTGCTGGTAATCCCCCTGCACCCAAGCCGCCGTTGTTAACCCCACAAACGCCGTTCCGACCACAGCCACCTCTTTGGTCAGCCCCAATGCCTCGCCAAAATCTTTCTGCGCGGCCGCAGCATCCCCAGCCACCAGCGCCAGAAAACCCCGATTCCGCTTGGACAACGCCAGATGCAGCGGATCATTCCGCTCGCTAAAAATGGTCAGAGCCGTTTGGGTTCCCTCTTGCGCCAGGGCAAATTCCCCCAGCAAAAATTGGGCAAAACTCAACGATGGCAGTGATTGCGCCCTCAGGTGCGTCCCCCCAACCTTGGTCGCCACCTCAATCGCCTCCTGATATTGGGCGGCGGCACGCCGGTAGGCACCCACAAAAAAGAGCGAATAACCAGCCTTCATGTGCAGTGCCTGGCGCATCCCCAACCAATCGCCCGCTGCCGCCGTTAGCTGGTAGCTTTGCTCCCCAGCCTCAATAAACACATCCAGCAGCCCCATCTGATTCACGGTGTGGGCGGCAATGTTGATATAGCAGCGGCTGCGATAAAAATGTTCGCCTAGCTGGGCCAACTGCGCTACGCACCGTTGCCGCAGTGCCAAGGCCGTATCAAACTGCTGCTGTAGGCTTAAATATTTGGCCTTATTGTCCAGCGCAATGGCTTCTTCCAGCGTGTCTCCCCGGTCAGCAAAGGAGGCCAATAGCTCCTCAATATCTGTGGGGTTAAATTGGCTGTCATTGGGTTGCAGCCGATAGATACGGTTCAAAATCCGCCAACGCAAATGGCGATCAGTCTCGTTGTGGGGTAACTGGGTCAACGTTTGCGTCAATTCAGCTACGCCAACGGCGGCTTGGGCATTGAGGTCAAAAAAGAGGTGCAGCCCATCCAGAGCGTGGTTGAGGACGTCTAAATCGGCCGTTCGCGTGGCAAAATGCCAGGCAGCGCGAATATTTTCCAAATCGGCCGTGATGCGCCCCAGCCCCCCTTTCTGATCGCGCCCTTTTAGATCATTCTCGCTGGCAGCCACCAACTGCAAATAATAATGGCTGTGGGCAAGCTGCATCGCCGCAAGCTGCTGCGCTTCCTCCAGCTTCTCTCTGGCAAATTGCCCCAGCAGCGCATGGACAGTGTACCGATCTTGGGCAGCATCATAATGGAGCAAGGAGCGGTTGACGAGGCGAGACAGCAGGCGCAGCGACGTTTGCGCCACCGTTTTGGCCGCCTGCCGCGTAAAGCCGCCGCGAAAAACGGCCAAGCGACTAAAAACCGTGCGCTCTTCCTCTTGCAGCAGTTGCCATGAATAGGCAAAAGTGGCGCGGATGCTGCGCTGGCGGGTCGGTAAATCGTCCAATTCGCTTTCCAGGAACCCGGCATCGCGCTGAATCTCCTGGGCAATTGCGGCCAGAGGAACCATGTCTACCCAGGCCGCAGCCAGCACAATGCCCAGCGGAACCCCCTGTACCAGGTTGCAAATTTGCGCCACATGAGGCAAATCCTCGGCCTGCAGCTCAAAGTCATATTTAGCCTGCTTGGCACTTTGCAGAAAAAGCTGGACGGCGCTGGTTTGCTCTGCCGTTGGCAAATTGTGGGGAAAATCCAGCCCGGAAACGGTGAAAGTGGTTTCGCTGCGTAGATTGAGCCGCTGCCGCGAGGTGATACACAGCTTGACGTGGGGGGCTTCGCGCAAAATTTCGGCGACAAAGGCTTGGCCTTTGGCGGTTTCCTGCCTGTCGTGCAGCAGCAAATGTTCAAAGTTGTCGAGAATGAGCAGCAGACGCTTGTTGCTTAACAGGGTCAAAATTTGGCGTTGCAGGTCGCTTTCGCCGTGGAAACGGTAGTGAAAAGCGTCGGCCAGCACGGTGGTCATATTGGCTGGGTCACTTAATGAGGCCAGGGAAACGAAAAAGACGCCGTCGGGAAACGGCCGTTTTCCCGCCACCACCGTCTCCCCCTCCTCCTCACCCTCCGGCGTAACCAGACGACGGCCGATTTCCTGCACCAGCCGCGTCTTGCCAATGCCGCCCGGCCCCACAATGGTTAGCAAGGGGATCGCAGGATCGGTGAGCAGTTGCATCAAGGTGGTTAGCTCGCGCTGGCGACCAACAAAAACGTTGGTTTCGCGGGGTAAATTGTGGCGAATAACGGCCGTTATGGGCGTTGAAGTTGCAAAAGGGGAGCGCAACGCCAGCGGCGTAGTCGTCAACCGCTCGCGTCCCTTGAGAATCGCCTCCAATTCAGCCCCAACCTGCCGCACCGAGGGAATGCGGTGCTCCCGATTCTTGACCAGCATCCGCTCAATCAACTCTTCCAGCTCTTCGGGAATCTCAGGGCGCTGCGGGCGCAGCAACGGCACAGGACGGTTGAGAATGGCTTCTAAAATGGCGGGGATGGTGGGGGCATCAAACGGCCGTTTTCCCAGCAGCATCTCATACAGCATCACCCCAAACGACCAAATATCGGCCCGCTCGTCCAGCGTCTCGCCCACACACGCCTCCGGGCTAAGGTAGGCAATCGTCCCCAAGATTGCCCCCTGCTGCGTCAATTCCGCCGCTTGCCCCACATGCGCCACGCCAAAATCCGTCAGGCGCGGCAACCCCTGCTCATCCAGCAGCACGTTGGCTGGTTTCAGGTCGCGGTGCAAAATATTCAGGCGGTGGGTGCGCGTCAGGGCATCGGCCAAATCCAGGGCGATGGTTAACGCCTGTTCCAGCGGCAGTGTGCCAACGCGCCGCAACTGTTGGCGCAAATCTCCGCCCGGCATGTATTCCATTACGAGGAAATAACGGCCGTTTTGCTCCACCGCCGCCAGCATCTTCACAATATTGGGGTGATTAAGCTGGCGCAGCAGTTCCCCTTCCCGCTGAAAGCGCACAGGCAAATCCGCATCAGCCGCCATCACCTGCTCGTCAAGCATCTTAATGGCTACCGGAACGGCCGTTGCATTATCAACCCCCCGGTAAATAATACCCGTTGCCCCCCGGCCAATCTCTTCCACCAGTTGGTAGCGGTCAGCAATCAATGTCGGGGAAATCATAAGCCACATTATACTCGATCTCAATGCAAGAATCGCATTCTTTGCCCATTCCCCTGAATCCAGTACCATCCCCATAACTTGGACAAACCAGCATCCAAAACGTTACACAGAGGCTCACAGAGAAGACACAGAGAAGCACAGAGAAGAAATGAGTTGTTCGCCACTTTTCCTCTGTGAAACTCTTTCTTATCTCTGTGTAACTCTGTGTTACTTCTTATTTTGCGTTCAACAATTTCGCCGTTAAGGGTACCCATGCGTCAATTTTTTATCATTTGGTTGGGGCAACTTCTCTCACTGCTGGGCAGCGCCATGACCCGCTTTGTCCTTGCCATTTGGTTGTGGCAGCAAACGGGCGAAGCCACAGCCCTGGTGCTGGTTGGCGTGTTTAGCGGACTCGCCGCCCTACTCACCAACACCATCGCTGGCCCCATCATTGATCGGCTCAACCGCAAGTTGCTTATCATAGGGGCTGATTTAGGCGTTGGCCTGGCAACCATTGTGCTGCTGCTGCTGGCGGCCAACAATCGGCTTGCCGCCTGGCACATTTATCTGGCAACGGCCGTTAGTGGCATCTTTGGCACCTTCCATCTGCTCTCTTTCACCGCCTCCCTGACTCTGCTCATCCCCAAAACCCACTACACCCGCGCCAACAGCATGATGAGCATCGCCCACTACGGCTCCTCTGTGGGCGCACCCGTTTTGGCCGGTTTGCTCATTGGCCCCATCGGCATCAGCGGCGTCATGCTGGTGGATGTCGTCACCTTTCTCTTTGCCATCACCACCATGCTGATAATCGCCATGCCATCGGTCAGCAACCATCACGAAGCCAGCAGCGGCTGGGAAGCCGCCACCTTTGGCGTGCGTTACATTTGGCAACGGCCGTCTTTGCGCGGTCTGCTCTTTGTCCTTGTCGCCTTCACCCTGGCCGAATCCTTTGGCTACCCGCTCATCACTCCCATGATTTTGGCCCGCACCGGCGGCAATGAGGTTACGCTGGGGGTCGTGTTGTCTACACTAGGTATTGGCGGGGTCATCGGCGGGATCATTGTTGCCGCCTGGGGTGGCTTTAAGCGCAAAATTCACGGCGTGCTGCTCGGCCTCATTCTCACCGGGCTGCTGGGTGACGCGCTGATGGGGCTGGGGCAAAGCTTGCCCGTCTGGCTGGTGGCCGCCATTGGGCTGGAACTGTTTATCCCGCTGGTGATCAGTGCAAATAACGCCATCTGGCAGCTTAAAGTGCCGCCAGAAAAGCAGGGGCGGGTGCTGGCAGCACGCAGCATGTTTACCACGCTGGGGGAACCGTTGGCACTGCTGGCAACGGGGCTGCTGGCCGACCGCGTGTTTGAGCCAGCAATGATGCCCGGCCAAACCCTGGCAACGCTTCTAGGTAGGTTCGTCGGCACTGGGCCGGGAGCGGGGATGGGGCTGCTGCTTATTGGCTGCGGGCTGCTTTCCACGCTGGCGGCGGCCTGGGGCTATGGTTCGCTGGCGGTACGGGAGATTGAGACTGTTTTGCCGGATCATGAGTGAGGAGAAACGGCCGTTTCTCCTCACTCATAGCGATTGCATTAACCCAACACGAAGTTAAAAACGGCCGTTTTTCCCTCCCCCGCCTCCGCCACATCCATCAACAACGCCTCCGCAAAAATGCCGTCCGTGGCGTTATCCGGCTCGCCGGGGAAATAAAGTTGCGTTGTCAGCAGCGCCGTTTCCGGCCCCTGCACCTTCACATGAATGTGGCGCGTCCGCCCCGGATACAACCCCGGCATAATCGTCTCCAGCCGGAAATTACCTTCGGCATCGGTGTATTGATGGCCGCGCAGCTTAAACCCTTCATTATCATAATTGCCGCCGTCATCGGCGTGCCAAAAATCCAGCACGGCCCCGGCCAACGGCTGGCAATCGGTGGACAGCACCTTGCCCGTCACCAGCAGCGGTGTTCCCACAATCCCCGCCTCCAAAAAACTGGTGCGCTCCGGCGTATTGGGGGTGTAGTAGGGGCCTTCGGTCTGCGCCGGGGTTTCGTCATGGTCATCACACTGCGGCGTGGGGGCAAGCTGGACGGTTTCAGAAACGGCCGTTGCTGCCGGATAATTCAAAGCTTGTTCCCCCTGCTGGTTGGCTGGCTGCCCCGGCGCGGCATCATTTGGGCCACACCCCACCAGCACCAGCCCAGCCCCAGACATCAGCCCCAGTCGCAAAAATTCACGTCGTGTCACAAATTCTTTCATCACTATTCCTTTATAAAAATAGTATCTATTCAGGTGTCATACCCGCGAAGGCGGGTATCCATCTTCGGCTTAGGTATGGATTCCCGCTTTCGCGGGAATGACAGCCCTTTTTCGTAGCTTTTTGGGCAGACCTGTATAGATACTAAACATAACGTTATAAGATTGGTTGAACCAATCTGGAAACACTAAAGTCATCTCAACCACCTGTAGAGGCAGTAACCTCACCCTTATAACAATCTATAGAGTATGGTGCTTCATCATCGGTCAGATGGTAATGGTATATGCCATTCGGAAACTCCGGTGTCGCTTCAAAATGCCCGCTACAGTCATCGAGATCCGCATTTGTAACAACAACACCATTAGCACCTTGATTCCCATAAACGGGAAACCCATCACGCAAGACACCCAGCATGTGCGAATGTTCTCCGGCAACATCAATCACGGCAACGATACATGTGGGAATACCATGATAATGATAGCTTGACCCATCCTGTAGTGGATGACCATTGCAATCATCCACAAAAGCAGCATGATCATGCTCCGAATCGTCGAAGTCAAAGGCAATGTTGTCGTCAAGAGCGACGATGCTGCGATCCATGTTTTCGTAATCGTTAAACAGTCTCGCACCGCTCAAGATGAAACCAATTTGCCCCAAGCTGGTTTCCTGTGTTTTGCTCGCGTAGCTTGGGTGAAGCGTCAGCGTGACATCTATCGGGCTTTTGGTTAAGTATTCCTCAGTTAACACCACGTTAAAGTCTTCCAGGCTATCGTCACTAAACGGTTGAGAGCGAACATTCTTGGGAATCAGAAACTTTTCCGGCAGGTCATGATTAGGAAGCCCATCAGACTCGTAGCGAAAGCTATCCTCGCCCAAAGTAATGGTGACATTCTCCCCCCATTGGGCAGCTTGAACCCCAGCGGTGGTATCGAATGTTTCTGCAGGAGTCGTTGCTGTGCAAGCGGTTAGACAAAACAGGCTAAGAACAAGCATTGCGGTTGCTATCGGGATTACAAATCGGTTCATATCATTTCTCCATAACAGGCGGGAGTATAAGGGAAAAATATGAAGAAATTGTGTCAGCCTGCAATCTACATTGGCATTGGGCTATAATGGTTGCAATGATTCACACCCGATTTATCTATCGCCAAATCACCAGTTCGTGGAAACAAACGGCCGTTTTTATCGCCTGCGTTGCCCTTTCCCTCGTCACCCTGGTGTCGCTGGGCGGGTTTGGCGAAAGCGTCAACAACTCGCTGCTGCGCGATGCCCGCAAGCTGCTGGCCGCCGACGTCGAAGCTCGTTCCCGCTTCCCCTTTACCGATGCCGTTGAAGCCGAACTGTCCACCCTGGCCGCCGAACCGGGCATTGAGATTGCCCGCACCTATGAATTTATTTCGGTGGTGCGCCAAACCGACGGCGAGGCGACGCTGCTGTCGGAGCTAAAGGTGGTGGAGCCAGGGTATCCGTTTTATGGCGAGGTGGGGTTGGCAAGCAAACGGCCGTTTGCCCAAGTGCTCACCCCCGGCCACATCATCGTCGGCCAAAACCTGCTAGATCGGCTCGGTTTGCAGGTGGGCGACCCGCTCAACGTCGGCCAAGCCACCCTCACCATTGCCGACGTGGTGGTCAGTGAACCCGATGAGCCAGTCAACTTTTTTACCCTCGGCCCACGCATTTTTATTGCCGCCGCCGATCTGCCCACCATTGACCTCATCAAACCGGGCAGCCGCGTTACCTACCGCGCCCTGCTGCGGGTGGCGGATGAGGGGCAAGTGGATGGGGTGGCGGAGCGATTAACGGCAACTGGCGAAAACCGCCAGCTCCGCGTAGACACCTTCCGCACCAACCAATCCGGCGTGCAGCGTTTCTTTGAAAACCTCCTCACCTTCCTCAACCTCATCGGCATCTTCACCCTCATGCTGGCTGGCATCGGCATTCAAAGCTCACTCACCGCCTTCCTCAAGGAACGCGAAGAAACCATTGCCGTCTTACGCACCTTTGGTGCCACCAGCCGCTTCGTCATCAACCAATTTTTTGCCGTCGCCGCCGTCTTGGGAGCCATCGGTACGGTGCTGGGGCTGCTGCTGGGGCTGCTGCTACAGATCCTGTTCCCCGTCATCTTCGCCCCCTTCCTCCCACCCCAGGTCGAATTTGTCCTCTCGCTCCGCGCCCTGCTGGAAGGGATGATCCTCGGTCTCTTTGTCACCGCCGCCTTCACCTTCATCCCGCTCTACCAAATTCAGGAGCTAAAACCCAGCTTCATTTTCCGCAAGGAAGCCCCACCCCTGCCCAAAAGCTGGTTTTATTACGCCATTCTCACGCTCATCCTCGCCTTTTTTGCCGGAATGGTCTTTTGGTATTTGCAAAACCCGCGCCGCACCGCCTATTTTGCCGCCGGAACGGTGGGGCTGGTTGCCATCACCGCTGGGTTAACCCAGCTCCTGCTCCACTGGCTGCGCCGCCGCAGGCTCAAACCATTGGCCCCGCGCCAGGCACTGCGGGGGCTGTTCCGGCCGCGCAACGCCACCGCCGCCATCATCGTCACCCTCACCACTTCGCTGGCGGTGCTGTTCACCATCTACCTCATCCAGCGCAACCTCGATGCCTCCTTTGTCGCTGCCTATCCCGACAATGCCCCCAACCTGCTCATTCTCGATATCCAGCCCAACCAGCGGCAGGAGGTGGCGGCCGAATTGGGGGTACCGACGGTGTTTTATCCCGTCATCCGTGCCCGCATCCAATCTATCAACGGGCAGGAAATCCAGCCGCGTGAGGAAAATAACGACGAGCGCGGCAACAATGATAACAACGACAGCCCACCGCTTGATTTTCCCTTCTCGCTGACCTACCAAAACGACCTGCTGGCCGACGAAACGCTGCGGGAAGGTAGTTCGCTGTTTGACCCGGCCGATCTGGGCGTGGCGCAGGTGTCGGTGAGCGAGCTTATGCTGGGGTCGTATCCATTTAAGCTGGGTGACGAGATGGTGTTTACTATTCAGGGGGTAGAGCTACCGGCACGGGTGGTGAGTATTCGCACAATGCCGGGAGAGGAAAACGGCCGTTTTGCCCCCACCTTCAACTTCGTCCTGCGCGAACAAGATTTAATCAACGCCCCGCAAACCATCATCACCAGCGTCAACATCCCCCCCGCCACCATCCCCGCCCTACAAAATCGGCTCGTCAACACCTTCCCCAACCTCACCGTCGTAGACATCACCAGCGCCATTAACACGCTGGCCGAACTGGTTGGCAACATCACCGTCGTCATCCGCTTTTTCACCCTGTTCAGCATCGTCGCCGGGGTGCTCATCATCATTAGCTCCGTCCTCGCCACCCGCTTTGCCCGCATTCAGGAGGCGGTCTATTTCAAGGTGCTGGGAGCTACCCGCCGCTTTGTGCTGCGCGTTTTTGCCCTGGAAAACATCTTCATTGGCTTGCTCAGTGCCATCCTCGCCCTCTTTCTGTCCCAGCTTGCCGGCTGGGTTTTGGTGACGCAGGTGTTTGAGTTATCGTCGTATGCGCCGTATTTGGGAGCCAGCCTGCTGCTGATGCTGCTGACGGTGGGGCTAGTAACGGCCGTTGGCCTCCTCGCCTCTCTCTCCATCCTCCGCCAAAAACCGATCACCTTCTTACGCGAACAAACCGTTGAATAACATGCAACCGCAACCAATAACCAATTACCAATTACCATTGCTCGTTTCCCGACTACTGATTACCGTTTACTGTTTACTGATTACAGTCAGTTGCAGGAGCACCTCCCCTACCCCCACCCCCACACCCATCCCTACCCCATCCCCAACCGCTGAACCCAGCCTCACCCTGCTGGCCTTTGGCGACAGCCTCACAGAAGGGTTGGGCGTGGCCGCTGAAGACAATTACCCTGCCCAGCTTCAGCGCAAGCTCCAGGCCGATGGCTACAGCGTGGCGGTCATCAACGGCGGTATCAGCGGCGAAACCTCGTCGGCCGCCCTTTCCCGCGTCGAATGGATGCTCGGCACTCATCCCGACATCGTGATCGTGGAAACGGGTGCTAACGATGCCCTGCGCGGCGTGGATTTGGTGCTAACACACGCCAACATTGACAGCATCGTCGGGCAGTTTAGCGACAGTGGCGCGGTCGTCATCGTCGCCGGAATGCAAATCATCCAAAACTTGGGCGAGGATTACACCAGCGAATTTGCCGCCATCTATCCCGACGTAGCGGAAAAACACGGCAGCATCCTCATCCCCTTTGTGCTGGAAGGGGTCGCCGCCGACCCCGCCCTGAACCAGCCCGACTTCATCCACCCCAACGCCGCAGGCTACACGGTCATGGTTGACCATATCTATCCGTTTGTGCTAGATGCTATTGAGCAGGTGCAACCATGATCGCTTCTGAAATAGCTCATGCCCTTTTTCATGCTCCTTCGCTGCGAGAAGCAGGTACCATAGACAGCATCATACTCTATCAAATATCCAAACTACTTTCTTGCTCATCTTCCTTTCCCCAGCTATAGTTTACATCATGTTCTAAAAGCAAGTACAGTTTTGATCTTTAGCTGGCCTAGCAGCTATTTCCTTACATAAGCTCTATCTTTAGTGTTTTGCTCATCAACTTCACTTGGAGTGAGATTTTGGGCGCAAGTATATTCAAGTTCTTTTTGTTCAATTTTTGGAAACTCGCTAATGCCCAACAAATATATATTAAATGCAATAGTCACTCATGAAGAAAATCTAGAATCTGAATTCAAGGGCTTTAGCGAAATAGAGGCTACCCTAGTAAAAAAACGCCTTTATGAGTTTACAGCAAAATATATCAATGCTTTTCTTAATGGAGAAGGAGGCACTCTTTATCTTGGCGTGGAAAAGGATGGCAAGATAACCGGGATTCCTCTAGATCGAAAAGACCGTGATGATGTCCAAGTACGAATCTCTCAAACCATTACACAATTTTATCCACCTGTTGAACCATCTTTATATCGTATTAATTTTAAACCCATATGGACTGAACAGGGACAGTCACAGTCCAGTTCCCTTCATATCATAGAGATCCACGTCGCAAAAGGCTTGGAAAACATTTATTGGACTCAGAATAACGAAGGGGCAAAATCATATATTAAATTACACGGACAAGTTATATCAACACCCCCAGCAATAATTACTCAGCGGCTCCGTTCAGGCAGGCAAACTATCCCCTCTCTTTCTGCTCCGATCAAATCCAGTAAATCAGAAGGTCAAAATTATTCTTTCTCCCAAACACAACATCTCAGCGTCAAACGTCCGACTATAGAACTAATATGTCAACTACCCTTAGCCTTTGGTCAAGGATTTGGAGAACTCAAGCTAAAAAGTTTAGAAAGTCGTAACCTTTCAATAAAACTCACACATAAAGAATTGCTCGGCAATTTAATGTTTGGCCTCAAAACGCCTCTATCAAAGATGATTCGACCATATATTAGCCAAGTTGACAAAGATTTGTTTAAGGTCAATCTAGGGCAAACTATTATCAATTTACGCCTAGACGAGGTAGTTGACTTATGTGAGTGCATTGATGAGGTATGCCAAACATACAAACAGATTGTAATGGGTGCAGAAAATACGTTGCAAACTCATTACTATACGCCGACAAAATACAAAGATGTCTACGGTTTTGTCCTCATGCAGGTCAGAGCAGAACTATGGACATTAATGCTTGATTTCTCTCATAAGTTTGAGCAACAAAATGGAAATTCTGAATGGCACATTTTCCAGTGGCATGATGAAACCATTCGCATTCGACATAATATTAACGATTGCCTATATCTTCATCCGATTCCAAGTATTAGTTTCTATCCTTACACAAAGTCCACTAGTTACGTTGATTTGATTTATGAAGTAAATGATTTATATCTGTCTTGGCATAACAAAAATGGCAATAAGTGGCAACTTGCTGTAGGTAAACAGGGCATATGGACAATCCCATATGCCAAGGAATGGACAAAAACCAAACTCATCCCAAAAGTTCTGCAATCTTACAACAAAACCTTACCGAGACATCTCTTCAACGAAATAAATCAAGTGGAAGAGAAACAACTGAACCGGCTACACTTTTCACAGATCAATACGCCACAAGATTTAATCCCATATTTGCATGACATCCAAGTATGGCTTTCTTATCCACAAAGGAAAATCCAAGCAAGTTCCATTTTACCTTATTACACAACGCTAGTGAGGTTAAACGAGTTTACCGGTGAAAAAAATATAGACTTGGGTTATATTAGCGGAAAATTGCATGGAGGAGTTAACATCTCTAGAAAAAATTATCATTCTTTACAAGAAGTGATAGTATCACTAACTCAACACATCAGAAAAATCCAAAAAATAGGCTTTGAGGACTCAGATACAGCCGATAATATCTCAAGGGTTTTCTTAGCTATTATTGAAGAAAATAATTCTCAGTTCTTCGATCAATCTAAACTTAATCAAGCTGTGTACATTGTCGAAAAGCTGTGGCATGAGAACCGTTTTGAACGGTATCATGTATTTCCTAATTTATAGAAGCTTTTGTAGCTGATAAAAGAACGCCCTTCGGGGCGTTCTTGACTACAATCCAAACCAATTTTCCCAACCTAATCCTAAAAACCCTAGCAATCCTGTCAAAATATATTCTCTCATCCGAACCCTAATACCAGCCACCCCGCGCAAACCGCTGCTCCCGCCACGGGTCAGCCTCATTGCTATACCCATTCCGCTCCCAAAAACCCAGTTGGTCTTGGGCACGAAATTCCAGCCCGCGCAGCCATTTACCGCCCTTCCACAAATAGGCCGACTTTACCTCGTGGCGGTCGGCAAAGGTGCCAATCACCCCCCGCAGCGGATACCCATGCTCTAGCTCCAACGGCTTGCCGTCAAAATGGGTTGCCAGCAAAAAGTTGTCGAGCAGCATCATATCCAGCGGCAGGTTAGTGGTATAGCCATACTCACAATGCTGCACCACATACTTCGCCTCCGGCTTCGGCGTAATAAACCCCTCACGCACCAGTTGCCCCAGCGACACCCCTTCCCAATCGGTGTCAAACTTTGACCAGCGGGTGACGCAGTGGATGTCCATCGTCAATTTGGTGCGCGGCAGGGCGTTAAACTGCTCCCAGTTCCACGTCTTTTCCACTTCCACCAGCCCAAACACCTTCAAATCCCACGTTGAGAGGTCGGTGTGGGGAGTGGGGCCATAGTGCAGTACCGGGAACTTGTTGGTCAACGACTGCCCCGGCGGCAGCCGATTCATCTCGCGCACACTCTCTTCTTGCTGGCGACGGCCGAAAACTTTTTCAAACATGGTTCACCTCATCAGTCTCAACCAATTTTGTCTTGGCTGGCATAGTTATGTCTTCATTATCCATAGCATTATAGCAGCAACTTATTACGACGTGCTTACATAGGCATAAACGTTTTGTTAGCACCTGTATCATTAGATGGTTGTCTATTGGCAAACCTACCAGATGGGATAGACTAAACAATACAAATCTTGCAAGAGAGGACAGGAGTTTTCAATGGTAGCAACCCCAACAAGCTTTTTACGGGAACGCGCTTATTTGGCCGTTTCCATCACCCATTTTTTTGTAGATGTTCTTAACAGCAGCCGTACCCTGCTTATCGCCGTTTTAGCCCTTAACCTGGGGCTGAGCAATGCCCAAGTGGGACTGTCGCTGCTGCTCTACAACGTGGGCAACGCCCTCACGCAGCCGCTGTTTGGCTGGCTGGCCGACCGGGTTGGCCCGCGCTGGCTGGTGGTGGGCGGCATAGGCTGGATGATTATCTTTTACGCCATCGCCGCCATCGCTGGGGATTGGGTGGCGCTGGTAGCGCTGACCGTCGCCGGGCTGGGTTCGGGCATGTTTCACCCCACCGGGGCGATGGTTGCCGGCCGTGTGCAACAGTCAGTGCGGGCGCGGGCAACGGCCGTTTTTTTCACCGCCGGGCAAATGGGTCTCTTTATCGGCCCCATCCTCGCTGGGTTCATGCTCGACCTCTTCAACCGTCCCGGCTATCTCATCCTCGCCGCCCTCGCCCTCATCGCCTTCACCAGCGGCTGGCAATGGATCGGCAGCGACTATAACACGACAAGACCCAAACAAACGGCCGTTTCCTCCCCCAACACCACCACCGCTGGCACAGCGGCGAAACTCAACCTGCGCCCCCTCATCCTGCTCCCCCTCATCATCATCGCCACTAGCACCACCGGCATTGCCGCCATCAACTTCGCTCCCAAGCTGTTTACCGACATGGGCATAGACCCCACTTTTGTCGGCCTCCTCGCCTCCCTGCTCATGCTTGGCTCCGCCACCGGCAACACCCTGGGCGGCTACCTCGCCGACCGCATGGGGGGCAAATGGGTGCTGCTCATGGCCGCCCTCGGCAGCACCATTCCCATCTATCTCTACGTCACCGCCGCCGACCCACTGCGCTCGGCCATGCTCATCCTGGCAGGCTTCTTTATCGGAATGCCCCACAGCATCCTCGTCATGTCGGTGCAAAACCTGCTGCCCAACCGGCAGGCGCTGGCCTCCGGCCTCGTCCTCGGCTTTATGTTCTTCAGCGGCTCCGTCGGCAGCTACGTTCTTGGCATCGTGGCCGACCAAACCGGGCTGGCTACGGCACTGCAAGCAACGGCCGTTCTCCCCATTCTCGCCGCATTTGCCATTCTCCTCTTGCCTCAAAAAATATCCTAGACTATAAACAGAGAGAATAGACAACCTAATACATCACACAAAATAGGACGCAGATTTACCTGATTTTCCTGATCAGGTGTATCAGGTAAATCTGCGTTCTATTTAAGATAGGACAACCACATGGATATTTGGCAAGAATTCCACGGCCCCAACGCCGGTTACATTCTTGAGCTTTATGAACGATACCAGCAAGACCCCAACAGCGTAGACGCAGCCACCCGCGCTGCCTTTGCCAACTGGTCGCCTCCGGCAGAACCAGCAGCAGGGGTTAATGGGGCAGGAAAGGGGGTGGAAACGGCCGTTTTCCCCACCGAAAAACTCACCGCCGCCGTCCGCCTGGTGCAGGCCATCCGCGAATACGGCCACCTCGCCGCCGACATTGACCCCCTGGGCGCACCCCGCCCCGGTGATCCCTCGCTAGAGCTTGCCACCCACGGCCTCAGCGAAGCCGATTTGCAGCAGCTACCCGCCACCATCCTCACCGGCCCCGCCGCCGTTGGTGCCAGCAATGCCGCCGCCGCCATCGGCCGGCTGCGAACCATCTACACCGGCTCCATCGGCTACGATTATGACCATCTGAGCAACCCCGATGAGCGCGAATGGCTGCGCGAGGCCGCCGAAAGCCGCCGCTTCCACCCCGACAACGCCCCCACCGATTTGCGCCTGCTGCTGGAGCGGCTCACCGAAGTCGAAACCTTTGAACATTTTCTCCACCGCGTCTTCCCCGGCAAAACCCGCTTCTCCATCGAGGGGGTAGACATGATGGTGCCAATTCTCGAAGTCATCATCGGCCGCGCCGCCAACGAAGGCATCCACCGCATTTTGGTGGGCATGGCCCATCGCGGCCGTCTCAACGTCCTCACCCACATCCTCAACAAACCCTACGCCCACATTTTGGCCGAATTCAAAGACCAGGAAAGCGACAGCTACACCGTCCGCGACAGCCTCGGCTGGACGGGTGACGTGAAATACCACGCCGGGGCGCGGCGTTCTGTTGCCAAGCGGGGAGAACTGATTGACCTCGTGGTGACAATGGCTCCCAACCCCAGCCACCTCGAACACGTCAACCCCGTCGTGGAGGGGATGGCGCGGGCGGCGGGGACGTTTGTAGACAAACCGGGGCATCCCCGCTTCGACCACGCCATCACCATCCCCATCCTCATCCACGGCGACGCCGCTTTTGCCGCGCAAGGAGTGGTAGCGGAAACGCTCAACATGCACCGGCTGCGCGGCTACCGCGTTGGTGGCACCATTCACCTCATCACCAACAACCAAATTGGCTTTACCACCTTTGACTGGGCGGCGCGTTCCACCCGCTACGCCAGCGACCTCGCCAAAGGGTTCAAAATCCCCATCGTCCACGTCAACGCCGACGACCCTGAAGCGTGCATCGAAGTAGCGCGACTCGCTTTCGCCTATCGCCACCGCTTCCTCAAAGATTTTATGATTGACCTCGTTGGCTATCGCCGCTACGGCCACAACGAAGGGGACGAACCTCGCTTTACCCAGCCGACGATGTACCAAACGATTGACAAGCTGCCAACGGTGCGGCAAAAGTGGGCGACCACACTGCAACAGCGGGGGCTGATTGATGGCAACCGGGCGCAGGCGCTGCTGGAACGGCAGATGAAGATTTTGGAGGAGGCGTTTGAAGCCCCGCCGCCGGATGATGAAGAGACGGAGCTAGTGACACCGCCGCCCAAGGGGGCCGCCAGCCGGGTGGAAACGGCCGTTTCCGCCGCCAAACTCAAAGAACTCAATCTCGCCCTCCACGCCCTGCCCGACGGCTTCAAGATCAACAGCAAGCTCAAGCGGGTGCTAGACCGCCGCCTCGATGCCAACGGCGACGACCACGACGCGCCTACCGTAGATTGGGCCACCGCCGAAGCGCTCGCCCTGGCCTCCATTTTGGCCGACGGCACCGCCATCCGCTTCACCGGCGAAGATGTGGAGCGCGGCACCTTTAGCCATCGCCACGCCCTGCTGCGCGATGCCGAAAGCGGCAAGGTGTACGTGCCGCTGCAAGAAATTCCCCAAGTTCGCGCCGCCTTTGAAATCCGCAACAGCCCGCTGTCGGAAAACGCTGCCCTGGGGTATGAATATGGCTACAACATTCAGGCTCCCGACCGGCTGGTCATTTGGGAGGGGCAATATGGCGACTTTATCAACGGTGCCCAGGCGATGCTGGATGAATTTGTCCATTCTGGACGCGCCAAGTGGAACCAACTGCCATCGCTAGTGATGCTGCTGCCCCACGGCTATGAAGGACAAGGGCCGGATCATTCCACGGGGCGGCTGGAGCGCTTTTTGCAGTCGGCGGGGGAAACCAACATGCGAATTGCCAACCCGACAACGGCGGCGCAATATTTCCACCTGCTGCGGCGGCAGGCGGCCCTGCTGGAAGTAGACCCGCTGCCGCTGATTATCATGTCGCCCAAAAGCCTGCTGCGCCACCGCGAAGCGTATTCGTCGCTGAATGAGCTGGCAAACGGCCGTTTTCAACCCGTGCTAGACGACCCCATCGCCGCGCAAAATCCAGACAAGGTACGGCGGCTCATCTTCTGCACCGGCAAGGTCTATGTTGACCTAATCACCAGCGACTACCGCGCCCGCACGCCCGAAGTCGCCATTGTCCGCACGGAGCAAATTTACCCGTTCCCCGGCCAACAGGTGCAGCCGCTGTTTGACCAATACGGCAACACCGAAGAGGTGTTTTGGCTGCAAGAGGAACCGCTCAACATGGGTGCCTGGGACTACACGCGCCCCCGGCTGATGCGGCTGCTGGATGGTCGCCTGCCGCTGGACTATATCGGCCGTCCGCGCCGCGCCAGCCCCGCCGAAGGGTCGTCTACCTGGCACCGCATCAATCAAAATTTGATTGTGCAGAAAGCGTTTCAACTGCGATAAATTTTTCACCGCAAAGGACACAAAGTTTTTTCTGATTTCTCTGCGCCCTTCGCGCCCTCTGCGGTTCATAAAAGGGAGATTTGCATGACAACAACAAAAATTCTCGTTCCCCAGCTTGGCGAATCAGTCGTTGAGGCCACCGTCGGCCAGTGGCAGAAGCAAGTTGGGGATCGCGTCAATGTCGGTGAGATTTTGGTAGAGCTGGAAACTGACAAGGTGGATGTGGAAGTAGGGGCAGAAGCGGCCGGGGTGCTGGTTGCCATTGCCCACCAGCAGGGGGATGATGTGGCTGTAGGCGATACGCTGGGCGAAATTGATGCGGCAGGTGAGGTGAGTGTGGCAGAAACGGCCGTTTCCATCTCCCCCGCTCCCCTGCCCCCCAGCCCCCCAGCACCGGCTCCAGCCACCGCTGCCGCAGCGGCCACCCCCGTCGCCCGCCGCATGGCCGATGACAAAGGGGTGGATCTGGCGCAGCTTTCTGGCAGCGGCCCCGGCGGGCGCGTGACCAAGCAGGATGTGACGGCGCATTTGAGCAGCCAGGCTGCCCCTCCCGCTGCTCCGGCTCCGGCAGTTACACCGGCTGCACCTGTGATGGCTGTGGCTGGGGAAAACGGCCGTTCCGAAGAACGCATCCGCATGTCCCGCCGCCGCCGCACCATCGCCCAACGGCTGGTGGAAGCCCAGCATACCGCCGCCATGCTCACCACCTTCAACGAAATTGACATGAGCGCCGTCATGGAACTCCGCAAACGGCGGCAAGACGGCTTTGTCAAACGGCACGAGATCAAGCTCGGCTTTTCCTCTTTCTTTGTCAAGGCGGTGGTGGGGGCACTCAAAGCGTTCCCGCTGCTCAACGCCGAAATTCAGGGAGATGAAGTAGTCGTCAAGCAATATTACGACATCGGCATGGCCGTGGGAGCCGAGGAAGGGCTGGTTGTTCCCGTCATCCGCAACGCCGACCGCAAATCGTTTGCCACCATCGAAAAGGACGTGCGCGATTTGGCGGCCAAGGCACGTGACGGTTCGCTCTCGCTGGAAGATTTGCGCGGTGGCACCTTTACCATCACCAACGGCGGTATCTTTGGCTCGCTGATGAGTACCCCCATTCTCAACCCGCCGCAGGTGGGCATTTTGGGGCTGCACGCCATTCAGGAACGCCCCATCGCCCACAACGGCACAGTCGTCATTCGCCCCATGATGTATGTGGCACTCAGCTACGACCACCGCATTGTGGATGGGCGTGAAGCGGTGCAATTCCTGGTACGGGTCAAGGAATTGGTTGAAGATCCGGAAAGTTTGTTGTTAGAGGGATAATAACCGAAGGCGGCAATGGCATGATTGCCGCCTTCCTAAAAGAAACGAAGCCGTTTCTTTGTCAAGATTGATTGTAGTTAGCTCGCCGTATCTTCAGCTTTTTTGCGGCGTTTACGGCCAGGGCGTCGTTTTTCAGCTTGTTGAAGCGCCCTCGTGTCTTCAATTAAACGGCGGCGTTCGTCTTCCAAACGTGAAAGAATTTCGATATTCTTTTTTCTTTGATCATCTGTTAAACTGATTTTCCGTTTAGCCATGAGCCATCTCCTCAATCTAAATCTTTCTATCGTAAGTATATCACAGAATCAAGGCTAATTTGAGGCCAAAATGTACTGGCGGATGGTTTTTGCCAGGGTGAGAGCGCGGGAAACGGCCGTTCCCACATACCCTTCTGCCTCCATCAGCTCCCCAATTTGCGCCGCCGACAGATACGGTTTAAGCCGTTCATCGGCCAGCAGCAGCGGCAGCAACGGGTTGCCTTCGCCCTGCTGCAACGCAGCCCACGCCTGCAAACTTGCCTCCCGAATCCACTCATGCCCATCCTGGCGGCTGGCTCCAGCGGCCACCAATGCCATCAATACCCGTTCGGTGGCGGCAAAGGGACCGTAGGTTGATAGGTTGTGAGAAACGGCCGTTTCATCCACCATCATCTCCCGCACCACCCGCGCCATACGCCCCACCATCTCATCCGTCGCTAAAAACCCCTCCGCCAAAAAAATGCGCCGGTTGGCCGAATCATCCAAACTGCGCTCCAAAATCGCCTGACTGGCGTTGTCCCACGCCATCGCCGGCAGCCCCGCCACAAAACGCGCCAGCGAGCAAATATTCTCCATGTTGATCGGATTCCGCTTAAACGGCATCGCCGATGAACCCACCTGCTTTTTGCCAAACGGCTCCGCCCATTCACCAAACGGCGGCGATTGCAGCACGCGGAAATCAAGGGCGAATTTGTGCAATGAGGCGGCAATCCCGGCCAGCACCTGCAAGACGCGCAAATCCTGCTGCCGGGTGTAGGTTTGCGTGGCAATAGGAAAATATGGCAGCCCTAGTTCCGCCATCGCCACCGCCTCCATCTCCTCCGCCGCCATGCCGCTGCCCGCCAGCAGCTCCACGTATCCGGCCTGTGTCCCCACCGCCCCCTTCAGCCCCTTGCCCCGTAGCGAAGCCAACAAGTCGCACAGCTGCCGGTAATCTTCCAGCAAATCCTGGGCATAAACGGCAAAACGGTAGCCGAGGGTGGTCGGTTCGGCCGGCTGGATGTGGGTGTGGGCCATGGTGGGAACGGCCGCTGTGGCCTCAATTTTTTCCGCCAACGCCAGCAGCAGCCCTTCCAACTGCCGCAGCAGCAAAACCGTCGCCTCCCGCTGCCGCAGCACGTCCACATTGTCGGTAATGTCGGCACTGGTCGCCCCCCAATGGATAATGCCCCCACCCACCGGGCATTGCTCGGCAAAGGTGCGAATTTCGGCCATCACGTCGTGGCGCGTTTCTTGCTCAATTTCCAACGCACGGGCAATGTCTACGTCATTGGCGTGAGCCTGCAAATCGGCCAGTTGCGCCGCCGTCACCAGCCCTGCCTGCTGCTGCGCCGTTGCCAGAGCCACCCACACCCGCCGCATCAGCCGTCGCTTGCTGGTCTCCGACCACAGTTCGCGCATCTCGCTGCTGCCATAGCGCCAGCTAAAGGGGGAAATGTAGGTAGCATGATCGAATGTTGTCATAGCGTTTGTTAACAAAAACACGGATGGTCGCCGAAAAACCTGGTAGATTCTTCAACATCCATCCGTGCCTAAAATTTACTGACCTCTTAAGTAGAGTTATATCTATTCAGGTCATTCCCGCTTGCGCGGGAATCCAGTTCGATGGCGCAGATAGATACCCGCTTTCGCGGGTATGACACACGATCTGGCAACTATTTTGGACACCGCCTGTCAGGATATTAGAAGTCTATTGCTCTGTCCGGCGCGGCTTTGGCTTCAATGTACGGCGGCGGCGGCGGCGAACGGCGGCTCCCGTTTCGGGCAGCTTGCCATACCGCTGCATCAGCACCACGACCCCAGCTAGGGCAATGAGCAGGGCGGTGATCATGGAGTAGGTAATGACGCTGCCGCCAATGGTTGGCTGGTCGGGGCGGAAAAATTCAATCCAGGTTCGCCCGCCGCCCCACCAGATGAGGAAGAGGCCAAACAGGGTACCGGGTCGCCATTGGTCACGGTAGCGAGCGTTTAGCACCAGCAAAATGATGAAGCCGAGCAAGAGCCAGAGCGATTCATAGAGGAAGGTGGGGTGAAAACGGGTTTCGACCGGGTAGACAGACAAATCGGCAAATTGGGGTAGCCGAAAGCGGGGGTCAATGGTGATGCCCCAGGGCAGTTGGGTCGGAGGGCCATATAGCTCCTGGTTGATGAAGTTGCCCCAGCGGCCAACGGCCTGGGCAATCAGCAGTGCCGGGCCAGCGACATCGGCATAGTGCCAAAAGTTGAGCCGCCGCCAGCGCATGAAGATGATCGCCGCCAGAAAAGCACCAACAAAGCCACCCAAAATATTGACCCCGCCGGAGCGAATGTTGAGGACATCAATGATGCCGCTGTATTGCCCGCTATTGCCGTCAATGACATCGAGCAGAACGTAGGTGAGCCGGGCAAACAGATAGCCCACAAACACAACCAAGATGAGGCCATTGTAAAACTCATCCACGTCTTGGTTGCGGCGAGCAATTTCGCGCACGGCCCACCAAGCCCCAATGGCAATGCCAATGGTAACGAGGATGCCATACCAGAAAATGGGGAACCCGTTTTCGCCAATGGGGATGGTAAAGGCGATGGGGTCTGTTTTCAAAAAATCAAGCATGTTCTTCTTTCCTCACTTTCGACGTTTGTAACTAAACAGATGTCATACCCGCTTTCGCGGGTATCCAGTTTCTAGCTAGGCATGGATTCCCACTTGCGCGGGAATGACCGCCTTTTGGTGTAACTTTTTAAGGAGTTACGCTTAGTCAAGATAACCTAAACCGCGCAGGCGTTCTAACAGTTGTTCGTCTGCGGCCAGATTGGCGGTGCCGCCTGTTTGCGGGTTGCCGCGCTGGGCTTCGACGGTTTGCACCATTTCGCTAAGCTGCTGGTTGAGTGCGGCGGTTAAAAACGGCCGTTTTTCCAACAGATTCTCTAATTCTACCCGATCCACCGCCAAATTAAAAAGGGCATCTGGGCGATCATCCACCCAAATCAGCTTGTGGGTTACCCCGTCCTCGTCGGCCCGCACCACGGCGCGGCGCAGCGACAAACAGCCAAACGGCTCAATCAGTTCCGGGCGGCGGCGCTCAATGGCTTTGACAAAGTTGAGCGGCGGGTAAATCTCGCTAAAGGCGGTACCTTGTTCGGGGTCGCGGCCGGCCGCCGTGCGGAGCAGCGTTAGTCCGTGAACTTCGGCCGGGTTGACCCGTTCGGCGGCGTGGGGCAGTCGGCCGATGCTGTCTAAAATGGTGTGGAAGATGCGGCGGGTGCTGACGGGGGTGGCGATGCGCTGCGGCTGGGGCAGTTGGCGCGGCCATTGCAGCAGCAGCGGCACGTGGACAAGCTCTTCAAAGGCGACAAAACTGTGGCCGAAATAGTTGTGTTCGCCTAAGCCGTCGCCGTGGTCGGCCACGATAATGGTGAGGGTGTCGGGGTGGTGGGAACGGCCGTTTAAGCAGTCAAACAGCGGCCCCAAATAGTGATCCTGGTACGCCACCTCGGCATCATAAAGATCACTTAGCACCCGCGCTTCCAGTTCCCCCAGCGGTTCGGCCAGCGGTGCTGCCCAACGGTACGCCTCACGGTTCCACCGCTGGAGCAATGCCCGCGCCTCTTTGCTGTGGCGAAAATAGGGAGCTACCTGGTCAATAAACCGTCCCGGCGGCCAAAACGGCAGGTGGGTTTCCATCAGGTTGAGAAAGAGAAAAAGCGGCCGTCCGTCAGATTCTTGTTCCCGTGCCTGCAAAAAGCGCACCACATCCTGCACCGAACGCTCGTTTTGCCCCTTAAAGTTTGCCATTTTTGACCACAGCGGGGTAAACCAGGCGTTGAGCGAGAGGCGGAAGGCAAGGTCTGACTGCCCAAAAAAGTTTTGGATGGGGTAGGAGATGCGTTGGAGGAAGCGGGTGTAGGCATCGGCCAGCGGTTGTAGCAGCCGAGGCAAGCGAGAAGGGACGGCCGGCAGGTTGGGGATGGCTCCGCCGTAGTTGTAGAAGGTTTCAAAGCCGCGCTTGAAGCCGTTGTCCAGAACGCCAACGAGGGGGTTGTTGCAAAAGCCAACGGTTTGATAACCGGCCGTTTGCAGCACTTCGGCTACGTGGGGCAGGTCGGGACTGAGGGCGTGGGAGGATTGGGTGACTTGGTGGACGGTGGGGTATTGGCCGCTGAACATGGCGGCGTGGCTGGGGATAGTCCATTGGGCGGGGGCAACAGCGTGTTCAAAGAGGGTGGCGTTGGCGGCGAATTGGTCTATGTTGGGGGATAACGGCCGTTTATTCCCATAACACCCCAGCCGGTCAGCACGGTGGGTATCCAGTACAATAAAAATGATGTCGGGTTGGCTCATAAACAGTTAATCGGTATCTAAACGGTAGCCAATGCCGCGCACGGTTGTTACCCAGCGCGGCGAGGTGGAATCTTTTTCCAGCTTGCGGCGCAGATAGTGGATGTAAGGTTTGAGGTTATCAACGGCCGCTTCGTCTTCCATTCCCCATGCTTCGCGCACCAAGTCCTGGGCTGTTACCACCCGACCAGCGTTTTGTGCCAGGTATGCCAGCAGTTCAAACTCACGCGGGGTCAAATCAACCGTCGCACCGTAGGCCTCAACCAAGTGTCCGGGCAAGTCCACCAACAGATCACCCCCGCTAAACACAAAAACATCGGAACGGGAAACGGCCGTTTCTGTGCGCCGCAAATGTGCCTTCACCCGCGCCAACAGCACCATCTCATCAAACGGCTTGACAATATAGTCATCTCCACCCAACTCCAGCCCTTTAACCACATTTTCGGCATTGCCCAACGCCGTCAAAAAAATAATGGGTACCTGCGAAAAGCGGCGCACCTGCTCACAAACCGCCCATCCCCCCATGTTCGGCACCATCACATCCAGCAGCAGCAAATCTGGCTTCTCACCCATTGCCATGCTCAATCCATCCTCAGCCGTATTGGCAACCAGCGGTGTATGACCCGCCCCCCGCAAGATGGTAAAAAGCACTCTGGTCAGCATCACATCATCATCAACCAGCAAAATCGTTGCCATGCGTTAAAAACCACCCTTCAGCCAGCCCATTACATTCTCCAGCAGCAGCGGCTGGACTGTTTCCGGTAGGGCAAAAAAGGGTAGCAGTAAAAAGACGCTATGTGTGCCATTCAATTCATCTACCGCCGCCAATGCCACTGTGCCACCCGGCTGGCCGCTGCTCGGCCCACGCTGCAAAAAGAGATACTCGTTCGCACTCGGTTCCAGCATGTCAGAGGCAATGGCATCAATGGTTTGGGTCAGCGCAATAACCTCACCGGGGGTAAAGCCATTGGTCAACAACGGATCATCCCCCACCAGTTCAACATCTGCCAGCGGAGCCAAGTCACTTGTTCCAAACAGCGGAGGCGAGGCTCCCATCACCACCAGGTGGCCGCCCCCGTCCAGATATTGAAAAATCGCCTCGACGCTGGGGTCAGCAAGCCCATCGGTTTGACGATAATCGCCCGAATCCCAAATGAGCAAATCTTGCCCGGCCAAGACTTCGGCAGTCAGTGAACCGTCCTGAGAAGCTAACCAAGTGGTCACTTGGTAGGAAGTGCCCAATAGCACGGCTAACTGGTCAACGCTGGTGCTGCCGCCAGCCAGCGGCTCACCGTTGTCGTCGCCAAATACCAAAATGGTGTCAATTTGGGCACCAGCTTGGGGTTCGCCTTCGCTCACAGTCAACGTATAGCTGCCGCTGCCGTCGCCATAGGCACTGACCAAAATGGTATAGTCGTCAGCATCGGGTATGTCTACCCCTGTCAACTGCTCGCCATCGCCTGCAAAGCCTCGGTCGCTGTAGTCCAAAGTTTGGCCGCTAGGATCCAGAATTTCCAAAACGGCATCAAAATCAGCGGATTCGACGACAATGTCAATAAAGCCGGGGCCTTGGTTGTAGACCCAGCTATGTTGTTCGCCGGTTTGCAAAACGGCCGTTTTTGTCTCCCCCAGCCCAATCTCACCTTGATCTATGGTTTCCCCGCTGGGCAAAGGCAACTCGCCACCGCTGTCTGGCGGCGGTGAAGTATCGGTGCTAGTGTCCAGCACCGCCTCCACTGGCTCAGCGGCAATTTGGGTAGGGCACAGTGCCAAATTGCCTTGCAGCAAACAGTCGGATAAGGCGTAATCGGCGTTGAGCGGAATGAGGTCAATCAGTCGGTAAAGCACGTTTTCCAACCCCTGCCCGCTGGCCGCTAACACAATGACGCTGCGCCGCCCGTCTTGTTCCGTCAGCAGCAGCAGTGCCGTCCCCGCCATCTGCACATTGCCCAAATCAGATTGAATCAGGCGCGTGGTGTCGGCCGGTGGTTCAACCACATCCCCGCCCGTTTCCACCGGTTCAACCTCCGTTGACAACGAAGGGTCAATGACCAGCGTCACCCCAGCCTCAGCCAACAGATCGGCCACTTCGTCGGCCTGGTTGTAAAGGCCAACGTAAAGGACATCGGCCTCAGCATCGGGGGCATCGGCCAGCATCAACGTTTGCCCCACGCGGCTAAAAGCATCTTGCAGGGCGATGATTTCGTCAAAGGCACCGGCACCTAGTTCGGGGTCACCGAGGTAGGTGAGATGAACGGCCGTTTGATAAAAATAAGGAAAATCGCCTAGCACCAGCCCACGTCCCGCCGTATCGGTCAAAAAGTCGGCCAGATGGGCAATAAATTGGCTGTTGTCATAAACTGCATAATAAGGAGCCGTCAAAAAGTTGACATCCCCCAGTGCCACCACATGTCCATCGCTGCTGCTGGCCGCCAGCGTCAAACCCCCCGCCCGGTCGGTGGCCGACGACCAGGTGTTGTCGTCCCCTTGCAGCAGCGGCGTGGCACTGGCACCCAGTTGCAGCGAATGGGCACCATAAAAAGCAAGCTTGCTTAAATCAGCGGTTAGTGCCCCTTCGCCAAACCCTTTTTCCTGCAAAATAATATTGCGGAAGTTGCCTTCGTTTTCCAGGGTGTTGTAGAGGTAGTCGCCGTTGAATACGATGTCGAAGGCGTTGGCAAGGCTGTTGAGCGGCAGTTTGTCAGTTTCCAGGGCAATGGTAAAACCAAACAACGGGTCTTCGGCAAAGGCAATGTTAAACCGCGCCGGGTCGCCGACCATGAGCAGCCGGCCGCCACGATTGACAAAGTTCCGCACAGCCAGCACTTCGTCGGCACTGTAATCCAGCACGGGCGTAATGACAACGAGGGCGTTGGCGGAGCGCAGGATGGTGGCTAGGTCGCCACCCTCAAAGGGGAGCAGGTCAAAACCACGGGCGGCTAAACGGCCGTCTAAAAAGGAAATTTCATTCAAGGTAAACTGGTTGCCGTGGGCCATGTCCAGCAGCACCACCCCATCCCCCATATCCGGCTCGTCTACAAAATCACCGGCTTCGGGCGTGGGAACAGAGGCAACCACTGCTGGGTCATAGGTTGGCACGGTGCGCTCGGCAACTCCACCCAGTTGATAGAATTGGAGGTAACGAACGGCCGTTGGTGCCACCAACAGCACGACAAACAAAAGTAAAAGTAGAATCGCTCGGCGCATCATTCCCCTCCCCTATTGCGTCGCTGGAAAATCAACATAGCGAAAATGCAACCCCGGTGCCAAATCCACCGGCGGCGACAGCAGCTTGGCGGCGTCAATGACCGGGGGGCGGTAGTTGGCTGCACTACCCGTCACGTCAGCAAAAGCCAGCGGATAAAGCTCCACCACGTCGTAATCATTTAACCCTGCCAACTCTGCCGCCCGCCGCACCGCCTCATCATTGGCAATCAGCCCGTCAATCAGCCCATATTCCAGTGCCTGAATGCCGCCAAACACCTCCGCCCGCGACAGAAAATCCAAACCTACCTGCAGCCGGTCGCCACGACCCGTCTTGACAGCCTCCAAAAAGGAAAATTTGGACGCTTCTGCCCCGCGAATAAAGCCATCGCGGGTGCCACCAAACGCTTTGTAGGGGCCGGTGGTCACAATGCTGTCATCCAGCAGCGGCTCGCTGGGGGGCGAGGCGATTACCCCAATGCTGCCTACCAATGAGGTAGGCTTGGCATAAATTTCATCCGCCGCTGCTGCCATGTAGTAGGCTCCGCTGGCGGCGATGAGGTCAATGGCGGCCACAACGGGCATCTCCTGCCGGGTGTTCAGCACGTCAAAATATAGCTCTTCGCTGGAGGCCGCATACCCGCCGGGGCTGTTGATAACCAGCACCACCGCTTGCACTGCCGGGTCACGCCGGGCATAGGCCAACTGTTCGGTAAGTTCATAGGCCGACACGTCGGTAATGTCAAAATTGAGCCGGGCAATGCCAACCTGAGGTTTGGGCACCACGCGGGGTGCCGCCCACAGACCAACAGCCAGCGGCACGATGATTGCCAACAACAGGGTCAGGATGAGGCGCAGCGGCGAACGCTGCGGCAAGGTTGATTCACTCATAAACTTTTCCTGATAACATGGCAGCAGTTTAAAGGCGATGATGGCTATTTTAACTTGAGTGGCACGCCTTAATTGCTCCAATATGGGTAATCACATTGTGAAATGATTTAGGGCATAGGATAACATGAGGTGTAGGGATCAACAAGAGACCGGGTTTGGGCAATATTCACGTCTGTTTGATGTAACAACGGCCGTTCCTGTGGCATCATATCACTTGGTGCAACACAACACGCTGTAACCATCATGACAGAGGTTTGCCATTCATTACCAAACAAGGTGGAGCTACCCGATGGATGGGCGATATGCTACAATGCTCGTGAATTCTTCTGCAAACCACGCAAAAAGTTTATGCGCATTACCCATCTATCACTCACAAATTTTCGCAATTACGGCCGTTTAGAACTCACTCTTCCAGCCGGAGCCACCTTGTTACACGGCAACAACGCACAGGGAAAAACAAATCTATTGGAAGCGATCTATTATCTGGCAACTACCCGTTCGCCCCATATCAACCAGGATCAGCAGCTTATCCATTGGGATGCCCTGCAAACCCATGATCCCGTCATCGTTGGGCGACTGGTGGCTCGCGTCGCCACGCGCCAGGGAGAACGCCAGCTAGAAGTGCGTCTAATTAACGAGCAAAAAGGGCAGCAGTACAGCTTTCGCCGCGAAGCACTGGTCAACCGGCGCAAAGTCCGGCTGATGGACTTGCTTGGTCAAGTGCGGGCAGTTCTCTTTTTGCCACAAGATGTTCATCTCATCACCGGCTCTCCCAGCCAGCGGCGACGCTATCTCAACATTACCCTGTGCCAAATTGACCCCATTTATTGCCGTCAGCTTTCCACCTACAACAAGCTTCTGGAGCAACGCAACGCCTTGCTGCGCCAAATGGCCGAAGGGCGCGGCGGCCATGATGTTCTCAGCATTTTTACCGAACGTTTAGTAACTTCAGGCAGTGAACTTTTTGCCCGCCGAGGGCAGTTTTTCAGCAACATCGCCCGCGAAACGCAGCACATTCATTATGAACAGCTTACCGACCGGCGCGAATCCATCCGTTTGCGCTATTTGCCTAACTTGCACGATAGCCCGACCAACAGCAGCGAAACCCTGCAGCTTGCCGACTGGCTGGAAGACCATTTGCAGCAGCCAGAGCGGATCAAAGAGCGGTTTTGGCAAGCGATGCAGGAAAGTAAAGCCAAAGACCTGGCCCGTGGCAGCACCACCATTGGGCCACATCGGGACGACTGGGCTTTTTGGGTCAATGGCCGCGAACTGGGTCTGTTTGGCTCGCGTGGTCAGCAGCGCAGCGCCGTGCTGGCGCTCAAGCTGGCGGAAATCAACTGGATGACCAGCCAAACGGGTGAAGCCCCCATTTTGTTGCTTGACGAAGTGGTGGCCGAGCTTGATGAACAGCGCCGCGCCCTGCTGCTCAACTATGTGCAGTCGGCGGAGCAAGCCGTGCTGACGGCAACGGACAAAGCGATGTTTAGCGACCCCTTCCTGCAACAGGCCACGATGCTGTATGTGGAAAACGGCCGTATTTCAGCCAACCCCACTGCCTGATTTAGACATGCATTCATGAGAACGTTAACCGTACTCGAACCAGCCAACGCCACCGAAACAGCCTCCTCGACTGTTTTAATTATTGACGACAACGCCGAAAACCGGCTGCTCCTCTCCTCGCAACTGCGAATGGAAGGGTACCGCATTCTGCAAGCCAGCGGCGGCTACGCCGGCATCGAGCTGGCTCAACTCCACGACCCCGACATCATCCTGCTCGACGTGATGATGCCTGATGTCAACGGCTTTGAAGTGTGCCAGGAGCTAAAAAGTGACCGCCGCACCCAGCGCATCCCGGTGATCATGGTCACGGCTCTGCGCGATGTGCAATATCGCATCAAGGGGATTGAAGTTGGTGCCGACGAATTTCTGCACCGCCCCCACGTGCGCGAAGAGCTGCTGGTGCGCGTCCGTACCCTCATCCAGCTGAAGCACGCCCGCGTGGAGCTGGAAGAAGAACGCAACCGGCTGGCACTACTAGGCGACATCAGCCGCTCCATCAGCAAAGAGCTAAACCTGGACAAGATGATGGGCGAAATTATTGCCCAAACGCAGGCGGTGCTGGGTGCCACCAAGGGCAACATCATGCTGCTAGATGAAAACGGCCGTGTGAGCCGCAAAATCCTCAAACGCGCCGGTGCCCCCGTGGAATTTAACAGCCAGGTTAGCCAGGAAGTCATGCGCTCCGGGCTGGGCGGCTGGCTGGTGCGCCACAACCGGGGCGACATCATCCGCGATATTAGCCAAGACCCGCGCTGGGTAATGCTGCCCGACGACCAAAGCGAAAGTGGCTCCGCCATCGGCGTGCCGCTGTCGCGGGGAGCCAACAGCACCGTCGGGGTGTTGGTACTCAATCACCCCGAATTAGGCTACTTCACCACCGAACATTTGGCCCTGCTGGAAACCATCGGTGCCCAAGTGACCACCGCTATTGAAAATGCTTATCTGTTTACCGATGTCAGCGAAGAGCGGCGCAAACTGGGCACCATTTTGGCGCAGTCTACCGATGCCATCATCATTACCGATGAGGAGTGGCGGATTTCGCTGTTTAATAAAGCGGCGGAAACATTTTTCCGCGCTCAGGCCAGCAAGCTCACCGGCTGCCTGATCACCGAAATACCGGCACTCAAAGTGCTGACATCACTGTTTGCCGAAGCCCGACGCAACAGCGAATCGCGGGAAGTGGTGCTGGATGACGGCGCGATTTTATACGCCAGCATCTCGCCCATTCCGGCCGTTGGCTATGTGGCAGTGATGCAGGACGTGACGGAACTGCGCCGCATGGAGGCGCTCAAGCTGGAGCAGGAGCGGAAGGAAAAGCAGGTGGTGAAGGCGACGTTTTCCCGCTATATGGGGGAACGGCTGGTGGAGCATGTGCTTTCGACTGACCCTGGGCTGATGGCGCGGCGGGAGCGGCGCAACGCCGTGGTGATGTTTGCTGATATCCGCAACTGGACTGGGGGCATGATTGCCAAAGTGGAGCCGGATGTGGCGATTAACCAGCTTAATGAGTTTTTTACCCAGATGATGGACATTGCCCTGAGCAACGACGGCACCGTATTTGAATTGACGGGTGATGAGCTGCTGGTTGGATTTAACGCCCCGTTTGACCAGAAAAACGCGCCGTATTTGGCGTTGAAGACGGCGATTACAATGCAGCACCAGTTTAATGAGCTGTGCCAGCGGTGGTATTACAACACCGGCACGGAAATTGGGCTAGGGATTGGCATTGATTTGGGCGAGGTCGTTGTCGGCAACGTGGGGGCAGAGTCACGGATGAGCTTCCGCATGGTAGGGGCGGCGATGAACAAGGCCAGCCGTTTGGTGGATATGGCCGAGGACGGCTATATCATCATTTCGGACACGATGCTGGGGGCACTGGAAGCAAGCGTGCCGCAGCTTTTGCAGCGGATTTCGTTTGAGCAGATGGAGCCGACCAAGCTGAAGGGGTTGGCGAAACCGCAAATTTTGTACCGGACGCAGATTCGACGGTCATTAAAAGAGGCAATCGGTAAATAACCGGCCAGACAAAACAGACAGACAGAAAAAACGCCGATGTGGTTTCACATCGGCGTTTTTGTGTTTAGAAGTGCCATGCACCGCAGACGGTGCATGGCACTGGGAAAGGGGGGGTTAGGGTTTGCGAATCACCGGCAGGTAGAGTGTCCAGCCGGTTGATGCGTTATCGGTGATGGTGACGGTGACGGCGGCGGGGCTGCCTAGGGAGCCACCCAGCACATCGGCAAGCTGCACCTGGAAGGTCTCGGCCGCTTCGTCCTCATCATCGGCCAACAGGTGGATGGTGATGGTTTTGCTGCTTTCGCCAATGGCAAAGGCCACCGTG